>CALUHJ010000005.1 GCA_944320415.1 uncultured Bacteroidales bacterium
GTTAAATCTTACTCTTTCACGGGTAATGATTTGCAAACCATTCTTCTTCTTAAATCCGCTTTTCTTTGCGTTTTCCGCTTTTTCGGCTTGTCATCATTTGACACCGTAACAACTCTGATATTAAGTCGTTTAGCGTCATTTCACCCGTTTTTCGAGGTTATTCCAGAGATTTTCCGTATGTTTGCAACGCGATGAATTTAATGACAAATAAAAAATTGATTATTATGAAAAGAACATTTGTTTTGTTGGCCGCCCTTATGTTTGCAGGCATTGCCTTTTCACAAGGAAAAATTGAAACGAAAATCATTTACAATGATGAGGAATTGAGCGATCCGGAATCTTATGATTTGTATGAGATAATCAAACCTTCGGGTGAGAAGGGCAAAACCATAGCTATGAAACATCTTTATTTTAAAGAGGAAAATAGAAAAGGTTTCTATGTCATTACAACGGCCTCTACGACTGACGAACTCGTGAATCTCATCAACGAACATAAGCAGGATGATATGTATGTCAAGGAAATGTATGAGGATGAGGGCCTTTATTATATATTGTTTAACAAAGCAGAAGCCGAAAAGGAATAATCCGTATTGAAAAACAGGACACATTGATAATGTTTGCGGCAGGTAATCTTTTACCCTGCCGCTTTTGTTTTTTCTTTTCAGAAGACAAAAAATTCTTTTCTGAATCCGTTTTTTTCTTTTCTGAATTCATTTCTGCCAAACAAAGTTCCGTTGCGGGCAAACGGCATGATGATATTGTTTCCGTGCGGAATGTTCGGACAATTCCGCATGGCGGATGGTTTTTGTTTGTGGATATGTGTCAGTAACCCAATATCTTCAACATGGACTTGTGACTTTGTTCCTTGGCAAAGAGTTTTGTTGTCCATTCTCCGTTTTCGTCCTTGTCCAGAATAATGTGTTTAGGCTGCGGAATCAGGCAATGTTGTATTCCTCCATAACCTGCAAGGCTTTCCTGATAGGCTCCGGTATGGAAAAAGCCGATATACAGGGGTTCTTCGTCATCGTTGGAGTATTTTGGAAGGAATACGGCATTTGAATGTGCTTCGGCCGAATAGTAATCCTGACTGTCGCATGTCAGTCCTCCGAGAAAAACCCTTTGGTATTCATTGTCCCACTTGTTTATCGGCAACAGGATGAATCTTTGTCCTATTCCCCATGTGTCGGGTAAGGTTGTGATGAACGAAGAGTCTATCATATACCAGAGCTCTCGGTCATTCTGTCTTTTCTGATCTATTATGCTGTAAAGGATACAGCCTGCCTCTCCCACGGTGAATGAACCGAATTCGGTGAATATGTTGGGCTCCGTGATGTTTTGCTTGTTGCATATGTCCTTTATTTGGGCCAGTATTTCTTCCGCCATGTACTCATAGTCGTATTCGAAGCCCAGGGAATTTTTTATAGGGAAACCTCCGCCTATGTCCAATGATTCCAAATCGGGACATATCTTTTTCAGTTCGCAATATACGTTTACGCATTTTTGCAGTTCGTTCCAGTAATATGCGGAGTCTTTTATGCCGGTGTTTATGAAGAAGTGAAGCATTTTGAGCTTGAATTTTGGATTTGTGGCTATCTTCTGTTTGTAGAAATCCAATATGCAGTTGTATCGTATTCCCAAACGAGAAGTGTAGAAGTCGAACATGGGTTCTTCTTCGGAAGCGATGCGTATGCCAACGTTGCAACCGGATTCAACGTCTGCGTCCAATAAGTCGATTTCTTCCATATTGTCTATTATCGGAATAACATTGGTGAATCCGTTTTTTATCAGTTCACCTATGTTTTCAATATACTGCGGTCTTTTGAAGCCGTTGCATAGTATGAACTGGTCTTTCTTTACTTTGCCTTGTTCATACAATTCGTTTATTATGTTTATGTCAAATGCGGATGAGGTTTCCAAATGCACATCGTTTTTTATCACCTCATCAAGTACAAATGAGAAATGAGAGCTTTTTGTACAGTATGAGTAGTTGTAGCTGCCCTGATAATCTGTTTTTGCAATTGCAACGTTGAACAGTTTTTTGGCTCTTTGGATTTGGGAAGATATTTTTGGCAAATATGTAATCTTCAGAGGCGTTCCATATTGTTTTATTATATCCATTAAAGGTATGTCGTGGAAGGTAAGTTCGTTTTCTTCCACCTTGAATTCTTCTTGCGGGAATTCAAATGTTTGTTCAATCAAATCTGTGTACTTGTTCTTCATTTTTGCGATTTGTTTTATTTACATTCGGTTTCAAAACGGCATTTGGGTGAGTTGCTTTGCCTTTTGGCTGCAAAAGTAGTTATTTTTGCTTTTAACCGATATGTTTTTCTTGATTTTTAATCATTACTTTAATGAATAATTTATAATTTTGCCGGTCAGAACAATAGGTATAAAAATTCTATGAAAAAGAAACTTTATTTATTGGCTGCGGTTTCTTTTGTAGCCTTTGGTGGATTCACGGCATGTTCTCAAAAACAACAGCATGTGGACTTGGGGGATTTGAAGAACCTTTCGGATTCGGCCTCTTATGTTATGGGATATTTTACGGGAATGAACATGAAGTCTCAAGGTATGGAGATAAATCCTGAAATATTTTCAAGAGCTTATCAGCAGGCTTATTCCGGAGACACTTCCGGAGTGATGACGGACCAGCAGATGAATCAGGTAATGCAGAAGTATGAAGCCGAGATGATGAATAAGCAGCGGAAAATGGCGGAAAACAAGGCTGTTCCGAACAGAAAAGCCGCTGAGGAGTTTTTGGCGAAAAACAAAAATGCAAAAGGTGTGATTACCACTGCATCCGGGTTGCAATACAGAGTGGAAAAGGAAGGCAAGGGACCTAAACCTTCCAATTCGAATGACAGGGTAAGGATTCAGTATGAATTAAGGGCGTTGGGTAGTGACGGTAAGTTGAGTCAACCTATTGAGAACACTTTTGAAAGAGGGGGAGATCCTGTTATTTTTGCAATGAACAATTTGATTGAGGGAATGTTGGAAGGTCTGTCGTTGATGTCTTCTGGAGCCGTTTACGAGTTTTGGATTCATCCAGATTTGGCATACGGCAATCAGGATAGTCCTGTAATTCCAGCAGGTAGTATGTTGGTGTTTAAGGTTGAGATGGTGGAAGTATTGCCTGCAAAGAAATAATTTTGGAATAGATTTTTAAATTTGAACTGTAAGCTTCAGCATGTAAGGTGTTGAAGCTTATTTGCAATTATGAAGATATTGATTGTCGAAGATGAGAAGACTTTGAGCCGTATAACCAAGGAAGAACTTGAAAAGGAAGGTTATTCTGTCGAAACGGCGGAAAGGTTTAAAGAGGCGGAAAACAAGATTGCCGTTTCCTTGTATGACTGTGTATTGTTGGACATAATGTTGCCTGACGGCAACGGTTTGGATTTGCTTAGGCAGATTAAACAGGACTCAAATGAAACAGGTGTTATCATTCTTTCGGCGAAGGATTCAATAGAGGACAAGGTGAACGGTTTGGACTTGGGAGCTGATGACTATATGCCCAAACCGTATCATTTGGCCGAATTGTCGGCAAGAATAAAAAGCGTTATAAGAAGAAAGAATCGTAATGCGGGACTCGGAACGGCTTACGGGAATTTGCGTCTTGAAACAAGTGAGAAACAGGCCTTTGTCATGGAAAAACCTTTGCCTTTGAGCAAAAAGGAATATGAAATCCTGGAGTTTTTCGTCAACAGGGCAGACAGACTGATAGACAAGAATACCCTGGCAGAGTTCGTTTGGGGTGATAATTTCGACTATATGGATAATTATGATTTCATATACGCTCAGATGAAAAACCTGAGAAAAAAACTTAACGAAGGTTCCGCAAATGTGGAATTGAAATCCATTTACGGTCTTGGCTACAAATTAACGATTAAAGCGGAATGAGACTTCTTTCATACATACTCTTGAGAGCGGGGATAATCATTTCCTTGGTCATTATCCTTTGGTCCATATTTTTCTATTTTGCCATACTTCATGAGATAGACGATGAGATAGAGGATGCTTTGGAATTGTATGCATACCGTATAATCGCGAGAAAAAATGAAGGTAAACTGGATTCCCTTTCCTATGATGCTACAAACAGTTCTTTCATAATAGACAGAATAACCGCACAGGAGGCGAAACTGTATGAGAAAATGACTTTCACGGATACAAACATATTTGTTCAAGACAAGAATGAATATGAACCGTGCAAGATACTTACGATGTCCTTTTACGATGTGAATGGTGATTATTTCAAATTGCAGATATTTACCCCGATAATAGAAAAGGATGATTTGATAGAAGCCATTTTCCAATGGGTTGTCATGATAGTGATTATTTTGATTGTATCCATTTTGATTGCATATTGGTGGGTTTACAGGAAAAGCATGAAACCTTTGTATACCTTGTTGGAATGGCAGCAGAACTATAAACTCGGAACAAACAGCCGTCCTTTGCCGGAAAAAACACAGATAAAGGAATTCCAGTCTCTTTACGATGCGACAAGACAAAGCGTAAGGGAGGTAGAGGAAACATGCCTGCAACAAAAAACCTTTATCGGAAATGCCTCTCATGAAATGCAGACTCCGCTTGCGGTAAGCATCAACCAGCTTGAGGCCTTGCTTCAGGACGAATCGCTTAATGAACAACAGATGGAGGCAATATTGTCAACCTTGAAGACCTTGAGACAACTGACAAAACTGAACAAGACCCTTCTGCTTTTGTCAAAAATAGACAATTCCCAATTCCCAAAAAGGGAAACGGTGAACGTGAACGAATTGTTGAAAGAAAAGATGCAGCAGTTCAAGGATATGTTTTCCTCATGGAACATAAATGCTGTAATAAATGAAAAAGGGACGATGTATCTATTTGTCAATCCAATTCTGGGTGACATATTGATAAACAATCTTCTTAAAAACGCTTTTTGTCACAATAAAAGAGACGGTTTGATAGATATTGAAATAAACGATAACGAGCTTAGAATAGAAAATACTGGGAAACAAGAGGCTTTGGATTCAAAGTTGATATTTACTTGTTTTTACAAGCAGACGGACAAGTCTTCTTCAACCGGATTGGGATTGGCATTGGTTGAAAGAATCTGCAAATACGGAAATTTGAACATAGAATATGAGTACAAGAATGACAGACACGTATTTATTCTTTCTAAAAACTGATATTTTTTTTCTTTTTCAGTTTTTTTTCAGTTTTTGATTATACTTTTGCAATCAGAAAGAAAATGAATTAGAAACTAAAAAAAACAGGATTATTATGAAGAAATTGATTTTGGCAGTATTGATGGTGTTCCCATTTTTGGCTTGCGAAAGTTCTGAAAGTAAAGTTATAGAGTTCTCAGGTTTGCCTGCGGCAGCTCAAAAGTTTGTAAAGACTCATTTTGCGGATAAAACCATTTCTGTCGTTTACAGTGAGAAGGATTTGTTTGACCATGATTATGAGGTGGTGTTCGAAGACGGTTCGAGCGTAGAGTTCAACGGAGACGGACAATGGAAAGACATAGAGGTAAAAACCGCTCCCGGTGTTCCGGAAAAGGCTATGCCTGCGGCAATAGTGAATTACGTCAAGGCGAAACATCCTGCGAATTTCGTAAAGCAGATAAGCAAGGACAAAAGAGAGTACGATGTTGATTTGAACAACGGAGTGGACATAGTGTTCGACAAGAACGGAAACTTCAAAAGATACGATGATTGACGTAAGCTATAAAAAATAATTCTTTTCATGGGGAAATGGGGTTTGAACGTAAGTGTCAGGCCTCATTTTTTTGTCCGGTTGAACCGGTATTTTTTTTCGTTTTGTTGGAACTTGGTTCAGGAAAAATGAAATCAAATTCCAATAAAATCTTTTCTGAATTCATTTTTTTCTTTTCAGAATCCGTTTTTACGTAATTTGATTTGATTTACGACCGTTAAGATGACCTTGTGTTTCAATCCTATTTCGTACATTTGTATTCTGTTTTCGTATCCATGCAAAAAGAATAATTTGATGAGAAAGGAAATATTGTTTTGTATAGTTCTTTGTCTGCTTGTACCGTTTCATTTGTCGGCACAGTCCAAGGCCGAGAAAAAATTCGAAAGGGCTGTTGCCATGATGGCGAAAACTGAATATGACAAGGCGGAAAAACTGTTGTTGGACATAATATCCGATCATGAAGATTTCCAATCGGCCTATCTGGCCTTGGGAGAGATGTATTACGCCGAAAAGTCCTTCGAAAAGGCGAAAGGAATGTTGCTTGAGGTAGAAAGGATTGACGACAAATACGATTTCAATGCGTATATGAAATTGTCCGACATATATTCGAGGGAAGAGAAATATGACAGTGCGATAGTCTATTTGGAAAAATATTTGTCGCTTGTTCCCGATGGCGAGCGTTATGCCGAAAGAAGGGATGAGGCTTCGCATTTGATTTCATGTTTCCGCTTCAGAATCGATGCGTTGGACAATCCCGTGGAATTCAATCCGAAGAATATGGGCCCGAATATAAACAGTGCGAACAACGAATACCTTCCCACCATGACGGCGGACCGTTCGGAACTGTTGATTACCCGTCAGACCCTGTTTGATGACGGAAGACAACCCGAAGAGGGCTTTTACATGTCGGTCAGAACGGGAAATGAATGGGGTAAGGCAGGGAAGGTGTTCGACGTGTTGAACTCCGAGAACAATGAAGGAGCCGGTTGCATAAGTCCGGACGGGCGTTTCATTTATTTCACACGCTGTTATGCTCAGGACGGATTGGGGAGTTGTGACATATATGTTTCGGAACGTTTGGGCGACAGGTGGGGTGAGCCTCGGAATCTGGGCAAAAACGTCAACGGTCCCTATTGGGATGCGCAGCCTTCGATAGCTTCGGACGGCAGGACTCTGTTTTTCGTTTCCAACAGAGAGGGCGGTTACGGTCAAAGCGACATATATTATTCCTATTTGCAGGACAACGGTGAATGGACCAAGGCAAAAAACTGTGGCAAGGTCATAAACACCAGAGGAAAGGAGCTTTCGCCCTTCATACATCCTTCGAACGGCAGGCTGTATTTCGCTTCTGATTATCATTGTGGCATGGGCGGCATGGACATATTTTATTCCGTTTTGGACAATGGCAGGTTTGTATCGGTTGAAAACATGGGTTATCCCATCAATACTTCGGCAGACGAGACAAGTCTTGTCGTTTCGCCTTTGGGAGATTATGCAATCTATGCTTCGGAACGGGAGGGCGGTTACGGCGGATTGGACTTGTACGGTTTCGAACTTTATGACAAGGCAAGGCCTGTTGCGGTTACATATATGAAGGGAAATGTCATGGACAGGGAAACTGGCAAGGCGGTCAAGGCAAGGCTTCAGGTAAAGGATTTGTCCACAGGACGGATTGCTACCGAGAGCGTTTCCGATTCCATAAACGGACATTATCTGATATGTCTGCCGATAGGAAAGCAATATGCCCTTGCAGCGCAATCTCCATCCTATATGTTCCATTCGGAAAACTTTTCATTGGAGGACCATAATCCCGAGCATGCTTTTGAAAAGGATTTGGAGCTTGTTCCAATTGTGGTTGGGAACAGTGTGGTTTTGAAAAACATATTCTATGCCACAGATTCCTATGAGTTGTTGGAGAGTTCGTTTGTCGAATTGAATACCTTGGTGCGGCTGTTGGAAGAGAACCCTACATTGAGCATAGTTGTGGAGGGACATACCGACAATCAGGGCTCGGAGCAATATAATCTGACATTGTCGGAAAAAAGGGCTGAGGCCGTGGTGGGGTATTTAAAGGAGAAAGGCATAGACTCCACTCGTTTGCAAGCCAAAGGATATGGATTTTCAAGACCGTTGGAAACTAATGATACTGAGGAAGGAAGGGCTAAAAACAGAAGGACGGAAATAAAAATAACAGGTAAATGACGATAGAAAAGAAAATAGATTTGCAGGATTTGGATTTGCTTTCCTTTTGGGGGGTAAACAACAGGAATTTCAGGTTTATAGAAGCATTGTTTCCTGAGCTCGTATTGAATGAAAGGGGAAATGTCCTTACGGTTAGCGGAGAGGAGAAGAATTTGGAGGTATTCGAGTCTTTTTTCACTTCACTGCTTGACTTGCAATCGGCAAACGGTATGTTGGATGAGAAGTCTATAATGTCAGTAAAGTCCGGCAAGGTTATGGAGAGCCTTACGGAGGATACCGTACTGGTTTACGGGGTAAACGGTTTGAAGATTAAACCCCGCACATGCAATCAGGAGAGAATGGTAAGGGAGATAGAGCGTAACGACATGTTGTTTGCCATAGGTCCTGCGGGCAGCGGCAAGACTTATACTGCGGTTGCCTTGGCGGTAAGGGCGTTGAAATCCAGACAGGTCAGGCGTATAATACTTACTCGTCCGGCAGTGGAAGCGGGAGAGGCTCTCGGATTTTTGCCCGGTGACTTGAAGGACAAGCTGGATCCTTATCTTCAACCTTTGTATGATGCCTTGCGTGATATGATATCACAACAGAAACTCGATGCATACCTTCAGGATAAAACCATAGAGATAGCTCCTTTGGCTTTCATGAGAGGACGTACATTGGAAAACGCGTTTGTAATATTGGATGAGGCGCAAAACGCCACCACGCTCCAACTAAAGATGTTCCTTACGAGGATGGGCAGACATTCCAAGTTCATAATAACGGGAGATGTTACGCAGACAGACCTGCCTGCCCATCAAACATCCGGACTTTTGCCTACGCTTGACAAGTTAAAGGGAATAGATGCAATCTCAATTGTGGAGTTGCAACCCTCGGACATAATAAGACACCCTTTGGTGACAGAGATAGTCAGGGCGTTGGGCTGACCGTTTGTCAGAACCAGTAACCCAAGCCCAAAAATATGCTGGAATTTCTGTCGTAAATGATTTTTTGCGTGTCACTGAACAAAGGATAGTTGTATCCTATCCTTACATGGATTTTGTTTAGTATTTCAGCACCCACGCTTGTTTCCAATCCAAAGAATGAGAATGAATCCTCATTAACGGAGTTTTTCAAGTCTTTGTCCCATGACATGCTGTAATATGGTCCGAATGTCAGAAAAACTTTTACGATAGGTAATCCTATTCTCCATTTTACGGCTACCGGTACCTTCAAGAAACTGTAACGGTCTGTAAACATACTGGTGTTGGCGTACATTAAAGGGGAGTTCTCATAAAACAGCGAACCTTCCACTCCAAGTCCTATTATAGGGAGTATGAATTCAGCTGTCGCGCCGGCCCTTACGGGAGCCTTGTCGTTTAAAGAGCCTTCAAATATGGGGGCTTGGTCTCCCAATCCTGCCGAAATACCGAATTTGAACAATTGGGCGTTGCAAGTCATGCTTGCAATCATGATAAACGCAAAAAGAATCGAAATTTTTTTCATATCATACTGTATTTCTGATTAAACGTATCAAATAACGAATAATTGTTTATTGTGAAATATTTTTTATACCTTCGCAGAAGGAATAGGAATGTATGAAAAAGGTTTTATTGTTTGTTTCGTTTCTGATTTTGTTTCAGATTGTTTTTGGCCAAAGTGCATTCAGGTTTGAACAGAATAAGGGACAGTGGAATGAGAATGTAAGGTACAGAGTGCGGTTGAACAAGGGCTTTTTGTATTTGCAAGAAAGGTCTCTTTTGTTTGTTTATGGGGATAAAAGGAAACATTCTTTTCTGATAGAGCCTTTAGGTATGAGGCTTTCCGAATTGACGGAAGGGGATGTATTGCAGGGATATTCCAACTATTTCATAGGGAATGACGAATCCAAATGGAAAACGGGTGTGAAAAGTTACGGATATGTTCTGTACAGAAATGTTTATGAGGGGATAGATTGGAAGATTTACGGAGCTGAAACGGGGATCAAGCATGAATTCGTTTTGAGTGCGGGTGCGGATTACAAGAATATAAGGTTGAGATATGAGGGGTTGGACAAGTTGGAATTGGATTCTGAACGTGGTTGTCTCGTTTTGCATACGTGTTTGGGTAGGATGGAGGAATTGAAACCTTATGCGTATCAGTTGATTGACGGAAAGACTGTTGAGGTTGAGGCGAGGTTTGTTCTGAAAGACGGAGAAGTTTGCTATGATTTGGGAACCTATGATTCGACCAAGGCTTTGGTTGTAGATCCCACGCTTGTGTTTTCTACCTATTCCGGTTCGACAAGCGATAATTGGGGATTTACCGCAACGTATGATTCTGACGGTAACATGTATACCGGTTCCATTGTAAGAGGAGACGGATATCCCACGAGCGTTGGAGCATTTGACGATGATTTCGGAGGCGAATGGGATTGTGCAGTGAGCAAATTTAATTCTGCGGGGACGGATCTGATATTTTCAACTTATTTCGGAGGTAATCAGAGTGAGATGCCTCACAGTATGACGGTTAATCAATTCGGTGAACTGTTGGTTTTCGGCACTACGGGCAGTTCAAATTTCCCTACTACGTCAAATGCTTTTGGTGTAATGTTCTCCGGAGGCAGTACGGTTACGTATGATGGTACCATTGTTTTTCCTTTCGGTGTCGATATCTTTGTGAACAGATTCAGTTCGGACGGAACGCAGCTGCTTGCCTCAACATTTGTCGGGGGCTCGGGAAACGACGGATTGAATTACAGGGAAAGATACAATTCCGAGCAGTCTACGGTTTATTTGGGTAATGATACGCTTTATGCAAACTATGGAGACGGGGCAAGAGGCGAAATCATAACAGATGACCGTAATAATGTATATGTCGGGAGTTCCACTTTTTCGGATGATTTTCCGGTGACGGATAATGCTTTTCAAAATCAGTTTGGCGGAGGACAGGAAGGTATTGTTTTTAAATTGGATTATTCGTTGTCTTCCATGCTTTTCGGTTCTTATATAGGCGGAAGTGGAGATGATGCAATCTTTTCAGTCGATACCGATTCAGAATACAGACTATATGTTACGGGAGGTACCTCAAGTATTGACTTTCCAACTTGTGCACAAGCATACAATACAACTTCGAATTCTGGAATGACCGATGCTTTTGTAAGTCTGGTGTCATACGATGGTTCGCAGCTCTTGGCATCTACTTATTTCGGCTCGGACACTTTTGACTTGTCCTATTTTGTAAGAACGGACCGCAATGACAATCCTCATATTTTCGGACAAACCAAGGCAAGCGGTTCAACCTTGGTTTACAATGCCCAATACAGTATTCCGAACAGTGGGCAGTTTATAGCGAAATTTACGCCTATGTTGGACTCTCTGATTTGGAGTACGGTATTCGGTACGGGTGACGGCAGGATAAATATTTCTCCTACCGCATTTGTGGTTGATGTTTGCGGAAGAGTTTATCTTTCTGGGTGGGGACGCATGTTTAAGTATATGACCTTGCCGAACAGTACCAATTTTGGAACGTATAACATGCAGTTGTCAGGCGATGCTTATCAGACTCAGACGGACGGACAGGACTTTTATTTGATGGCAATGGCCTCCGATGCTTCCGCGTTGGATTATGCGACGTTTTTCGGAGAGGTCTCATCTTCTCAGTATGTAGGTACGGATCATGTGGATGGAGGAACAAGCAGATTCGACAAGTTCAGCAATCTGTATCAGGTAGTTTGCGCAAGTTGCGGTGGCAGTCAGGGATTTCCTGTATTTCCAGACAATGTTTGGAGCAGTCAGAACAATTCTTCCAATTGCAATATGGCTGCATTTAAGTTCAATATACATGATGATTTTGCGGTTGCGGATTTTAAAATACCCGATTATGTATGTTATCCTCAACAAGCGGAATTTGAAAATACGGGGCGAGGAGATTCTTTTTATTGGGATTTCGGAGACGGTGGCTTTTCTGTTGAAGAGAATCCCGTTTACACCTATGAGAATGCAGGTATCTATGATGTGACATTGATAGCCTACAAGCAGGATGGATGTGTCACTTCGGATACTCTTGTAAAGCAGATAATCATATTGGATTCCCAATCGGATACCCTTGATACCGTTTCCGCATGTCTGAATGACTATGTACAGATAGGCCTTGATATTTTTCCTTCTTCCGATGTCACGTTCCTTTGGTGGCCTGGTATTGGACTGACCGATTCAACCGCTCCAAATCCTCATGCGTTGGTTACCGAAGACAGGGAATACAGATTGATAATACATACGGAGGAATGCAGCGATACTGTGATTCAGAGAATTGAAGTGAGGTATCTGGAAATGGAACTGCAGGATACAATAAACTATTGCAGTAATCCGTATGTGATAAATTCAAATGAAATAAATCCTTCTGCGGAAGTGTGCGCTTCATGGAGCAGAGATTTTGCCGATACCATATTTTCCGACAATGGTATTTTTACTTTGGAAAATTATACCTCGCGCTGGCTGTATCTTTTTGCGAGAGAAGGCAATTGTTTCGGCAAGGACAGCGTGTTCATGAATTATGAGGGTGGAATATTGGGTTTAGAGCCTCACCAGACCCGTTGCAACAACGAAAGCAACGGCTATGTGACGGCAACAACCGACGGTTTTGCCGAACCGGTATTTTTTCAGTGGAGCAACGGTCAAAGCGGTGAAGGACTGGATTCAATAGGTGATTTGTCAGTTGGCAATTATACTCTTACGATAACCGATGCCAACGGATGTACTGCAACACAGGAGTTTGAGATAAGCAGTCCGAGCGATTTGGATGTGGATTTCCAAAAGACGGACAACCCTTGTCAAGGTGTATGTACGGCAACAATAACGCTTAATCCTACGGGTGGTGTCGCACCATACGCGATTGAGTGGCAGGACGGCTCGACCGGGCTCTCCTTGTCGGGACTTTGCACCGGAGTTTACGTTTATGAACTGACCGATGCACAAGGATGCAAATACAATGACACAATAGATATATTGCAGTTGGATACCGTAAGGTTGAATGTAGCATATGGCGAGAACCTTTGCCCGGAGGGTTGTTCGGCAACGGCGGAGGCTGTGGTTTCAGGCGGCACTTTCCCATATTCCTATCAGTGGTCCAACGGAGAAAATGCAGCTATGCTTACGGATTTGTGCAGCGGGGATTATTCTTTGCAGGTAACTGATGCCAACGGTTGCAAATGTGAAGAGTCGTTCAGCATAACATATACGGACGTATTTGAAGATTTCTGGGTTTCCACAAGTCAGGACAGAGTGTATGACGGACAGGTCGTAACCCTTTCCTCGAAACATATACCTCAAATGAATTACAGCTGGTATCCGAGTGAGAATCTGGTGGCACCGCATTCCTCTTCTACCGATGCCCTTATGTATGAGAGTACCATGTTTTATGTTTATGTGACGGACAACAAGGGATGTGATTTGAAAGACAGCGTATTCGTGCATGTGGATGTGGTAAATTGCGGAAAGCCCAACATATATGTGCCAAATATATTCACCCCGAACGGCGACGGAAAGAACGATGCCGTATTCGTAAAGGGAGACTGGATTGACAGTTTCATTTTCGAGATTTACGACCGTTGGGGAGAAAAGGTGTTTTCGACGAACAGACTGGACGAGGGTTGGGACGGAACCTACAAGGGCAACAGATGCGATGCCGCAGTATATTATTACAGACTGGAGGTCAAGTGTCAGGGGGGCAAAACCTATACAGGTTCTGGTGACATAACGTTAATAAGATGATTGATGGCTAAAAAGAACAAATATTATGTAGTCTGGAAAGGCCGTGAAAAAGGCGTGTTCCATACTTGGGAAGAATGCAAGCGACAGATTGAGGGTTATGAAAATGCAATGTACAAGTCGTTTGACGATATTGCGCAGGCAGAAAAGGCATACGGTGAATCTCCGGAAAAATACATATATGCGAAGAAAGCGTCTTTGAAAAAAAATATCTCGGAAACTCCTTCATCCCTTCCCGTCACCGACAGTATAGCTACCGATGCTGCATGCAGCGGAAATCCCGGAAAAATGGAGTATCAGGGAGTTTATGTCAAGGACGGAAGGCGTCTTTTTTATTTCTCGCATCCCAATGCCACCAACAACATAGGGGAATTTCTTGCAATAGTACACGGTCTGGCATATCTGAAAAAGCATAATCTTCCACAGCCTCTTTATACCGACAGCCGTAATGCCATGCTTTGGGTCAGACAGAAAAAATGTCGTACAAGACTTAAAAGGACAGAAAAGAACAAAGACTTGTTCGAATATATTGCAAGGGCGGAACAGTGGCTTGAAAACAATACTTATTCCACTCCTGTCCTGAAATGGAATACTGAAGAATGGGGAGAGATTCCGGCCGATTTCGGTCGCAAATGAATCAGGGACTTATTTCGTTTGGTTTTCGTAAGCCAGAAATCTTCGTTTGAAATCTTCGGGAATAGGAACCGAGGTGTTGGTATTTCTGTTGAAGCCTGAAAGAATCGTTTTGCAGGTTCCCTTGACCTCTCCTTTGGCGGTAATAAGTCTTTGATGGGTTGTCATGGATTTGTTTCCGAATTTGACGGCTTTTGTTTCTACAAACAGTTCGTCTCCCTGCACTATGGGCATGTAAAAATTTGTTTCTGTATTTACTATCACCACCAGTATTTCACTCCAGTTCAATTGTTGACCCATTACTTTCTCGAAATAGTTTATCCTTCCCAAATCGTAGTATTGAGCCTGGAAGCTGTTGTTTACGTGATTCAATGCATCCAGATCGCTGAAGCGTATCTGAACAGGAAGTCTGAATTTATAGGTATCGTTTTCGGGCCTTGTAATTTCGTTCATTTTGTCTTTGTGATTTTGACGCAAAATTACAAATAAATCCTTTCTTTGTTTCGTGAAATTGGAATCAAATTCCATGAAAATGAAATCAGAAAAGAATTTTCTGAAACTTTGTTTGGTTAAAGGGTGTTTTCATAGTCTTAGGTTGAGGTTGTAATATGAATGCCTTGTTAGTTCTCATTTCAGCCAGCTAGATGGCTACAAAAGTCTTTGTGAACGAGCTGATATTACAACTGCGCATATAATTTAGAGTTTGGCAGAACTCCAATAACACGAAATACTTTGTCGAAAGCGAACATGCTAAGAAATTATCGTGTATTTGAATCTTGCGTCTATCATTTATTGTTTTATAATTATTATTAAGGGTTAATTTAAAATACAAATGGATATTTATGTAGTAATGAAAATACTTGGAAACTATATGCTAGTAAAGGACAATATCAAGAGTCTATTTAGTATGCTGAATACAATATTTTTTTTGCAAAAATGACAGTCGGTTAGAACTGATTTTTTTTGCATTGTAATTAACCACATTGAGATATTTTATTTTTTTAACTCTTTTTTAACATGTGCTAGTGTTTGTCATGTAAAATAATTTTATAATTTTGCCTCTAGTAATCATAGCAATTATTGTTCGTAATTCTTTGTTTTTTGTACTATGAAGATGTGATAATTTTTGCTAATTACCAGTTATGCAAGTATTTATAATTTGTTGAATTCGCGTTAATTAAATAATTTTTTAGCTATGAGTACAAAAACTATAAAGAATGATTCGGATAAAATTGATAGACTAAGAACTTTATTGGATAAGCTGAACAGATTTAATGATTTTAGCTATGCTTCATTAAAGGATAAAGTTCTGAATAATAAATTAAGTGTAAACGAGAGACTTACCAAACGGGATGTGCTGCTTTGGAAGGAGTTTCTGTCTGACATAGATAAATTGGGTGTTGGGAGCGTAGGATTTGTTAATAAATGGGATGAATTTGATCGTATTTTGGCTAATGGTGCTATGAGGATTGACTTGGATGTCCTAAATAGACTTGTGACATTTGTAAAACAGCAAAATAAAGTATCTTCATCGCTGATACCAATCAAAGGTATCAGTCAGACAATGCAAGGTAAACTGAAACAGTGTCACATATACGACATACCCAGCCTGTTGCAAAAAGGCAAAATTCAAAGCAAACGCAATGAATTGGCTTCTCAATTAGGTGTAGATGTAAATTTGGTGAACTCTTGGGTGAAACAGGCAGATTTGTGGAAAGTGGAAGGTATGACACCCGACACGGCATTTCTGTTGGTACAAATCGGTGTACGCAATGTGAACGACTTGGCAAGAGTTGATGCTTGCAAAGCCTACCCCATCATGCAGCGGCTTTGTTTTACACAAATCGATTTCTTGCTTGAGAGCCAGAATACTATCGAAACTATAATTCGGAATGCGGAAGAATTGGTGGATAACGCTTTCATGGAGCGTCAGCTATCATTGACCATCGAAATAAATGAACCGGAACCGTATTTTCTTTTCCGTGAACAATCCAATTATCAAATTGATGAATTGCTGAAAACCAGTGGGGAAATCATACGCGAAGGACTGGCTTCGTTGGATGATGTAATTCCCGCGCTCCCGCTTCCTCATATTATCAGAGGTCAAATATACATGAAAAAGACAGGAGAACCTGAGCTCAACAATTATCCGCTCGCTAATGCAAAGGTAGAAATATCAGGTATCTCGAGTTCGTCTGACGACCAAAGTGAAGCTGGTAAAAAGCCATTTGGATATACCGATGGTGGAGGTAATTTTGTCATTATAATGCCTGACAGATACAACCTCCAGGAAACTGTCTCTATTATAGTTTCACAAGGATTCAATAAACAGACATTTGTAAAAACTGCATCCGACATTATAAATTCTGTCAAAGAACAAAAGAGTCTTGATCTTTTCAATAAACTGGACTATATAAAAGGTATTCTTGATGCAGAAAAGGAAAAAAAAGATATTTATGAACGACTGAAAAAATGTCTGGCGGACAATCCGAACTATGTGACGGAGATAAAGGCAGAAATCGAAAAGTGGGAAACTTTGATGCCGGATATTGAGGCAGAAATCGAACTGCAGACACAAGCCTATATCGACACCGAAAAAGAAATCAGACAAACAATTGACGACCATACTGTCGTTTCATTGAACAGAATTCTGAATAATCTTGTGAGCCGAAACGATTTCGAAGCAGATTTAGGCGTATTTATATTGACTGATGAAATCTTCAAAGGATATTCGTCAGACTTAAAGAAAACATTGCCAAGTGTAAAATTAATGGAAAACGATGACGAGGCTGTACGCCTCTCCACCGATACAGCTCCGGCTCGTGTATTTAATTATTGCATGCTACAGCGCCTGGTTGAACCATCAATTATCAATGGTAAGGACGCGGCTAATTTCATATCACGGACAAAATTGACTAAGCCGGTTGATGTTATGGCATTCAAGGAGGGGATATACGAAAGTTCTGAAAAGATAACAAAGATGTCGTCGTTGGGTATCGGTTATATTCTGAATATGCATCAAGCATGGGTGCCGGATGGCTTTGCTTTGGGGTCGTTACTCTACTCTTTGGTACTGGCTCCTGGCGAAGAGCAACGTCTGGTGGTACGAGAGAAAAGTCAGACATATACCGTATCCGACAATTCGGATGCTTCGGACAGTACCAGCGAAAGCTATACACTCACACAGGACGATGATGCCATGGCGGTGTACAATTATGCGCTTAACCAGCTTTCTAAAGCCGACTACCAATCTGAATATTCAACCAAAACATCAAGTCACGGTGGAGGCTTGGGTATAGGAGGTGTGTTTGGTGGATTTTCTGCCATGTTGGGATTATCAGGTTCTACATCCAAATCGAGCGGAAGCGCTTCATCAGCGGCAAGCCAATCAAACGCACACAACGAAGTATCTTCTGCCGCTCAAAATTTCCAACATAGCATCAAGAGCGCTTCGGAAAGAGTAGCTCAGGCAAAACGCATCAGTGTACGGGCAGCGACAAGCGAAGAAAGCGATTCGGTGGCAACAAAAATTATTGCCAACCACAACCATTCTCATACCCTTACAATTCAATATTGGGAAGTAATGCGCCGCTACCGGATGGAAACATGCATCGACGGTGTAGAATTGGTATTGTTTGTTCCTTTGGAAATTATATCATTCAAGGATAAGAGTGAACCTCTTCTCCTTTCCTTGGGCAATGACGACGATTCAGGACAAAATAAATTCGATCAAACTAGATTCAATAAACGTTATCAACAGCTGTTGAAATATGCTGATATATTGCTTCCTCATCTGCCTTACAAATATAAAAACGGCTTGGAACTCATAAAGAAATATGCGTCATATCCTACGTGGATACGTGAAAAGGAAGAAAGTAGCAGCAGCAAGGTGCTGACATTAAGTTTCAACTGCAACATCTTGGAGTTTGATGATATAAATGCAACTTTGATCCTCAAGAATGGAAAAGGAATCATTTCCGGCAATCTAAATCGTTTCGAAAGGAAATATCTCTATGATAAAGATGATAAAATTGAAACTTCGCTTCAGTTGAAGCAAAAAATCAAAGAAGAAAGAAAAAAAAATGGAAGTACGTGTACATTTAGTTTCAATATTCCAGGGTATGTAACTGAAAGTGACATTGACTACATACGCTTGGATCACAGCTACGAATCGTTCTCCTATAATCTTTATCAAAAAAAGAGAGAAGAGCTTTCAGAAGCACAACAAAAAGCTTTTGATAATTTGGGAGATTATGAGGGATGGCTTGCCCAAGACAATAAAAAAAGCGATACTGACAGAATCAATATAGCACACTATAAATCACTGCTGCCCGAAGCTTTCACAACTCCTATAGTTACGTTGTCTCCAAGCGTGTTGCGCTCTTATGGTTCACCTCGTATTTCAAATGTAGTATTGTCGTTTGGTGAAGGGGACAGTGAGACTAAACGCCTTATGGGGGTTGCCTCGTCTTCAACCATAAATCCTTCGCTTAGAATAAATGTTCAAATGTCTTGCAGAGTATTGCGGAACTCTGAATTGCAAGAGATGGAATTGACCTTGCACCACATAGTGGCTGATACATTACACTACTCTCAAGTAGTATGGGGCTCACTTAGCGATGATGAGCGTGCCATGATGCTGGAAGGATATACAATCGATATGGATTTTACTAACCTTAAAGAATATGAAGATATATACCAGGCTTATATAGACCAAGACAACGATATAACAGAACAAAAATATTCCATCGATATTCCATTGCTGAATTGCGTAAACATAAAAAAGCCATTGGGATTTTACGGTAACTGCATCTTGCTGCCATTCACATATCCACAAAGCCTGGCAAAGAGACTGAACAAAACAGCTGCCGAAGTGCAGGATGCTCTATATCGCTATCACACGGCATGTTTCAGAGTGCCATCAACAACTATCTCGCTACCTACCGACGGCATGATAGGCGAAGCCGTACTCGGAGAAACAAATGTAAGCGAAGTCATAGATTTGACACGCTTCTGGAATTGGAAAGATTCTCCAATCGACAAGATGGATATTGGTAAGGAATACCTTAACAACACCGATTATTTGGACGGAAAGGCTCCTGGCGGAATAACTGCCTTGGATGTTCAAAGTGCAGCTGCTCCACAGCCTAGTACAGTGACTGACCTGATTAGTGCTCTGGCTGGCAAACAGACTCCACAGTTTACCGATTTCGCCTCGGGATTGCAACAACTGAAGGAGATTCTTAACGAAGGTACCAAGAGTGCGGCATCTGGCAGAGACAAAATTCTTGACAACAATAATGCAATGATGGGGAAGGTGGTAGATCTGCTAAAATTAAAACCTGAAATAGATAAAAGTAATAGTAGTAATGATGAAGTAGGAAAAACAGATAAACCTGAAGTAGGGAAGACAGATAAACCTGAAGTAGGGAAGACAGATAAATCTGCAAAATAAATTTTAATTATGATAATACTCTAATTTATGGCAACCGATAATTATTTATCCGAATTAGCCTCCAAGTTCCTTGAACAAGAAACTTCGGAAGAAATGGCTGAAATTAAAAGAATGATTTATCGCAGGATTGCAACAGAAAGTGATATCAAACCTTCTCGAATTCCTGCTCCGATGAATATAACCGAAATAGGCGGTTACTTTAACCTGCTTATGAAGATTAATCAACAGGAAATGTTAAGACAAACGCTCGCATCGATACTCGGATTACCCATGCAGTCGCCGACCGAGTAGTCATGTTAAGAACAAAGAAGATAGGATACTGAAGGTTACAGCTCTTTTTGATTAAGTGATTTGATAGTAGTACATATAGAATTCATGCTGTAAGACGATAGATTTTCAGCTTTTTTGGACCGTTAGTGTGTCCTATGGATTGAAAAGATTGTTATGACAGACGGGATTTTAGAATGCTTGAATGATACTTTTTCAGTGTTGAGCCTAGGACTGGAAACGACACTTCGAGGGATACCTAGCCTATTGCATAGGGCGGTTATGGCGTAACCTCCGTTGGGAGGGGTATTGACTTATGAACGTAAGGTCTTACTGGCATCTGCTACGGTGGATGTCTTTGGGGGACTTAACCTGCTAATTGGAAAGCTTATGTTGTGAATGAACTCTTGCAGATGTTTAGTTTGCAAGAGGGATACCGGCAAAGAAGGCGTATATAGAGGTTGTGCATCGCAATGGAACGTATGTTCGTTGGTTGCTTTTGTTCTAAGTTGTTGTATTGAAGTTTGACTTAATACGAATGAGTCCATGCCGTATAGCTGCCGAGACAACCAGTCGCGGGATGAGAACCATCTGGCGTGAAATCTCCACACCGGGGTGCTGGTCAAGCAGCAGAGGGTCTTTAGGCTGGCAGGTGTGCATTAGCAACCTGATTTAGACTGCTCTTTTTTGTATAAGGTACCGCAGTACGGTGCGAGTTGAAAAAAAAGACCCATCAATCGATGGGTCTTTGTATTTTATGTCATAATTAGCCATATTGATATGTTTTGCATTTTTTAATAGAGGCTAGTGTGGTATTGATATATTTAATGTTATGAAAATAGTTGAATATTTTTTTTTGCAGACTATGTTTTAATGCAGATGTTATTGAGCCATTGGAAGAAAATGATTCTTTTGTAGTGCATACGCCAGAGGGAACGTTTAAATTGACCAAGGCAGAATTTTATAATACATTTCCTAATGTAGTTAAGACAAAAAGTTATAGGGAGAGGAGGTTGTATCATTATAAACATATTCCGAAACGTATTCGTCCTTTTCAAATCATTGTTCCAAATGAAATAAATGTACAATTGTTGGTGCAGAATATGTATATCGACATGGTGGGGAATAAAATAAGGGATAAAATAAAAGAATTAGGGGAATTGTGGCATAGCTATGAAAATAATCCATTGATTAATGTTGATAAAGAGGTGAAAAATGCTTGGATTAAATTAATTGAACAATGGGTTAATAATAAAGATATGCCGTTGATTGTGAGGAAAAATACAAGTAGAAAAGGACAATCATTTCTTCATCCATCTGGACGTGAAATTATCATTTCAGATAATACATTTGCCATTTGGGTTTTTGATTGTGTTATTAAAGGAGAGATATTTACATTGTCTCAATTGAAAGAAATGTTGAGATGTAACAAGATACCAATGGTATTTATGCAAACTAATGATATAAAGACAAAGGCAAAATATTCAAAAGCTTTAGGGCAACATTCATTGTTAGGATGGAAAATTTGCCATATCGAGTCTGTTGGTTTAAATACTAATAAAAATATTGAAGAACTGGATATCGTCAAAATACAAGACCATTTTAAAAAGTATGCAAGTCCAGATAATATGTTTGTTTTGTCTAAAGAAATAGGTGGGTTAGGAGAAATAGGGATATTTATTGAGGCTCAAAAAGATAAGTAAATGTTTACTTGGACAATAAAAATACATTATGAATGATAAGATGCCGTGATTCTCATGATATTCAAATAGTTGTGAATTATATAACTTAAGTTATTCATATACTTGTTTGCTTTTTTACTTTAAATGAATTGCAAAACCATTTTTTGCTGATTCGGGAATTTGTTGTAATTTTACCGACTAAATTTGTTGTATGGAAAAGCGTTGGTCCTATAAGCAAAGAGGTGAAAGAGAGGTTGTTGGCAAGCTTGCTGCCTTGTTGTGCGTCAATAAAGACGGTGCAAAGGCTGATGATTTGCGTACATATGAGATAATCGCCGATTTGCTGGTTCAGAGAGGGATAACGACTTACGAGGAGGCCGAAATGTTTTTCCGCCCCAAATACGAGCATTTGCACGATCCTTTTCTTCTCAACGACATGGACAAGGCGGTCGAAAGGATATTGCTTGCAATAAAGGCCGGGGAGAAAATATTGGTTTACGGGGACTATGATGTTGACGGAACTTCTGCCGTGGCTTTGGTTTATTCGTATTTGGAAAAGTTCTACACCGAGGTGGACTATTATATTCCGGACCGTTATTCCGAGGGTTACGGAGTGTCCGAAAAAGGCGTTGATTATGCGGTTGACAATGATTTCAAACTTGTGATATGTCTGGATTGCGGTATCAAGGCTCACAAGGAGATATCCTATGCAAAGGAGAGGGGTGTCGACTTTATTGTTTGCGACCATCATTTGCCGTCCGATACTTTGCCGGATGCCTGGGCGGTTTTGGACCCAAAACGATTGGATTCGGTTTATCCTTACAAGGAACTGAGCGGATGCGGCATAGGATTCAAGCTTATACAGGCTTTGCAGATTGAAAGAAATCTTGAGTTTGACGAATTGTTGCCTTATTTGGATTTGGTTGCCATAAGCATAGCAGCGGATGTGGTTCCGTTGACCGGAGAAAACAGAGTGTTGGCTTATTACGGTCTGAAACTGATAAACAGGCAGCCTCGTGCGGGATTGGAGGCAATATTGTCTTACAGCAAGATAAAACATGAGTCGGACAATTCTTCCAAAATGTATTTCAACAGGGAGTTGACTATTTCGGATTTGGTTTTTCTGATAGGTCCGAGGATAAATGCGGCAGGAAGGATGGAAAGCGGCAGGGCGTCGGTAGATTTGTTGAAGGCCAAGACGGTAGAGGAGGTAACGGACGTGGCCAGAGGCATAGACCAGAACAATGAAGAAAGAAAAAATCTGGATAAAACGGCTACGGAGGAGGCTAAACGCATGCTTGATTCAGATGTAAACCAGCGGAACAAGAAAGCTACGGTGGTTTACAACCCTAATTGGCACAAGGGAGTCATAGGCATAGTTGCCTCAAGGCTTATAGAAAAGTACTACAGACCCACGATAGTGTTTACAAAGAGCAATGATTTGATAACGGGCTCGGCCAGAAGTGTCAAGGATTTTGATATTTATGCCGTAATAGAGTCGTGTTCTCATCTGCTTACTCATTTCGGTGGGCATAAGTTTGCCGCCGGATTGAGTCTTAGGCCCGAGAATCTGAATGCTTTCATGGATTTGTTCGAGGAAAAAGTGTCGGAACAGATTACTGCAGAACAGTTGAAGCCTGAGATAGAGATAGACATGGAGATAAATTTGAGAGACATAAATCCCAAGTTGTTCAGGATTCTGAAACAGTTCGCTCCATTCGGTCCAGAGAACAATGTTCCCGTTTTTTGCAGCAGGCATTTGATAGATACCGGACATGCGCGTATGGTTGGAACCAATCATCTTAAGTTTTCGGCCGTTTCGAGAGAGGTGCCTTCGTTTCCTTATCCCTGCATAGGATTCGGATTTGCGGATTATTGCGACAAACTGGTCGGAGGTGAGATGTTCGACATGTGTTACCAGATAGACGAAAATGTATACAAGGGACAGACAACCTTACAGTTGAATACTAAGGATATAAGGTTGCTGTCGGATAATGTGAATTAAATATTTTGCTTTTGTATGGCGGTAAACGAAGAAAAGAAAGTGATTTTTTCAATGGTTGGAGTTGGTAAGATTATTCCACCAAACAGGCAGATATTGAAGGATATTTATCTGTCCTTTTATTATGGAGCGAAGATAGGTATTATAGGACTTAACGGTTCTGGTAAGTCCACCCTTTTGAAAATAATAGCGGGTTTGGACAAGTCTTATTTGGGACAGGTTCACTTTTCGGGCGGTTATACTGTCGGTTATTTGGAACAGGAACCTGTTTTGGATGAAAACAAGACTGTCAGGGAAGTGGTGCTTGAAGGGGTAAAGGAGACTGCTGATTTGCTTGCCGAATATGAGCAGGTGAACATGAAGTTTTGTGAACCCATGAGTGACGAACAGATGTCGGCCTTGATAGAAAGACAGGGAGAGTTGACCGAACTTATAGAACAGCATGATGCATGGAATCTTGACAACAAGATTGAACGTGCGATGGATGCCTTGCGTTGTCCGAGTGATGATGCATTGGTCAAGAATCTTTCCGGAGGTGAAAGAAGGCGTGTTGCATTGTGCAGGATATTGTTGCAAGAACCGGATATCTTGTTGTTGGATGAGCCTACCAATCATTTGGATGCGGAGAGCATAGACTGGTTGGAACAGCATTTGCAGCAATACAAGGGTACTGTAATAGCGGTCACTCACGACAGATATTTTCTTGACAATGTTGCAGGCTGGATATTGGAGTTGGACAGAGGGGAGGGAATACCTTGGGAAGGCAATTATTCTTCATGGTTGGAGCAGAAAACCAAACGCTTGGCCATGGAGGAAAAGCAAGAGAGTAAAAGAAGGAAGACATTGCAGCGTGAGTTGGAATGGGTAAGAATGACACCTAAGGCAAGACATGCAAAAGGTAAGGCTCGTTTGAGCGCTTACGAACAGATGATGAATGAGGATGTCAGGGAGAAGGAAGAAAAATTGGAGATATTCATACCAAACGGTCCCCGCTTGGGAGATGTGGTGATAGAGGCCAAGGATATATCCAAGTCCTATGGAGACAAATTGTTGTTTGAGCATTTGAATTTTTCCCTGCCGCCTGCCGGAATAGTTGGAGTAATAGGAGCTAACGGAGCTGGAAAGACTACTTTGTTCAGGCTTATGATGGGATTGGAACAGGCAGACAGCGGTTCTTTTGAAATAGGGCCGACGGTGAAGATAGGTTATGTGGACCAGCAGCATAGGGAAATAAGTCCTGATAAAACCGTATGGGAAATAATATCTTCGGGTAATGAACAGATAACTTTAGGAGGAAGACTGATTAATTCTAGGGCATACGTGTCAAGATTTAATTTCTCGGGAACGGACCAGAATAAAAAGGCTGGTGTTTTGTCCGGTGGAGAAAGGAACAGGATGCATTTGGCTATGACGTTGAAGAGTGAAGCGAATGTATTGTTGCTGGACGAGCCGACAAACGACATAGACGTTAATACGTTGAGAGCGTTGGAAGAGGGCTTGGAGGATTTTGCGGGTTGTGCGGTGATAATATCTCATGACAGGTGGTTTTTGGATCGTGTGGCTACGCATATACTTGCATTTGAGGGTAATTCCCAGGTTTATTTCTTTGAGGGCTCTTATTCCGAATACGAAGAGAACAGGAAAAAACGTTTAGGAGATGATACACCTAAGAGAGTAAGATACAAAAGGTTGATTGCAGATTGAAATTTATAGATAACAACAAAATAAAAATGTAAAAATGGAAGAGAAGAAGGAAA
This sequence comes from uncultured Bacteroidales bacterium, assembly GCA_944320415.1. Classification (GTDB taxonomy): domain Bacteria; phylum Bacteroidota; class Bacteroidia; order Bacteroidales; family P3; genus Onthomorpha. The sequence continues at coordinate 25,422 of CALUHJ010000005.1, forward strand.
TAATCATTTGTTTGGGTAGTTCTTGTTTTGCGAGAGGAAACAATAAGAATTTGGAATTTATACAAGAGTATTTGAAGGTAAACAATTTGAAGTCCAAGATTACGTTCAAGGGTCAGCTTTGTTCTCAACAATGTAGTAAAGGCCCAGTTGTAATAATAGACGGTGAAATGTTTACGGAGGTCAATAAGACTAAACTGATGGAGATATTGAACCTCAAGTTCGGATTTTAATTCAGGTTGAATTATGCAGAAGACCGCTCCTATTTATACTGAAGAAAATAATTGTCAGGATTGTTATAAATGTATTAAGGCATGTCCTGTAAAAGCCATAAAGATAGAGTCTGCTTCGGCTTCCATAGTCCCGGATTTGTGTATTTATTGTGGTACATGTACCTTGATATGTCCTGCTAATGCCAAGAAAGTACGGAATGATGTTGACTTTATCAGGCAGGCTCTTATAAGGAAAGAGAAAATAATAGTCTCATTGGCACCTAGTTATTTGAGTGAGTATGCTGACGAAAAAATAGAAAACGTGTTGGCTGCTTTCAGGGAGGTTGGTTTTTGGAAGGTGTCTCAGACTGCGATAGGAGCGGAGAAAGTTGCGGCAGATACCAAAAAATGGCTTGATAAGCAAGGCGATGGAGTTTATATCTCATCATGTTGTCCGTCGGCGGTTCAGTTGATAAGAAAATATTATCCGCAATGTTCTTCATCTATAGCGCCTGTTTATTCGCCTATGGTTGCTCATGCAGCTTTTTTGAAAGAGATTTGTCCTGATGCCAAGGTTGCTTTTGTTGGACCTTGTGCGGCCAAGAAATCGGAATTGGTCCATTTTGGAGGAATAATAGATTATGTGTTGACATTTCAGGAGATAAAGGAATTGTTTGATGATATGGGAATATATTTTGAGTTTATGCAACCTACTGAGGAAGATAAATTTTTCCCTTTTAAGGCAGGCAAAGGTAATCTTTATCCAATAGATGGAGGGATGTTGACCAATATGATAAATACCATATCTACCACAGAGGCACGAATAAATCATAATATGGGGGATGTAGGGGTCCGATATATGACTTTTTCCGGAGTAAAGAACATACAGGAAATTTTGGAGGATTATGATAAGTTGGGAAGTGGTTGTAAGACGTTTTTGGAGCTTATGACATGTGACGGAGGTTGTATAAAGGGGCCTTGTTCCAACGTTCATCATTCGTCTGCTGCTAAAAGAGTTGAGGTATTGAGAGGAACCGAAACCGATACTGAAAGAAATAATTATCAGGAAGTTTTGGAAGGACTTGACATAGGGGTAAGTTATAATTATATTGAACAAGTAAACCCTAAGGATTATACACAGCAGGAAATTCAGGAGGCTTTGAAACGTGTCAACAAGAAAAGCGAAGCTGATGAACTCAATTGCGGAGGATGCGGATATGATAACTGCAGGGCTTTTGCAAAGGCTTTATTGGATGGTAGAGCCGAAAATGACATGTGTGTGTCTTATATGAGAAGGATTGCTCAGGATAAAACTAATATCTTGTTGAAGAAAATGCCTCAGGGTGTGGTTATTGTTAACGAAAAGATGAAAATAGTTGATGCAAACGAGAAATTTGCTACTATTTTGGGGGAAGAGGTCAAGACAATATTTGATGCAAATCCGGGATTGTATGGTGCTGACATAACAAAGATTGTTCCATTTCACAAGTTCTTTTCTTCTGTGTTGAGTACCGGTGTTGATGTTGTTGAACAAGACATAAGGGATGGCAATAATTATTACAGTCTTTCGGTGTTTTCTGTGCAGGATTATTCGTTGGTATGTGGAATAATTCAGAATCTGCATGCACCGGAGGTCAGAAAGGATTTGGTGCTTAAGCGAACTCAGGATGTAATAATGGAAAATATGAAGGTTGTTCAACAAATAGCTTTTTTACTTGGGGAAAATGCCTCGTATACAGAAGCAATGCTCAATTCCATAGTTGAATCGCATCAAGAGGGAGAAAAAAAAGATAAGGAGCAAAAAACATTTGAGCTATAATTTGTGAGGATATGCTTAACAAGGATAAGCTTTTTGTGGAAGTAGGCAGCTATCAAAACAATAAATATGGCAATATGGTTTGTGGAGATTGCGTCCTGTTGAAAAAGTGTGTAGGTGAGAACAGAAATATAGCAGTTTTGTCGGATGGATTGGGAAGTGGAGTGAAAGCGAATGTCCTTTCTACTATGACAGCATCCATGGCGATGAATTTCAGGGTAAGACATGAACCTATAATACGAACGGTTAAAACCATTATGAAGACACTTCCCGTAGACAGTGTTAGAAATATCAGTTATTCTACTTTTACGATAGTTGATGTAGATAATAACGGAGAAGCTAAAATAGTGGAATTTGACAATCCTCCTTTGCTTTTGGTCAGAAATGGTAAGATTCACCAATTCCCTACATCTGATACAATCATCAGAAAGGAAGGATTGACAAACGGATTGGATGAAAGACGCATCAAGCTCTCGGATGTAACACTTAAAAAAGAAGACAGACTTGTTTTTTATTCCGATGGGGTTTCCCAGTCCGGAATAGGTAACATGGATATGCCGTTCGGATGGGAGGAAAACATATATCAGTTCATAGAAGACATTATAGAGAAAAATCCTTACATATCAGCGAGGGAATTGTCGAAAAGAATAGTCAAACAGGCTGAGCTTAATGACATATTGAAACCTAAGGATGATACTTCATGTGTTATAATGTATGTCAGGGAACCTAGAAGACTGTTGATATGTACTGGACCTCCTTTTTCAGAAAGCAAGGATAAATATCTTGCTGAAATAGTTTCTTCGTATAGGGGTAAGAAGATAGTTTGTGGAGGAACAACGTCCCAAATACTTTCGCGTGAGTTGAATAGGGAAATAACCGTTGATATTGATGATGTTGTTGCAGGTTTGCCTCCTAAGTCCACAATGGAAGGAATAGATCTTATGACCGAGGGAATAATTACGCTTGGAGCTTTGGGAGAAATACTTAAGGCTGGAATGCCCAAGGATTTGAATGGTCAAGGTCCCGCGTGGGATATGTTCAGAATGATATTGGATGCTGATATAATAGATTTAGTGGTAGGAACCAAAATAAATGTGGCACACCAAGATCCTACACTTCCTGTAGAGTTGGAAATACGGAGAAATGTTGTTAAAAACATAGCTGCACTTCTTGAAGAGAAGTTTATGAAAGATGTTAGATTGCAATTCATATAAAGATTGAAAATATAAGAGGAAGGAACAAAAATAAAAGATATGTTAAACGTTAGAATTTGTGTAGGAACCTACTGTTATATTACAGGAGGAGAAGAATTGGCAAAGTTGAAAAAGAATTTGCCGGAAGAAATAAGGGATAAAGTTGAGATTATAGGCTCGGCTTGTCTGGGATGTCATGATATGGAAGGAGTGGCAAGACCTCCTTATGCCAAGGTCGGTGATGTTCTTATCCAGGAATGTACGGAGGATAAGCTGCTTGACGAGATATACAGACAACTGAATATGGAGAGAAAGTAAAAAATAAACCATAAATATTTTAGTATAATGGCAATCAATAATGCAGTTGAGATTCGTAGAGAGATATTAATGCGATTGGCAAGGCTTGTTGTTACAAATCAAATAGATGAGAAAATAGACAGGCTTCCATTGGAAATGAGACCTAAGGGAAGGATTAACACCAGATGCTGTATTCACAAGGAAAGAGCCGTGTTGAAATACAAAACAATGGCTTTGCTTGGGTTTAATGTTTATGATGAAACGGATGAGTTGGACCCTTTGTCTCACTATGCCCGTCTTGCGGAGGAAAGAAAGGACAAGACTTCCGTAATGATGACAGTTGTTGACGAGGCTTGTTCTTCTTGCGTGAAGAATAATTATATTGTAACCAATCTGTGCAGGGCATGCGTTGCCCGTCCTTGTACTTACGCTTGTAAGAAAGGTGCAATACAGGTGGGGGAAAAACAGGCTCATATAGACCCTTCAAAATGTGTCAACTGTGGAATGTGTATGGAAGCATGTCCTTTCCATGCCATAATTTATCAGCCGGTGCCTTGCGAGGAAAGCTGTCCGGTAGGCGCAATATCAAAAGATGAAAACGGCATAGAACATATAGACCCTGACAAGTGCATATATTGTGGCAAATGTATGGTGGCTTGTCCTTTTGGTGCGATATTTGAGAAAACATTCTTGGTCGATATTTTCAGAGATATAAGAAACGGAAAGAAGGTAGTGGCAATGGTTGCTCCTTCTTTGGGAGGACAGTTCAAGGTCGAATACGGAAAGATTCTTACTGCTATAAAAAAACTTGGTTTTTATGATGTTGTAGAGGTGGCTTTGGGAGCCAATGTGACGACGAGGGAGGAAAGTAAGGAGTTTTTGGAACGTATGGAGGAAGGCGCGCCATTTATGACGACTTCATGCTGTCCAAGCTGGATGAATCTTGTCCGCAAACATATGCCGGAAATGCAGCAGTATGTTTCCACAACATACTCTCCGATGGTATACACTGCAAAATACGTCAAGGAGAAATACCCTGATGCGTTGACCGTAATGGTTGCCCCTTGTGTTGGAAAAAGAAGTGAAAGCTTCTTGTACGACGAGGTGGATTACGTAATAAGCTACGAGGAGTTGGAAGCCTTGTTCAAGGCCTCCGATTTCAATTTGGAGGAATTCGAGGCTACTGCTCTTGATTCAGGTATTTTGGGACACGGCAGGGGATTCGCTATGGTCAGCGGTGTAACCGAATCGGTAAAGGCTACTGTTTCGGATCCGAGCGCTGTTCGTGAAGTTGTGATAGATGGAATAAACAAGCAAACCATAAGACAGTTGAAACAATATGCCAAAACAGGACAGTGTCCCGGTAATTTTATTGAGGTGATGTCATGTCCGGGCGGTTGTGTGAACGGTTGCGACACTATAAACAATCCTAAAACGGCCGCAAGGCAGATTCTTCCCACAACGAAATAGTTTCATGTGGGTTGTGCACAAAAAAAGAGGCTTCAAGGCCTCTTTTTTTGTATCGTGTCTTTTTAATGTCCGATTTCATGCCTCGTCTTTGCCACATACCTGAAAAACATTATTGCAAACAACAGGCTTACGGCAATTCCTGCAAATACCGAAACCGTATGGTTCAGTCCTAATCCTTCGGGAGCATACAGAATATAGGAAACGGATACGGTAGTCATGAACATGGCAGGAATCATGCAAATGAAATAATGTTTGCGATTGTTTCTGAACAGCCATAATGTGCATGCCCATAGAGTAAAGACCGACAGTGTTTGATTGCTCCATGCAAAATAACGCCACAAAACATCGAAATCCATTTGCAAAAGCACAAATGTCGCAATGAAAAGTGGTATTGAAATAACAAGACGGTTCTTTATGGGTTTCTGAGGGTATTTCATAAAGTCGGCAATTATCAGTCGGGCCGAACGCAATGCAGTGTCGCCCGAGGTTATCGGCGCTGCAATAACTCCCAACATTGCAAGTATTCCTCCGAATACTCCAAGCCATGAGTTTGAAATCTTGTTTACCACTTCCGCTGCCTGATTCGCACCTTTTGGAACGTTGGCGATGAATTCCTGCAAACCCTCCACCGAGCCGAAAAAACTGCTTGCGGCCGCAGCCCATATCAATGCAACTATGCCTTCCGAAATCATGGCTCCGTAAAATATCCTTCTGCCGAGTCTTTCATTTGTCATGCAACGGGCCATAAGAGGCGACTGTGTTGCGTGAAAGCCTGAAATGGCACCGCAGGCAATGGAAACAAACATCATCGGAAATATGGGCAGTTTGTTGGGGTGTTTGTTTTCAAGGCCTTCAAATACTTCAGGTATGGGAGCATTGTTGGCAAAAAGCGCAACAAGTATTCCGACAGCCATGAACAACAGTGCGATGCCGAAAACAGGATAGAGTTTTCCTATCACCTTGTCTATTGGCAACAGAGTCGCGATTATGTAATATGCGAATACTATCACGCTCCACCAAATGATGGAAATGTCTGGCACAAGTCCGTTAAGCAGCCCGGCAGGTCCTGAAATGAATACCGCTCCAACCAGTATCAGAAGGATAACTGAAAAGGCTCTGAGTATCTGTTTTACCGTTGTGCCAAGCTGTGAGCCCACAATTTCGGGAAGGGACGCTCCGTTCTGACGTACGGAAAGCATTCCCGATACGTAATCATGAACAGCCCCTGCAAAGATTGAGCCTATCACTATCCACAAAAAGGCACTCGGGCCGTACATGGCTCCCAATATAGCACCGAATATAGGACCCAATCCCGCAATGTTAAGGAATTGGATTAAAAAAATCTTCCACCATGACATGGGAACGAAATCCACGCCGTCCGCATTGGTTATGGCCGGAGTCTTTCTGTTTTTGTCCGCACCGAAGACTTTCTCCACAAACAATCCGTAGGTGAAATAACCTCCTATCAATAGGAGTAATGCTGTTGTAAAACTGATCATGTCTTTTGTCTTTTTGAATGAAAATCGATTGCAAAATTATCAAATATCCGAAACTTTGTTTTGGCAAAATGAAATCAAATTCTAAAAAAATGGATTCAGAAAAGAATTTTTTGTCTTCAGAAAAGATTTTTCTGGAATCTTATTCCACAAATCCGTTTCTTTTTCCGAACAGGCGTAATGGAAATATTGATACGGGTATAAAGGAATTTGTTGTACCTTTGCATTATAAAAATACAGGGATGACAAGGTTGAGTGTAAACATAAACAAGGTCGCCACGTTGAGAAATGCCAGGGGAGGTAATGTTCCCGATGTGATTCAGGTGGCAAGGGACTGCGAGAGGTTTGGAGCGCAGGGCATAACGGTACATCCTCGTCCGGACCAGAGACATATACGTTACGATGACGTGTTTGCCTTGAAGGAGGTGTTGACCACCGAGTTCAATATAGAGGGATATCCTTCGGAGGATTTCATGCGGCTTGTCGAAAAGGTAAGGCCTGCACAGGTTACTCTTGTTCCCGATGCTCCCGATGTCCTTACATCAAATGCCGGTTGGGATACGGTAAGGTTTGAAAGGGAACTGACGGAAATAGTGGCAAGATTGAAACAGGTATGCAGGGTTTCGGTTTTTGTGGAGGCGGATGTGGCAATGATAGATGGTGCAAAGCGGTGTGGAACGGACAGGGTGGAGCTTTACACTGAGAGCTACGCGCGCGAATACCGTTCCGACAGGGGTAAGGCGATAGAGAAGTTTGTCGTTGCCGCCCAAAGAGCCGCTCAGTTGGGTCTGGGTCTGAATGCGGGTCACGATCTTAATCTTGACAACCTGCATTATTTTTATGAGAACATACCGTCCTTGCTGGAGGTCTCAATAGGACATGCACTCATAAGCGACGCCTTGTATTACGGTTTGGACAATACGATACAGATGTACAAGCGACTGTTGAAATAATGGATTGGTTGAAGGAATTGGTGTTTTCGGAATCGGCAGCGCATTCCATAATGCTTCTGGCCGTTACCATTGCCTTGGGCATACAGCTTGGCAAAATAAAGATATTCAACATTTCCCTTGGCATTACGTGGATATTGTTTGTTGGAATATTTCTCAGTCATTTCGGTTTCGGGGTTGAAGCCGGTATTCTGAATTTCGTAAAGGAGTTCGGTCTGATACTGTTTGTTTATTCCATAGGATTGCAGGTAGGCCCTGGATTTTTTTCTTCTCTCAAAAGCGGTGGTCTTAGGCTGAATATGCTGGCTGTAAGTGTTGTTCTTCTCGGTGCTTTGACAACTTATGTCATACATCTTGTTACAAGAACTGATCTTACGACCATGGTCGGGGTTCTTTCGGGAGCCGTCACGAATACTCCTGGACTTGGTGCCGCCCAACAGACCTATAACGATATTACGGGTATGAACGAATCCGATATAGCCTTGGGATATGCTGTGGCATATCCGTTGGGTGTAATAGGAATCATACTTGTTCCCTATCTGATTAAAAAGATATGCAGGATAGACGTGGATAAGGAGCAGACAAGTCAGATGACGGTTCAAAAGCATGTGGAGACGATAAAATTGCACATATTGGTACAGAATCAATGTGTGATAGGTCGTAAATTGTCCGATATAGTAAAGAATTTCAAGAGTGCCTTGATAGTTTCGAGGATAAGGAGAATAGACGGAACGGTTGGAGTTGCGGATGATGACACAGTTTTGCAGATAGGGGATGTGTTGAGGGTGATAACGACCAAGGACAATGAGGATGCGGTTGTGATGCTTTTGGGCAAGAAGTGCGATACGAAAGACGAGGAGTGGGAGACGCCTAATCATGATTTGGTATCGAGGAGGATAGTCGTTACAAAGCCGGAGTTGAATGGTGTAAGGATAGGCTCATTGAACATAAGGGCCTTGTACGGGGTGAACATAACGAGGATAAACCGAAACGGTATAGAACTGGTTGCAACGAGGGATTTGCAGCTTCAAATGGGGGACAGGGTGACTCTTGTAGGCTCTGAAGACAAAATAAGAAAGGTGGCTACTCTTTTGGGCAATTCCATGAAGAGACTGGACACTCCGAATCTCATACCAATATTTCTGGGAATCTTTCTCGGTGTTTTGGTCGGTTCGGTTCCCATAGCGTTTCCTGGACTTCCTCAGGAAGTAAAACTGGGTTTGGCAGGAGGACCTTTGATAGTCGCCATATTGATGGGACGTTTTGGTCCGTATTACAAAATCGTGACTTTTACCACCACTTCCGCCAATATGATGATAAGGGAGATAGGAATATCGCTTTTTTTGGCGGCCGTGGGACTGGGAGCTGGCAAGGAATTTGTTTCCACCTTGCTGAACGGAGGATACATGTGGGTCATATACGGTTTGATAATAACAATAGTGCCTTTGCTTGCGGTAGGGATATTCGCAAGAAAGAAATACAAAATGGACTATTATTCCTTATGCGGACTGATTGCAGGAAGCACCACCGACCCTCCTGCATTGGCTTTTGCCAATAGCCAGTCGCCTACCGATGCGCCTTCGGTCGCCTATGCCACGGTCTATCCTCTGACCATGTTTCTAAGGGTTCTTACCGCTCAGATACTGATTATAATAAGTTTTGCCTGAATGCAGAGATGACCAAACTGGAATTGCTCTCACCGGCCAGAAACAGACAGACTGCAATCGCGGCAATAGATTGCGGAGCCGACGCAGTGTATATCGGATACAAGGCTTTCGGAGCCAGAGCGGCTGCATGCAATTCCTTGAACGACATAAGGCAGGTGGTGGATTACGCTCATCCTTTCGGCGTTAAGGTTTACGTTACGATGAACACCATACTGTTCGACGATGAACTGCAACAGGCAAGGACTTGTCTTGAAGAACTTTCCTCCATAGGCGTGGATGCGGTGATAATTCAGGATATGGCTTATTTGAAACTGAATGACAGTTCCGTGTTGCTGCATGCCTCTACGCAGATGAACTCGTTCACAAAAGAAAAGGTGCGGTTTCTGTATCAAAGCGGAATAAAACGCGTGGTACTTGCAAGGGAACTGTCATTGGAACAGATAAGGCGGATACACGATTATTGTCCTCAGGTGGAAATAGAGTGTTTTGTCCACGGAGCGCTTTGTTGCGGCATAAGCGGTGAGTGTTATCTTTCGCTATATCGAACAAACCGCAGCGGCAACAGGGGAGAATGTGCCCAGTCGTGCAGAACGTCCTATACCCTTGTGAACTCTGAAGGCAGGGTATTGCAGAAGGACAGATATCTTCTTTCGACCAGAGACCTTGACGCTTCGGTTTATCTGGGTGGTATGATAGAAGCGGGCGTAAGCAGTTTCAAGATAGAGGGAAGACTCAAGGATGAGAATTATGTCAGGAACGTTACGGCCCATTACAACAGGTTGCTGAATGAATACATAGCCTCACACCGGGGGTATGAACGGGCTTCATGCGGCAGGACGGACATAAGGTTCGAGCCCGATGTGGAAAGGAGTTTCAACCGTGGATTTACAACATTTTATCTTGGCGGACGAAAGGAAAGAACAGGCAACATATTTTCCACAAAAAGCATGGGAAAGCATGTGGGAGAAGTTTTGGAGTCGGAGGGCAGGACACTGAAACTGAAGACAAGGGAAAGATTCGCCTGCGGAGACGGTCTGGTGTTTCTGAACGGCAAGGGAGAATTGGAAGGCTTGATGGTAAACGGTGTAAATGGCAATGTGATAGAGTTGAACAAGGCGGTGAGAATACCCGTGGGGACGGCATTGTACAGAAACAGGGACACGGATTTTGAAAAAGCATTGGCAAAGGGTGCGGGTGCAAGAAAACTTGAGGTGGATATGTTTCTCGGCAAAGGGAAACTGCGTGTAAGGGATATGCGGGGCAATGAAGTTGAGGTTGAAACGGGAGACGGACTGTCTTTGGCAAGGAATGTGGAGGATTATGAGAAGAAACTCGGGGAGCAGCTCGGCAAGACGGGGGATACCATTTTTGCCCTGAGGAATTTTTCCTATACAGATGACCGCAGATACTTTTTTACAATCTCTGGTTTGAACGCTTTGCGACGCAGGGCTTTGGAACTTCTGTACGACAAGATTAAGGCGGATTATCGTGTGGAGAAACAACCGAAGGTGGATTTTGATGTCCCGTATGTGGATTCAAGTGTGGATTACAGAGCCAACGTGAGCAACATGCTGTCCGAAAAATTCTATTCCGACAAGGGCGTGAAGGTCAGGGAATATGCTTTGGAAAAGGAAATGAAAAATGGAGAAAAGGAACTGATGCGTTCACGCAACTGCATAAGGTACAACCTTGGACAGTGTCTTAAAAAAGACAGGGTGAGCAAAGAGTATTCCGGAGAACTCTTCCTTTTGGACAACAGTTACAGATACCGTTTGGAATTTGACTGTTCGAATTGTCTGATGAGCGTTTTCAGTTGTGACTGAACTGTAATTTGATTCGGAAAAATTGTAATTTGATTCTAATTTTTTCTTTTCTGAAATCATTTTTGTGGAATTTGATTCCGGTAAAGCGTGTTTTTCAGTCGTTTGTTTTGTTTTTGGGAGAGATTTTCCGATTAGGTTTCATGATGTTGTTTTTTTTCATAACTTTGCAGACTTATTCATATTGTATTTGAAAAAAATATAGAACTGATTAGTCATAACGTAAAGTAAGAAAAAGAGATGAGATTAGTAAAGTTAGCGTCTGTTACAAAAAAGATTACCATTGCGGCAGTCGGGGCGTTCCTGTTGGTCTTTCTGCCGATGCACATGGGTTTGAACCTCTGTATAATAAGGGATGACGGGGGTGAATGGTACAGAAATGTATGCCATTTCATGGGTACGAACTGGATAGTGAAGATTTTCGAACTGGTGCTTTTGGCCTGTTGTTTGCTTCACATTGTTGTAGGTGTGTTGCTTACGATAGAGAATTACATGGCCAGACCTGTTCGCTATCAGGTGCCTTCAAGAACCAAGACACATTTCGGTTCGAAATACATGATTTGGACGGGAGGCTTGGTATTCTGTTTTCTGGTACTTCACTTTATCAATTTTTACTTTGTAAAATACGATTTGGTCGAGGGCGTTTATACGGTCAAGACCGAGAAACTTCAGATGCACATTCAGGACAGGGCCATGGATTTGCAGAAATCCTTTGACGAGGGCAAGATAGGCCAGGAAGAATTGAGTGAAAAGATGATGGGACTGCAGATGGAATACCTTTCGTTTTTCCAGTTGATGCAGACGGGACAGCCTGCTGAAAAATTGTCGAGAGACGGACAGGAGTTGGTTAATCTTGACAGAAAGAGTCTTGAGGCTTTTGTAGGAAAGGATTTCAAGGATTATGAACCTGATTTTTACACCATGTGCAACAATCTGTTCAAGGACAGAACTTATTCGTTGATATACATATTGGCTTTGATTGTATTGGGAATACATCTGTTCCATGCGGTCAATTCCATTTTCCAGACTTTCGGTTTGAATCACAGGAAATACAACGGTGCGATAGAGATGTTTGCCGTGATATATGCAATACTTATTCCGGTAGGATTTGCGGTTGTTCCGTTCTATGTGATGTTTGTCAGATAAATTTAGTAAAGAACAAAAAAGAAATAATAAGATATGGTGACTCTTAATTCCAAAATTCCGCAAGGACCTCTTGCAGAGAAATGGACAAGATATAAGGCTGATCAGAAATTGGTCAATCCTGCGAATAAAAGGAAACTTGACGTAATAGTTGTCGGAACGGGATTGGCAGGAGCTTCTGCGGCGGCTTCATTGGGAGCGTTGGGTTTCAATGTTAAGATATTCTGCATTTCGGACTCTCCTCGCAGGGCTCATTCCATAGCGGCGCAGGGCGGTATAAATGCAGCCAAGAATTATCCAAACGACGGTGACAGTATAGGCCGTTTGTTTTATGATACGATAAAAGGAGGTGATTACAGGGCGAGAGAAGCCAATGTTTACCGTTTGGCCGAAGTAAGCAGCAATATAATAGACCAGTGTGTTGCTCAAGGGGTTCCTTTTGCGAGGGATTACGCTGGCATGTTGGACAACCGTTCATTCGGAGGAGCTCAGGTCAGTCGTACGTTTTATGCCAAGGGACAGACGGGTCAGCAGCTTTTGTTGGGTGCTTATTCCGCATTGTCCAAGGAAATAAAGGCGGGAAGCGTCAAGATGTATCACAGAAAGGAGATGATGGATCTTGTCGTTGTTGACGGCAAGGCAAGGGGAATAATAACGAGGGATTTGCAAACAGGTAAGCTTGAGCGTTGGTTCGGACATGCGGTCATTGTTGCGACGGGAGGTTACGGCAATGTCTATTATCTTTCAACCAATGCCATGAACTCCAACGGTTCTGCGGCATGGCAGTGCTACAAGAGGGGTGCTTGTTTTGCCAATCCTTGTTATGTTCAGATACATCCTACGTGTATACCTGTTCATGGCGACTATCAGTCAAAACTGACTTTGATGAGTGAGAGTCTGCGTAATGACGGAAGGATATGGGTTCCAAAAAAGAAGGAAGACGCTGAGGCGATAAGGGCTGGCAAACTTAAACCTACTGACATAGCCGAGCAGGACAGGGACTATTATTTGGAGAGACGTTATCCTGCATTCGGGAATCTTGTTCCTCGAGACATAGCTTCGCGGGCTGCAAAGGAACGTTGTGATGCCGGTTACGGAGTCGGCTCAGGTCAAGCTGTGTATCTAGATTTCAAGGATGCTATAGAGAGATTGGGAAAAGACAAGGTGGAGGCTCGTTACGGCAATCTGTTCCAGATGTATGAGAAGATAGTGGATCAGAATCCGTATCAAACGCCTATGATGATATATCCTGCGGTTCATTATACAATGGGAGGATTGTGGGTTGACTATGAATTGCAGACAACTATAGAAGGATTATTTGCGGCAGGAGAAGCCAATTTTTCGGATCATGGAGCCAACCGTTTGGGAGCTTCGGCTTTGATGCAGGGATTGGCGGATGGTTATTTCGTATTGCCGTATACGATTCAAAATTACTTGTCAAAGGAAATTTACAATGCGCCAATACCTACGACGGTTGCTGAATTTGATATGGCGGAACAGGCTGTCAGGGAAAAGATACAGAAACTCATGTCCATAAAGGGAGAAAAGAGTGTTGATACATTCCAGAAAGAATTGGGTCATATCATGTGGGAATATGTCGGAATGGGCAGAACAAAGGAAGGATTGGAAAAGGCGATACCGATGATTCAGCAGTTGAGGAAGGAGTTTTGGGAAAATGTCCGTATAGTAGGGGAAGAAAATACCATGAATCCTGAATTGGAAAAAGCGATAAGGCTTTCCGACCATTTGGAACTTGCGGAGCTTATAGCAAGAGATGCTTTGCAGAGAGAGGAAAGCTGTGGAGGACATTTCCGTGAAGAACACCAGACGGAGGAAGGTGAGGCAAAAAGGGACGATGAACATTTTATGTTTGTCGGAGCCTGGGAATACAAGGGTGAAAATCAGGAACCCGAACTTCACAAAGAGGATTTGAATTACGAATTTATAAAAGTTCAACAAAGAAATTACAAGTAAGATGAATTTGACTTTGAAGATTTGGCGTCAGGAGAATGCAAAGGCAAAGGGACGCTTTGAAACATATAAATTGGAGAATATTTCGCCCGACTGTTCTTTTTTGGAGATGTTGGACATTTTGAACGAACAACTGGTAAACAAACTTGCCCATCCGGTATGTTTTGACAATGATTGCAGGGAAGGAATATGCGGAATGTGCGGTCTTTACATAAACGGACGTCCTCACGGACCTGATGATGGTGTTACGACATGTCAGTTGCATATGAGAAGGTTTAAGGATGGTGACACCATAGTTATAGAACCTTGGAGAGCCAAACCGTTTCCTATAATCAAGGATTTGGTGGTTGATCGTTCCGCATTCGACAAGATAATACAGGAAGGCGGTTATATTTCAGTGACAACCGGTGGTGTTCCTGACGGAAATGCTATACCTATTCCAAAGAAGAATGCGGATGAAGCAATGGATTCGGCTGCATGTATAGGATGCGGAGCTTGTGTTGCAGCATGTAAGAATGCCTCTGCCATGTTGTTTGTATCCGCAAAGGTTTCCCAATTGACCTTGTTGCCACAAGGCAAGCCGGAAGCGGCCAAAAGAGTTCAGGCAATGGTGGCAAAGATGGATGAATTGGGCTTTGGAAACTGTACGAATACCTATGCGTGTGAGGCGGAATGTCCTAAGTCCATAAAGAGAAGCAACATAGCAAGAATGAACAGAGAGTTCATTTGTGCAAAGGTTTGTTCAGAAGAATAATAAATATGTTTGACAATACCATGAGAGGGAATTTCCCTGGAAATTCCCTCTTCGTTGGTATTTATCACCGAAAACGTAGAAACAATACATGGAAAAACTTAGTTTGAGAGAATCTCTGATGTATCTTTTACGTCACAAGAAGATTCTAATTGCGACGTTCGTTATATCCGCATTGGTTTCAGCAGGTCTCAGTTTGCTTCTACCCAATTACTACAAGGCACAGGTAATGCTTTTGCCAAGTGATACCAATTCCATTTCAAAAGGTATTTTAAGCCAGATGGATAATGTGGATCCGATGAATTACGGTGGTGCGAAGGATTGCGAATACATATTGGATATTATCACAAGTGGCAGGGTTGTTGGTGCGGCTTGTGTCAAGTTCGACCTTGCAAAACATTACGGAATCGAAGCCGAAGGAGAAGAACTCAATGAAAAGCTGGGAAGGAAACTGTTTAACAACATAAAGGCCAAAAGAACGGAAAATCTTGCTGTAAAGTTGACGGTATGGGATACAGATCCGGTATATGCGGCCAACATAGCCAACTTCATGGCAAGGGAAGTAAGTGTGGTGCGCAATGAGATTAAGAAGGAAAAGGCCGATTCCATTTGTGCCACATTGGAACGCTCGAGAAAGGAAATAATGGTGAAAATAAATGTCATGTCAGACAGTCTGGCCAAAATCAGCAAGGAGTACGGAGTGTACAATCCTGAAGGAATCAGTGAAAGGTTTGCAACCGAGTGGTCCAAACAGGTGGCATCCGGAAATCAGGCTGCGGTCGCACGTCTTGAGGCCAAAATGTCGGAAATAGGAGAAAAGGGTGAAAGAATAGACAACATAAAAACCCAGCTTGACAATTACATGGAAACACTTAAACACTGGAATACACAACTCGAAAAGGCAAAACTGGACAGAGCGGCCGAAATACCGACAGAGTTTATAGTGGAATATGCAACCCCTTCATTTTTCAAGGACAAGCCTAAAAGATCCGTGATAGTCCTTGTTTCGGCAATATCGTGCACGCTTCTGGCATTGTTTATTTTGATAATAAGGGATAAATTGAACGGTAGCAAGAACGGTAATGAAGTTGCTGCAACGGCCTAAGGAAATAGTATCGGAATTGTTCGGGACTCTGAGTCTTTGCTGGCAGAAACAGAAGGAAACAACTAAAGGTGCAATACTGACTTTTGTTTTGTGCGCAGTTTTCATTGCAGCAGGTTACTATTGCATAACTTATGAGTATTATGCCATCGCTTTTCTTCCACTCGCATTGCTTGTTTTGCTCTTTGTGCTTTTCAAATTCAAGTACGCTCTTCTGCTCGTTGCCTTTGCAGTACCTTTGTCGATAGACATGCAGTTCGGAGAGTCGGCACTAAGTCTGCCTTCCGAAGTTTTGTTGATATTGATAACTCTGTTGTTCTTGTGGCAGGCGTTTTTCAAGTCGGAATACGATATCCGTATTTTGAGAAATCCCGTAAGTCTGTTTTTGATTCTGGGTTTGTCGTGGACGCTTGTAACGTCCTTTTTCAGCGAAATACCGCTTGCATCCTTTAAATACCTGCTTTCCAAACTGTGGTTTGTCATACCTTGTTATTTTCTGTGCGTTACCCTTGTCAAGGGAGTTTCGGGCATAAGGATGTTCTATATAGCCCATTCCCTGTCGTTCGTTGCCGTTATAGTCTACAGTACGTTTTCATTGCTGACAGAAGGAGTGGAACTATCGACGGCACATTATGTAATGCAGCCTTTTTACAATGATCATACTGCTTACGGGGCAATACTTGCGCTTTGGTTTCCCTTGTCGCTTTATTTTTCTTTTTCTGACAGGAAAGTATGTCCCAATGTGTATTACAGGGTATTGTTCGTTTTGATAAGCCTGTTTGTCCTTCTCGGTTTCGTATTGTCGTATTCGAGGGCGGCATGGTTGAGCATGTTTGGAGCGATAGGCGTATTCGTTCTGGTGAAGATGAGGATGAAGCTGAAGACTTTCCTTGTTCTTTCAGGTTCATGTATTCTGATATTGCTCGTTTTCTGGAACTCGATAGTAGGCTTTTTGCAGGGAAACGAACAGGATTCATCGGGTAACATAGCCGAACATATAACTTCCATGACCAACATTTCAACCGATGCCTCCAACGTTGAAAGACTTAACCGCTGGGCATGTGCATTGCTCATGTTCAAGGACAGTCCTGTCGTAGGCCTTGGTCCCGGCACTTACCAGTTTCTTTATTCGGGTTATCAGAAATCGGCAAACCTTACCATAATAAGCACGGACAGCGGAGACTTGGGAAGCACGCACAGCGAGTATCTTAAACCTCTTTCGGAGGAAGGCTTTCCTGGCATGCTGTTTGTTATATGTCTTTTCATCTCCACAATATTTGTGGGTATAAGAGCGTATAACAGAACGGAGGACAAGGCTTTGGCCAATGCTGCTCTGTTTTTGACCATGTCCTTGTGCACATATTATGTCCATGCTCTTATGAACAATTTTCTGGAAACGGAAAAACTGTCAGTGCCTTTTTGGTGCATGACGGCAATGACGGTTGCGATAGACGTGTATGCAAAGAAGAAGAAAACGGAATCAAATTCCATCAAAATGGATTCAGAAAAGAAAAAAATCTTTTCAGAAAAGAAAAAATTAGAATCAAGTTCCGGTAAATCGGAATAAGAAGACGATAAGTCGGAATGGAAAACAAATGATATAAATATGGCAAATTTTTTAACGAAGTTGTTCGGGAGCAAGTCTCAGAGGGATTTGAGGGAACTGACTCCCATAATGAATGAATGCCTTGCGGCCTATGATAAAATCAAAACCTTGTCAAACGATGAGTTGAGGGCCAAAACTGCGGAATTCAAGCAGATAATAAGGCAGTCGGTAGAGACGGAACAGAAGCAGCTTGACGCCTTGAAGGCAAGGGTTGAGAACGAGATAGACATGGATGTGGAAGAAAAGCAGAAGATCTACACCCAGATAGAGGAGTTGGACAAGAAGATATACGAGAGTACCCAATCCGTTTTGAACAGGTTGCTTCCCGAGGCTTTCGCCGTTGTGAAGGATACGGCAAGACGGTTTACCGAAAACGAGAAGGTTGAGGTTACGGCCACCGAATACGACAAATACCTTTCCACCGTCAAGGACAATGTCAACATAGTCGGAGACAAGGCTTATTATGACAACAGCTGGATGGCCGGAGGCACGATGATAAAATGGAACATGGTTCATTACGACGTGCAGATAATAGGAGGAACGGTTTTGCATCAGGGAAAGATAGCGGAGATGGCTACCGGAGAGGGAAAAACCCTTGTTGCAACCTTGCCGATTTATCTTAATGCTTTGCCCGGAAAGGGAGTCCATGTGGTGACTGTAAACGACTATCTTGCAAAGCGAGACAGCGAGTGGATGGGAATGCTGTTCGAGTTCCACGGCTTGAGCGTTGACTGCATCGACAAGCACGAACCTAATTCGGAAGAAAGGCGCAAGGCCTACAATGCCGACATCACCTACGGTACAAACAACGAATTCGGCTTCGACTATTTGAGGGATAATATGTGCAGCAACACCAAGGAAATAGTCCAAAGGGAACACAATTATGCGATAGTCGATGAGGTCGATTCGGTTTTGATAGATGATGCGAGAACGCCTTTGATTATTTCGGGACCTACGCCCAAGGGGGATGATCAGGAATTCGAGCGTTTCTGTCCGGTGATAGAGAAGATATACAATGCCCAAAGACAGTTGGTCACTCAAATATTGGCTGATGCCAAAAAGTGTTTGGCACCCGGTCATACTTCGGAACAGGAAAGGGAAGGAGGCGTTCTGTTGCTCAGGGCCCATCACGGTTTGCCCAAGAACAAGGCGTTGATCAAGTTTCTTTCGGAACCGGGCATGAAGGCCTTGATGTTGAAGACGGAGAACTTTTACATGCAGGATCAGAGCAAGGAGATGCATGTGATTGACGACGAACTGTATTTTGTGATAGAGGAACAGCACAATTCGATAGAACTTACGGAAAAGGGTATGGACTATCTTGCCGCATTGGGAGAGGATCCAAAGTTCTTCATGTTGCCTGATGTGGGAAGCGAAATAGCGGAACTGGAAAAGGAAACGCTGACACCGGAGGAGAAAGCGGAGAAAAAGGACAGGATAATGCAGAACTTTGCCGTTCAGTCCGACAGGGTTCATACCATAAACCAGTTGATGAAAGCCTATGCCTTGTTTGAGAACAACGTTGAGTACGTTGTGATAAACAATCAGGTGAAGATAGTCGATGAACAGACGGGTCGTATCATGGAGGGCAGACGTTATTCCGACGGTTTGCATCAGGCGATAGAGGCGAAGGAGAAAGTGAAGGTTGAGGCGGCAACCCAGACATATGCTACGATTACCCTTCAGAATTATTTCCGTATGTACTCCAAGCTTGCTGGTATGACGGGTACTGCGGAGACGGAAGCAGGCGAGTTGTGGGGCATATACAAGTTGGATGTGGTGACAATACCTACCAATCGCCCTGTCATAAGGCATGATAACGAGGATTTGATATACAAGACCAAGAGGGAAAAGTTTGCGGCGGTGATAAACGAGGTCGAAAGGCTTATCTCCGAACATCGTCCCGTGCTTATAGGAACGACGGATGTAGAAACCTCGGAATTGCTTTCAAAGATGCTTAAGCTAAGACATATAGACCATCAGGTCCTTAATGCCAAGCTGCACAAGAAAGAGGCGGACATCATAGCACAGGCTGGAAGGGCCGGAGCCGTTACCATAGCCACCAACATGGCAGGTAGAGGTACCGACATCAAGTTGCAGGAAGGAGTGAAGGAAGCGGGAGGATTGGCCATCATAGGCACGGAACGGCATGAGTCAAGGCGTGTTGACAGACAGTTGAGAGGTCGTTCGGGCCGTCAGGGTGACCCGGGAAGCAGCCAGTTCTTTGTTTCGCTGGAAGACAAGTTGATGCGACTGTTCGGTTCCGACAGAATGGTCAAGGTTATGGACCGACTCGGATTGAAGGAAGGGGAAGTCATTCAACATTCAATGATGACCAAGAGCATAGAAAGGGCGCAACGCAAGGTCGAAGAAAACAATTACGGAATAAGAAAGAGACTTCTGGAATATGATGACGTGATGAACAACCAGAGAACCGTCATTTATACCAAGCGTCGTAATGCTCTGTATGGAGACAAGCTGGCAATAGATATTTCAAATATGATTTATGACACCTTGAGTGTGCTTGTATCCGATTACAGGAGCGATTACGAGGGGCTTTCTCTGGAATTCATAAAGATATGCGGCTATGAGTGCCCGATAGATGAGACAACCTTCAACCGCAACAGGGCAAAGGACAATGTGGACTTGTTGTATCAGAGTGTTTATCCTCACTATAAGGAAAGGATGGCGAACCTTTCGCGTCTTGCTTTCCCGTTTGTGAAAAACATATACGAGGCAAAGAGTTACAGATACGAAAACATAGCCTTTCCGATTACGGACGGAAAAAAGACGATAACGGCAATAGCTCCAATAGAGAAGTCCTACACGACCGAGGGTAAGGAAATAGCATTGTCTATTGAGAAAAGCATCACTCTACAGATAATAGACAACGCATGGAAGGAACACCTTAGGGAGCTGGATGACTTGAAACAGTCAGTACAAAACGCTTCGTATGAACAGAAGGACCCGTTGCTGATATACAAGTTCGAGTCGTTTTCGTTGTTTGAAAAGATGCTTACATCCATAAACAAGGATATAACCTCCTTCTTGTGCAGGGCTGCACTGCCTATTGCGGAACAACAGCAGGTGAGGGATACGGAGTTGCCAAAGTCGGACAACAGCAGGATAAAGACTTCTAGACAGGAAGAGCAACCTAAGGCCAATAATCCGTCTGAGCCTCAGAAAATACAGCCTGTACATGTGGAGAAAAAAATAGGAAGAAACGAACCTTGTCCTTGCGGAAGCGGCAAAAAATATAAAAATTGTCACGGTAAGAATTTGTAAAATAGGATGTTTTCTTGCAGAATGGAAAAAAAATCGTACCTTTGCAAACTCTTGCTGAAAAGAGAGAAAATTAGTTAATAACGAAAAATAAAAATTATTACTTATGGTAAAACAGTATGAAACCGTTTTCATTGCAACTCCCGTTTTATCTGATGACCAGATAAAGGAAACGGTTAAGAAGTATCAGACTTTATTGACTGACAACGGTGCCGAGATAGTTTTTGAGCACGATTGGGGAATGCGCAAGCTGGCTTATCCTATCCAGAAGAAAACGACGGGTTATTATTACCTTATAGAATTCAGGGCGGAGGGCAGTGTGATAGCCCAATTGGAGACTGCGTACAAAAGAGATGAAAGATTGCTTAGATTCTTGACCGTTTCGTTGGACAAGCATGCAATTGCATACAACGAAAAGAAAAGAGCCAACGGCTTGAAGAGTCAACAGAAAGCATTGGAAGAAAGTAAAGCGGAATAACCTTAAAACTTGAAAGAAAATGGCAAACGAAACAGAAATAAAGTATTTGACACCGATA
Organism: uncultured Bacteroidales bacterium; assembly: GCA_944320415.1. Classification (GTDB taxonomy): domain Bacteria; phylum Bacteroidota; class Bacteroidia; order Bacteroidales; family P3; genus Onthomorpha. Next base: position 46,731 of record CALUHJ010000005.1, read on the forward strand.
GCGGTGGAAACGCAAAGGAAAAAATATTGCCGCTTCAAGAAGAGCGGAATCAAGTATATAGATTACAAGGATGCTGATTTCCTTTTGAAATTCGTTAATGAACAGGGAAAGATATTGCCAAGACGTATCACGGGAACATCGAACAAATACCAAAAGAAGGTGTCTCAGGCTGTCAAAAGGGCAAGACATCTGGCATTGATGCCTTATGTAGCTGACTTATTAAAATAATAAAGGAGATTGAAGCAATGGAAGTTATATTGAAACAGGACGTAAATAAATTGGGTTACAAGGATGAAATAGTTAAGGTTAAGGACGGTTATGCAAACAACTATCTTATACCTCAGGGCTATGCAGTCATGGCAACCGCATCCAACAGGAAGATATTGGCTGAAAACCTTAAGCAAAGAGCTTTCAAGGAAGCCAAAATCAAACAGGAAGCAGAAACTTATGCAGCTTCTTTGGCCAAGATAGAAGGCTTGAGAATAGGAGCTAAGGCAAGTGAGACCGGCAAGATATTCGGTTCTGTCAACACCATTCAGATAGCTGACGCGATAAAGGCTCAGTTCGACATAGACGTTGACAGAAAGAAAATCTCCATAGTCGGCGATGCCATAAAGGAAATAGGAACACACAAGGTGATAGTGTCGGTTTACAAGGACATAAAGCCTGAAATCACGTTTGAAGTGTTTGCAGAGTAAATCCGATTCTTGTTAAGGATAGATATTTCAAAGGGTAAATTCATCACTATGGGTTTACCCTTTTTTGTTTTTATAAATCGTTGAGTCATGTTGTCCAAAAATCAAATCAAGGCGTTGACAAGGTACAGACAGGACAAGTACCGTAAGGAAGACAATGTGTTTGTGGTGGAGGGATGCAAGCTTGCGCAGGAGGTTTTGCAGTCAGGATTAGAGGTAGAGGCAGTATATGCCACAAGGTCATGGATTGAGCGAAATCCTTTTGAGCAGTGGGCTTTGACGGAATCAAATTCCATGAAAACGGATTCAGAAAAGAAAAAAACGGAATCAAGATTCGATTTTACGGATTCAAAAAAGAGATTTTTGCCGTCTTTTGTTGAGGTAACGCAGGAGGAATTGGAACGGATTTCACTGCTTTCCACCCCCAACGATGTTTATTGTCTTGTGCGCAGACCGGAAAGGGTTACGGATTATAGGCATGACGGTCTTACGCTTGTTCTTGACGGAATAAGGGATCCGGGAAACCTCGGGACGATTATCCGTCTGGCAGACTGGTTTGCAGTAGACAGGGTGATATGTTCTAAGGATTGTGTCGACATGTACAACCCCAAGACGGTGCAGTCCACAATGGGTTCTCTGTTCAGGGTTGAGGTGTTTTATTGTGACCTGGAAGACTTTTTCAAGAGGCTGCCTTCAGGTTTTGATGTCTATGGTTCGTTGGTTGAGAAGGGGGATTCGGTGTACGGGCAGCAACTTTCTGAGAACTCCGTTCTTGTCATAGGGAGCGAATCCCACGGCATAAGCGAGCGTGTCCGCAAATACATAAACCGCAGCTTGAACATACCTTGCTTTAAGCATGGCAACCGTCCTGAAAGTCTCAATGCCGCAATGGCATGTGCCGTTCTGTTGTCAGAATTCAGGCGGAATGGTTAATAAGTCTTAAATAGGAATTGCGGGATAATCAATTTTTATGCAATAAGTGAAAAAATACATACCTTTGCATGGTAAATTGTTGAACTTAATATTGAAGAAATGGAAGATTACAGTTTGTACTATGCTTATGGTTGGTGTATTGCATTTGTGGTTTGTGGGATTTTGAGTTGGTTTTTTTCGAAAATCACGGTCAGAACCGAGAAAAACAAGGGCGCATTGACTCGCGAAAAAACGGAAATACAGGTTGCGAAAAGCGGAAAACGGTTGAAAATCATTACCGGAGTCCTTTTGTTTTATATTGTTGTTGATTTGAGTGTTACCATATTTGGAACGGATTTGATAAAAGAGTACAGGGACTTGTTGGTATTTCCGATTCTGGTTGGTATAGGCTGTTTACTTGTGCGCTACAGGGCATTTGTATATTTCTACAGCAAGGAACTCGCCGTCAGGAATTGATATTATCAAGCTGCAATCAGAACAGTTTTGATTGTTCGGTGCAGTCGAGCGATTTGCGATGCAGAGAGGCAAGTCCGAAAATACGGATTGCCTCTCTGTATTGTTTTGAAGGCTATTCCATAACAGTATTGAGGATAGACTTCATGCATCTTAGGCATTTGCAAATGTTTTTACAGCTTACTCCACTTTACTTACACAGATGAAAGATTTGTTTTTGAAAATCATACTGTTTTGTACTGCGTTGTTAAGGAGTCAATACCCGGGTTTGAACAATGAATGAGTGGCTTGTAATCCTAAGGTGTTATATTCTGTATAATTAAAAACTTATACAATAAGTCATTAATGGCAATAACATCTTTGATAACAATAGCTTTTCCTGTTTTAACGTTCCGTATTTATGCTTTTTTTCTGCATTCTTGTAATGCTCTTTCCGACGTATTTTCCCTTGTTAAAGAAAAATGTGGTATCTCCATGTTTGTATGTTGAATCGATGGATATGTTTTCACCGCTGCCTCCCATTACTGAGGTGAACTCGCTTATGGAAATATATTCCTCCAATTGCCGTTTCTTGTAGTTATCTACAAGAGCAAATGTCATTGCAACGACAAAAGCGGTAGTTGAAATAATACCTAAGATTCCGAAAAGCGAAATTTGAAACTTTCTTTTCATCATAAATATTCTATGTTTTCTATTTCTATATACGGAATGTTGTACATGGTTACTTGTTCACCAATTAGGCAACATTTTGCAGATTCTTTTCCAATTAAATGTTTAGGTATTAAATTCTTGCAACAAAAGGATATTGAATCGACTTTGTATGTTTTTTTATTCACATCAATATCAAAAGGTATAGGATCATAAATTACTTCTATTTCGTAGCCTGTAAATTGGAGTGTTTGTGGATCTAGTATTTCATTAACAATAACAGTTTGTTTTGAAAAAATACGGTCATATAATTCTTTCAGTGTCAGCCCAATTTCTAGTACTCTCCATATAATCTTTCCAATCTGAATCCATGGAAATGCGTAATATATAGGCTCATTATTTGTTTCTGTGTCAATTATTTCAATATCTTGGTTAGAAAAGTCAAATACAGTGTTGTTATTTAAATATCCTTTTATCTTGAAATCATTTTGTAGAAACGAGAAATTTGTTCCAAATAATATTGAATCTTTCTTTTTGTCATATCTTTTGCTTGTTTCCGAAAATGTAAATACTCTTCCTAATCCATCTCTCATAAGAGAACTTGTTCTTAGTGTTGAATTATCCTCAGATATTTGCGACATCTGTGCATAAGAGATGCACAAATTCTTGCCATCTTTATTTTGAATGAATACACCGTCACATCCGGAGTTGGATTTATTACATACTCTTAATTTGTTGCTGACGATAGACAATTCTGCATTTCCAATAGGAAAAACGTCAAAATTTTTGAAATTCATACGCGATAATTTTTTCAATTTATGATATTATAACGTGTATATAATTGGTTTATTGTACTATATTATTTTTTAACATATTTCCTATAACTTAAACAGTTTTGATTGTTCGGTGCAGCCGAGCGATTTGCAATGCAGAGAGGCAAAATCCGAAAATACGGATTGCCTCTCTGTGTTGTTTTATAGACTTATCTCATTCCTGATTCAGCTCGACTCCTCTCGAAACCTGCTTGGGAATTTTGAAAGTTGGGATGTTGAAAGTGAAAAGACGTCAGCTAAATATAATAAGTCTTGAGGAGAGCATGCAAAAAGTCGGACTTTTTGAGGTGAAAAGTTAGACTTTTTGAGGTGTAAGATGACGACTTATGAAATTTAGCAGAGGTTTTACGGCGTTTATCTCAAGCTTTTTCGCATCCGTATGCCATTCTCTTTATTCTTGCCATGACTTCTTTTTACTTTTCCTGTGATGAGTCAATTTCTTCAGGACAAGATAAGTTGAACGATTTGCGATGCAGAGAGGTAAGTCCGAAAATACGGATTGCCTCTCGGTGTTGTTTTGTAGGGTATCCCATATTCCTGTTCCAGCAGTATTGAGGATGGGATTCGTGAGCCTTTAGCATGAAGTCATCCCTGTAAGTCTTGGCAAGTATGGATGCGGCCGCAATGCTTTGAAAACGGGCATCGCCTTTGACCATACATTTGAAACTTATATCCAAATCGGTGCGGAATCTGTTGCCGTCAATCAGCAAAAGGTCGGGTTTTATCCGCAGTTTCCTTACGGCATTGCTCATGGCAAGGAACGAAGCGTTGAGGATGTTTATCCTGTCTATTGTTTCATTGTCCACAAACGCCACGGCAAAGGCTAAGGCGTTCTCTTCTATGATTGGACGCAGCATGCGGCGTTTTCTGTCGCTCATCTGCTTTGAGTCGTTCAGCTGTTCGCAACAGAAATCGCGTGGAAAAACAACTGCGGCTGCAACGACCGGACCGGCCAAACAGCCTCGTCCCGCCTCGTCGCAGCCGCATTCCACTATATCTTCCCTTTCGGAATGGAATCTTTCCAACAAAATCTTATCCGGCTATGTTGTTCAACAGACTTTCGAACAGAACCAATCCGTCCGTATTTCCCAATTCCTCGTCGGAACAACGCTCAGGATGCGGCATCATGCCGAAGACGTTCTTTGTCTTGTTGGTTATTCCGGCTATGTTTTCAAGACTGCCGTTCGGATTGAACTCTTCGGCAATCTTTCCTTCGCCATTGCAATAACGGAACAATATCTGCTCATTGTCGTTCAGGCGTTTCAACGTGTCTTCATCCGTAAAGAAACGTCCCTCTCCATGAGCTATTGGAATTTTTAGTGCTTTGCCTATAACGGCTTGTCGGGTGAATACGTTTGAATTTGTTTGTGCCGTTATGTATTGGTTTTTACATACGAACTTTTGGCATGCGTTCGCAAGCAATGCACCTTCGAGCAATCCCGACTCGCAAAGTATCTGAAAGCCGTTGCAGACTCCGAGAACGTAACCGCCTTTATCGGCAAACTGTTTTACGCTTTTCATGATGGGAGACAGACTTGCAATCGCTCCCGAACGAAGATAATCCCCGTAGGAAAAACCTCCCGGCAATACAATCATGTCGCATGACTGCAAATCCGCCTCCTTGTGCCATAATGCCACAACCTGTTGATGCAGTTTATCTTTTAAAAGATATATCATGTCGTGGTCACAGTTCGAACCGGGGAAAATAACTACTCCAAACTTCATAACAAATTACCTATCTTGTTTCTAATGTTGCAAAGTTACAAAAAAGACCGCTTAAATATCCTTTAAACCTGAAAATAAACCTTGAATATTGACAAAAGGATAAAAATAAGCAGGAACATGTTGGTATATTTTTCCTTTGGATTCTCAAGGAACAGGTTACAAAGTAAGAACGACAAAGGAATTGCAAAGACAAAAGACATGTTTGTCTGTGTTTTGCTGAGAAAAAAAGGTATTATGGCAATAAAGAACATTACAAGCAATACACCGCTTTTTTTTCTGTATTCTATTATTCTGTTGGCGCGTGAACTGGCTGTTTTGAATATGGCCGGAATGGCATATAACAGGATAGCTGCTATATACACCACTTGAATTGGAGTATTAAGGAAGCTGAAATCTATTTGTATCCATTCGTTGACATTGAAGAACAAACTTGTAATTATGTTCTTGTTCATCAAGTAATAGTAGATTATAATAAGCATAAAAGGAGTGAGGTATCCGAAAAGACTCATTATCCAGCTTCTCCATTTATACAGTTTGTAAACGATGAATCCTCCCCACATCCACAGCATGAAAAAAACGGAAGGTACGTAAAACAGTGTTGCCAAAGCGAGAAAGAAACTCGCGTTGAATATTTCATCTATGCCTTCCTTTTTGTCATGACATTTGAAGAAAAAGTGCAGGGCAATTATAATCATCATGTTGGCAAACAGCATTGAACTGAAAGTCATCGATTCTCTGCTGCAACTCATTAGTATTATGTATATGAATGCAGGCAGAAAGGTATTTTTCTGACAAAGGTGGTTTTCGGAGAATAGATAGTTGAGTGCTATGGCCTGTAAAAAGATAAGGACAAATGATGCGATTGTTGCAAACAGTCTGTAATCTTTGGTAAGGGAATACAGCATGTTGTAGATTGGCATGTCGAAGATGCTTCTGTTCAATTCCGGCGGGTTGGCCAATGCCGAAGCCCACATGATGAGCGGTATTGTTGTAAGTAAAAGTAATTGCAGCGGATAATTCTTCTTGAAAGTCTTTATAAACATATCGATTTTGATTTTTCAACAGATATTTCTTAGTACGACAAAATCCGGAAAAAGATACATACTAATAAATCGATATCTTTTTCCGGACAGTTTGACGTTTAATTTTTTGCAAGCTTCTTTAAGATTCTGATTAGTTCTCCTATCCAAAGAACGACTGAAGTGGACAGTATGATTAAGAGCCAGTCCTCAATGCTCAAAGGCATGACGCTGAACATTTCTCCTCCTATTGAGACTATTATGATTTGTCCCAAAAGTATTAGTAGAGCTATAGTTACAAATCCTGAGCAATTTTTGAAATGAAAAGCGGAATGCCCTGTTGCAAAGGCACGGGCATTGAACATATTCCAAAATTGAAGCATGACGAAAATGGTGAAAAACAGACTTCTTTCATATAAAGATATATCCTGGTCGGATGTACCCAAAGAAATACTGAACAGTTCTTTCACGCTGTGTATATCGGTTCTTTGGAAAATGTAAAACAGTCCTGTCATGAATACGAAAAACAATATTCCAATGGAAATAATATTCCAGCGCATTGTCTTGTTTATTATGAAATCTTCTCTTTTTCTCGGTTTTTCTCTCATCACGCTTTCTTCGGGAGGGAGAGATGCGAGGGCAACGGCTGCGAATGTATCCATTATGAGGTTGACCCACAACATTTGTGTAACGGTCAGCGGCGATTTGGTTCCCATGAAAGCACCAACAAGAACGATAAGACATGCGACGACATTTACCGTTACTTGAAACAGAATGAATCTTTGTATGTTTTTGTAAAGAGAGCGTCCCCACATTACCGCACGGCCTATGGAAGCAAACGAATTGTCTATTATTGTGATATCGCTTGCTTCTTTTGCAACGGATGTTCCATCACCCATGGACAGTCCGACGTGAGCGGCTTTCAAAGCGGGTGCATCATTGGTTCCGTCACCTGTAACCGCAACTACCTCACCTTTTCCCTGAAGTGTTTCCACCAGACGTTTTTTGTCCATAGGTCTTGCTCTTGATATTATTTTCAGACCGCCTATTCTTTTTTTCAGTTCCTCGTCTGACAAGGCTGCGAATTCCGGACCGGTGATTATGTTGTCATCATTATCTTTTTCGGTCCATATTCCTATCTGTCTTCCTATTTCCTTGGCTGTTCCCTGAGTGTCTCCCGTAACTATTTTTATGTTTATTCCTGCTCTCAGACAGTTCTCGACAGCCTGAGGAACGTCGTCTCTTACAGGATCCATGATGGCAACAATTCCTGCAAATGTCAGATTTTTTGCAATCAGACGTTCATCATCAATAGTTTGTTCTTCGTCCTCCAATATCTGGTATGCGAATGCCAGTGTACGCATAGCTTTGGATTGGAATTCCAAAAGATATTTGTCTATTTGCTCCTTGCTTACATTGTTTTGAGTTTTGCTGCACAGGGAATATATTATTTCCGGAGCACCTTTCACGTAAAGTACATCCTTGTCTATTATTGAAGAATGTACCAGAGTGGCCATGTATTTTCTTTCTGTTGAGAATGGAATTTCTGCCCTGACAGTGGCTGCGTTCTTCAAGCTCTTGTAATCCACTCCTCTTTTTCTTAGCCAGAGAAGCAAAGCCCCTTCAGTAGGATTTCCTATCGCTTTTGGATTTTTCTCATCGGATAAGTCGAGTGATGCGGTGGAATTGACGGCAATACCTTCTTCGAGTAATTTTGTTGTAATTTCGTCTTTTTCGTCATGGAAGAATATGTATTGGTTTACGCTCATTTGATTTTTTGTAAGAGTACCTGTTTTGTCTGTGCATATTACTGTTGTTGATCCCATTGTTTCGCATGCGTGAAGCTTTCTTACAAGATTGTTGGTCTTAAGCATCTTTCTCATACTGTATGCGAGGCTTAAGGTGACGGCCATAGGCAGTCCTTCCGGAACTGAAACGACAACAAGAGTGACCGCTATCATCACTGTATGCAAGATGAAAGACATCAGTTCCATGTTTGTATAACTGTCATTGGTCGAAAAGAAGATTATCAATCTTCCTATTATTATCAAAATGGCAAATGAATAGCTTATTTTGCTTATCAGTTTGCTCAATCCGTCCAATTGTCTGTTCAATGGGGTTTTGACACTTGAATCTATTTGGGCGGCTTCAAACACTTTTCCATTTTCTGTCTTGTCGCCAACGGCAAACACTTTGCATATGCCGTGTCCTTCCATCACTTTTGTTCCTTTCATCACATGGTTGGATGGGAATGTGGCTTCAGGATCGAACTCTTTTTCCGATACGGTTTTTTCGCATATCGGTTCACCTGTCAAAGATGATTCGTCTATTTTAAGCGATGTAGCTTCCAACAGTTCTGCATCTGCCGCAACTTCAGCTCCTGACTCTATTATCAGTATGTCACCTACGACTACGTCTTTCTTCGGAATTTCCGTCACGTTTGAATTACGTATCACTCTTACGGATTCGTCATCATTTACCTTGTTTAATATATTGAATTCATTGTCAGCTTTGACTTCAAAGATAAAGGCCAAGCTAACAGCAAGCAATATTGCGACGAATATTCCCAATGGTTCGAAAAATACTCTGAAACTTTCGTTTGAGACAAAAAATTCATAAAACGAAATAAGCAAGGACAAGCCTCCGGCAACGAGCAGTATTATTATCAGAGGATCCTTGAATTTTCCGAAAAACTTTTTCCACAGGGATTCTTGTGCAGGGGGAGTTAGAATGTTCTCTCCATGCAATTTTCTGCTTTCCAATACTTGACTGTCGTTCAGTCCTTCATACTTTTGTCTTTCCATGTTTGTTATTTTATCCTGTTAATGCTAATGTTCAGTCTTCTATAATAGAATATTGAGGCAAACAGCAGACCTGTTGCTATTCCCGCCAAAGCTCCGCATGGACCTAAGCCTGCTGTGAATCCCAGTATGTAGGCTGTAGGTAAAGCTATGCATATGTAACTTATGAACGAATAGAGCATTGGTTTTGCAACATCGTTAAAACCTCTCAATGCTCCAAGCAGTGTAGCTTGTGCTCCGTCCAGTAGTTGGAAGAATCCGGCAACTATAAATAATTCTGCAGCTTGTTCTATAACTTGGGGGTCTTTATTGAAAAATTCAGCCAGATGATGTGGAAACAGTATGAATATGGCAGCAAAAAAGCCCATTGAGACAAAACTCAGATGTAGTCCTGTTTTTGCGTATTTTGACAGATTGTCTTTATCTTTTCTGCCGTAACAATGTGATACTAAAATTGTTGTTGCACTTGCTACTCCACAAGCTATTTGAAAAGTCATCGTTATGAATGTCAACACTATTTGATATGCTGCCAATACTATTGTTGAAAACCATCCCATCATTATGGTTGTCATTGTAAAACTTATACTTTCCAATGTAAGCTGAATGGCAATTGGCAAACCGAGTTTCATCAGACTTTTGTGCCAATATGTCGACAATGATTTTTTGCTGAAGAATAGTAAATATTTACGGTAATGTTTGTGGAAGTAAATATAAAGAAAATAAGCTATCGGCATCAAACATCTTGCGATAAGAGTTGACAGACCTGCACCGAACGCCCCTAATGGTGGACATCCTAACTTTCCGAATATGAATATATAATTCAGCAAAATGTTTAATATGTTTGCACTGATTATAATTTGCATAGTTGTTTTTGTGTTTCCGACACCTTCCATAAAATGTCTGAAACTGAGAAATATTTGTGCAGGCAGAAGGGATATTGCTGTTGTTATGAAATATGGTATGGCTAGACGTATTACTGTTTCATCCTGTCCCAAATGCGGTAAAACGGGAATGAGTAACAGTAAGAGAACAACAATACTTGTTCCAATGATAACATTGAGAGACAGGGCATTTTGGAATAATAACGATACCTTTCTTGTTTCTTTTCTTGCGTATGACTGTCCCACCAAAGGTGTAAGAGCCATTCCTATGCCTTGACCGAATACTAAGGCAACCACTATTATTGCAGAGGCAAAAGCAACAGCCGCCAAAGGTTCTTTACCTACCTGTCCTACCATTAACGTATCAAAAAACTGAACTATACTTTGTCCCAAAGACGAAAGTATGATAGGATATGCAAGTTTCAAATTGTCGTTATAGTATCTTTGTGCTAACATTCACTTTGCTTTTTTTCCAGTTCGTTTTGCAATTCTTCCCATTTTAGCATGCAATCGGACAGCTCTTGTTTATTCTGTTCATATCTTACGAAAAAATCATTATCGTCATATATGTTCTTTGTACTATCCATATCAGACAACTCCGTCTCCATTGAATGTATCTGTTTTTCCAATTGTTCTATTTGATTTTCCGTAGCTTTTATCTGGTTCCTTATTTTTCTAATCAAGGATTCTTTTTCCTTGTTTCTTTGATAGTTCAGTTTGTTTTGCGTGACCTGTTTGTCTGTCTTGTTTTCTGAATAGTTCTCTGTTTCAACTTTGTTCAATTCATTTAAGTCGTTCAATTGCTTGTTTTGCATGAACTCGAAAATATCACCGTTGAACAGACTGACATGATGATGCTTGAACTCATAAAGTGTATCTGTGAGCATGTGAAGGAAATCTCTGTCGTGCGAAACCACTATCAGTGTGCCGTCATAAGCCATCAAGGCTATTTTCAAAATGTCTTTTGACACCATGTCAAGATGATTTGTCGGTTCATCAAGAACCAACAGGTTTACTGGCGTAAGTAGTAATTTAGCCAAAGCAAGTCTTGCCTTTTCTCCTCCGGAAAGAACTTTGACTTTTTTCTCTATATCGTTTTCATCAAATAAAAAACTACCCAGAATATTTCTTATTCTCGTTCGTGCTTCACCATAGGCAATCTCGTCAATCGTTTCATAAACCGTTTTTTCACCGTCCAATAAAGCTGCCTGGTTTTGTGCAAAATAACCTATGGATACCTGATAACCCAAATTAAATGTTCCTTGATAATCGTCTATTTGACCGACTATGATTTTAGACAGAGTGGATTTACCCTCACCGTTCTTGCCTACGAAAGCAACTTTTTCGCCTCTTTGAATTGAAATGCTTACGTCATTCAATACTTTATTGTCATCATAGCTTTTGGACAGGTTTTTTATTTCAACAACGGTCTTGCCTGAATGCGGAGCTGGCGGAAATTTGAAATGAATGCTTGAAGTGTCTATTTCATCTACCTCGATTTTGTCCATCTTTTCCAGCATCTTTATTCGAGACTGGACCTGCTTGCTTTTTGTGGCTTTGTATCTGAATCTTTCTATGAATTTTTCTATTTCGGCTATTTGCTTTTGTTGGTTGTTCAATTGAGCTGCTTGTTGCATCCTGCGTTGATTAAGCAAAATGACATATTCCGAATACGGTACTTTGTAATCATAAATCTTTCCAGCATTTATTTCTATCGTTCTGCTGCAAATATTATCCAAAAACGTTTTGTCATGGGAAACCAGAATGACTGCACCATTATAGACTTTCAGAAAATTCTCAAGCCATTGTATTGATTCTATGTCAAGATGATTCGTGGGTTCGTCAAGTAAAATTACATCAGGTTTTTGTAAAAGTATTTTAGCCAACTCCACCCTCATTTGCCAACCGCTGCTGAACTCCGTCATCTTCCTGTTGAAATCCTCTCTGACAAAACCCAAACCGAGTAAAACTTTCTCAGTCTTTCCCAAAGTGTCATTCTCTTTCAAGAGATTCAAATGTTCGTTCAACTCTGAATAGCGGGCAAGCATTTTTTTGTATTCATTGGAAGAATAGTCTTGTACTTCAAGCATTTCTGACTGTATCCGCTCCAGTTCTCTTTCCATTGCATGCAGTCCGTCAAATGCTTTTAAAGCCTCATTTATAACACTTGCTTGGGAATCCGGGTACATTTCCTGAGGAAGATAACCTATTGTTTCGTCTTTGCTTTGTACAATACTACCGCTTTCGTAACCTCGCTTTGATGAAAGAATTTTCAATAGAGTTGATTTACCTACACCGTTTTTTCCTACAAGACCTATTTTTTCCTTTTCTCCGATAACAAAACTTATATCCTTGAATAAATAACCTCCAGGAAAATGTACGGACAGATTATTGACAGTTATCATATATGTACATAAAATCAAAAAAGAGACGGATTATGACAATCCATCTCTTGAATATTTTTACCGTATGTTTTTTCTATTATTAACCACCTATCAACTTGAAGTCCACAGGCAATCTGAATTGCTGTCTTACCTTTTTACCTCTTTGTTGGGCAGGAGTCCACTTAGGCATCATCTTGACAACCCTTATGGCTTCTTCACCACAACCGGAACCGATATCTCTCAAAACTTTTATATCGGTTAAGGAACCGTCCAACTCAACGACAAAAGTAATCCATACTCTTCCTTGTGTACCGGTCGATCTTGCCTGCTGAGGATATTTAATGTTTTCAGCCAAAAACTTGTTCAACGCCGACTCACCGCCTACAAACTTCGCAGGAGATTCAACAACGATAAATATCTCTGCTTCCTCCTCCAGCTCTTCCGTGACTTCTTCAACCTCTATTTTAGGAACAATCACATCAACGTTTGTCGTGTTTACGAAATTGTCAATGTTGAACTCATTTTCCAATTCCACATCATCATCAACTATTTCGAATTCGGTGGTTTCCTGCTGTTGAGTTTCTTCAGGTGGTGGCGGTGGTTCATCCTGCTTTGTCTGAATCACCATTTCCTCTACTTCCTGAACAACTTGGGTAATCTGAACATCTTCTTCCTCAACATCGTAACTCTTCCACTCGAAAGCGAAAATTACTATGCCCAAAGCAAAAACAAGCCCTATTTGGAAGAAAATACTCTTGAAATTTTCCAAGTTAGCTTTGTCCGATTTCTTTGCTTCCATTTTTTTAATCTTTTAATTTCGTTTTCAATCCTCATTCGAGACCGCTAAATTACTACTTTTTTTTTAATTGCAACAATCGTACTTTATATTTTTATACACAATATTTCATGTTGATATGTGTAATATATTGTGTTGCAGTTGTTTAGTATATAAAACTGCTTCCTCCTAAAAATTCCCTCAATATGGATGTCGGCGGTATGTAGTCCGATTTTATGGATTTGAAATTACCTAAAAAGTTTATAAGTCTGCGGGCATCGGCATATGCACAGGAATTCTGCGCAACTTCCATCAGGAGAGGTTCCGCAATAGGCTTTAGTACGCCTATCTCGTAAAGCAGTGACGAGTTGAATATGCTGTCAGCATTTTCCTGAAAAGGGAATATGTGTTTTTCCTCGCCGGAACGCACGCTGTCCCATCTCATTATGGTCTCCTGAGCGCTGTATCCCCTGTAATTGTTGTCTCTTACTATTCTTCTTATCAGTCTGTTGTCACTTGAGGAAATGATGTTGTGTCTGTCTATTGCCAGTTGTGTCAGAGCCGATACGAATATGTTGTATTTGTTTTCGCCTGCTATCTTGCCAGAGAGTTTGGGATTCAAGGCATGTATGCCTTCAACAATCAGTATGGAAGACTCCTGCATCCTTATCCTTTTTCCACTCTGAGTCCTGCAGCCTTGTAAAAAATCGAAACGAGGAAGTTCTATTTCTCTTCCTTCGAGCAATTCTTTCATTTGGAAGTTAAAATAATCCAGATCCAAAGCTTCAAGGCATTCAAAGTCGTATTCTCCGTTGGCGTCTTTTGGAGTGAGCTGTCTGTCCACAAAATAATCGTCCAGCGATATTTGAAGCGGTTTGAACCCTAAGACCGAAAGCTGTGTGGCTATACGCCTGCATGAGGTTGTCTTTCCTGAAGAGGATGGACCGGCAAGGAAAACTATCTTCACCTTGTCCTTCTTCCTGTATATATCATCCGCTATCTCGGCATATTTCTTTTCATGCAGCGCTTCCGAAACCTGAATCAGTTCGTTCTGTCTGTTCATTTTCACTACCTTGTTCAAATCACTGACATAAGGAGTGCCCAATATGTTCACCCAGTTTTTGTGTTCCTGGAATATATCGAATATTTTCTTGGGATTTCTGTCTTCAACCGGCGTTTTAGTTGCGTCTTCCTTTGAAGGCATTTGCAGAATGAAACCTTTGTCGAAGACATACAGACCGAATACCTTCAGGTATGAGGTCGAAGGAACAAGCTCAAAGAAAAACGCATTGACGATTTCACCCAAATATTCAACATTGGTGTACAGCTTGTTGCTGCTTCGTATCAGTTCGGCTTTTTCCGTCATTCCCAGTCTGTCGAACAGCTCAGCAGCCTGTTCGGCCGGAGTGATTACCCTGCTGAAAGGAATGTTTTCCTCGACAATCTCTCTCATCCTTTTTTCTATTCGTTTCGCCACCTGTTGGGAATCTTCCTGCAAAGGCTCCATTTCAAAATAATAACCATCCGACATGGAATGCTTGATAATCAATTCATGTTGCGGAAACGTTTCCTTTACCGCCTTATACAGGACAAACATAAGAGAAAGTGCGTATATCCTTCTCCCCATAGTTGAATATATGTCCAAAAACTCTATCGTCTTTGGTGAGTATATCCTGTAATTCAGGTTCTGAACCTTGTTGTTTACACACGCTCCAAGTATTGACTCCATGTTTGTCATGCCCGCAAACCGTGCCACTTCCGACAAATCCATTCCGGATTGGACAAGCAGTCTGGAATCCGTGTTCTTACAATATACTTCTATCATTTGTTCCATTGTCCGTCTGTTTTTGATGTTTGGATTCTGATATATGTTCGCTAAGATTGACCATCGAATTCTTCTTGTTGTAATAGTAACGTTTGTCCTTCGTCTTTTGATATGCCGGAATGCCTATCAGCTCCCTTATTACAACGCTTGCAACCGCACAGCCGAACATCGCGGGCATATAGGATATGCTTCCCACGTTCGTTCTCTTGTTTTCGCTTATGTCTTCTCTGACAGAACTGTTTTCCGATGTTTCGGAGGAAAAGACGGATGCAACACCTTCGTATACGCCTAACTTGTGCAGTTTTTTCCTTATCATTCTCGCCAGAGGACAGTTGAATGTCTGCGAAATGTCCGCAATATGAATCATGGTCGGGTCAAGCCTGTCCCCGCTACCCATTGAACTTACAACCGGGATACCCTTTTCGACACAAGTGGCTATAAGATATACCTTGGGCGAAATGGTGTCTATCGCATCCACTACGTAATCATAACGTTCTCCCTGCAATATTTGTGCGATTTTTTCATCCTTCAGGTATTGCGTTACGGCATTTACGTTCAACCTTGAGTTTATATCCTTTAGCCTTTGCGTCATTATTTCGGTCTTTTCCCTGCCTACCGTGCTCTCAAGGGCGGCAAGTTGTCTGTTGATATTGCTTTCGCTTATTGTGTCATGGTCCACTATTGTAATGTTTCCAATACCGGCCCTGCACAACATCTCGGCCGCATAGGCCCCTACGCCTCCGAGACCGACAACAAGCACGTTTGACCGTTTCAGTCTCTCAATGCCTTCTTCTCCTATCAACCATTCGGTACGTGTGAATAAATCTTCCATAAGCATGTACTTCTAAGTATGAACCTCATAATCCGTTTCATTTTCCCATTGCGGGAAAGCATGAAATTCTTTTCAGAAAACAAAAAAATGTCTTCTGAATTCATTTTTTTCTTTTCTGAAAAGAATTTTGCAGAATCAAATTTCATGAAATCACAATCAGGAATTGAGAAACCATTCCGCATATTGGGGCAGTTCTTTCAACGGAATCCAGTCGCTTTCCTGCGGTTTTTCGGGCAGAGGACTCAATTCGAAATAGTCAAGCAGTGTTGCGCAGTCGTATTCGCCCAACAATGCCTCCAGAAGGGAATAAACCGCAACAAGCAATTCCTCATCCTCCTTTTCAAATCTTTTCCAGCCTATCTGCAATCCAATGTGTTCCGTATCCTGAGGGTTTTCCATGGGTCTGAACCACATGTCCGCCGTCTTCAAACGGTATTTCCCGTGGCTTATCGCCGCATTGTTGCCCTTGGCAGGCTTGAATGCCGTTATGTCCCAAAAGTCCAATATGGGAGCATTTTCACACAGAGATATCAAATCGTCGAAATAATCCGTGTCTCCGTGAGCGGTGAAGGTGAGAGTGCGACCCTTTGTGGTTAAGTCCCCCAACTCGAAATCTATTCCTTCGGAATATTGTTTCAGAACCTTGTCCGTTTTTTCCAACAGTTCATCCGCCTGCTTCTCTTCGAGAGAATCTATGTCCATAAGAGTGTCGCTGTTCTGTTGGAAGAACTTCCAGAAATCTTCAGCCTGTATCTTCATTGTCGTTTATAGTTTATTCCACCATGTGTGCCTCTGTCTGCAAATCGACATCGAACCTGTCCTTTACCGTCTGCCGTACCCTGAGGGCGAAATCCGCAATTTGTTTTCCTGTCGCCCCTCCGTAGT
The DNA here is from genome assembly GCA_944320415.1 of uncultured Bacteroidales bacterium. Taxonomy (GTDB): domain Bacteria; phylum Bacteroidota; class Bacteroidia; order Bacteroidales; family P3; genus Onthomorpha. Next base: position 63,420 of record CALUHJ010000005.1, read on the forward strand.
TTACCATTACCAGAGCCTGTTTCTCGTGCATTCCCACATTGCCGAATCTTTTACCTTTCAGTCCGCAGGATTCTATCAGCCAGGCGGCCGAAAGTTTGTATCCGTTCTGTTCTTCAAAGGCAACAAGGTCTTTGAATTTTGATTTCAGCCTTTCATACTCGTCTTTGTCCACGGTGGGATTTTTGAAGAATGAACCGGCATTGCCCAATATTTTTGGGTCTGGCAGTTTCGAGTTCCTTATTTCCGTTACGATTTCGCAGATTCTTTCCGGAGTCGGATTCTTTTCCGGGTTTCGTTCCATATATTCTCTCAATGCCTTGTAGTCTGTGTTAGGCACGAAGTTTTTGTTGAGGGAGAATACTACGGAGTGAATCAATTCCTGTTTGTTTTCCGATTTCCATCTCGAATTTCTGTAACCGAAACGGCAGTCTTCTTTTTTTGTCTGTATGAATTTCTGTCTGGCCATATCGAAGGACTCCACCCATGCAATGCTGTCTTCTGCCTGAGCTCCGTATGCCCCTATGTTCTGAACGGGTGCGGCACCGACCGTGCCGGGTATTGCTGCCAGATTCTCTATTCCGCAATATCCTCTTTTGCATGCCCATCTTACAAAACCTTCCCAGGATTCTCCTGCCGCAACTCTCACTATTACATTCCTGTCATTTTCTTCCAATGTCTCAATTCCTTTGTTGCATATCCTGATTACGGCCCCGCTTATGCGATTGTTTAAAAACACGGTATTGCTTCCTCCTCCGAGTATGTGTGTTTTAGGGTATTGTGCATATATTTGTGCCGTTTGGGGCAATTGTTCCTTTGATGTGAATTCAAAATATGCTTCTGCGGTGCAGTCTATGGCGAAGGTGTTGAATGCTTTCAGGTTCTTTGTCGTCTTTTCCATCATATCCGTTTGTTTGAACAAAACGCTACAAAGATACGGATAAGTATAGAAAAAACTTTACCTTGCATGCGGAATATATTCCCGTTTCCTGACGTTTGGGATATTTTTTCGGATAAATTCTTGTCCGTTTGAAATATACTGATTACCTTTGTGGCTTGTTAATTATAGCATAAAAGGGGACATGATACACCGCACATTCGATTTCAAGGGCACTACCGTCAATTATCAGGACGAGGGCAGGGGTGATGTCGTGATTGTGTTTTTGCACGGTTTTCTTGAAGATTTGCGTGTGTGGGCTCCGTATGTTTATTCCTATATGCGTTCGGTAAGGGTTATTGCGATAGATTTGCTTGGGCATGGAGAGAGCGGCTGTCTTTCCGACATACATTCCATGGATGTTCAGGCTGAAATGGTGAAAGCCGTATTGGACAGGGCTAAAGTTTCTTCCTGTGTCATGATTGGTCATTCCATGGGTGGGTATGTTACTCTTGCTTTCGCTAAGCTTTATCCTAAGTGTCTGAGAGGTTTTTGTCTTTTGAATTCACATGCATTGAATGATGGAGAAGAGGCAAAGGAAAGACGCAGGAGAACATGTGCTATAATAGCAGAGAACCGTGCGGGATTCATAGTGAAATTCATACCTAATCTGTTTGCGGTAGAGAATCGTGCGGTTTTGTCTGCGGATATCAAGGAATTGCAGGAATATGCCTTGTTTACCAAGGCGGAAGGCATGATAGCGGCTCAAAAGGGTATGTTGCTTAGACCTAATTATCTGGACGTGTTGCAGTCGTCCAAAGTGCCGGTATTGTTCATTGTCGGTAAACATGACAACCGTATATCCTTGGAACCTATGATGGTTCAGTCGTTTATGCCTGAACATTGCGAAATACTGGCATTGGAACATGCCGGACACATGTGTCATATCGAAGCCAAAGAAATTTTAAAGTTCAGGTTGTTGTCTTTTGCCCAGATGTGTTTTCTCTTAAAGGGACGTTTGTGAATCTGGTATGATGAGGGATTTTACACGGGGAAAGATAGGAAAGAGTATTTTCCTGTTTAGTCTGCCGCTTGTTTTGGGTAATGTTTTCCAACAGTTGTACACTTTGGTCAACAGTGCTTTTGTAGGTGTTTATCTCGGTGACAAGGCTCTTGCTGCAGTAGGTTCGGTATATCCGATAGTCTTTTTCCTGGTCTCTCTCGTCATAGGAATAGGTTCGGGCGGCAGTGTGGTCGTTTCGCATTTCTATGGGGCGAAGAAGAATGACGGAATACCACTTGTGATAAGCACCTTTTATGTTTCTTTCATAATATTGGGATTGGTCGTTTGCGGACTCAGCATATTGTTCGCCCCTTACATTTTTTCCATTTTGAATTTGAATGGGGATATTATGCAAGATGCGGTGAAGTATATGAGGATTTACATGATAGGAATGTTTTTCTCCTTCTGTTTCAACAGCATTGCGAGTATCTTGAGGGGATTGGGAGACAGCAGAACACAGTTGTCATATCTCATATCAGCTAATGTCTTGAACATACTGCTTTCCTATGTTTTCCTTGCGGTGTTTCACCTGGATTTGGTTTCTACCGCATGGGCCTCTGTCATATCTCAGTTTGCGGCATTCGTTGCTTTGTTTGTAAATGTCCAGAAAAAAAACGAATATCTCAGGATAAGGAAGAGAACCGAATACTTCGATAAGGGAATATTCCGGGAAATCGTCAGAATAGGATTGCCGACCGGTGTGCAACAATCCGTCGTCGCGTTGGCTCAGATATTGATTCTCGGTATTGTGGTACGTTTTGGGACGAATGCCCTTGCGGCTTATTCCGCCGCATCGAGAATAGAGTCAATCGCCCTTTTGGTTGTGTTGAATCTCTCTTCGGCCTTGACCTCTTTTGTGGGACATAATTTCGGTGCGGGACAAATTCAAAGGGTCAAACAGGGACTTTACGGCTGCATAAAGATAATATTGGCAGTTTCTTTGGTTACCTTCATACTTTTTTTCTTTTTTGCACAGAACCTTATATCCCTTTTCTCCTCAACGGAGCAAATACTGGAAATAGGAAGCGAGTACCTGAAAGTGTCGGGTCTGTTTTGGATAATATTCAGTCTGATGTATCTTTTTACGGCTTTTTTCAGAGGAACGGGGCTTACCCTTGTGCCGATGGTGATAAGCGTTTTGACTCTCTTGTTCATAAGAATACCATTGTCTTATCTGCTTTCGTTCAAATACAACACTTTGGGAATATGGCTTGGAGCTCCCTTGTCGGAAATAATAGGAATAAGCATATACATTATGTATTATAAAAAATCGAATTGGTCAGGAATCAAGTCCGGCAAATCAGTTGCTCTGTTTGTCTTTGCAGCTTTGACGGTTGCCTTTGGAAACCTGCGTGCCCAGAATCCATGCAGGGATTTTATATCTCCCCTGAAAATACCCTTGGCAAGCTCAGGGCACTTCGCGGAATTAAGAACCAATCATTTCCATTCGGGAATAGATCTTAGGACTCAGTCTCGTATCGGACTGCCTGTTGTATGCCCTTATGAAGGAGAGGTATCCAGGATAAAGATTCAGGTTTGGGGTGGAGGGAAAAACCTTTACATCGACCACACAAACGGATATACCACGGTATATATGCATTTGGACAGATACCATGGGAAAATTGCCGAATATGTAAGGGAATATCAATATAGAAATCACTGTTACAGTTTCGACATAACCGTACCCAAAGGGAAATTAAGGCTGAAGCAAGGGGATACGATAGCCTTCAGCGGGAATTCGGGTTCTTCCGGCGGCCCTCATCTTCATTATGAAATAAGGGAGACGCGTACGCAAAAAACCATAAACCCCGTATTGCTCGGTCTCAAACTGGGTGACGACATCGCTCCCAAACTATACTCTCTGCGCTTGGTACCTTATGACGACTATTCGGTAATAGAAGGCAGGCATGAGGACAAATTCATCGATTTGACTTCGAAAAATCCGTTTGCAAACGGTGATACGATATCGGCAGCGGGCAGTCTGTATCTGTGCATTGAGGCATACGACCGCTCGAATGGAAGTACTATGAAAAACGGAGTGTATGACACCAAAGTGCTTTTGGACGATACCGTACTGTTCGCTTACAGGAACGATTCCTTTTCATTCGGCGATTCGAGGTATGCAAATGCAGTTGTGGATTATGCCTATTTCAAGACAAGCGGAAGGCGTATGCTGCAGACTAAACGGTTGCCGAACTGCAGGTTTCCGAATGTCAGGTATTTCAACAACGGAATAATAGACATGAACTCCAAGACTGCAAGAAAGGTTGAGGTGATTCTATCCGACGAAAGGGGAAACAGAACGGATTTCACTTTTTATCTGAAGGGCGAACTGCAGAATCCAAATGTCGCACTGATGAACAGGCTGACCATGTCCAAAACGGAAGAAACCGAAAAAACTTCATCACGTTTTGTAAGATATGTTCCATACGACAAGGTAAGCAATTTTTACACTCCTGATTCTAGTCTGATATCCATAAGGGACGGAAGCCTTTATGAAAATCTTGAATTGCGCTATTCCTGTACCGAAGGCGTTTATTCCAAGGTACACAGGATACATGACAATCTGACTCCGCTACACAAAAGTTTCACCATGAAATTGCGTTACAAGCCGTCGTTGGAGCCTTACAGGAAAAAGGCGCTTGTGGTTTCGGTGGACGGCAAGGGCAGGATAAGTTCGATAGGAGGGAAACTTGAAGGCAGATATATTGTTGCCAACAGCAGTAACTTCGGAACGTTCCGCATAGAAATCGATACGGTGCCTCCCAAGGCCAGGGCAAGGAACTTTGTAAGCGGGAAAAGAATAAGGAAAAACCAGTCTTCGATTCAAATACGCATAAGCGACAATCTGTCGGGAGTGGAACGCTATGATGCCTATCTTAACGGCAAATGGATTTTGATGGAATATGACGGCAAGAGTGCAACGATAAGTTGCGATGCAAGGAAAATTCCTTCGGGACGAAACAATCTTCGGCTCGAACTTGAGGATGCAAGGGGAAACAAAACGACTGCAAACTTTGTAATAGTCAAATGACACAGTTGTTTAATTTGAATTTGATTTGCTGAAATCCTTTTCAGAAAAGAAAAAAACGGATTCAGAAAAGGATTTTTTCTTTTCAGAATCCGTTTTTACAGAATCAAATTCCGTTTTTTACAGGTCAAAAACGGCAAAATCGTTGGTTGACAAGTCCAATGTCAAAAGACGGTTCAACAATGTGTTTCCCATACCGGTTATGTGCTTTATTGCTTCGTTTACGCAGATGCTTCCCGCTATTGCCGGCAAAACCCCTATGACGGCATTGTTTTTCACACTGCTGTCTTTGTCGTGCATGTCTTCCGGGAACAGATCCCTGTAACTTCGGTCGGACAGCTTGAAGTCAAAAAGGCAAATCTGGGCCGTCATGTCCGATATGGAACAGTAAACGAACGCCTTGCGCAGTTTGAAACATGTATCGTTGATTAGATAGCGTGTTGCGAAATTGTCGCTTGCGTCCATTACCATGTCGTAGTTGCGTATTATCTCTTCGGCATTGTTCCTGTTCAGGAAGAAGTCGTAGGTTTGGAAACGGCAGTTGGAATTCAGTTGCATCAGGTTTCCCTTTGCCGTTGAGGCTTTGGGCATTCCTTCCTGAGCTTCCCTGTATAGTATTTGCCTTTGAAGATTTGACAGACTTATCCTGTCTCCGTCAATCAAGCCTATCGTGCCTGCCCCTGCCGCCGCAAGATAAAGTCCTTCTATGCTTCCCAAACCGCCGAGTCCGACAATCAGGACTTTGGAACCTTTAAGTTTTTCCTGACCTTCGATTCCGAAGTCCTGCAATGATATCTGTCTTGCATATCTTGTCTTTTCCCTGTCCGAAAGCATGTCAGTTGAGTATTTTGTCCCAGTCCTTGAATATCACGTCGTATCCCTGAGCTCTTACCATTGCCTCCATTTCTTCTACAGAACGGTCGTCGTTTATGTGGAATTGCTCCAGTTCGGTGTTGGGTTTGGAGTATCCTCCCGGGTCTGTCTTAGAACCTGCGCTCATTGAGGTTACGCCCAGACTTACGAAATGATTTCTCATTTGGGGAGTCTCCCTCGTACTCATTGTTATCTCCACATCGTTGTCAAAGATACGGAAGGCCCATATTGTCTGTGCGAATTCCTTTTCATTCATGAAGAAGTCGGCCTGAAAGCCTCCTTCGGCCGGACGCATTCTCGGGAAAGATATGGAGTATTTTGTTTTCCAATAGTTTTTTGTCATGAACTGAAGATGTAAAGCCAGATAAACCATTTCGGTCCTCCATTCCTCCAAACCTATCAAAGCACCCATTCCAACCCTGTGAATGCCTGCCTGGGCCAAACGTTCGGGAGTGCCGAGCCGATAGGCGTAATTGCTCTTCATGCCTTTGGGGTGGTAATGTTTGTATCTTTTCTCGTTGAATGTTTCCTGATAGACATATACCGAGTTGGCACCTGCGCGTATAAGTCTTTCGTATTGTTCCACCTTCATTGGGAATACCTCAAGGTTTATTGCCGAAAAATAAGGTCTGCAAAGCTCTATCGCATGTTCTATGTAATCCACTCCGGCATGGCGAGGGAATTCTCCGGTAAGAAGAAGTACATTGTCGTAACCCATGGATTTTATAACCTTTATTTCCTGCAATATTTGTTCATCGTCGAGTGTTATGCGCTTTATTGGGTTGTTGTGGTTGAATCCGCAGTATATGCAATGGTTGCTGCATTCGTTCGACAAATAAAGGGGAATATAGAACTGCATTACCTTGCCGAAACGTTTCTGGGTTATGTTTCTGCTCAATTGAGCCATGGGTTCGAGAAATTTTTCGGCGGCAGGGGAGATCAATGCCTTGAAGTCCTCTATGTTGAGCATCGGTTTGGACAAGGCAGACACTACATCCCTTTCCGTTTTGGAGTAGATGCTTTCGGTGACTTTGTCCCACTCAAGGTTCTTTATGGTATCATAAAACGTCGTGTTCATCGTCAATGTTTGTTTTTAGATTGTCATTCCATTGTTTCAAGACCAGACACCTCCCTTGATATGCGCATTGCACAGAAATTAGGTCCGCACATGGTACAGAAAGGAGTTCCGTGGATCTTTTCCGCTCCGTAATATTCTCTTGCCCTTTCCGGATCCAGTGAAAGGTTGAACTGGTCGAGCCATCTGAATTCGAATCTGGCCTTGCTTAGAGCTATGTCCCTTTCCATTGCGGAAGGATGTCCTTTGGCCAAATCGGCGGCATGTGCAGCTATCTTATAGGCCATTATACCGTTTCTTACATCCTCCTTGTTCGGAAGGGCAAGGTGTTCCTTAGGTGTTACATAGCATAGCATGGCCGTTCCATACCAGCCTATCATTGCAGCGCCTATTGCAGATGTTATATGATCATAACCGGGTGCTATGTCCGTCGTTATGGGTCCTAAGGTATAGAATGGCGCATTGTGACACAGTTCCATCTGTTTTTCCATATTCTCCTTAATCTTGTTCATCGGAACATGGCCCGGGCCTTCTATCAATACCTGCACATCGTTTTTCCAGGCTGTTTCGGTCAATTCTCCCATTGTTTCCAATTCTCCGAACTGTGCCTGGTCATTCGCGTCGAATATGCTGCCGGGACGCAATCCGTCACCTATGCTCACTGCCACGTCGTATTGGGCCAAAATTTCGCATATCTGATCGAAATGAGTATAAAGGAAGTTCTCCTGCTTGTGAGCTGTCATCCATTTTGCCATAATGGAGCCTCCCCTTGATACAATGCCGGTAAGCCGCTTTGCAGCCAAAGGAATATGTTTTTGCAACAGCCCGGCATGTATGGTAAAGTAGTCAACGCCCTGTTCACATTGCTCTATGAGGGTATCCTTGAATATTTCCCATGATAGTTCTTCGGCTTTTCCGTCAACCTTTTCCAAAGCCTGATAAATTGGTACGCTGCCCATGGGAACGGGACAGTTTCTTATTATCCACTCTCTTGTTTCGTGAATGTGCTTACCGGTGGACAAATCCATCAATGTATCACCACCCCAACGGGAAGACCATACTGATTTCTCAACTTCCTGTTCTATGTCGGAGCTTAGGGCAGAGTTTCCGATGTTGGTGTTTATCTTTACGAGAAACTTGTTTCCTATAATCATCGGTTCTGCTTCCGGATGATTGGGATTGGCAGGTATAACCGCACGACCCGCAGCCACTTCCTGACGGACAAATTCCGGAGTGATGTAACTGCCTTCCTTTGTATCCGTACTTAGATTCTCCCTGATTGCAACATATTCCATCTCCGGAGTTATTATTCCTGCCTTTGCCAATGCCATCTGTGTTATCCTGCATCCTTGTTTGGCCTTGAATGGAAGGTGTTTTACTTTGAAACGGAAAGGTTCAAGTTCGGGATCATTCAACCTCGATTTGCTGTAAACCGAAGTGAAATCCGTAAGTCTTACCAGGTCCTCTCTTTTATTTAACCACGCCTCCCTGAAACGGGGTAAACCCTGTTTCAGGTCTATCTTCGCATCAGGATCCGTATAAACACCTGAAGTGTCATACAAACGTGTAGTGCCGTTGCTGCGTCTTATTCCGTTTTCAACCGTATCGGTAAGTGTGACCTCCCTCATGCCGACTTTTATGTCGTGTATCTTTCCCTCTAGATATATTTTCTTGGAGGCGTTATAAGGATTGCATATTTCTTTTGATTGTTTCATTTCTATGTTTCTTGTTTTTGAGTTTAGCTTACAAATTAAGGAATTCGGTTAAAGGAGAAGAGGCCTGTGCATATCTGAACCCTGAGGCAAGGCCTGCTTCAAAGGCTGTCCTGCCCGCAACTACCGCTTGACTGAATGCCTGTGCCATCTTGACCGGATCGTCGGATATGGCTATCGCAGTGTTGACCAATACCGCGTCGGCACCCATTTCCATGGCTTCTGCGGCGTGACTCGGTGCTCCTATGCCGGCATCAATCACCACGGGAACGTTGCTCTGAGATATTATTATCTCCAACATCTCTTTTGTCACAAGTCCCTTGTTGGTCCCTATGGGTGCGGCCAATGGCATGACGGTTGCCGCTCCCGCCTGCTCAAGCTGTTTGCACAAAACGGGATCCGCCTGAACATAAGGCAATACTATAAAACCGTCTTTTGCCAATATCTCTGTGGCTTTCAATGTCTCAACGGCATCGGCAAGCAAATGCTTTGGATCCGGATGTATTTCTAACTTAAGCCAGTTTGTTTCAAGCGCCTCACGTGCTATCTGCGCCGCAAAAACAGCCTCTTCAGCCGTTCTTACACCGGAAGTATTTGGCAAAAGTACTACCTTGTCCCTGTTTATGTAGTGGAGCATGTCATCGCTTTCGGAATGCTCTACGTCAATTCGTTTTAAGGCTGTGGTAACCATTTGTGTGCCGCATGCCTCTATTGCATCGCCCATGACTTTATTGGACGGGAACTTGCCGGTTCCCAAAAACAGTCTGGATTCAAATGTTTTGCCTGCAATGATCAGTTTTTCCATAAAATATATGTTTGTTATTCGTTAAATATTCCAACTACTCGTCTTGCTGTATCGGCCGGATGCTCCGAATCAAGTATGAGTGAAGAAACGGCTATACCGTAAAATCCCGCGTTTACAAGACTTTCTATGTCTCTGATTTCTATTCCGCCTATGGCATATATGGGAAGATTTATATTGTTTGCCCTGCACTGCGACAGAATCTTTTCAGAGGATTCCAAGCCGAGAACAGGACTCAGATTGCTCTTCGTTCTGGTGAAACGAAATGGTCCCAAGCCTATGTAATCAGCACCTTGTTCGAAGGCAGATGATATATGACGGTATTCGTTTGCGGTTGCACCTGTAATTTGACAGGAATTCAGAATACATTTTGCTTCCTTTATCGGCATGTCTTTCAGTCCGAGATGTACTCCGTCCAAGTTCAATTCCCGCACAATTTCTACGTGATCGTCCAATATAAGTGTCGCATTATAACTATTGCAAATTGTCTGCAATTCTTCAGCGGTCGATTTGATTTCCTCTTTGTCCGCATCCTTCATTCTGAGCTGTATCAGTCTTATGCCCGAATCCAAAGCCAGTCTGGCAGAATCCAGATATGTAAAACGCTCGTTTCGATGGGTTATGAAGTAAACCCTCGGCAGACAAATCTTCTTTTTGTTTTTTTCTAATTCCATAAGCTTCCTAGCAATGCCGCAGAGGTGAACCCCACTGCTTTCAATTCCTCAAATTTATCTTCACTGACGCCGGACAAGGCAACGACCTTGTCATCTATTATTCCCTTTCGTGACGCTTCCATAAGTTCTTCTTTCGTAAATCCGGCCCTGTATCCCTTTTTGCTTATGCTGTCAAAAACCGGAGAAAGAAAAAGATAATCCATTCCTTTTTTTTCTTCCTCTATTTGATGAATCGAGTGACATGAACACGAAAGTCTGAGACCGTTGGCATCCAATGGCGGAAATTTGTTTCTTCCATTAAGATGTATGCCTCCAACATTCATCGTTTTCGCAAGCTCGTGATGGTCATGCAGACTCATCCTTGCCCTGTATTCTTCTCCGAACAAGGACAGCCACTGACGCATACGTTCATACGAAAAGCCGGGTTTGCGTACATGAAAGTAAGTTATGTAACCCGAATCCAAAAGCGATATTATCCTTTCCTTTTCTGCCTGCACGTTATCGTGCTCCGGAATGGTTATTCCTATCAACCGCCACATGTCGCACCTATTATCGTTATGTTGTCCCCCTCTTTCAAAAACGTTTCCTGCCAGAGCTTGCGGTTTATTACCTTCGTTCCTACGGCAACGGCAAACGAACCGTTCTTTTCTATAGGTATGATGTCCAACAGACGGCAGACCGAACAATTGTCTTCAATTTCAATTTCTTTTTTATTCACGATTACCTTCATAAACAACAAGTTTTTGAGGATTGAAAAAATGATTTAAACTGCCATGACCTCTCCCGAGATTCAGATACATTGAATTCTCTATCGCATTATATACAAAGGTTTTTGCCTTTTGTATAGCCACAGGCATTTCATGGCCCAATGCGCAATAGGATGCTATTGCGGAGGAAAGCGTACAGCCGGTCCCGTGAGTGTTTCTTGATTCCAGTTTTTTGGAATCAAATTCCAGAAAAACGGATTCTGAATTCAAAAAAATGTCTTTTGAAAAGAGATTTTGCAAATGACCTCCCTTTATCAGCACCTGCTTTGCACCGAGAATGTTCTTTATGTACAGCGCGGCCTGACGCATTTGCTCCTCATCGGTGATTTGTTCCATGTTGCACAAAAGGGATGCTTCCGCAAGATTCGGGGTTATCAGGTCGGCCAAAGGAAACAACTCGTCCGTCATTGTTTTTATGGCCTGTCTTTGGGCAAGTGTTGCGCCGCTTGTTGCCTGCATTACCGGGTCAAGAATGATTCTGCCCTTGAAATCGACTTCTTTCAATGCGTCCTTTACCGCATGTGTCGTTTCCTCATTGAACAACATGCCTATCTTTATTGCGTTCACTTCAAGGTCTTCCATTACTGCCCGTATCTGAGATAGAACATCCGAATACGGAACGGGATGGATTTGTTTTACTCCCAAGGTGTTTTGACTTGTAATCGCCGTTATGGCCGAGCATGCGTAAAGTCCCAAGGCCGAAATTGTCTTTATGTCGGCCTGAATGCCGGCTCCTCCCGAGCTGTCCGAACCCGCTATGGTCAGGACGATTCTTGCATTTTTTCTTTCTGACATGATAAAAATACGTTTCAAACGAAGGTTTATGCGTATGCGGGCGAGACAAACAACTTTTCCTGGTCGGCATTACCCAACCGGTCAAAGGGTATAATCTCAGCCCACAAAGTAAGCACCCCTAAATGTTCTGGTACAATAAAAAAACGCATTAACCGTTTTAATACGGTGCAAAGATAGTTTTTTTGTTTCAGAGAAGAGAACAAATTGTATAAATAAAAATTAAAAGAGATGAAAAAGTGTTTTTTGGCAGTTATGGTTGCCGCTTTATTCGGCTTTACTGCTTGTAACAGTAAGAAAATGGAAGAGCAGTTGATAACTCAAAAGGCGTTGAACGACTCCATCGAAGCAGCTTTGGCTTCTAAAAATGCCGAGGTTGAGATGCTGTTCCAACAATTGAATGAAATAGAGGAGAGTTTGAGCGTGGTTACATCCAAGTATACGGATGTATCCAAACTAAAGAACAAGACGGGTGAGGTAAATGCGGATACACGTTCGAGAATCACGGCTCAAATCCAGGATATAAACGAGTTGTTGAATGCCAACAAGCAGAAGATAGACAAAATAAACGGTCAACTAAGGAAATCCAATGCTTCAAACAAGGAACTTAATACTTTTGTTGCCAACCTTCAAAAGAGAATAGCTGATCAGGAAGAAGAAATTCAGTTGTTGACCACAGAGTTGCAGAAAAACAAGATAGTGATTGAGAATTTGAACAAGAACCTTGACGAACTGAGCAAACAAAATCAAAGCAAGGATGAACAGATAATGAAAATAGAGGAAGAGAAGAATTCCGCATACTATATTGTAGGCACAAAAGATGAACTTGAGGAAAAAGGTATCATAAACAGAAAGGGTGGATTTTTGGGAATAGGAAAGAAGAGTTCGGTAAGCAGTGATTCTGATTTGAAGGAATACATGAAGATAGACATAAGGAGAGTTGATGAAATAACTTTGAAGGGAGAGAAAATAAAGATACTTACAACGCATCCTACATCTTCATACAAGCTTTTGGGAGATCAGAAGAAGCCTGTTGCATTGAAAATAACGGATCCGTCGTCATTCTGGGAAAAGAGCAAGTTCCTGGTTATAGAAGTTGACGATTAAACGGATAAGGGAGATTTTGTTCATATTATCAGGCGGGATAATGTCTTGTAAGGGCATGTCCCGCTTTTTTATTGGAAATAATTTCTATCTTTGCAATATGTAACGTCAAAAAATTATTATTATGAGAAAATTATCATGTTTTATTTTGATTGCGATAGCATTGCCTTTGATTGCGGTTTCACAAGAAAAAACCAAAAGTTCGCAAGTATTCACTTTTGATATAAACGGAGCTCGTGTAGGTGACACTACATTGGATTTGAATCAAATGAAGATAAACGTAAAGGATGGTGTATTGGAAATAACTGTACCTGACAGTACGACGGAGTATAAGGGTTACAGTAGGATAGAGGAAAGTATTTCCATAACTGACGAAGTAATAGACAATATAGGCAAGTTGTCCGATATTGCCGGTAATAAAAGAAAATCGAGATTCGAGACTTCATGGGCAGGATTGGAGTTTGCGTATTTGAACTATGCTGATTTTGCCGGTGACTACAACAGTGATTACAGATTATCCGGGGGTTGGCGTTTTTCGTGGAATATTGTAGATATAGAGATTCCTTTTTCAAAAACATGCGGTTTGCTTACAGGTATAGGATATCAGTCAGACGTGATGTTTGCAAGCAAAGCCAATAAATTTATTTCAAGAATGTTTGTTGATCAGGCGACAGGAAATGTTGACTATACTGCGTTTGAAGATGCTCAAAAGGCCAAACTGGTGGCAAGGTATATAACTTTGCCTCTCATGTTCGAATGCCAGAATAACGATGGCAGCTTTAAATTCGACATAGGAGCTATTGTGGGATGGAATTTCTACACAAGGCTGAAAGCGGAATTTGTAGAGGAGAATGTAAATTCGGAAACCAAATTCAAGGATGCAGACACCTTTATGATGAATGACTTTAAGGCAGAGGGAACTATAAGGTTTGCGTACAAGAGTTGGCAGTTGTTTTTCAACATGAGTTTGACTCCTATGTTTGATACGGATATTCACGACAGAATATACCCTTATACGGTAGGTGTTAATTTGTTATTTTAGAAGGTAATATGAAAAAGACTATTTTATTGTTGATTTCAATCATCAATTCTTTTGTTTTGTTTTCCCAAAGTGTAGGCAGCGGATTGCAATGTCTTATGTCCAACAAAAACAATGTCAAGTCAGGTGTATCCCTGTTTGCGGACAGATTCTCATTTTTGGAGATAAATGGAGAGAGATACGTTTCTCTAATAGCCAAGATTGCAAATGAATCGGCAGTTTCGGATTTGGAACAAATGGGATGCAAGGTATATTCCAGAAGCGGGGACATAATTACATTGAGAGCCAAGGAAGAAACATTGGAAAATTTGGTACATTACAAGGGATTGTTGAAAATAGAGACGGCGCGCAAGATTACCTCTCCCTTGTTGGATGATGCGATAGAGGATATCAATGCCGATTATGTTCATCAGGGACTTGAATTGCCTCAAGGTTTCGATGGAGAAGGTGTTATAATAGGTATAGCCGATTGGGGTTTTGACTATACGCATCCGGTATTTTATGACACTCTCATGCAGGATTACAGGGTGATAGCGGCATGGGATCAGTATCGTTTGGCCGGCAATCCTCCCGAAGGATTTGACTACGGCAGTGAAATAGTTGGAAAGGATGCCTTGCTTGCGGCCCAATGCGATACCAACAATATCTACGACAGAGGTTATCATGGCACGCATGTGGCTTCCATTGCCGCAGGTGGAGGTGCTTCAACTCAGTACAGAGGGGTGGCTTACGGTGCTCAACTGCTCTTTGCCACATGGCTGATAGACGAAGCCGCCGTTCTGGATGCATATACATGGATGAAAAATGTGGCGAAGGCTCAGAACAAGCGTCTGGTTGTAAACAACAGTTGGGGAATTTATCATTTCGGATATATGGACGGAAGTTCCATGTTTGACGAGTTTGTTTACAATATGTCTCAAGAGGACAGTGTCGTGTTCGTAAGCAGTGCCGGAAACAACGGGGGGTCAAAATTCCATCTCAAGGCTCATTTCGATTCCCGTGATACGGTGAGAAGCGAGATAAGATTCGACCTTCCACAGTCCAGTTCCGATGATTATTGGGGACAAACCATTACAATGGTCGGCGACAGTCTGCAGGAATTTTCCGCAAAGTTGGAATTGTACTCCAACAATTGGGAACTGCTCAATTCAACTGAATGGCTGACTTCGGATGGAAGCGTTTTGGAAGAGTCTTTTTTCGTTTTCAACGAAACGGACAGTCTTGTATACAGGGCATCTTCGGCAATAAACCAGTCGAATGAAAGGCCGTTGATGGAATGGGAAGTAGGATTTACCAATCCCAACAGTGTGGCACACGTGGTTTTGGTGGTAACGGCTGAAAACGGCAATGTACACGCATGGAACGTGGCATGCCTGACAACCGGTGTAGGAAACTGGGGATTGCCTTTTGAATGGCATGGTTACGGATACATATCCGGTGACAGCGAATATGCAATAGGAGAACCGGCTATAGGACGAGGTATGATAGCCGTGGCAGCGCACAAGAGCGGAAGAAGGAACAGCAGTTCGGCTGTTTCAAACCTGGCGTCTTTCTCAAGTGCAGGACCTAATCTTTGTCCTTATCAAAAACCTGAAATATCAGCTCCCGGCGTTCTTGTCGTTTCCGCAATATCTTCTTTTGCGACAGAACCGCCTGCATATTCGGCAGAAACAGAATTCTATTCCAAGACATACGGATTTGCTTCACTTTCAGGAACATCCATGTCTTCTCCGGTTGTTTCGGGAATTGCAGCGCTTGTTTTACAGGCAAATCCCAATCTTACGCCTTCGCAGGTGAGGGAAATATTGACTTCCACCGCATATACGGACCGCTTTACGGGTGAAGTTCCTAACGTAAAGTGGGGATATGGCAAGGCAAACGCATGGCAGGCAGTAAAAAAGGCTAACCAGTTGGTGGGTATGGAACAGATAAATGCGGATTCCCATATATGGCTTTACCCTAACCCTGCAGGCGATTTTCTGTTCATAAACACTAACCTGAGGGATTGTATGTTGCTTTCCATAACAGATTTGACGGGTAGGGAGGTAATGTCGTTGAACAGAAAGACTGACGGAATAGACATAAGCAATCTTGCAGCAGGAAGTTACCTTCTCAGAATCAAGGATGAATCTAAAATATTGACTATTAAGTTTGTAAAACAATAATTTTCCGTTTTGTCAAAAATAATTTGATTTGATTTGACGGAAATATGAATAAAATGTCTAATTTTGACAGTTGAAATAAAATGAATTAAGAATTTAATAATTTACAAGACAATGAACATTCCAGCAAATGTTAAGTATTCGGACGACCATGAATGGTTGAGAATAGAGGGAGACCAAGCTTATGTAGGCATAACGGATTATGCTCAACACGAATTGGGAGACATAGTTTTCGTTGACGTTGATACCGTAGGCGAAACAATAGAGAAGAACGGAGTATTCGGTACAATAGAGGCGGTTAAGACAGTTTCCGACTTGATGATGCCTGTTACGGGAGAGATATTGGAATTCAACGAGGCATTGGAAGATAATGCGGCAGCCATTAACTCTGACCCTTACGGAGAAGGTTGGATTATTAAAATAAGACTTGCAAATCCGTCAGAGGCAGATGCTTTGAAAGATGCGGATGCCTATTCCAAATTCATAGGATTGTAATATATCATTAATTATGACTGATGCTCGAAAACTGTACGTGCGTTTTCGGGCATTTTTTTTGTTTTCCAATGAAAAGGTGCAGATTTTACCGTATTGCTTTTGTTTCATGGACCGTTTTCATCATGATTCTGTTGCTTTTGCCAAGCAGTCTGTTTTCCGACAGAAAGATAGAAGCGATAACGATTCCGTATAGCGACAAGATAGTTCATTTCTTTCTTTTTTCGGTATTTGCCTTCTTGTTGAATATTTGCCTTAAGAGGGAAACAAATCTTGACAGAGGAAGAATAGTCCTCGTTTGTATTTTATCCTCGTTTGTTTACGGTTTGGCAGGAGAGGTCTTGCAATATCTTACATACGACTTGTTCAAAAGGACATTCAATCTGTATGATTTGTTGGCGGATGTGCTCGGGGCTTTGTTTATCCTCGGTTTTCTAGAATCAAGAAAGAAAAAAATGAATTCAGAAAAGAAAAAAACGGATTCAGAAAAGAAATTTCTGAATTGAGAAAAGGAAAAATCGCAGTATGGAAAAAAGATTTTTTTTCGAAATGATTTGGGAATCAAAAATAATTGGTATCTTTGCAAACTCATAGCGGAAGGGTTGGTTTTGAGGGTTAGGTGCTGTGTTTTTGTGATAAAGGTTATTGTATAAATATTAAGTGGGTAGAATATGTACTTGACAACTGAAAAGAAAAAAGAAATTTTTGCGGAGTATGGTAAGAATGCATCCGATTCCGGCTCAACGGAAGCGCAGGTGGCTTTGTTTACTTACAGAATCCAGCATCTTACCGAGCATATGAAAGAGAATCACAAGGATTTGTTCACAAAGAGAGCTCTTGTGAATCTGGTGGGAAAAAGAAGAAGACTGTTGGATTATCTTAAAAGGAAGGATATAGAGAAATATCGTGAACTGATAAAGAAATTGGGTATCAGAAAATAATTTCTTTCGGTTTGCTATGAAAGACACGGGAAAGGCAATTAGCTTCTAATTGCCTTTTTTTGTATTGTAGGTAAGGAGCTAAGAAGCAATTAAAAGTAATCCGGGCAGGCTCCGCTTGGAAGAGGTAAAAAAAGAAAAAAGTAAAGGATGTTAGGAATTAAGAAAGTCTTTCAATTGGATGATGGAAGACAAATTGAGATTGAAACCGGCAAATTGGCGAAACAGGCTGATGGTTCGGCCGTTGTACGTATGGGAAACACCATGATACTTGCGACGGTTTGTGCAAAAAAGGAAGTTGGTGAGAACGTGGATTTTATGCCTTTGACGGTAGATTATCAGGAAAAGTATTATGCGACCGGAAAGTTTCCTGGAGGTTTTTTCAAGAGGGAAGCCAGACCGAGCGAATATGAGATACTTATATCGAGATTGATAGACAGGGCATTGAGACCTTTGTTCCCGGATGATTTTCATGCCGAGGTTCAGGTTCAGGTAACACTTGTTTCTGGTGATTCCACCATTCCGCCGGATGCATTGGCGGCATTGGCGGCATCTTCGGCACTTGCGGTGAGCGACATACCGTTCAACGGTCCTGTTTCCGAGTGCAGGGTGGCATATATCGACAATCAGTTTGTGATAAATCCTACTTTCGAACAGATGGAAAGAGCCGATTTGGATCTTATCGTTGCTGCCACTGAAGACAATATCATGATGGTTGAGGGTGAAATGAAAGAAGTGTCGGAGGATTTGATGCTCGAAGCCCTTAAACAGGCACACGCTTCAATCAAATTGCACTGCAAGGCTTTGAATGAACTGACTCAAATGGTAGGAAAGACTCAGAAAAGGGAATATTGTCATGAAGAGAACGATTTGGATTTGAAGGCGCAACTGCATGAGGCTGTTTACAGGAAATGTTATGACTTTGCACACAAGGGAATAAAGAACAAGGCCGAAAGAGCAGAAGGATTTGAAAACATAAAACAGGAATTCATCTCCACTCTTACTCCGGAAGAAGCCGAGGAAAAGGCGTTTATGATAGACAGATACTTCCACGACACTGAAAAGGAGGCTATGAGGGACATGGTTTTGAACGAAAGGGTAAGGCTTGACGGAAGAAAATTGGACGAAATAAGGCCTATATGGGCTGAGGTTGACTGTCTGCCAACTCCTCACGGTTCAGCAATATTTACAAGAGGCGAAACACAGTCCCTTTCAACCTGTACGCTCGGCACAAAACTGGATGAACAGGTCATAGATGGCGCAATGATAGAAGGAAAGAACAACTTCATACTTCATTACAACTTTCCGGGATTTGCAACCGGTGAGGTAAAACGTGCCGGCAGTACTTCAAGAAGAGAAATAGGTCACGGCAACCTTGCCATGAGAGCATTGAAACAGGTATTGCCTTCACAGGAGGAATGCCCTTATACGATAAGACTGGTATCAGACATATTGGAATCGAACGGTTCCTCTTCCATGGCTACGGTTTGTGCAGGAACGCTCGCGCTGATGGATGCTGGAGTGAAGATATCCAAACCTGTTTCCGGTATAGCAATGGGACTGATAGCAAAAGACGGAAAATGGGCAGTGCTTTCCGATATTCTCGGGGACGAGGACCATTTGGGAGACATGGACTTCAAGGTTACAGGTACAAGAGACGGAATCACAGCCTGCCAGATGGATATAAAATGCGACGGTCTTTCCTATGAGATATTGTCTCAGGCACTGGCTCAGGCCAAGCAGGGAAGAATGCATATATTGAACATAATAGAACAGACCATTCCTGAACCGAGGGCTGATTACAAGCCTCATGTTCCGAGAATAACCAAGATGATGGTTCCTAAGGAATTTATCGGTGCAATCATAGGACCGCAGGGCAAGGTTATTCAGGAAATGCAGAAG
Organism: uncultured Bacteroidales bacterium; assembly: GCA_944320415.1. Taxonomy (GTDB): domain Bacteria; phylum Bacteroidota; class Bacteroidia; order Bacteroidales; family P3; genus Onthomorpha. Next base: position 82,720 of record CALUHJ010000005.1, read on the forward strand.
GATACAAACTGCATAATAACGATTGAGGAGGTTGGAGACAACGGAATAGTTGAGATTTCTTCTGTTGACAAGGCTGGAGTGGAAGCTGCAGTGGCCAGAATAAAAGCCATAATAGCCGTTCCTGAAATTGGAGAAGAATATGAGGGAACTGTAAAGAACCTTCAGGCTTTCGGAGCTTTCGTTGAATTCCTTCCTGGAAAGGACGGCTTGTTGCATATAAGCGAAATAAGCTGGAAAAGAGTGGAAAAAGTGGAGGATGTCTTGAAAGTGGGTGACAAAATAAGAGTCAAGCTCATCGATATTGACAAAAAGACCGGCAAATTCAAGTTGTCGCACAGAGTGTTGCTTCCAAAACCGGAAGGCCATGCGGAAAGACCGGCACGTCCTGCTCCTGCAAACAGACCGGTTAAGAAAACGGAAAACTAAAAGACTCATTCATAATATTCGAAGTGGGGATATGATCATGTCCCCACTTTTTTGTTTTTACGGAATCAAGTTCTAGAAAATCCTTTTCTGAATCTGTTTTTTTCTTTTCTGAAAAGGATTTTGCCGAATTTGATTCCGATGATTCGGTTCTTTGTAAGAAAAAACGTAACTTTGCATATGGTAATTTCTCAAAGGAACGGACGAAAGTTGATAAACAAAATGCAGCATTTTTTTTACGGACTTATTCTACCTGCTCTCGTTTTATGTGCTTTTTGTATCGCATTGCCGCCTTTTTTCAAAAGTATTTCCATTTTTGTTTTGGCATTGACATTGGTTATGAGCGGAGAAGTGTTCCGATTGAAAGTACCGTTGAAACGGATTCTTGATTGGAGAAATCCCTTGATTTATCTTGTAGCTCTGTATCTTTTTTATGTCCTGAGCCTGCTTTGGTCCGAGAACAAGGCTTACGGACTGGAGGATTTGCAAATCAAGCTGCCGTTGTTTCTCTTGCCCTTGCTTGTGTATTTTATACCTAAAGAAACTCTGACAAGGAAAAATATATGGTATTGCTTTACAGCTTTTGTTGCAGGACTTTTTATTGTTGAATGCGTATGTTTGGTTGAGGGATTGACTCAGGCTGTCAAAGGTGGGGGATTCGATGTGAGGGAAATATTCTATACCCGTCTGGCAAACGACAATCATGTTGCATATCTGGCACTATACAATTGTTTCTCTCTTGTTTTTCTTTATCTTATGCCTGCAAAAAGGCTTTTCGGTCAAAAGGTCGGACGATGGAATGTCTTCAGAATAGTGGCATTTGTCTTCCTTAATTTGTTTTTGATATTGCTCAATTCTCGTGCCGGTACGGCAGTCATGATTTTTGTGAACTTCATGATGTTTGTCGATACTTTGTGCATCAGAAAACAATATTCCAAATCGGCAGGTCTGTTTGTAAACATAATCATTCTAGTTGTTCTGATCATGCTTTCAAACGGTTTTAGCCACAGATATTCCGATATTGGAGAGAAATTAAATGCAGAAGCTGATGTTGGTGAGAAAATAACGGATTCGGTTTCACAGAGGAGTTTTCTGTATGGTAGTCTTCCGTTTCTTTTGTTGGAAAGTCCCGTAATTGGTTTTGGAGTGGGAGATGTTAGAGATGAAATTGAAAGTTTCCGCAAGGAACAAGGCGTTGACTTCGGACGTTATCTGAATGCGCACAATCAGTTCCTTCAGACAGCAATAGCGACAGGATTGTCAGGATTGCTTATGCTGTTGCTTGTATTTCTTTGTTTTTCATTCAACTGGTGGCGCAAGGATAGTTTGATGTTTTTGTCTGCTTTGTGTGTGTTCGGGATGTTCATGATGACAGAGTCTGTTTTGGAACGTCAGGCAGGAACGCATTTTATGGCATTTGCATTTTGCTGGCTTGCCTTTTTCATTCCGAAGAAGGACAAAAAGAAACAGGGAAAACGATATTGAAATCATTTTCCCTGTTTCCTGCAGCCGAATATCGTCTCCTTTATATATCCTCCTCATCTTCCTCTTGTGTGTCTTCCAGATCCTTTATGTCTGAATAGTCTCCATGAACCAGAACGAACTTGTCTTGATTCGATTTGTCTTCAGTATCTTCGTCTTCGGCGTTAGATGTTATTTCATCGTCATTTTTTGATGTGCCCAAAATTTCTTTGTCAAAGTCTTCATCGGAAAACTTGGAGTCTATTACAACATCAACTTTCACCATGTATACTGCGTCATCCGTTTCCAGAGGGACAACATACATGAGGCTTCCGTCGGGTTTAGTTATTTTCTGTGCTGCGTCTGCATACCCATCACCATAAGTAGAATCGAATAAATCTCTTGCCTGTTGCGGTAAATTTTGATAACTTATTATCAAGCGTTTTTTCTGTGATGCTTTCATCGTATTGCCTTTATTTTTTTTGCAATATTACTAATATTGCCTCTAATTAAAAGCAATTTTATTTGTGTTTTTTTTGATTTTTTTCATACATGGCTGTATTACAAAGTCATAACCGTATGTTTTTTATCTCAAAACGGTTATGTTGCCTTTGTAAACACGTCGTTTTTCTCCTTGTTTTACAGAAAGGATATAGAAATATGCACCATCCGGAACATCATGTGCATCCCACAGGTTTGAATAGGATTTTGTCGAATATACCGTCCTTCCCTTGGAATCGAAAATGATAAGTTCGTTATCAGGATATTCCTCTATGTTTTTTATTTTGAAATAATCGTTTTGACCATCTCCGTTCGGACTTACGAAATTTGGTATCTTTATGTCGGGCTCAAATACCCGTATTTCGGTATTTTGAGATACCGTATTCATGTTGTATGACTTTTCCCGTGTCGTAATATGTTCCTTAACAGGCTTTTGTACAGGTTCTTTCCTTGTATCTTCCTTTGTATTCTTGGAAACGGTATCTGTTTTCGACTCACATGTTTCTATTTCAGGCTGAGAACAGTAAGTCGGTATTTCATTTTGGGAAGGCAGTGCTTCATTGGTGTTTATGCTTTTCAGTGTAACTTTTTCCGCTTTTTGCACTTCGACCCTTATTGTGCCTTTATCAATCATGTTGTTTTTGACGGCCATGTCTGGAGTCTGCCTTTGAATAATTTGTTTTGATGTATTGATTGTTGCAGGCTTGGGTTCCTCTTTGTCCAATGCCATGTATGTCACCGTTCCCGCAAGGGCAACTGTGCCGATTGCAAAGGCCGTTTTTGCGGCTATTGATGCAGACTTTACGGCATTTAGTGCCGATTGTACTAAATTGGAAGAAGATGTGTCGGTTTGAGGCATGCAAGAGTCCATACGGGAATTCAGTTTTTCCCATATATAGTCCGGTGTTTTTGTAGTAACATCGGACAACTCTTTTTTGTACAAATCGTCTATTTTCATGTCATTTCCTCCTTTGCCGTTCAAGTTCCAATAGAAAATCCTTCAGTTTCATTCTCACTCTGTAAACGGTGGTTTTCACTACATCAACACTCGTTTCTAGCAATTCCGCTATCTCGGTGTATTTGTAGTCTTCCATTACGTAAAGATTGAATATCAATCTTTGTCTTTCAGGTAATGTTTGTAGGGAATGCAGCAAATCTTCTCCGCTGAATCTTTCCGGTAAATCCGTATCCCGTTCCATGTCTGCTATGTCGCATGTCAGTTCTTCTGTCTGAGCTTTGGACTCTCTTTTGCACATGTTTATGCAGTTGTGTACGAAAACCACTTTGAGCCAAGAATAAAACGAGGCGCTGAAATTGTAAGAAGAAATATTGGAAAACGCTCTCAGGAAACCCTCCACCAACATGTCTTCGGCCTGTGCCGAAGAGGATGCGTACCTGTTGCATATGGAGAACATGCTGTCCTTATAGGCATCATATATCCTGTGTTGCGCTTTTCTGTCATTGGATTTGCATAAAGCCACCAGTCTGTTTACCTCTTTCTTACTTAACATACGCTTTCAGACAACAGACAACGAAAACTGCATAAAAGTAAACAGACCATCTTATTTATCTTTCCCTATGACGAAAGACTGACTTATGGAATCTTTTCCGCCTTCCAGAACAATCGTATAGGCCGATGGCGGTAATTCAAAGTTGAAATCAGCGCAGTTTCCCGAAGAATGGAACGTTTCAGTGCTCACAAGTCTGCCGTTCAAATCATATATCCTGGCTTTTGAAAATGTATGCAGAAGGGGATGTTCCAACCTTATTTTTCCATCTGACGGATTTGGATATATTTTCAGACGTTCCGTTTTGTTTTCAGGGGATTTAAGGCTTACTTTTTCCTTGTCTCCTATTGCCATTATGTAGTCTCCAGACACAAGTCTTGCGGAAACATATCCGGATGAAGTGTTGGGAATAATGCAATCAACCAACTGCCAGTCGGATTGGGCATCAGGCCTGTACAAAAGCATAAGTGAATCCTTGGAAAGAAAAGAGGTGCAAAGCGTATTGTCAAAGGCAGATGCCTGAGTTGAGATGTCGAAATAGAACCTGGCATCCATTTCGGCATTGTCAAGATTCACACCTTCGACAGTCCAATAATGTTTCTTTGAAAAACGGGTTACGCCTTCCATATGTTCGCCTTCCTTGCTTCCGAGCCAATGCAGGGTGACTCTCAAAAGACAACTGTCCTGCAAAGAATGGACATACGTCCTGAAATAAGAGTCTTCGTATTTGTAAAGGCTGTCCTTGGTAATCATCTTGTAGGAATCTGTCGTCAGATCCAGAAATTCTTCATCCGAATCCAGGAAGGCGGCAACGGGATTGAAAGGCAGTTCGAAACGGTGAGGACTTCTGCTTCCGTCGTCCTTGATAAGACATTTGTAGGTATTGTATGCGGAATCCATGAATGTGACGGGAATGCGGACATTACTAATGTTTGCAGAATCCTCACTCGGAGTGCGTATGTCAACTACAAGAGACGCTTCTTTTTCTCCAAATTCCACATCGGACAATGAGAAATGATGTATTATTGTATCGAATACGTAAGAATCGAAGAACTCTTGCAGGTCTATGTTTGAATAAGAGCTCAGACTGTCTCTCATTGTGTGGGAGTCTATGTTTGCAAAAGAAAAATCGGACAGCAGTTTCCTTACGCTTTCATAAAACATACTGTCCCCCATATAAGCTCTTAGTGACAATGCAACAAGGGCACCCTTGTCGTAAACGGTTGATGAGTATGTTCTGCTGCTGTCAACGCCGTGTAAGGCAAAGACACCTTCCTGCAAAGGCAGTTGTTGCAGGACCTTTTTCTTTTTTGCACGGAAATATTCCTTTGCACAATTTTCCCCGTACATGGCCTCAAGGCTTATGCGTTCGGTGAATGTTGTCCAGCCTTCGTTGAGCCACATGTCGGATGAGGTTGCGCATGTCATTAGATTGCCGAACCAGCTGTGTGCGAACTCATGCACTATGACGGCTTGGTTGCTTACCGAAAAGTCTCTTGCACATAAATCTATAAGGCTTATGTTGTCCACATGCTCCATGCTTCCCAAAGGTGTGGTACAATATCCCACACGATTGAACGGAAAAGGACCGAAACATTCTTCAAGCCTTGCAAAGGCCAAAGGAAAGTTCTCGAAAGCCCGTCTTACATTCAGACTGTCCGCAGTAAAATAGTGCACCTGCATAGGGACTTCTCCGTTTATGGATTGAAGGGTCTGTTCCATTGTGTCAAAACCGGCAATAGTCACACTAGCCAGGTAAGGGGATATGGGTTGTTCTATTTTCCAGTGATAGGTGTCATAATCTTCGTTATGGCTTATTCCCTCAAGTACTCCGCCGCATACCGCCGTAACATCTTTAGGAACGCTTATGTGAAACTCAAAAGAGGCCTTGTCCGCCAAGTCGTCTTTGCACACAAACCAGCTGCGTCCGTAAGAATGGGGATAATCCTCAAAAGCTATCCCCATGGAATATATTATTCTGCCGCTGTAGTGCATTCCGCCCCAACCCATGGGTTCAATATTGTTGCTTCCACTATAATAGAACCTGAAGGAAAGAGTGTCTGCCAAAGAAACATCCTGAGGTATTTCAATGAAAATCTTGTCGTCTTGACAAGAAAAATCAATGCTTTGGGAATTGTACACGACGGAATCAAGATCCGGATTTTTCAAATCAAATTCCAGCAAATTGGAATTTGATTCCAGAATTTTAAAACAAAGTTCCGTGAAACCGATGTGCCGTCCTGTTTGCAAATGATTGACATCAAGGGTTATGTTGTAACTTATCACGTCCGTTTGTGCGTTTTGTGCAGATATTGTTTGCAATATCATGAACGAAAAAAGCAGACTAAAAAAAACGAATGATTTTTTCATGATTTTGGCTTAAAGATGAAACGGTTGCAAAGTTAATAAAAACGGTCGGAAAAAATAAAAAAGCCGACTCTAATCTGAATCGGCTTTAGTGACCAAGCTGGGACTCGAACCCAGGACCCCATCCTTAAAAGGGATGTGCTCTACCGGCTGAGCTACTTGGTCAACCGCAATTGGCGAGTGCAAAAGTACTACTTTTTTCCTTACCTGCAAATTTTGAAAACAAAAAAAAGAAACTGTTCATTGCAAGTTTTTGATTGACAATGTATTTGACAAGGATTACTTATGCAGAAGCACATGTTGCGACCTGAAGGGAAAACAAATATGAAAAAGATAATATCGGAATATGTTTTTTTTAGTATTTTTGCAGTCTATGCAGGGGGAAGAGAAACACTTGATAGACATAAAGAACAAAAGGGCAGGATTTGAATATTTTTTCATACAGACCTTTACTGCGGGATTGGTGTTGTGCGGAACGGAGATAAAATCCATAAGAGAAGGCAAGGCCAATCTTACGGATGCGTATTGTATGTTTGATAAAGGGGAGTTGTGGGTTTACAACATGCACATATCAGAATACAGGTTCGGTTCCTACTACAATCATCAGGTTAAGAGAATCCGCAAACTGCTGCTTAAAAAGAACGAATTGAGAAAACTGGAAAATAAAAGCAAGGAAAAGGGCTTTACAATCATACCTACACTGTTGTATGTAGACCAGAGGGGTTTTGCGAAACTGGAAATAAGTCTGTGCAGGGGAAAACATTCCTATGACAAAAGGGAAAGCATCAAATTGAAGGACAATAAGAGGGAAATGGAAAGAGCTCTTAAATTTTAATTTTTGAATTTGGTTATGAGGAAGTCGATTTTTATTGTTTTTTTATTGTTTGTGTCAATCCTTTCCTTTGGACAGGGTTACGTAATCAACGGTTCGGTAAAGGGCAGTACGAAAGGCATTGCGACGCTTCGGACATATTTCAGGGACGGTAATGAAAAACTTGACAGTGCGTCAATAGAGGAAGACGGCAGGTTTTATTTCAGAGGACAGATACGTGATGCGGTTCCGGCTTTGTTGACGTTGAACGGCAAGAAAACATACAGACTGTATCTGGAACCGGGAGTTACGTTGGAGGTCAAACTTGTTCCCGGCAAGGAAAAGAAGAACCGTATAAAGGGTTCCAAGCTTACAGACGAGTGGTACGAGATAGTTTCTCCAAAAAATAAGGAGGATTATTATGTGCATTTGTCGCGTTTGGACAATTGGGTGATAAATCATCCTGAACATATATTTTGTCCTGACATAATAGCCAGTTATCTTGCTCACAGGTGGGATTACGATGAATTGAACCGCACATTGAATACATTGAAAGGGGAAGCGTTGAATACTTATCATTACAGGAAACTGCGTCAGAGAGAGGAATCGATTCGAAATCTGAAAATAGGAGGCAAGGCTCCTGATTTGGCGATGAAGAATGCGGACGGGAAACAAATAAGACTTGGTAATTTCGTAAGGGAGAACAAATATACATTGCTTCATTTCTGGGCTTCATGGAGTGAGGAGTCGAGAGAGGAAAATATATCCTTGGTTTCGGTTTACAACAAGTATAAAAACAAGGGTTTCAATATAGTCAGCGTAAGTCTGGATGACGACAGAAACGAATGGAAACGTGCAATAAAGGCGGACGGATTGAGTTGGGAACAGTTGTCCGACTTGAAAAAGTGGGAGAGTCAGGCTGTAGAGCAATATATGCTTAAGGCAATTCCATATAATGTTCTTATAGACAATGAAGGCAGTATTCTGGCATTCAATCTCAAGACAAACGAACTGTCGGACTTGTTGAAGGAGCTTACCGGTTCAAGGGGTTTTGAAATCAAAGGTTCTTTTGCCGGATTGGATGAAGGTGTCATGACTTTGGAACTGTTGTTGAAAGACGGTAAAAAGGAAAGAATGACAACCAAGATAGTCAACGGATTGTTTGAATTCTCCGGTAGTGTCGACATGGTTTGCACAGGAATAATCACATTGCCTTCACGGCTCGGGGAATTGTCGTTTTTCCTTGGTAATGAAAATATTGAGATAAGTGGAGACGTTAAGGATTTGGACAATGTGAGGATATCGGGTTCGGAAAGCAATGATGAGTTCTTGCAGATAGCCGACATGTGCAATCGAAAGAAAAATCCGATGCAGTGTTTGATGAATTACGTGTTAGACAATCCTCAAAGCATTTATTCTCCTTTGATAATAAGCAGTTATCTTGCGCCATATCTTAATACTAATGAGTTAAGGGAGATAGTGCTTAGGCTTGACGGTCAGGCGAAACTTACTTTCCAGTATGACATGTTGTTAAAGCATCTTGAAGAACTGGACAAAAATGAAAAAATAGGCCAAAAGGTCAAGGACTTTGTTTTGAATGATAGTAATGGAAAGCCGGTCAGTTTGTCTCAATTTGTATCGAAGAATAAATGTACCCTGATTTATTTTTGGGCTTCATGGGATAATATGAGCCGACTTAGAAACAAGGAACTCAGAGTGTTATATAACAGATACAAGAATGAAGGTTTTGATATCATAGGCGTTTCCTTGGACGATTCAAGGGCCGCATGGACTAATGCTATTGAGGAAGAAGGACTGAAATGGACAAATGTCTCCGATTTGAAACGTTGGAACAGCGTAATAGTCAAACTTTATGAATTGGAGCATATACCGCAAAACATACTTGTGGATTCAAAGGGAAACATTATTTCAAGAAATCTGAATTTTGAGGACCTGAATCAAAGTATACTTTTGTATTTGCAACATTGAATGAATAGTAATAGAACATTTATTTATAGAATCTGTAAAAACGAGCTTTGAAATGAATACATTGAACAAACTGAAGGCTACACCGGTATGGAAGGTAGTGATGCAGTATTTCTTTATTGTCTGCGGTATAGTTTTATATTGTTTTGCGTGGTCGGTGTTTTTGGTGCCCAAACACATAATCGGAGGAGGCGTTGTGGGCTTGTCATCCGTCATATATTATCTCACGGAGATTCCCATGGGTATTTCAAACTTCGTAATCAATGCAATATTGCTGGCTGTCGGCTATAAGATTCTTGGAGGCAAGTTCGGAATAAATACCATTGTAGGAATGACGACAGCTTCTTTGGCTCTGATTTTTTTCCAGCAGGTTCTGGGGGTTCAGGACATGGAACAGTTCAAATTCGAAAACATGGAGCTCATTACGCGTGCCATACTCGGTGGTGCATTGTCAGGATTGGGAATAGGTTTGTGCTTTGTGAACGGAGGCAATTCGGGAGGTAGCGACATAATCGCACTTATCGTCACAAAATACCGCAATGTCAGTCCCGGCTCCGTTATTTTGGTTGTCGATGCATTGGTGATAACGAGTACCCTTTTGATAGGTAATGAAATCGAAGAAATGGTTTATTGTTACGTTGTCTTGGGAGTGTTTACCTATTCCATCGATTTGGTCGTGGAAGGTCAGAAGCAAACCTATCAGATAACCATAATGTCGCAGTTGAATGAAAAGATTGCGGATGCGATAGGCAATGAAGTCAAACGCGGTGTTACCTTGCTTAACGGCTGGGGCTGGTACAGCAAGAAGGACCAAAAGGTGCTTTTGGTGATAGCCCAAAAGAACGACAAGGTTGCAATAATGAGACTGGTCAAGGCAATAGATCCCAACGCATTTATTTCAGTTGCCAAAACCCAGGGCGTTTACGGCAAGAATTTCGACACGATAAAGATGTAGAACACTTGAAAAACAACATATACATATTTATTGTATTAAACCTTTTTGTTTTTTGTCTGTTTTCCTGTGCGGAAAAGGATATGACGACAGAAAACAGAAAGGTTTTCCGTTATAACGAGTCTGCAAACATAAACTCGTTGGACCCCGCATATGCAAAGGACCAGGCAATGATTTGGGCGGATGTGCAGCTGTACAACGGACTCGTACAGTTGGATAAAGACTTGAACATCCTTCCATGTATAGCCAAAAGTTGGGAAATAAGTCCTGACGGCAGGGAATACGTGTTTCATCTCAGGAATGACGTGTTTTTTCATCCCCATGAATTGTTCAAGGGCAAGAAACGCAGGGTTGTGGCTTCGGATTTCGTTTACAGTTTCAACAGAATAGTGGATGAGAAGACCGCCTCACCCGGTGCACCGTTTTTTTCGTGTGTCGAGACGGTTCAAGGCAAATACGGCTTTATCGCAAAGGACGATTCGACATTCGTGATAAGGCTCAAGCAGGCATTTTCTCCATTTCTTGGCATACTGACCATGCCTTACGGTAGTGTGCTCGCAAGGGAAGTGGTGGAGCATTACGGCAAAGAATACCGTAAACACCCGATAGGTACGGGACCTTTCAAGTTCCGTATGTGGAAGGAGGGAGTAAAGCTGGTTCTTTTGAAAAACGAGGACTATTTTGAAAAGGACAGCCTGGGCAATTCCCTGCCTTATCTTGATGCAGTGGCAATTACTTTCATTGTTGACAAACAATCCGTCTTTCTCGAGTTCGTAAAGGGAAACATAGACTTTATTTCGGGAATAGATCCCAATTACAAGGATGAGGTGTTGACCAGAAGCGGTAAATTGAAGGACAAGTACAAGGACAGAATACAACTTCTCACCCAGCCCTATCTCAATACCGAATACCTTGGTTTCAAACTGGATTCCGAAACGGAGAACAACCCGTTGCGGGACAAAAGGGTAAGACAGGCAATAAACTACGGATTCGACCGAAGGAAGATGATAAAATACATGCGCAACAACATAGGCACTCCGGGCGAATGGGGAATAATCCCGAAAGGGCTTCCGGGTTTCGATTCCGCCTCACGCATAAGATACGAGTACAATCCGCAGAAAAGCAGGGAACTTTTGAAACAGGCAGGTTACCCTAACGGAAAGGGAATGGGGAAAATAATCCTGTCCACAACCTCAACCTATCTTGACTTGTGCAAATACATTCAGCAACAGTTGGGTTTGCTCGGTATTAAGGTAAGTATAGACGTAAACCCTCCCGCAGTGCTGAGAGAGCATATTGCACAGGGCAAGACGGACTGGTTCCGCGGTTCATGGATTGCGGATTATCCCGATGCCGAAAACTATCTCTCCCTGTTCTATTCCGAAAACTTCGCACCCAAAGGCTCGAACTATACGCATTTCTCCGACCGCAGGTTCGACGAACTCTACATCAGGGCAAGCAGGGAAACAGACGCGGCAAAGCGTTCTGAACTGTACGGACAGATGAACGACATGATAATGGAGCAGGCTCCTGTCGTGATATTGTATTATGATCAGGTACTGAGATTCGCCCAGAAAAACATAACCGGATTGGAAACAAATCCGATGAATCTGCTTATTCTCAAGCATGTGAAAAAGTTGTAATTTCCCGTAATTTGATTTCGGAAAAATGGATTCAGAAAAGAATTTTTTCTTTTCTGAATCCATTTTTCTCAAACAAAGTTTCATTTCCGGCATATATTTTTTTTGTGTACCTTTGCAGTCAATGATTACGAGCAATAAAAGAAAAATCATAAACGATCCGGTTTACGGATTCATCAATATTCCGAGCGAGGATATTTTCGATTTGATTCAGACACCTGTAATGCAAAGGCTCAGGCGCATAAGGCAGTTGGGATTGAGCAATATGGTCTATCCCGGAGCCGAACACACGCGTTTTGCCCATTCACTCGGCGCAATGCATCTCATGTATCAGGCTTTGGATGTCTTGAAACAGAAAGGAATAGACATTTCAAGGGAAGAGGAGAGTGCGGCTCTTGTCGCAATTCTTCTGCACGATACGGGACATGCCCCCTTTTCGCATTGTCTGGAACATTTCTTTTTCAGTTGTTCACACGAAGAGCTGACAAAACACTTCATGTCCGAGTGCGGTGTTGCACAAACGGCAATAGATGTGTTCTCAGGCTGTTACGGCAGGGCCTTTCTTCATCAGCTTGTATCCTCACAGGTTGACACCGACCGTTTGGACTATCTGACAAGGGACAGTTTCTTTACCGGCGTGAGCGAAGGGGTGATAGGTACGGACAGAATACTGAAAATGTTCAATGTCAAGGACGATGAACTTGTGATAGACCAGAAAGGGATATATTCCATTGAGAAGTTCATCATTTCAAGACGGCTTATGTATTGGCAGGTTTACATGCACAAGACCGTTGTTGCCGCCGACAATCTTCTCTCCAAGGTTCTGCTCAGGGCAAAGGACCTGCAGCAGGAAGGAAGGCTTGATTACGAATCATATCCTCTAAGTTCCCATCTTTATTATTTTCTAGACAAGGGACAAAGGGACCTTTCTGACAGGGAGGCTCTTGAACATTTCAGGCTTTTGGACGATTCGGACATATGGAGTGCGGTAAAGGTATGGTCCGGACACGGTGACGGAATATTGAGACGCCTTTCTTCAAGTCTCATGAATAGAACTCTCGGACATGTTACAATACAGGACAATCCTTTTACCGACGAACAGATAGAATCCGTTTGCAGTTATGGGGACGAGGTGTCGAGAAAATATTTTACGGCTACGGATGAGCTTCACAACAAGGCCTATAACTTCAACGATACCAGGATAAACATTCTTTTCAAGAATGGTGAAATAAAGGAGATATGCGATGCGTCTGACCAGTTGGACAGTTCGTTTTTGTCCAAGGAGATAAAAAAATATTTTTTCTACCAAATATAATCCGTACCTTTGACGCTTGGTTTGTCAAACAAATAAATGAATAATATGAAAAGCAGATTTTTTACATTTTTATTGATTGCGGGCTTGGCATTTGTTTCCTGCAAAAGGCATGACGGGCAGGAAACAAAAGTGATAGACAAGCCGGAAATAGAGATTAAGGACGGCAGGTTGACACCAGAGGCTTTGTGGGCGTTCGGACGTATAGGCGAGGTATCGGTTTCTCCGGACGGTGAGAAGATTCTTTACACCCTTACCTATTACAGCATAGAGGAGAACAAGGGAAACAGTGAGATTTACGTGATGAATCTTGACGGCAGCGGTGTCACAAGACTGACCACCACTTCTGCAAGCGAGTGGAATGCGATATGGAATCCGAAAGGGGACAAGATAGGATTCATATCGTCGGATGAGCAGGGCGTGAATATTTATCATATGAATGTTGACGGCAGTGACCTTAGGCGCGTATCCGATTTCAAGGATGCGACTTTGGAGGGGTTCTCCTATTCTCCTGACGGTAAGAAGATAGTTTATGTAAAGGCGGTTCCGAAGAAGGACAAGTATGCCGAATTGAAGAAAGGTTTGGACAAGACGACGGGAAGAATAAACGATGATCTTGCATACAGACATTGGGACAGATGGGTTGATGAAATACCGCAACCGTTTGTTGCTGCATTTGACGGCAAGACCGTTTCCGAAGGCAAGAACCTGCTTGAGAATACGGAATACGAGTCACCTATGCGTCCTTGGGGTGGAATGGAACAGATAGCTTGGAGTCCGGACAGCAAAACGATAGCATATACATGCAGGAAGAAAACAGGTAAGGAATATGCCTTTTCCACAAATTCCGATATTTATCTTTATGATGTGGAGAAAGGCAGCACTGTCAATTTGAGTGAAGGGATGATGGGTTATGACCAGAATCCGGTATTTTCGCCTGACGGTAAAAAAATCGCATGGGAAAGCATGGAAAGGGACGGCTATGAAGCCGACAAGATAAGATTGATGGTATGCGATTTGAGTACGGGCAAGACGGAATATTATACTCCGGATTTTGACCAGAACGTAGGAGGATTGACATTTTCCGCCGACGGCAAATGGATTTATTTCGTATCGGACTACCATGCTGTTGACAACATATACAAGATAAGCATGGAGGACAAGGCGATAAAACAGATAACATCCGGTGTTCATGACTATACGTCTGTCAACCTTGCAAAGAACGGATTGCTTGTAGGAGAGAAGATGAGCATGTCCCATCCCAATGAGATATGGACGGTAGAGGAGTCCACGGGAAAGGAAAAAAAGATTTCCGCATCCAACGATGACCTTATGGCAAAGATAAAGTGGGGCAGGGTAGAGGAGCGTTGGCTTAAGGCAACCGACGGAAAGGATTTGCATACCTGGGTAATATATCCGCCTGATTTCGATTCCACAAAAAAATACCCTGCATTGCTTTATTGTGAAGGCGGACCTCAGAGTACGGTTTCACAGTTTTGGTCATACAGATGGAACTTTCAGATAATGGCTGCCAACGGATACATAGTCGTAGCGCCTAACAGAAGAGGTCTTCCGGGCTTTGGTCAGCAATGGAATGAGCAGGTGAGCGGTGATTACGGCGGACAGTGCATGAGAGATTACCTTACGGCGATAGACGAACTTTGTAAGGAAAGTTACGTTGACAAAGACCGTTTGGGAGCTGTTGGAGCAAGTTTCGGAGGTTATTCCGTCTATTGGTTAGCAGGTCATCACAACAAGAGATTTAAATGTTTCATTGCACACAATGGAATGTTCAATCTTGAACAACAGTATTTGGAAACAGAGGAAATGTGGTTTGTCAACTGGGATTTGGGCGGACCGTATTGGGACAGGAAGAATGCCGTTGCCCAGAGGTCGTATGCAAACTCTCCTCATAAATTTGTGGACAAATGGGATACGCCTATAATGGTCATACATTCAGAATATGATTTCCGTATAGTGGCATCCCAGGGTATGGCTGCATACAATGCAGCCGTGATAAGGGGAATACCGGCAAGATATCTTTATTTCCCTGATGAGACACACTGGGTTCTTAAGCCTCAAAACGCAATTTTGTGGCAGAGAAACTTCTTCGACTGGTTGGATACATGGTTAAAAAACAAATAAAACAATATAGATATGGAAATAATTGGCAGATTGGTAAAGCTTTTGCCTGAGGTTTCGGGAGAAAGTCAGAGAGGACCTTGGGTAAAGGGCGGTTTTGTAATAGAAACGGAAGAACAATATCCTAAAATGGTGGCATTCACCTTGTTTGGTGAGGACAGGTTGAACATGATAAGGAACATACCGGTTCAATCTCAGGTCAGGGTAGGCTTTTCTGTTGAATCGAGGGAATTTCAGGAACGTTGGTATACGGATTTAAGATGTTTCAAGGTGGAGCCTTTTGCATCTGCAACTGGGTATGCTCAGAATCCGAGTCCATATTATCAACAGCCGCAGGCACAACCTTACGGTAATCCGTACAATCCTGCACCAGCACCTGCGGTCAATCAAACCTATCAGCAACCACAGGCTAATACCACGCCTTACGTACAACCTGTTGCAGGAGAACAGGGATTCAATTCCATACCTCCGAGCGGTACGGATGAAGACTTGCCATTCTAACGGGTATAACTTGAAAAAACAAATGCGGTCAATAATTGATATTGGCCGCATTTTTGTTCTATATAACGGTTACGCTATAATTTGGCTGACAAGTCTTCCGTTATTTTTTTCAAGTCCTCGTTTTTAGGCACGAAGTTTAGATTGTAACTTGCTACAGTTTCGATTCCGCTTTCGTCAAAGAATCTCTGCATTACTTTCATGTTGATTGGTGCCCATCCGTAAGAACCGAAAAGTATTCCTTTCTTTCCCTTGCATATCAGACCTTGGATGTATGTCATCATTGCTGCAACCGACGGCATGATGTTTTTGTTCAGCGTAGGGCTTCCGACGCAAATGAATTCTGCATCAAGACAGTCTGTTATTACATCCGAAATATGGTTGGATTTCAAGTCAAAGAATTTGTAAGAGTACCCTTTTGCTTCAAAGGCATGTCTGATTGCATAAGCTATTTTCTCGGTACTTCCCCACATGCTGTCGAATACAATGACCGCTTTCTTTACCGTTTCGGACTGGCTCCATTTTGTATAGCAATCCAATATCGCAGGAAGATTCTTTCTCCAGATTAAGCCGTGGCTCGGTGCAATCATCCTTATGTCAAGGCTGCTTGCTGCCTTGAGAGTTGCAACAACCTGAGAGGAATAAGGCATTACTATGTTGGCATAGTATTTTTTCGCTTCTGCAAGTATAAGCTCCAGACTCAATTCATCGTCGAACAGTTCGGAAGATGCCAAATGCTGGCCAAATGCATCGTTGGAGAACAATATCTTGTCTTCAGGGCAATATGTCACCATGTTATCAGGCCAATGCACCATAGGAGTCATAAGGAAGGAAAGAGAACGTCTGCCTATGGACAGGGTATCTCCCGTTTTTACGGTTTGAAACTTCCAGCCGGATGTATCGAAGTGCATCTTGTGTTCCTTTTCTGCAGCGGCTGAACATACGATTACGGCATTAGTCAAATGTTTCATCAAGTACGGCATGGCACCTGAATGATCCATTTCAACATGATTGGAAATTACATAATCTATCTTTGAAGGTTCTATGACCTGAGATATCCTTTCAAGCAACTCTTGTGAAAATGGAGCCTTGACACTGTCTATCAGCGTCACTTTCTCATCCATTATAAGATAAGCATTGTAGGATGTACCTTTTTGTGTAAGATAACCATGAAAATTCCTGACATTCCAGTCACGTACTCCGACAGAGTATATGTCCTTTGCAATTTCTACTACTTTCATACGTTCTAATGTTTTATTATTTTACATACATGCTTTGCATTATCTGTTCTATGGCCTTGGCATATTCCTCAGCCATTTTTTCATTTCCTTCCTTGCGATAATATTCTTCCAGAATGGAATACAGTTTCACATAGGCATTGGCCTGATCCAGTCCTTGTGCCATGTATATGGATACAAGCATGTTTACGGTCTGATTGTCCGCTCTTCCTATATGAATTATTCTTGTCAGATATTCCTCCGCCCCTGCAAGGTTTCCTTGATTCAACATTATGTTTGCAGCAAGACTGTATGCCCCCGAGTATTTGCTGTTAATTGAAATGATGAAATCGCATACGGACAACGCTTGCTCAAATTGTTTGCCAGAATATAGCGCATAGGCTTTGAAATAATTGGCCATTTCATTTTTAGGATTGTATTTCAGCATTCTGTCAAGCAATATCAGACAGCTGTCCAGTTTGTTCGCAGAGGATGAATCCGTTTGAGCCTCGGTAAGATATATCTGGCTTAGGTTGATTATTGCGGTCTCATTCAGAGAGTCCGCCTTCAGTGCTTTGCAGTACAACTCTTTAGCTTTGGCATAATCGTTTGCCTTCATGGCATTTGTCGCATAAAAATCATTTTTGTCCTCCCTTTTCAGAACGACACATATGGGCTTTCCGTCAACCTCTATTCTATGTACCGTATTTTTAGGCGGGAAATAATTGTTCCTCAAACACTCGGACTCTATTCCGGTATTGCAGAATATTGCATAGTCCCAGTCTGTTTCACCTTTCTCATTCCAACGCGTGAAAGCCGTTTTGAATCTGTTGGTATCTTTCCTGAAATAATATTCCACCGGCGGCATGTGCCAGCTTGCCACTATTATCTTGTCCGATGTTGTATTGCCGTCCCGCTTGGCATTGTGCAATACCCATTCGGACGCCTCCCGCAAGGAATGGAAGTAATAGTCCATTTCATACTGACCGTAGGCCGATTCGGTTGAGCCGACCAATTGGTTGAAATAAACGTATTCGTAAGGATGGTTGGCAATGCAGTGTCTGGCAGGATGAAATGTCAGAACCAACAATGCAAGTCCTGTTACATATTTCACATATTTGTTCTTTATCAGAGACAGAAGCGTGGAAAATCCCAATCCTGCCAAAACCACCATGGGCGGATAGACAAACAGGGAGTGTCTCCAACCTCCATAGACATTTGAATTGTTGATTACTATCCAGAATACGGGGAAAATACATGCAAAAAACAGGACTGCATAATGAAACCACTGCTTTTTGTTGTGTCTTATGAAGACCACGCTTAAGACAAAGCCGAGTATGACAAGCAAAGGTATTGTCATAAGAATGTATTTCGGCGTATAATACCACGGCAAAGCGTTTGACCATATGGATTCTCCTTCAAATATCTGACGCAGGCTTACTGCGAATTTGTTCATGTTTTTTAACGTGTCCGCAACATGGCTTACAGGTGCTTCCAAAGCGTAAGGCCATACCAGAACGGCAATGATGTATGCGGCAAGACATATTCCCAAAGACCAAATCAGAGTCTTTGTAAAAACGGGTTTAAGTTCCTTGCGTCTGTATATGTAGTAAACCAGTGCAAACAATCCGAAATATGCCATCATAAGCAATCCTCCGACCCTTATTGCTGTTGCAAATGCTATGGACAGGGCAAGCATTACGGAGGTGGAAAGCCTTATCTTTGGCAAATTGTCCAGGAATTTGACCATATAGTAAACTGACATTATACATGCTGTGGCGAATGGAATATCCTTCAGATTGTTGAACGAGTGTCCGAGATAACGCGGGGATATGAAAAGCAGTAAGGCCGTGAAAACCGCCGCACGCCATCCTCCGACCCTTTTTGCCAGAAGAGAAGCGAACAATATGCCTATCCAGCCTATGATGCTGCAGACCAGATGCCTGAATCCCATATAGTCGTCTATTGAAAAGAGTTCGGTGATTACGTATATTACCGTATCGGGCAACTGTCCGTAATATGGCAGATTGTTCGATGCGGTAATGGTAGCAGCCGTTTTGTCTTCTCCCAAGGTCTTATAGTAGTTCAATATGTCCTTGGCATGCTTTACATGCAGATGTTCGTCTCCGGAAATGCCTGCATCGGTTGACAGAATCATCATGGTGCCCAACATAACCGCAAGCAGCACTATATACAAGGGTCTGTAAATCACGCTTTCCCCTTCATTGAGCTTTCCGGCTTTAATCGCCCTTGCCGGTTCGGCAAAAAAATACTCGAAAAATCGTTTGAATTTTGTCATAAGTTCAATTTTGTTTCATTACCTCTGCAAAGGCAAAAATATGAAATTTATCTGCGTTTATCGAAACTTGATTTCATTTATCTGGAATTTGATTTGAAAAAAATGAAACTTGATTCCATTTCCGTGGAATTTGATTCCGTATTTACCTGTTCAAAAAACCTATTTCCAGTCTGTTTTTGTTTTCCCATCCTATCACGGGACGGGTGTCTCCGTAGCCGAGGACAATTATTTTCGTTTTGTTCACTCCGTTTGCGATTAACAGTTTGGAGATTTTTTCCGCCTGAATATCCGACAGCTCCTGCTTGTCGGTTTTCTTGTTTCCTGAATGTACATGTACCGATATGGTAGTCATGTAATTGAGTTGTCTGATGCTTTTTGCGAAATACTCCAGTTGTCTTTTCCCTTCGGGAGTGAATTCCGTAGGTTTTTTGTCGCTGAAAGGACTTTCAATAAGATACAGTTTTTTTGAGGAAATCAACTCCTCTACGCTTTGTACCGTCACCTGTGAATTGTCCTCAGGGAAAAAGCTTATGCAATTTTCCATGTGCGAATATGCTATATGTGGTGTTGAAGGCTTCAGATAGGCAAAATAACCATTGTCGTTGGTAGCTGTTATAAAGAGGGTATCCAGTGTTGCGGAATCCAGCAGTATTATTTCTCCTTTCAGGAAGTCTCCGTTTTGGTTCAACAGATACCCGTCCGTAAATTCAAGACGTTCATTCATCACAAAGACTTTTCTGTTGTGCGTGGTGTCGGATTCGACCACCAATTCGTTGCCGTCTATTTCAATCAGGATGTCATCCTTTTCGGAATTTATGTTTGAGCCGAGCAGAATCGGTTCGCTCCAATTGTCCCATGAATTAGTATCTCTTCTGTGAGAAAGGTATATGTCCAAGCCTCCGTGATTCACTCCGTTGTCAGAGCTGAAGAAAATGGTCTTTTTATCCTCTGTTAGCAGTGTATTGACCTCGTTGTAACGGCTGTTTATGTTGTCAGGAAGAAGCAGTGTATCGGTCGTTTGCCAAGAGTTTGTTCTTTTATGATAGATGTCTCGATTTCTTTCTTCCGAACACGGGTCATACCCTTCTTTTGAATACATGGAGAACACCTCGCTGTCTTTCAGTTTCAGTTCCCTTGCGGGAGGAAATTCTTTGACGAGGAAAGAAACGGGCAGTTTGTCGGACTGATAGTAATTGCGCATTACGGAATTTTCAGGCAGGTTCAAGGATGTTTTGTTTTTGATTGTCTGTTTTATGTACTTTTGCAGCAGTTTGCAGGAATGTAAATTGTCTTTCTGAAGGAATAGTGTTCTGTTTTGTCTTGCATCTTCTTTGGTAATGCTTGCTTTAGCCAAGAGTTTGTCTATGTTTTTTCCGTCTTTTTCCGCTTTGGTCACAACGGCACTTGTTTTCATATAAGGGAAGTAGGAAAGAAATCCGTCTATGGTTTGTTTTCTTGTATCCTTGAGGTATTTTTTTGCAAAATCATTCAGCATGTTGGAATCCTGTGTGATGTTTAAAAGAGTTTGCATCCCTTCCATTGACAGCCGTTTGAAAGTCAGTTCTTTAAGTTTGTCCAGAACAGAAGCATACTTTGAATGATCGGTATAGGTGTTTACGAATGTCATATAATCGGAAATCCTGTCCGAACTCATGACTTGGGAATACAATACATCTTCAAGTCTTTCCTCTACCAGTTTTTTGTATCTTCCCTGAGGATATCGGTTCAGGTAATCCGCATAAGCCTTGGACGTATTTGTTTCCAAAGCCTTTGTAAATATTATTTTTTCTATTTTTTCCTGAGCTTTGGCAACATATTCCTGCTTGTCGGAGGTGGCGACAAAACTTTCCAATACATTCAAATCGTCACTGTCCAGTACTTTGCTTACAATCAACTCGTCCATTGACTGTTTGGCCAAGCTTGCTTGTACGGCCTGCGGGTATTCCTTTATGTATTGTTCGTATGCTTCAATGGTATTTAGTTGTCGTACCTTTTCGAATGCGAACTGTTCTAGCAAACGTTGTGCTTCTTTTGCATAAACGGTTTCATCACTGAAGCATACGACATATTCCTTCAATGCATCTATGTCTTTTGATTTGTAAAATTCGTCAAGTGTTTGTCTGCTCAGTGTTTCCAGTTCTATTTTCTCAGAATTGTCGGACTGATTGTTTTGTTGTGCGTAATAGTAAGCCTTGAACGGATTCCTGTCAGGATTGTTTTTGTCGGAATAATAGGAATAAAGCAGAGTGTATCGTTCAGCGTTTGCTGTATCCTTGTAGGCTGTCTGCAATTTTTCGAAAGCTTGGGAATAGTCTCCCTTTTCCAACAACTTGATTATTGAACCTGTCTGTCCGAAACAGAACGAATAAGACAGGAAAAGAAAAATTAAAATGAATGATAGTTTGAATCGTTTCATTGATTTCATCACTTTATTTCAACAATGAAGTCCGTAATCCACTTGTCCTCGACGTTCAAATCGACTGTATAGCGGCCCGGTTCCATGTCTTTGTCGAATACGACAACTTTATTGCCGAATGTTTTTTCATCCACAAGATTATGGTTTTTATCCCACAACCTTATTGTTTGCAGTTCGTTTATCTGGTCAGAATAAACCAATATTCTTCCATTATCCTGCCATAGATATATTCCTGAATATTCAGGATGTATTTCATATATGTTTATTGCTTTGTTCAGATGAATTCTGTATCTGTCGTTAGTTGTTCCGCTTTCCAGGTTTGTGACTATGTTTTCGCCCTTGCACATGTCATAAAACATTCCTTCCTCCTTGTCTTCGAGTAGTACAATGATGTTTTGAGGCAGAACGGAAAGATTGTTCAGAGATAATTCGGCTTTGGCAGGCTGACCTATATAGAGCCCTACGTCAAAGCATGCCGGATATCCCGGGAAGGTGTTGACGGATAACTCCTGTTCACCTACGAGGAAGTATATTTCCGCCATTTCTTCGTTGGTTCCGAACATTTTGTGTGCATCGTATTCGTCAAAGTCATAGGAAGCATTGTCTATCATGCCCATAAGAGCGTATTGTGTCTTGCTATCCACGCTTGCGGAAAGGTTGAGGTAGTTGTGATTTACCAAAGACTGTTTGCCTGTTTTGGGAATGTATTGGTGACTTCTCTTGAAAGTTATTTCGCTTCCGTCTCTGATTGCTTCAACGAAAAACGATTCTAGTGAAGGTATCATGACATCTTCGTTGGAATCCACAATGATGGGGTTATATACCTTGTTTTCCCTGTCGAGCAGGAAGATAGCATTGCCTTGTATCTTTCCGTCCACATCTTCAAAGAGTTTTTTAGTACTTAAAGGAGCGGTAAACGGATTACCCAAAAGATTCCACTTGTCATGATTTTTTGTAACAAGAGTGAATGTCGTTCTGCTGTCGCACAAAATTCCCTCGTATTTCACATTTAGCGGTTTGTGGGTATATACAGCATATCCTCTTGCGGCTTCTATGTCATAATTAGGGTCGGTAAGATATTCGCTCCAACAATCTCCGTGTTTGCTCATTACGCCTGTGTTGTATTTCATCAACCAGGTCTCGTTATCATCATCTATCATCGAGTATATCAGTGCTTTTGTCTTGTTTACCGGAGAAGAAATGTAGTTCCATTTGTTGGGAATCAGATATTGATGTACTGTGAAATATGATTGCTTGCCGTATATTATATCCCCGGAAATATAAAATATCTTTCCTGTGTTTATGTCTATGTTTACCTTGTCACCCAAAACAAGCATGGCACACATGACATCAGTATTCACCTCCACATTGCAACTGTCGCTTATGTAAACTATGTCTTCTATATTTGGTCTTTGCCTGTCTTCCCATATTTCGGAATCATCCCAATTGCCTGATTTTATAACACGCTTTGGCTTTGGCAAACCGAAATAAAGCCCTGTCAATGTAAAACGGTCTGGATTCTCTATTTCTATTTCCAGTCGGTTGGATGTCATAGGTGATTGTAAAGGTACACAATACGAATACGTTTTTACCCTGTCAGACATTTCGAACAACATTTCGGAATCTCTGAACCATCTGTATTTTACTTTTATTCCCGTTTCTATTTTCCCTTTTTCGATGGATTCGATAGAGTTGTCAACGTCCTTTATTTTCAATCTGAACTGATATTCCTTGTGAGAAAAAACTCCGGCAGTGTATGATACGTTTGCACTTGATAAGGAATCTGCACTGATTAAGTTTTTCTGAAAGTCAATTGCGTCAAGACACGAGCCTTCCAATGGTATGTGTATTGGATTTGGTAGTTTTTTTGTATTTATTGTAAGCACTGCCTTATGAACTCCTGCTTTTTTGGGGGCATACTTTACAACTATGGTCTTACCCGTTTTTTTTATGTCTATCGTTTTTGTATCTATACTGAACACATCCTTGTCTTTTCCGCTTATGCCCAATGTTACATCTTCTCTTATATGCTTTCCGGTAATTCTCATTCGTATCGTTTCAGGATAAGTATAAGGCAGTGGTATGTGATTGAAGATTAATTTGTCTACTTTTTCGTATTCTTTACCCTTATGTACTATTGGAGTTATCTCGGCAGGCAAACCTATATATGGATCTGTATTGGATGAAACCTTTATGTTCCTTGTTTTTATCTGAGGATTGACTCCACGTCCTCCTATCTTGTACAGTTTCCATGAAATTTGAATGAACTCCTTGTTGTTGCATTCCTTGGGGAGATAAGCCTTGCTGAAATTTTTTGTATATCTTCTTCTGTTGGTGTAAAACTCGTATGGTCTCGAACGTGAATCCAATACGTCTTTCCAGTCCTCGTCTTCCGAAAGTCGGTATTGCAATTTTGATACCCAACGTGCCCTTGAGGATTTGCTTGAATAGTTTTGCCAACTTATGTTTATGTCTTCCTGCTTTAATGTTGAAAGATTAAGTATAATTCTTCCCGATTGAAGTTTCTCGTTGTCGAGTTCAAAATAAATGGGAGATGTATCGATATTGTTTTTTTCCTTGTCGAAATTTTTCAACTCAAAATTGCTCTTGCTTAAATCGTGAACAATCCCCGTTTTAATGCTGTCATTTTGGGCTTGAATCTGAATGAAAAACGGTATAGAAAACAAAACAAACACCAAATTCCTAATCCTGCTCATTTTTATCTTCCAATAGATTTTATCTTGTAGTTTTCAATTGCATATATTGTTGTCATCTTATTCTGATATCCCTTTGTTTCATCCTGCCTTTCAAAACGAAACGGACTTATCATAGTTTTAGTATCATCCATATTTGGTTCTGACATGAAGTCTTCTCCATTTTCGATGAGGCTGCGAACAAAATATATCATTATGTCATATCCCAATGCCGCATATATTTTATCAGGTTTGGTCTTGAAATGTTCTCTGAATATTTTTACGAAATTCACGAAGTCTGGATTTGAATAATCGTTCAAATAACTCAAAACAAAATGGAAACGGTATTTGTCCAAAAGAGTCAAGTCGAATGTCGGGAATTCCATCCATGTATAATCGGCAAACAAAACTATGTTTGCTTCCGGTTTGGATGAAAATATCTTGCACAGTCTTTTTGCGTAGGATTCATTTTCTCTAATATTGCCCTTGTCGACCAGGTTTATTACCACATTGCCGTTGGAAGAAGAGAGTTGATTCGTTATTCTTGCAGAATATTTGTTGTAATCCATGAGTACATAAGGCGCTGTGCCTTTCGAGAGAAGCAATTCATAATATTTTACCATGGATTGTATTTGCGGATTGTTGTCATACAGGACTATTACTTTGGATTGACTGAAATTTTTTCTTAACAGTCTGACCACCGTTTCAACTTCTGCAGCTTGTGAAGGCTGAATCTTGAATACGTAATTGTTGTCCAATATAGACAAATCAGTACTCATCGGATTGACTATCGGTATTTCGTTGTTTCGGGCAAATTCTGCCGCGATTGAAAACGGCTGTTTGAAAACAAGAGGAATGATAAGATCCATGTCTTCCATTTCTTTTGCCTGAAGAGCCTGTTGCATTTTGTTTATGTCGTTTTCACCAACGTCGTAAACGTAACAGTCCACCTTGTATCCTTCCTTTTCCAGAACGTCCAAGGCAATTCTCATTCCTTCATAGAAGTTTATGTATTCGAAACATTTGTATTTCAAACGTTTTTTTTCATCAATATTGAACTTTGTAAAAGTCAGTTTGTCCACTTCTTCATAATTCAACGGCAAAAGTACCGCTATGTTTATTTTTGTTGACTTGTCGACTTTTCTAGTATGTTTTTTCTTTGCTGGAAAGGTATTGTTGCTTACAGCGGTCAGTTGAGGCTCTTTTTCATTGAACAGTTCCTTGTTGCGGACAGTAATCGGTATCTTTATTATCTGACCTGCTTTCAGGTTCTCGGCCGTCAGACCTATGTTTACCTCCGTTACATCAGATACGGAAAGGAAAAACCTTTTGGAAATGCTGTATAAGGTCTCTCCCTGTTCGACTTTATGCAGTCCTACCGTAACATCGTCTGACGGAACATTGTTTTGAGAAAATGAAATCTGAATACAAAAAATCAGAATCAAGAAACAATTCAACTTAATCAAGGTTTTCATCGGCTATAGTTCTATTTGGTTAAACTATTCCCATTCTATTGTAGCTGGAGGTTTGGAACTGATATCGTAACAAACTCTGTTGACACCCTTTACTCTGTTTATGATTTGATTTGACACTTCCGCCAAGAAGTCGTAAGGCAGATGAGACCAGTCGGCAGTCATTCCGTCCACCGATTCCACTGCTCTGAGTGCCACAACTCTTTCATATGTTCTTTCATCTCCCATAACGCCCACGGATTGTATCGGGAGAAGTACGGCACCTGCCTGCCATACCTTGTCATAAAGTTTTTCCCTTTTCAGGTTTTCTATGAAGATGGCATCAACTTCCTGCAATATTTTTACTTTTTCACCGGTTACCTCTCCCAGAATCCTTATAGCCAGTCCCGGACCGGGGAAAGGATGTCTGTTGAGCAATTCCGGTTTTAGTCCTAGACTCTTTCCCACTTTTCTTACCTCATCCTTGAACAGGGTTCTTAAAGGTTCCACTATTTTCAACTTCATGTGTTCTGGCAGTCCTCCCACATTGTGATGAGACTTTATGGTTACGCTGGGACCTTTAACGCTACAACTTTCTATCACATCAGGATATATCGTTCCTTGAGCCAACCATTTGACGCCGTTGATTTTGTTCGCTTGGGCATCAAACACGTCTATGAACGTTTTTCCTATGGCCTTTCTTTTCTTTTCGGGATCAGTCAAACCCTTAAGAGCATCATAGAATTCGTGTTTTGCATCCACTCCGACAACATTCAACCCCATGTCCTTATAGGAAGCCAATACATCTTCAAATTCGTTTTTCCGAAGCAGGCCGTTGTCAACAAATATGCAATTGAGATTGTTTCCTATTGCTTTGTGCAGCAACATCGCGGCAACGGATGAGTCCACCCCTCCGCTTAAGCCAAGCACTACTTTGTCATTTGAAAGTTGTGATTTGAGGTTTGATACGGTAGTGTCTATAAATGAAGCCTCCGTCCAGTCTTGACCGCATCCACATATATCTACTACAAAATTTTTCAATAACTTCAAACCGTCCGTACTGTGATAGACCTCTGGATGAAACTGTATTGCGTAAGTCTCTTCTCCATTTACCTTGTATCCGGCATTTTCCACGTTTTCTGTCGAGCATATCAGGGTATAATCTTCCGGAAGACGAAGAATTGTGTCTCCGTGGCTCATCCATACCTGTGAATTAACAGGTATACCTTTAAGTAGTTTGTTTCCTGCTTCTATATGGCTTAAACGAGCTCTTCCGTATTCCCTTATTTTACTTGCGATTACCTCTCCACCGAATTTGTCTGCCATATATTGCGCTCCATAGCATATGCCCAGAACAGGAATCCTGCCTTTGAAACTCAAATCGGTCTGAGGAGCATTTTCATCCCTGACACTGCAAGGACTTCCACTAAGAATAACCCCTGCAACCTCCGGTCCTAAATCCGGTATTTTGTTGTAAGGGTGTATTTCACAGTAAACGTTCAGTTCTCTTACTTTTCTGGCAATCAGTTGCGTATATTGAGAACCGTGATCCAATATTATTATGGTCTGCATTTTATATATATTTTCTTTTATCCAAAATAACTACTTCAAGTTTAGCGGTTTCAAAAGTACAAAAAAAAACCGAGATAGTTTATGTATATGCGAAATAAACTTTAATTGTCAAAGTGTTGAATAGGATTTGTCTGTGCATTTGTGATATTCAAAATTCATGATAATAAAACAGATTATTAGTTAAAAAATATTTGTTACAAGAAAAATACTATCTTTGCAATCGTATAATGTAATAATAATTAGTATGATTTTGTCTGTATCTTTTGTAGTCGCATTTTCGATTTCTTTCTTGTGTATGCCGCCTTTCATAAGGATTATGGAGAAATACAGGATTTTGGATAAATCCGGCGGAAGGAAAATTCACAAAGGTTATACTGCACATATGGGAGGTCTGGTTGTTTTCATGGCATTTGCATTCGCATTTGCACTTTTCGCAGCAAAAGACCCTTGTCTGACAAATATTTGGGAAATCATATCATTCATACTCTTGTTTGCATTGGTTGTCTTTATGGGAATAAGGGATGATATGAACGATTTGTCTCCGAGGGTTAAACTTCTGATTGAAATCATAGTCGGATTCCTGTTTTGCTATATGGATATAAGGATACATGGTTTCTATGGATTGTTTGGCATAGAAGAACTGCCGGAGTGGTTGAGCTACATATTGACTATTTCATTCATAATAGTTGTGGCAAATGCATACAATCTTATAGACGGTATAGACGGACAGGCTGGAACTCAAGCATTGTCGGTATTTTTCTTTCTTCTTCTGTATGGATTGTTCGTTGTAGGACCGGGTGTGAAGGAAACGGAATTGTTTGCAAGCTCATCATTTTGGATTCTTGTTGATGTTTCCATGTGCGGTGCGATAATGGGTTTTTTGTTTTACAACTGGCAGCCTGCCAAAGTGTTTATGGGAGATACTGGAAGCTTGTTTGTAGGTTTTATGATAGCGATAAGACTTATTGTATCTATGGATTACAACGGTATTGAGCATAGCTCTATATTTAAAATGCCGGTAAGGAGCAACATGCTTGTATTCGTAATGTTTTTCTTTTTGCCTCTGGCTGATACTTTGAGGGTGTTCATATCCCGTATACGCAGAGGAAAGAGTCCTTTCAGTGCAGACAAGATACATATCCATCACTTGTTTCTCAGAACAGGTTATTCTCATCAAAAAACCGCAATAATAACAATGTCTATTCAGCTTGTCATCACAATAATTTCCATAATTGTCGCATTATTTCTGGAGGATGTTTATTACATCGCCTATATTGCGGTAATGTGGCTTGTGTTTGTATTCGGACTACGATATTTTGTTAAAAAGAAACTGATGAAAATAAAAGAGAATTTGTAAGATGGATGAGAAAAAATATGTAATAAACTTTGAAGGTGTCGATTTGGCTTTCGACCAGCCCGTTCTGTCGGACATAAACTTTACATTGGAAAAAGGAGAATTCGTTTACCTTATAGGCAAGACCGGTTCCGGCAAGAGTTCTTTGCTGAAGTCCGTTTATGCCGATGTTCCGATTGAAAAAGGAACAGCTGTGGTTTGCGGATTCGACCTTAGAAAAATAAAAAGAAGGCAAATACCCATGTTGAGACGGAAGCTGGGTATCATTTTTCAGGATTTCCAACTGTTGAAAGACCGTTCGGTCTATGACAACCTTGCATTTGTGTTGAAGGCAACGGGATGGAGAGACAGAAAGGCGATGAGGACGAGGATATTGCAGGCATTGGATGATGTGGGACTGCTTATGAAGGCGGAGGAACAGGCTTGTGATTTGAGCGAAGGAGAGATGCAGAGAGTTGCAATAGCAAGAGCGGTGGTGAACAATCCGGAATTGATACTGGCGGACGAACCTACCGGAAATCTTGATCCAATAACAAGTGAAGAAATCGTAATGCTGTTGAAACATATAAACGAAAAACACGGCACGAGTGTGCTTATGGCAACGCACGATTACATAGTGATAGACAAATGCCGCGCAAAGGTGATTGCTTGTGAGGACGGAAAGATAATAGTCAGTTGAAGGCTTTAGCAGGATTCGACATAAATTCCCAATTTGTACAAATCCAAAATGTACAGGTTGGGATTTTTGCTTTTCAGACAGTAAAGCATGAAAGGTTTGAATATTCTGAATACCACCCTGTATAATCCGCATAAATGCAAACGTTTCAAATACGAAGCCGCCTTGACAAGCCTTATTCGGTTCAAGTCTATCTTGTGTCCGTATTTGTCATATATCGTCTTAAGGTTTCTTGTGGCGCTTTCAATATCCGAGATAAACTTGTCGAACGGTTTTAATCCGAGATGTACTACGGGATTGTCTATGTGTTTAATCTTTACGTTGTGTTCTTTCAGCATTATGTCGAAAAGAGTGTCCTCATGACCGTAGGTTTTCAGTTCCACATCAAAGCCAGTATCTGAAAAGACCTGCTTTCTTATCATGAAATTATTGGAGGTGAAACATGCGGTGTTCCCTTTCTTCGCATTGCTCTCGCGAATTGAGCCGTTCTTCCAGTGCAATATGCATTTTCTGTCCACGAATTCCTTTTGACAATATTCCGTCCCGCCGCAAACGACATCGTACTTGCCCATGAAACAACAATAGTTCTTGAGAAAACATCTGTTGTTTATTCCGCTGTCTCCGTCAAGAAAAACCAGATAATCTCCCTTGGCTTTTTCAGCCATATAGTTTCTTATCTTGGCACGTCCGTAGTTTTGCGGCAACTCTTCGTAATATACGCCGCTCCATTGTCTTATTACCCTGTTGGCCTTGTCAGGATGGGGGGAATGATCGTCAACCACAAGAATCTCAAAGTCAAATCCGAGTTCCTCTGCTTGAGCGTGCAATTCGCTCACAAGCTGTACACAGTTCTCATTGTACACAGGAATCAAAACGGATATCATCTTTCCTGCAATATTCTGTCTATCAGTCCGAAAATTTTCTTTTCCTCTTTCTGCCATGTCAAATCCTCCGAAGCCGAACGACAATTTTCGGCATAACGGTTCAATTTCTCATTGTCCGAAATCAGCTCGTTTATCTGCATGCTCAAATCCTTCGAATCGTATGAACGGATAAATTCTCCCGTTTCGTATTTCTCGATTATCGGTTTTATTTCCCGAAGGGGAGAAGCCAGAACAGGAACCGAACAATGAATGTATTCGAAAATCTTGTTTGGCAGACTTACGGCATAATTCATGTTGGTATCCTTGTCTATCGATATTCCGAGTTTTGCCTTTTCTGTAAGACTCATCATTTCCTCAAACGGTAACCTGCCAAAAAAACGTATCCTGTCTCCAAGTCCTTTCTTTTCGACATGTCTTTCCAGCTTTGTCTTTATGTCGCCCTTTCCGACAATGTACAGTTTGGCATTTACCCACCTGAAAGCCTCACACAGTTCCTCGAGACCTCTTTCCACATTAACCGCTCCCTGCCATACGACAATATCTTCCTTTTTTTCCGCCGGTATGAACGCATTCTGCCTTTTACGTTTCAACGGCATGTTCCTAATCACAACAGCCTCCACTCCGTATCGGTCTTTGAAATATTCCTTTATGGGATTGCATACGGTGACGACGTATCTCAATCTGCTTACACATGATTTCTCTATTTTCGTCCATACCTTTTGTGCGAACGGATTGTTTTTCAATTCCGGCACTTGGGTGAAATGCTCGTGCGAATCGAAAATCAAAGGTTTGTGCTTTATGCGTGAAACAAGAAAATTGGCCAAAAGGGTATCCAAATCGTTGGCCCAAAGAATGTCTTGTCTTGAAAACAACAGTCTGAAAAAAAGTCTGACGTTCAGTTCCGCATAATACAAGGCGTTTTTTCTGAAAAACACCTTTATTCTTCCGCACTTGTACGGACGCTGATTCAGAATAGGAGAGTCCTTTGTCCTTTTGCCAATAAGCCTGACCTCAAGACCGTATTCCAACAAAGAGCGACAGGTCTTGTCAACCCTGTTGTCACACAGTAAATCGTTGCTTACGCTGACATCTATGCGGACTTCTCCCATATCATTCTAATAACCCATATCAAACGAAAAGCGTGAAAAAAATATTGTTTTGGTTTATGGAAATGAAATTTGATTCCGTTTTTCTGTGTTCAGAAAAGAAAAAAACGGATTCAGAATTCAATTTTTTCTTTTCTGAATCCGATAAAACGGAATCAAAATAAAAAGGGAGCGTAAGCCTTAAACAGAACTACGCTCCCTTAAAGTGGTCCCACATGGGCTCGAACCATGGACCCCCTGATTATGAGTCAGGTGCTCTAACCAACTGAGCTATGGGACCTTTTCAGTAATTACCCCCTGAAAACGTGTGCAAAGATAGACCTTTCTTTGAAACTGACAAAAAAAAACAGACATTTTTTTTAGTGATGGACTATTATTTTTTTCGTAATTGCTTGAGAATTACTTTCCAATCTCAAAAAATAAATTCCGTTTTCAACTCCGTTCAAATCGATTTCCATTTTTGTCTGGCCTTTTTTGTTTGCACTGTACAGAATCATTTTCCCTTCTGCGGAGTACAAAGAAAGGGTGCAGCCGTCTTCAAAATACGGCAAGCGGCAATGCAGCGTGCCGGAGACCGGATTGGGATATGCCTCGAATGAATCCTTGGCGGAAGACGAAGCTGTTTCATTCAGGGATACCTCTACGTAATTGTTGTTTACAGCAGTCTCATAGACGAGTGCCAAAGCCAGTTTGGTTATCTCCTTCATGTAGTCGAAGTCCAGCGTTTCCACAATATCCCTTTCGGTATGGTAGTGCGGCGTGAATTCATGTTCACTCAAGAAAACGGCCCTTACACTGTAACAGTTGAATATATAGGAATCGGACGCGTTGTTGTTCTCGTATGTCTCCATCGGCAAGAGAGAGGTGTACAATCCGCAATAATCGACCGCCATTTGTGTCAGTTCTTCGCTTCCGTCATATTTTATGATATTTACCTTGCGTGCTTGCGGATTAAGTTCCGTATTGTAGCCTACCATGTCAAGATTTATAATTCCTCCTATGAATTCCTTCCATTGCGGATTGGCTGTCTTGGTTATTCTGTCATTGCTTCCTTTCAATCCCTGCTCTTCAGCCGCGAAAAAATCCACAACCAAAGTCTTTATAGGACTAACGGCATTGTCGGAAAAGATTCTTGCTATCTCCAAAACGGCAGCAACACCGCTGGCATTGTCATCCGCTCCGGGAGCAACAAAAAAATAATTCTCGAAGCCCTCCTTAAACGACACGGCATCGTAATGTGCACTCAAATGAATCGTGGTATCCTCAGTCCACATTCCCTCTTTTTTCCCAACGACATTGTACTGCCATCCGCTGTTCATTATTCCAGATGAATAAGGATACTCCATTTCCAAATAAAACGAGTCCAAAACCACGTTGAAACCGTATGATTCCAGTCTCGACTTCAAATATTCGGCTATGTCTTTTCTGTTTTCATTGAACGCATATCTGGAACCGAACCCTTCCAATGCCTCTACATTCGCTCTTAAGCTGTCCGCATTGATTTGTGAACAAAGCGCAACGATTTCGTCCTGTTGCGCATCCACCTTGAAACAGAAAAAGAAAAGACAAAGCAGGACTATAAGAAACCTTTTCATAAAACCTCTATTTTCAATATCGTTTCCGTTTTTGGATTTATCTTGTATCTGTCGTCTATTCTACGGCCTACGACCCATACTATTTGGTCTCCGCTACACAAAAGCCATTGGTTTTCCTTGTCTATGAGGGAATATTTGTTCGAAGTGAAAAAATCACTCAGTTTTTTCTCCTTTTTCATACCGAAAGGTATGAAACTGTCGCCTTTTTTCCATTTTCTCAAAATCAAGGGAAAGTGCAAACGCCCCGCATCCAGCATGGCAACATTCCTGTCTTTGGATATGCTGACGAACTTTAAATCCTTAAGCAAATCAATCTGCATTTTAACAGGATAAGACGTGGAAGTCTGATTCTCGCAAATCATATATTCTTCCGCTTCGTCCGTTGTGTTGACAGGACAGATTATAAGATATTCCCTGTCTTTTACCAGACGGAAATCCTTTGCAAAGAACTGTTTGCCGGAGCTTTCATCCAAAGAGTTCGCAATGTCGTTTATGTTGGTTTCATTGAAACCATATTCGGAAAGTATTTCGTAAAGGAATATCCTGAGCGGATTCAAACGCTTCAGTTTTTCTATGCTTATCCTTGAGATTATACCGTCTTTTTCCAGTAAAGACGTTTTGACTCTCTCAACCACTTCACGGAACACGACCTCTGTATCACGCAGACGCTCAATGTCTTTTCTTATTATGTTGTCAAAATTTGGGGAGAGTTCCTTAAGCAAGGGGATGAGTTGGAGTCTTATCCTGTTGCGCATGAACTTGGTCTGACTGTTTGTGGAATCCTCAACGAAACTAATGTCATTCCGTTTGGCATAATCCGCAATTCTTTCTCTTGTCGCAAAAAGAAGCGGACGTACTGTGCGGTTTGTCTTGGGCAATATTCCGTGCAGTCCCGCAATACCTGTTCCTCTTATGAGATTTATGAAAAATGTCTCGGTGGAATCATCTGAATGATGTGCCGTAGCCAGACGGTCGAAACCGTACTCGTTCATAAGTTTGTCAAACCAGTTGTAGCGTAATTCTCTGGCTGCCATTTCAAGGGATATTCCTTTTTGTTTCATGTATGAGTTGGTGTCAAATTCGGTGACAAACAACTCAATATTGTTCTTTTCGGCCCACTCTCTGACGAATTGTTCATCCCTGTTACTCTCTTCACCTCTTAGATGGAAATTACAGTGAGCCAACGAGAAGGTGAATCCAGAGCGTTTCATCAAATCGGATAAAACAACAGAGTCCACGCCTCCGCTAATGGCAACAAGGACTCTGTTGTTTCTGTCGAAAAGATTGTATTCCTCGATAAAAGATTCAAAATCCTTTAACATCAAAACTTACTCTTTCAATCCTATAACTTGTTCAAAATGAAATTGGTCATCAATGTGTAAAGGTGCAATCTGGTATTTCCTCCGTAAATTCCGTGATTTTTGTTCGGATACGAGAATTGCTCAAATTGTTTGTTTGCAGCAACAAGTGCAGTAACCAAATCCATGGCATTCTGGTAATGAACATTGTCATCGGCTGTGCCATGTATCAGAAGATAATTCCCTTTCAGTTTATCCACGTGATTTATAGGAGAGTTGAGGTCATATCCCTGAGGATTTTCTTCAGGAGTACGCATAAACCTTTCCGTGTATATGTTGTCGTAATAACGCCATGTGGTAACAGGTGCAACCGCTATCGCACTTTTGAAATAATCGGCTCCTTTGGTGATGCACAATGTCGACATGTAACCTCCATAGCTCCATCCGAATATTCCGATTCTTTCCTTGTCTATAAAATCCAATGAACCGAAGTATTTCGCTGCTTCTATCTGGTCTTCTGTTTCCAGTTTTCCAAGCTCCATGTAAGTACATTTTTTGAATTCTTCACCTCTCATTCCGGTGCCTCTTCCGTCTACACACGCAACAACATAGCCTTTTTGCGCCAACATTCTGAACCACATGTAATCATAAAAACGGCTTTGTGAGTTTAGGACTTCCTGACTGCCCGGTCCGCCGTAAACATAGAAAAGCAACGGATATTTCTTTCCCTGTTCCATTTTGGCAGGTTTTATGATCCAATAGTTTAATTCATTGCCCTGTTCTGTCTTGAACTTGCCGAATTCTTTTCTTTCGCTGCCATATTTCGACAAAGTCTCCTTCAATTCATGATTATCCTCCAATACAACCAAGGTTTTACCCTTATTGTCATTCACAGTGTAGATTGTAGGAGTATCCGTATCTGAAAAAGAGCAGATGTAATACTTTCCGTTGGCAGAGAAATCGGCAGTGTATGTTCCGGGAGCTCCAGAGAGTTTTCTTACCTGTTTTTTTCTATCAACAACCAAAAGTTCCCTGTTGTAGGCTTCAGATTGCGCTGCTGTAAAATAAATTTTTCCGTCCTTGTCGTCAATAAAACATATACTTTCCACGTCATACCGACCTGTGGTCAATGGTTCTATTTCCCTCGAATAGATATTTATCTTGTACAGATTGGCATATCCGTCTCTCTCGCTTTTAATCACAAAATTTTTTCCGTCCTTCAAGAAATCTACATTTTCAACCTGCTCTATGTAGTATTTGTTTCTTTCTTCATAAACTTTTTTTGGACGGAAATCATCACAATCAGCTACAAACAATTCATAAACATTCTGATGACGGTTCAACTTGTGTATGAACACTTCATTATTCAATGTCCATTGAAGACGTGGAAGATATATGTCCTTGTTGGTTCCCATGTCTATATGTGATGTTCTGCCGTTTTCAACTTCATAAACGAATATCTCTACAACGGAATTGGCCTCTCCAGCCTTTGGATACTTGTACTTGTATTCGCGAGGATACAATTCACCGTAAATAGTCATGCCGTATTCTTTCACATTGCCCTCGTCAAACCTGTAAAACGCTATGCGTTTCGAGTCAGGACTCCAGAAAAAGCCCTTTGTAATGCCGAATTCTTCCTCATAAACCCAATCCGTTGTTCCGTTTATTATTTCGTTTGTCTTTCCGTCATTTGTCACGGCTGTTTCCCGCATGTCATCCAAAGATTTTATGTAAAGATTGTTGTCTCTTACGTAAGCGACCCTTTTTCCGTCAGGAGAAAATTCTGCAAGACGTACCTTGTTGTCACATAGAGCAGTCAGCTGCTTGGTCTTCAAATCATATACATAGTAATCTGCCAAATATGAATGTCTATATATCATATATGGGTTGGCAGCCAGAAGTATTTTCTGTTCATCTGCAGAGAACCGGTAGTCAAAAACAAACGTCCTTTCCGTAGAAAATCGCAACCCGTTGAAGTTCAATATTTCTTCAATCTTCTTTCCGCTTGCGTATTCATACTTGTCGATTGATTCGTAAGTCAAAACGCAGTAATGTTCCCCGTCCTTCATGGAACGAATCTCGTTAATACTCTTGCCCGTAAACGTTCCCTTTTCCCAAATGTCGGAAAGGGTTATCTGTTGGGCAAACAACCCGCAGGTCAACAGCAGTGCCGCCGCGTACATACATATTTTCTTCATAACCTAATGCTTAAATTTATTTCTTATTCGACAACATTGTCTATTATAATGTCCTTGTACTTCAACAAAGGGTCTATGTTCTTACGCTGAGGGGGGTAAAGAAAATCCAAAACCCATTGATCGATTTCATTACTGTTTCTATACTTGTTCAAAGCCAGGCGATGAACGTATTCCGTCATGTATTTACCCCATTTGGTGTCCTCATGAGCACGATAATACGTCTGCAAAGCTTCCTTGTATTCAGGTTTTATAACGTCCTTGTCGTCATATACCGGTGTGTTTTCCAAACCCTTGGTCACTGACATGCAGAGATATTCTATTTCTCTTGTAACCAAATCCTCTCTTATGAAATCTGGATTCTTTACCAAAAACTCGTCACGCCACGCAATTCTTTTGAACACCTCCGACAACGGAATGTTCAACCTTGCATGCCAATATGGCGGTATGTCATATTCGCTTATCCACAATCCCCTGTAATATCTGTATTCTTCCGTAAGATAATTCTTGAGCCGTTCATACAGAAACCCCGGTATGACCTCTATCGCATAGGACGTATCTTCAAAAGACATTATCCTGTAACCATATCTTTCATATTCGTCACGGAATTTTTTCATGTCTCCCATAAGTGAACTCAACACATTTATATCCTTGTGAACCAAAGCCCTTATTTCCTCTTCGGAAAAAGTCTTGTGCAGGGTCACTGTTTTGTCCTCGCAACTGTATTCATGATAAAAATACAATATCTGATAGGCCCAATCCGCATTTTCCTTGTCCTGTGCAAATTCCTTTTCGAACAACTTGCAAGCATCGTCAATAACATCTCTCTCACTGAAAGGCAAGGTGCTCAACTTGTAAGCAAATCTGGTCAATTTCTCGTCATCCATGTTCTCCGTATTTTGTGCATTCAAACAGAACG
Source organism: uncultured Bacteroidales bacterium (assembly GCA_944320415.1). Lineage (GTDB taxonomy): Bacteria > Bacteroidota > Bacteroidia > Bacteroidales > P3 > Onthomorpha. Next base: position 119,996 of record CALUHJ010000005.1, read on the forward strand.
TCGTAAAAAACAACAGAAAACCCAAGACAAAACTTCCTTTTTTCATTTGTATCAAATATATACCTTAAAAACGAAATTCCGTGCGAAACCGAATCAACACGGATCTCGCACCAACTGCAAAGATATGAAAAAAAACATTAGGAAATTCCTTCGCCGAAACTTTTTGCAAACACATAACGATTTTGTAATCAAAACACTCGTTTGGGCAGTAAGAAAAAAAAATGTACCTTTGCAAGCCAAATATTCGTGTATGAAAACAGTAAGAATTGCGAAGGGACTCGAGATAATTTCATATATAGGTTTATTGGTCATTGTGGTCTGTTATTTTTTTGCAGATTTCAGAAGGGCGGATCATCTTGCCTTTTCACTGCTCGGAATCTGTATTTTGAGAATGCTTGCGGCAAACCTTAAAGCCTCCTTTTATGAAAAGGAATACAGACAGTTCAAGGATGACAACGAGTTTCTGCAAAGAAGAGTTGATGAACTCTCAAAAGACAAGAACGAATTAACAAAGTGATAATTTCTATATAAAAATTTAAAAGTTTATGGCAACAACTGCGGATATTAAGAATGGTTTATGCATAGAATTGAACAACGATTTGTTCACTGTTGTGGAATTTCTGCATGTTAAACCGGGTAAAGGAAGTGCTTTTGTAAGAACAAAACTCAAGAGTTTCAAAACTGGAAGAACGCTGGAACATACTTTCCCTTCCGGATGCAAGATAGAGACATGCAGAGTTGAGCGTCGACCATATACATTCCTGTACAAGGACGATACCGGTTACAACTTCATGCATACAGAAACCTATGAGCAGATAAATCTTGAGGAAAAACTGATAAACGCTCCACAATTGCTTAAGGAAGGTCAAAATGTGGAGATAGTCGTTCATGCAGATACAGAAACTCCTTTGTCATGCGAACTGCCGCCTTTTGTAGAGATGACGGTGACATACACGGAGCCGGGAGTAAAAGGAAATACGGCGACAAATGCAATGAAGGATGCTACGGTTGAAACGGGAGCTAAGGTTAGAATACCTTTGTTCATCGAAACAGGAGAGAAAATAAGAGTTGATACCAGAACATTCGAATATGTTGAAAGGGTAAAATAGTTTTTTTGAAACTTGACTTCGGTAAAATAGAATCAAGATTCATTTTTCTGAATCTTGATTCTATTTTTTTGTAATTTGAAAAGAATGAATACGGAAAAGGGAATCGTTTAAGCGATTCCCTTTTCCGTATTTCAAAAACGACAATATGATTTAGAAAAGATATTTCACGCTGAAGGCAAATCCCTTGATGTAAAAATCTACATCAGGCATAAATTCAATTGATGGCTTCCAGTCCAAGGCCAAAGACAAAGGTATTCCGGGAATCATCCATTCCACGCCTATTATTCCATCGATGCCCAAACCGAACGACATATCATCATGTTTGTTGTCCCAAGCTCCAAGGCTGGCTCCAACACCGAAATAAAGGTTGAAGTTGGAACCCAAATCGTGATTCCATTCGTACAAACCGGCTATTTGAAAGCCGTGATTGTGAACATGGCCCATGAAATCCAAAGAGTTGGCTCCCATGTATTTCTTGACGGTCAAACCGTAGTCTACACCGCCTCTCAAACCTATTCCCCAATTTTGAGCCTTTGATTCCTTGAACGGCAAAACCGTCAAAAAGGCCACAACCATAATTAGTGCAACTTTTTTCATTTCTTTCATAGTTTTTATTCGTTTAATACTTCATTTATTCCACACATAAGAGTGTACATAATAACTCAGAAAAGAATATATTATTGTCTTACTAAAATAGGGGAAAGAATTAAAAACTTTCCCCTTTTCAAAAAGTCTGAAGATACAAATCTGTTCTTTATTTGTACTCGTTAAGTATATCCTTTACCATGTCAGGAGTAAGACGTCCGTAAACCTTTTCTCCTATCATGGCCACCGGAGCGAGTCCGCAGGCACCAACACAACGCAAACAGTTCAAGGAGAACTTTCCGTCCGCTGTGGTTTCGCCTATTCCTATTCCGAGCTGCCTTTTGAATTCATCGAGAACCTTTTCGGCTCCTCTTACATAACATGCCGTTCCCATACATATCGATATAGGATGCTCGCCTTTAGGTATCATGGTAAAGAACGAATAGAATGTTACTATACCATATATCGTAGCGACAGGCACATTCAATTCCAAAGCAATGAGTTCCTGAACCTCTGCCGGCAAATAGCCGAATTCTCCTTGTACCTGATGCAATACATTGATGGCTTCTCCGGCCTTGTTGCCGTAAGCGGCACATATTTCCTTTATTTTTTTTGCTTTGCTTTCTGATAATTTTACTCTTGCCATAACTTTTGATTTAAAGTGTTCACGGTTTTTAAGCCTCTATTTCTACCTGCTTTGATTTGTCGAAGTAGTGTGTATGGAGTAAATGATGTGACTTTTCTCCACAAGGCTCTCCGAAATATTCGTCATACAATTGTTTTATGTAAGGATTTTCGTGTGATTTTCTCAATTCCTTGTTCTTATCCTCCTGATAGATGGCCTCGAAACGTTTTTCAACAATTGAGAAATCTCCATGGTGATAAGGTTGTCCTGCACCTCCTATACATCCGCCGGGACAAGCCATGACTTCAATTGCGTGATATTGAACCTCTCCCTTGCGAACCTTCTCCAACAGTTTCCTTGCGTTGCCAAGTCCGTGAGCGATTCCCAAATGTATAGGCGTGCCGTTGAAATCAACCGTTGCCTCTCTTACTCCTTCCAAACCTCTAAGTTCGGTAAAATCCACCTTTTCAAGAGGTTTTTTTGTAAACACCTCATAGGCTGTACGGACAGCGGCTTCAATTACACCACCTGTTGCTCCGAATATGACGGCTGCTCCGGTTGATGCTCCCAAAGGCATGTCGAAGTCCTCATCCTCCAATGAGTTGAAATCTATATTGAACTGCTTTATCAGTTCCGCAAGTTCTCTTGTAGTCAAAGAATAATCCACATCAGGGTTTCCGTTTTCCTTGAATTCGTCTCTTTGGCATTCGTATTTTTTAGCTACGCAAGGCATTATTGATACAACGACCATGTCCTCGCGTTTTATTCCCAATTTTTCAGCCCAATAATTTTTCGCTACGGCTCCGAACATCTGTTGAGGGCTTTTTGCTGTTGAAGGAACATCAAGCATGTCCGGGAAGTTGGTTTCAAAGAAATTGACCCATCCAGGGCAACATGATGTAAGAATAGGCAGTTTTACATCTTTATCTCCGTTCATAAATTTGGATATCCTGCCTAACAATTCAGTACCTTCTTCCATGATGGTCAAATCTGCGGCAAAGTCAGTATCGAATACGTAATCAAAGCCTATTCTTCTGAGAGCTGCCGCCATTTTTCCCGTTACTATTGTTCCTGCAGGGTAACCGAACTCTTCTCCGAGAGCGACACGTACCGCTGGAGCAGTCTGTACTATTACCGTTTTGTCAGGATTGTTTATAGCCTGTATGACCTGACGGGTTTGATTAACCTCGCTGAGTGCTCCTACCGGGCATGCCATAACACATTGTCCACACATGGTACATGAGGACTTTACCAAATCCTGCTCGAATGCAGTTGCTACTACAGCCTCAAAACCTCTGTTGACAGCACTTAAAGCTCCAACCGTTTGCAGTTGATTACATACGGTCTCGCATCGGCGGCACATTATACATTTGTCCACATCCCTTATGATTGCAGGAGAATTGTCTTTCCTGTATGTGGATTGGGCTCCTTTAAAAGGTATTTCCCTTATGCCTAGTTTTTGAGCCAGACTCTGCAATTCGCAATGTCCGCTCTTGGAACAGCTCAAACAGTCTGATGGATGGTCAGACAATATCAGTTCTACAACAGTTCTTCTTGCATTTACAACTCTCAATGAATGTGTATGAACAACCATACCTTCCATTATTTCGGTTGCACATGCAGGAGCAAGGTTTTTTCTTCCTTCAACCTCTACAACACAAACCCGGCAGCCACCAGGCCTGTTTTCCAACTTCTGTCCGTTAAGTTCATAATAGCAAAGAGTTGGTATATCTATGCCTGCAATACGGGCAGCCTTTAAAATAGACAATCCTTTTTCAGCCTGTATTGCCTTGCCGTCTATCGTTAAATTTATCATTTCCATTTTTACTACACTAATTTTTGAGTTCAACAAATCTTTATTTAATGCTGATTGCATTGAACTTACATTTTTCAATACAAGTACCACACTTGATACATATTTCCGCATTTATAACATGCGGCGTCTTCTTTTCTCCTTGTATTGCATTGACAGGACAGTTTCTTGCACAGGAAGTACAGCCTACACACAAGTTAGGATCTATCACATACTGCATTAACGACTTGCATGCACCTGCTCTACATTTCTTATCCTTGACGTGTTCAACATATTCGTCCCAGAAATTGTTCATTGTCGAAAGTACAGGATTAGGCGAAGTCTGTCCCAGACCGCAAAGTGCGGTATCCTTTATTACGGTAGCCAGATTCTTGAGATTTTCCAAATCTTCCATACATCCTTGTCCCTTTGTTATACGCTCGAGTATTTCAAGCATCCTCTTGTTTCCTATTCGGCATGGTGAACATTTTCCGCAACTTTCCTCACATGTGAACTCAAGATAGAATTTCGCGATAGCAACCATACAGGACGTCTCATCCATAACAACCATTCCGCCAGAACCCATCATGGAACCTGCAGCTATGAGGTTGTCATAGTCAATAGGAGTATCCAGATGCTTTTCGGTCAAACATCCTCCCGAAGGTCCTCCGGTCTGAACGGCCTTGAATTGTCTTCCGTTCTTGATTCCTCCTCCTATCTCATAAATTATCTCTCTTAATGTGATACCCATTGGAACTTCTATCAGTCCAACATTGTTTATTTGTCCGGCAAGAGCAAATACTTTAGTACCCTTGGATTTCTCAGTTCCTATTTTGTTGAACCAATTGGCACCTTTCAATATTATTATCGGAACATTTGCATAAGTCTCCACATTGTTTACATTGGTAGGCTTCTGCAAATAACCGCTCTGTGCAGGGAACGGCGGCTTGAATGTAGGTTCTCCTCTTTTTCCTTCCATGGAATGAATCAACGCCGTCTCCTCTCCACAAACGAAAGCACCGGCTCCGTAACGCAACTCTATGTCAAAATCAAAGTCTGTACCGAATATGTTCTTTCCCAACAAACCATATTCCCTTGCCTGTTTGATGGCTATCTGCAATCTGTGGATTGCCAAAGGATATTCCGCACGGATGTAAATAAGACCTTTTGTTGCGCCTATGGCATAACCGTTGATGGTCATAGCTTCTATAACCGAATGAGGATCTCCCTCCAAAATACTTCTGTCCATAAAGGCACCCGGGTCACCTTCGTCTGCATTACAAACAACATATTTCTGGTCCGCATGGTTCTTGGAGGCTATTTCCCATTTCATACCCGTAGGAAAACCTCCACCACCACGGCCTCTTAGTCCAGACAGCTTTATTTCATCTATTACCTGAGCAGGAGTATATTCTGTCAAACATTTGGCTACAGCCGCATAACCGTCATTAGCTATATATTCCTCTATGTTTTCAGGATCTATGAATCCGCAATTACGCAATGCTATACGCAACTGTTTCTTGTAAAAGCCCATATGTTTGGAATCGGATACGTGTTCCTTCTTCTCAGGGTCGGTATAAAGCAGTCTTGTCACCTTTCGGCCTTTGATTATGTGTTCCTCCACAATCTCTTTCGCATCCTCGGGCTTTACCTCCGTGTAAAAAGTATTGTCAGGCATAATCTTGACAATAGGACCCTTTTCACAAAAACCGAAACAACCCGTAAGGATAACCTGTATATCCTCTTCCAATCCCTTGTCTCTGAGAACAGCCTTCAAGTTGTCTGTTATCTCGTGACTGTGGGATGCAGTACAGCCCGTACCTCCGCAGACCAATACGTGCATTTTATATTTCGCCATATATGTTCCTCCTTAAATAAATATTGATATCGTTTTTACTTGTCTATCGTATTGTAATTGACAGGTATTATACCCTCAACCAATTCTCCGTTCTTGATGTACTTGTCCATTATCTCGTCGGCCTTTGCCTTGTCGACATGTCCGAAAACTATCGGTTCCTTTCCGGGCAAGGTAACCTCAATAGTGGGTTCTGCATGACAATACCCCATACATCCAGTCTGGGAAAGAACTATTTCCAAGCCTTTTTTGTCGGCCTGTTCCATTATGTAATTAAAGATTGTTTTAGCTCCGGCAGCAATACCACAAGTGGCCATAGCAACTTTCACTTGAACCAAACCGTCTTTATTACCTTTTACTCTCGTATCCATTTTTTCATGAATACTGTTTTTCAAAGCTTTTAGATCAGCCAAAGATTTTATCTGCGCCATTTTTCGAAAATTTATTTTTTTGTACCATAAAAATATTTACCTGTCGCAAATAATCATTGCCACAGCTAAACCACCTGCAAATATATGTCTATTTTTTGAATTGCCACAAGGAATAATATATTTTTTTTCTGACAATGTATTTTATCCGTAATGAATCAAAAAACTTACGAAAAATTAGGCAGTTCAGAAAAATATGTTTAGTATTGCAAGTCGTAATTTCAATATATGAAAACATGAAAACGGAAATAGTGTTGAAAAAAGGCTACGGACCTGTCGATTTTTCGATGGGAATAAAAGAGGTGATGGAAATTCTGGGCGAACCTTCGGAGGTGGAACAGATAGGAGAGGAGATGGAAATGCCCGCAACCGTCATGCATTATGACGAACTGGAGCTGTCCTTTTTCTTTGAATGCAATGAAAATGAGGTATTGGTGTGCATGAACATAGAAAACCCGGATACAATATTGTTTGGAGAAAAAATAATGGGTAAAAGCAAAAAGTTCGTCACGGATCTTATGAATGCCAACAAAATATACGAACAGACCATGGACAAGGAAGCCTGGGACGAAGAAAGAATATCCTACGACAAATACTCAATAGACTTTTTCTTTAATGAGGACAGGTTGGAATCTATTACCATCGGAAGATAATAATCCTGCCGTTTTTTCCGCTTCGTATTTTCCTTGCACGGCATACATGGCCATGTTGTCGGAATATGCTTCGGCAACAGTGGACGGAATGGAGCATTTTGTAAAACAGTCACACAGAAACAGGACTTATATACTTTCAGCCAACGGAATACTGCCCCTGACCGTTCCGGTGACAAGAGAATCCCGTGAAAAGATTCCTGCTTGTGAGGTACGCATATGCTACAAGACTCCGTGGCAACGAAACCACATACGTGCCATAAGCTCTGCCTATGGAAAAAGTCCTTATTTCTACCATTATTTTCCGGAAATAGAAAATATCTTGACAACAAGGCATGAACTGTTGATAGATTTGTGTGTGGAGACTATGCAATTTCTCGTCTTTAAACTTGGATTGAAAACCGTACTGACCAGAAACGATGTCTTCAATCCGTGTGTGGAACTGGATTACAGACGGGAATTCTCCAAACGGGACATGTTTTCCAAATACAGAATGAAGAAATACTTTCAGTGTTTTTCCGACAGATTCGGTTTCCAGTCCAATCCGAGTGCATTGGATCTTCTTTTCAATATGGGGCCGGAGTCAATGGATTATCTGTGTTTTGAATAGCATTTTCTGGAATAAAGAAAGAAAAAAATGGATTCAGAAGACAATTTTTTCTTTTCTGAATCCATTTTTCCGTTTCTTTGTCCGGTTGGTATACAATGAAAATGACAGGGTTTTGAATAAAAATTCGAAACCCTGTCATGAATGAAAACAAAAACCGAATGAAAAAGTTTCTAACCCAAATATGATTGCAATATATGGCTTCTTGAGGTGTGTTTAAGCCTTCTTATCGCTTTTTCCTTGATTTGGCGTACCCTTTCCCTTGTAAGGTCGAATTTCTCGCCTATTTCGTCAAGGGTCATAGGGGGATATCCTTCCAGGCCGAAGAACATTTTCAATATGTCGCCTTCTTTAGGTGTAAGTGTTGCGATAGCGCGGTTTATTTCCATCTTTAGGCTTTCGTACATGAGCTCAGACTCAGGTGTCTGACCGTCTTCGTTTTTCATGAAGTCGTACATTGTGTTTTCTTCATCCGAAGGCAAAGGGGCATCCATGGAAAGGTGCTTTCCGGAGTGTCGGAGGCTTTCCCTTACCTCGGCTGCGGAAATATCCAGTTCGCTTGCTACTTCTTCAGGGTTCGGAGTACGTTCGAACTCCTGTTCCAGACGTGTGTATGTCTTGCTTATCTTGTTCAATGAACCTATCTTGTTCAAAGGCAGTCTCACAATACGGGACTGTTCGGCCAATGCCTGCAATATGGACTGTCTTATCCACCAAACAGCGTATGAAATGAACTTGAATCCTCTTGTTTCATCGAATCTTTGGGCTGCCTTTATCAATCCGAGGTTTCCTTCGTTGATAAGGTCCGGCAGGCTCATGCCCTGATTCTGATATTGCTTGGCAACGGAAACAACGAAACGAAGATTGGCTTTTGTCAGTTTTTCCAAAGCAATCTGATCTCCCGCCTTTATTCTTTGTGCAAGTTTGACTTCTTCCTCAGGAGAAACCATTTCCAGTCTTCCAATCTCTTGAAGATATTTGTCCAAAGAGGTGATTTCCCTGTTGGTAAGCTGTTTTGTGATTTTTAATTGTCTCATTATCTATTTCTCTTGTCTTTTTTACCGAATACTTTATGCTTTACGATACTTGTTTTATTTTGTTACAGTCCGACAACCTAATCGTTTTGTGATTGTTTCTTGTAGTAATTTCCTTTTTCTATCTCTGAGAGAACGCTTTCAGGCAACAGATAACGTATGGATTTGTTTTTTCTTATGTTTTCGCGAATGAGTGATGAGCTGATTTCTATTTCGGGGGCATTTATCATAAATACGTTTTGATGATTTGCCAGTTTTGGTTTTTCGCAATTGTTTCTCGGGTATACGAGTATCCTGTAATTCTTTAGTATTTCGTTATGGTTTTTCCATTTATGGAAATTACACAGATTGTCTTCTCCTATTATCAGGCTGAAACTTTTGTCGGGATATTTTTCCTGAATATATGTAAGGGTGTTTATTGTATATGACGGTACGGGAAGTGAAAACTCTATGTCACAAGCCTTGAAGCGGTAGTTGTCAGCAATTGCTGTCCGTACAAGGGCAAGTCTTGTTCTGTTGTCAAGAAGTGATGAGGATTTTTTCAGTGGGTTTTGCGGTGTGACAACGAACCATATTTGGTTTAAGTCCGTATTTTCGAGTATCTGTTCGGCCAATATTAGATGTCCGTTGTGAATAGGGTTGAAACTGCCGAAATACAGGCCTATTTTCGTGTTGTACTGTTTTTTGTCCACCTGCCTTTGATGTTTTGGATTTTGTTTTTACGTCGTTTTTGCTTTTTAGGGTTACACTAAAAGGAACTTTTGTGATTTTAATTGTTGCTGAATAAAAATAAAATCGTATATTTGTAAGGTTTAAATCATTTGTTTTTTGTATGAAAATAGGAGAGATAGCCGCATTGCTTGATGCCACTTGTATTTTGGGGGAGGAACGCAGGGATGAAGAAGTTATTTACGGATTTGCATCGGATTTGATGAGCGATGTTTTGACCTTGACACAGGAGGGAATATTGTTGATAACTGGCTTGTGCAATATTCAGACCATACGCACTGCGGAAATGGCAAACATACAGTTCATTCTTTTTGCGAGGAACAAACAGATTACCAAGGATATGTTGACTTTGGCCGAGCAGGAGAACATGGTGCTTTTACAGACCAGATATTCTCTTTTCAAGACTTCGGGAATACTTTATCAGGCGGGTTTAAAGAGTGTTTATTAGTAAAGTCATCGGTTATGCATTTTGAATATACGATATTGGACAATGATTTTGCCAATGCTGGGGCGGCTTCCAGTTCCATAAAGAAGATACTCAAGCAGTTGAATATAGATGCCAAAAAGATAAAGCGGGTTGTTATCGCTGTTTATGAGGCAGAGGTCAATGCGATAGCCCATGCCAATGGCGGTACTATTTATGTGGATATAGACGATAAGGGGATAGAGGTTACGATAAAGGATTCCGGGCCGGGCATTGCCGATTTGGATTTGGCCATGCAGGTAGGTTATTCTACGGCTTCCCAAAAGGTTAGGGAGATGGGCTTTGGTGCCGGTATGGGATTACCGAACATTAAGAACAATGTTGATTTGTTGGATATAAAGACGGAAGTGGGCGTGGGTACTCAAATAAAAATGGTGGTTAATTTCTAATAAGGTGTAATTGTAATATAATGGCGATAACATATTTTTATCATGCTTTGAAGATAGATCGGAAAAGATGTATAGGCTGTTCGCATTGTATGAAGAATTGTCCTACCGAGGCCATAAGGGTAAGGGACGGTGTTGCTACCATATATGAAAACAGATGTATAGATTGTGGGGAATGCTATAAGGTTTGTCCGTCCGGTGCCATATATGTTGCTCAGGATGATTTTGAACGTATATATGATTTCAAGAGAAGGGTTATTCTGGTGCCGTCCGTTTTTTTGGGGCAGTTTGCCGAGGATGTCAAGGCATCATTGGTTTATACCATATTGTTGAAGATAGGTTTTACCGATATTTTTGAGGTAGAGGCAGCAGCGCCCGTTTATTCCAGTGCCAAGACTTTTTACGGAAACATACACAAGGCCAACAAGCCGTTGATATCCACTTTTTGCCCTGCGGTTGTTCGCCTTATACAGGTTAAGTTTCCATCGTTGGTTGACAATCTTATTGCTATTAAGGCGCCGGTTGACTTTACTGCCATGTATGCAAGAAAGAGTCTGATGGACAGCGGAGTGAAAGAGGAAGACATAGGCATATTCTATATTACCCCTTGTGCGGCTAAGATAGCCGCTGTCAAAACTCCTGTAGGTGAAAACAAGTCATTGGTCAACGGTGTGATAAATATGGATTTTCTTTTTAACAAGGTATCCAAAGAATTAAAGCAGAGAGACAAATCTATGCCTGTAAGGGTTGCTGCCAACGATGTTACTTCGGACGGCCTTATGCTTTCGTTGACAAATGGTGAGAAAAGGATGGCTTTATGCAAGAAATCATATGCAATAGATGAAATAAGAAATGTCTCCGAATTTCTTGAGAAGGTGGAAAATGATGAAATAGAGGGTGTGGATTTTTTGGAACTCAGAGCCTGTGACCAAGGTTGTCCGGGAGGAATCCTGACATGCGGCAACAGATTCATAATAAGGGAAAGAATAATGCAGAGGGCTCGTAAGCTCTCCGAAAGGGAACGCAATGGGGAGGTTGAAAAACAAAAGGAAATCTCAAAAGAAAAGGACTTTTTGCTCGAAAGGATGAATGTGGGCAGGATTTTACCAAGGTCGATGATGGTTCTGGATGAGAATATTTCGGTTGCATTGCAGAAGTTGGGGAAGATAAGGGAGATAGAGTCCCGTCTGCCTCAGACGGATTGTTGTGTCTGTGGAGCGCCTACATGTCATGCTTTGGCCGAAGATATTGCGATGGATAAGGCTCAGCTGTCCGACTGCGTGTTTATACAGAGAAATCTGGAAGCACGAAAATCCATGACAACGGAAAATGCGATAGAGGCAATGCAGAAGATATGGGGAAAAGATAAATTGAAGGACTATATTTACAAAAAATAGACATACGGATGAAAAAACTGTTTTTGATATTGGCGATATTGTTCGCCACGGATTTTGTTTTCGCTCAAAATGTAAGTATAGAAGGAAGCGGCAGTGGCATCTCTGGAAAGAAGATAAGACTTTCCTTTGTTGAAGACGGCATTTCGCTTTTGGAGAAACATTTGCAGGATTACACCGTCGCCAAAGACGACAGTACGTTTTCCTTTGCCTTCACTTTGGATGGTGTAAGCAGGATCAGGATGAGGATAGACTCTTACGAATACAGTTTTTTGGCAAAACCTGGCATGGTTTACAAAATGCATATAGGCGATTTCAATTATGATCTTTATGATTCGGTCAATACATTGGTTTACAGGTATATTCTGCCGGTTACCATAGAAAATCTGCCAAAAGAGGACATAAACAACAGGATTGCCGATTTTGATATGGCCGTCTCGGATTATATACTGAATCACAGAAAGGAACTTTTCGTTTTCAGAGACAGGAAAGTTGTGGATACTCTTTATGCTTTGGTTCAGCGATTTGAGCAGGGCGAGGACACCAACAGCTATTTCTACGATTATATACGTTACGAGTTGGGTTCTATAGAATATGCCCTCAAACTGAAAGGAAGAAACAAATTGAGGAATGAGTTGTTCAACAACCGTCCGATAAAGTATTACAACATAGGATACATGGACTGTTTCAACAATCTGTTCGGACATTATTTCTCAAAGGGAAATGATTACATCAGTCGGAGGGATCTGGAATTTTGGCTCACGACCAACAACTATGTGGGGCTGTCCGACGCACTCGGAAAGGACAGCGTGTTGAGAAATGAGGTATTCCGTGAACTGGTATTCATAAAAGGTATGAGGGATGCTTATTCCGATGGAGACTATAACGGGACGGATGTAATAAGAATGCTTGAAAGGTTTGCCGGACAGACCAAGTTCGAGAACCACAGGCTCATTGCGGAGAATGTTATCGAGCAACTGATAAGCACCTCTTCCTCAGGACGTGAATTCATGGACTTCAAGCTTAGGGACGTTTCGGACGACACCGTTTCCTTGAGCCGGTATCTTGAAAAACCGCTTGTCTTGAATTTCGTGAAATTGAGCGACATAAGCTCCAAAAGGGAACTGGAGGTAATCAATTTCCTTTACGACAGCATCAGAAACAATTGTGAGATACTTACCATAAGCTGCGACAGAAATCTTGACGCAATGTACAATTTTCTGAAAAACACCAAAGTCGGCAGCAAGTACAAATGGAAATTCGTTCATTTCGATTCAAACTATGAACTGTTGGAATACTACAAGGTTGTGGCCTTTCCAACATTCATACTCTTGTCCCCGGAGGGAAGAACCGAGATAAATCCAATGTCCAATCCTAGTGAGGGAGGATTGAGCCGTTTTATTTCAAGATAAATGACGGATGAGAAACCGTAGACTCCCGTACGAGAGAATACATGCGGCTTTTTTCCTTGCCGCAACGGGCATCTTTTTGCTTCTTGTCAGTCCCGGACTGCTTACCGAGGGCATGTTCCTGGACGGATTGTGGTATTCGTCAATAGCCGACAACCTCTCTTCGGATTTGTCCAGACTTTGGCATCTGTCCTACACCAATACGATAAATACGGAGTTCTATTCGCATCCTCCGCTTGCCATATGGCTCGAATCCCTTTGGTTCGCGGTTTTGGGTGAAGCCTTCTGGGTTGAAAAGCTATGTTCTTTCTTTTCCATTGTCCTTGCCGCATCGGTTCTTGTCCTGATTTGGAAACAGCTCGGATTTGAAATGAAATATTCCTTTTTGCCATTGTTTTTCCTTGTGCTTGTTCCCGATATTTCGTGGGCGGCAACCAACAACATGCTGGAAAACACCATGATGATATTCGTGCTTCTTACCGTTCTGTTCATGCTGAAATCCTATGATGGAAAAAGAAAATGGCTCTTTGTCCTTTTGTCTTCCCTCACTCTTTTCCTGTCTTTTATGACCAAAGGCTTTACCGGCCTTTATACCCTGGCTTTTCCTTTTTGCATGTGGTTGGTACGAAGGGAGGAGACATTCATGAAAATGTTTTGTGACACCCTTTGGATTCTGCTTCTTTTCATGCTTTGGTTCACTCTTATGGTTACGCTTTCCGATTCCGCACAGACATATTTCCGAAACTATTTTACGCTTGTTCTCAACGGTGTTGAGGTTCGTACGGTTTCCTCACGTTTCACCATAATTTACAAGTTCGTCTCGCAGCTTCTTCCTTCCGTTTGCATTCTGATTATGTTCGTTCTTTATGGAATCAAATTGCGTAAAAACGGATTCAGAAAAGAAAAAAATCTTTTCAGAAAAGAAAAAAATGGAATCAAGATTCATAAATCTCTGGATTTGAGTGTGGTTTTCATGCTTTTGGCTTTGTGTGGCGTTGTTCCCGTAATGCTTAGTCTGAAACAAAGAGGTTTTTATGTCCTTACGGTGTATCCGTTCTGTGCAATTGCATTTTCCGTTTTGGTTTTATCGAACGTAAAAAAAATGTTTGAAATTTGGAGCGACAGAACTAAAAATATTATTTTTGCTCTTTCATTGTTTTTGTTTGTTTCGGGCATTGCGGCCAATGTGTTCAATTTTGGCAGGATAGGAAGGGACGAAACGAAAATAGAGGACATGAAAGTGATATTGCGTAAGGTCGGAAGAGGCGATGTGGTTTCCGTTCCCTTATCGATGCGCAGGGAGTACAGTCTGTACGGTTATTATTACAGATACGGCAAGGTAAGCCTGACACATCTGGAAATGGGGCATGAATGGCTTTTGTTGGATGACGGGAATGATTTTGAGGCCATGCGTCTTGACACTTTGTACGTTCCGGAGGATTTGCCGACGAAACGATACAGGCTTTACAGGTTGAAACGATGATTTTTTTTTGATAAAATACAGCGGACAGATGGAACAGTCGGACAGTTTGGTGATAATCCCGACCTACAACGAAAGGGAGAACGTAGAAAAGATAATACGGTATGTTTTTTCTTTGGACAAAAGATTTGACATATTGATTGTCGAGGACAATTCGCCCGATGGCACGGCGGATATAGTCAAGGGGCTTATTGAGGAGTTCCCTTCGAGGCTGTTCATTGAGGAAAGAGTCGGCAAGTTGGGGCTTGGCACCGCTTACATACACGGATTCAAGTGGGCCTTGCAGAGAGGGTATGATTATATTTTTGAGATGGATGCGGACTTTTCCCATCCGCCGGGAGATTTGGTCAATCTGTATCAGGCATGCAGGCAGGGGGCGGACATGGCTGTCGGTTCCCGTTATGTGGACGGAAAGATTTCGGTGGTTAACTGGCCGATAGGCAGGGTTCTAATGTCGTATTTCGCCTCCGTTTACGTACGTTTTGTGACAGGAATGCGTATAGGTGATGCCACGGCGGGCTTTGCATGTTATACAAGAACCCTTTTGGAGAGAATAAAGCTTGACAAGATAAGGTTTGTTGGCTATGCCTTTCAGATAGAAATGAAGTACACCGCCTACAGACTGGGATTCAAGATAAAGGAGGTGCCTATTGTCTTTACCGACAGGGTGCTTGGTCAGAGCAAGATGAGCATGAGGATATTCAAGGAAGCCTTTTTTGGGGTTTTTGCCCTGCGTTTTAGAAATTGGAACAATTATTAATGAAGAAATAAAGACAGTATATGAAAAGAACATTCAGATTTGTATTTTTGTTTGTTGCACTGGCATTGTCCATAGGTGCATTTGCCCAAAAGGGATTTATAGACATAAAACGGTTACAGGACAGGGAGTTTTATCCTGTGTCAATTTACAATCTAGGTTTTGTGGGAGATAGCGACAGGTATTTCTACACCAAGACTGGAATGGAGCTGGTTATCGGTGACAAGAAGGGTGAGAAGGAGGTGTTGAACCTCAAGGAAGGGGAACTGAAGAATACATTGAGCAGTTTCTTTTCCATAAGATTTGTATCGGACAAGGAGTTTGCCTATCTTTCCAAGGACGGCATTTATTATTATGACATGGACAATCGTACTGTTAGGAAGGTTTGCGACATTCCTGAGGGAGCGGAGCATCTCGAGGTTGACTATGAGCATGCCGCTGCAGCCTACACCATAGACGGCAACGTATGGTACTCCAAGGGAAACAGTGCACCGGTACAGCTTACAAGAGACGGAGGTAACGGCATAACCTACGGTGTGGCCGTTCACAGAAACGAGTTTGGAATAGACCGTGGATTTTTCCTTTCGGACGATGCCACCAAGCTGGCTTATTACAGAATGGACGAATCGATGGTAAGGCAATACCCTCTTGTGAATACCGAGGCAAGGGAGGCTGAAGCTGCACCGATATACTATCCTATGGCTGGCATGACTTCGCATCAGGTAAAGGTAATGGTGTATGATGCGGTCAGCGGCACTACCACCGAACTGCAGACGAGGGAAAACGAGTCCATTGAGGAGAAGGAGGCTTATCTTACCAATATCACATGGAATCCAGAATCGACTCTTATATATATTCAAAAGCTTAACCGCAAGCAGAACCACATGAAGATGAATGCTTATGATGTCCGAAGCGGACGACTTGTAAAGACTCTTTTTGAGGAAAAGGCTGAGAAATATGTGGAACCGGAGTCTCCGATTTATTTTTTGCCTGAGCAGTCAGACAAATTCATTTACTTGAGCGAGAGGGACGGATTCAATCATGCCTACCTGTATTCTGTCGATGGACAGCTGATAAGACAGCTTACAAACGGTGAGTGGATGATAACTTCCATAGAGGGATTCAATGCCAGAGGGGACGAGTTCTACTTTTTCGCAACCAAGGATTCTCCGTTGGAAAGCAATATGTATTCCTGCCGCATGAAGGACGGAAAGATACGCCGATGCACTTCTGCCAAGGGAACACACTACAATGTTGCATTCAACAAGAAAGGTACGTTGTTTTTGGATGCCTATACTTCTATGGAGGAAGCTCGGAGAGTTGTTTTGCTTGACGGCAAGGCAAGGGAGATAAGGCAGTTGCATAGAGCCGAAGACCCTTGGCAGAAGTTGGACAAACCGCAGATAGACGTGTTTACCATCAAGGCAAAGGACGGTACGGATTTGTATGCGAGGATGATAAAGCCTGTTGGTTTTGACTCTAAGAAGAAATACCCTGTTTTGGTTTATGTTTACGGAGGTCCTCATGCCCAGCTTGTGACCGATACGTGGTTGGCAGGGGCAAACAATTTCTTCTTGTTCCTTGCGCAGCAGGGCTATATTGTTTGGACGGTTGACGGAAGGGGTTCTGCCAACAGGGGTTATGAATTCGAGAGTGCGATATGGAGGAATTGCGGAAGCATAGAGGTGAGTGATCAGATGGACGGGGTGAATTATTTGAAGAGTCTGCCTTATGTTGATTCCGAAAGGATAGGTGTGGACGGTTGGAGCTATGGAGGATTCATGACAATATCGTTGAAGCTGAAGAATCCGGGCGTATTCAAGACCGCTACCGCAGGCGGTCCGGTCATAGACTGGAAGTGGTATGAGGTAATGTACGGAGAGAGATACATGTCTTCGCCAAAGGACAATCCGGAGGGTTATGAGAAATCCTCTCTGTTGAATTATGTGGACAATCTTGAGGGAAAACTGTTGATAATTCACGGAGCACAGGACAATACGGTCGTAATGCAGCATTCTTTAGAATTTATAAAACGCTGTATAAAGAAAGGAAAACAGGTGGATTACTTCATATATCCCGATCATGAGCACAACGTGATAGGAAAGGACAGAATACATTTGTATGAAAAAATATATGAATATCACAAGGCGAACTTGTAGGAATAAGTGAAACGATTAAAATATAGAATATGTTTACAGGCATAATAGAGCAAATATCCGTAGTTGAGAATATAGAGCAGGAAGGAACGAATTATCATTTCACTCTTTGCAGTCCGATAGCCAACGAATTGAAGATAGACCAGTCGTTGGCTCATGACGGATGCTGTTTGACGGTTGTCGCTTTGGACAGGGAGAAAAACAGATATACTGTGACTGCGATGAAGGAAACGATGGACAAGACCAATCTTGGCACCTGGAAGGTGGGCACCGAGGTTAACATTGAGCGTTCCATGCGTATGGATGGCAGGTTTGACGGACATATAGTTCAGGGTCATGTTGACCAAACGGCCGTATGCACAAAAATAATTGACGAGAACGGTTCATGGAGATACTTTTTCGAGTATTCGCATTCGGAGGACAACATAACCGTTCCCAAAGGTTCCATTTCCGTCAATGGTGTGAGCCTTACGGTTGTTGACAGTGCCAAGGGGATGTTTTCCGTCTCCATAATACCTTATACGTATGCTCATACCAATTTTCACAATTTCGTTGTCGGAACGGTTGTCAATATAGAGTTTGACGTATTTGGCAAGTATGTACAGAGGTTGTTGGAACAGTATCAGGCCAAATAAGGTATATGATAGATTATTCTGTTGAACCGGACAGGTGTGTGACGGTCGGAATTACTACACCTGAGGTGAGTGACGACAAGACAGAGGAATATCTTGACGAGTTGGCATTCCTTATAGACACTGCGGGGGGAAGGGTTGAAAAACGCTTTACCCAGAAACTTCAGTTCAAGGATCCGAGAACTTTTGTCGGTAGTGGCAAATTGGAACAGATAAGGGACTATATCAAAGAAAATGATATAGAATGGGTCGTTTTCGATGACGAACTTTCGCCTTCTCAGGCCCGTAATGTGGAAAAAATTCTGGAATGTCACGTGTTGGACCGTACGGGGTTGATATTGAATATATTTGCACAAAGAGCGAGGACGGCGCATTCAAGAACACAGGTTGCCTTGGCTCAATATCAATATCTGCTTCCGAGACTTACAAGGATGTGGACCCACTTGGACAGACAGAGGGGTGGAGCGGGTCTGACGATGAGAGGTGTGGGGGAAACACAGATAGAAACTGACAGAAGGATAATTCTTTCAAAGATATCCTTGCTTAAGGAGAAACTTGCGGACATAGACAAGCAGAAGACGGTTCAAAGAAAGAACCGGGAGTCATTGGTAAGAGTCGCGCTTGTGGGCTATACCAATGTAGGTAAGAGTACTCTGATGAATCTGCTTTCGAAAAGCGATGTATTTGCGGAGGACAAGCTTTTCGCCACTTTGGATACCACGGTCAGGAAAGTTGTGATAGAAAATCTTCCTTTTCTTTTGACTGATACGGTAGGTTTTATCCGCAAACTGCCTCACGGTCTGGTGGAAAGCTTCAAGTCAACTCTTGACGAGGTACGTGAATCCGATTTGCTGATACATGTTGTCGATATATCACATCCCAATTTTGAGGAACAGATGGAGGTTGTCAACAGAACTCTTTATGAAATAAAGGCTGAGGATAAGCCGGTAATAGTTCTGTTCAATAAAGTTGATGCATACACTTACGTTGAAAAAGAGGCCGATGACCTTACTCCAAAACTGAAAGAAAACCGTACGTTGGATGAATTGAAACATACTTATTTGGCCAAGATGAACAACAGGGTCTGTTTCATATCAGCCAAAAACAAAATGAATATTGATGAACTCAAACGCCTGATATATGACAATGTGAAGACGATTCACGCAGTGAGATATCCGTATAACAATTTTTTGTATTGAAATAAATTTCAGATGTTATGAATTTGATGAGTGCAAGTGTGATTACGTGGACTGATATTCTTTCCTTCATTAAGGATGTTTTCTTCAAGTACGGTCCCAAACTTATAATTGCATGTATTATCCTTTATGTCGGCTTCCGCCTGATAAAATTTCTTTGCGGCAGGTTGAAGAAGATTTTCGAAAGACGTAATGTTGACATATCTCTCAGACCGTTTCTGCTTTCCATCGTCTCGATAGGATTGAAGATATTGTTGGTTCTTACCGTTATAGGCTATCTTGGAGTGGCAAT
Source organism: uncultured Bacteroidales bacterium (assembly GCA_944320415.1). Classification (GTDB taxonomy): domain Bacteria; phylum Bacteroidota; class Bacteroidia; order Bacteroidales; family P3; genus Onthomorpha. The sequence continues at coordinate 139,596 of CALUHJ010000005.1, forward strand.
GACGCAGTTTACCGCCATCATAGCTTCGGCCGGAGTGGCAATAGGTCTGGCTTTGAGCGGCACACTTCAAAATGTTGCCGGAGGTGTAGTGCTTTTGGTCTTGCGACCTTTCAAGGTAGGGGATTACATAGCCACTCAGGGATACGAAGGTACGGTAAAAAGCATACTCATATTTCATACCACGCTGGTAACGGTAGACAACAAGGTGGTGATAATACCTAACGGGGCCTTGTCTTCAACAAGCCTTATAAACTATTCCAGAATGGATACGAGAAGAATAGATATTGTCTTCAATCTGGGCCATGGCGTTGACTTGAATGCCCTTAACCCTAAGATTGTTGAGTTGGCAAAACAGGACAAAAGGGTGTTTGCAGACCCTGAACCCAAGGTTATAGCCACTATTTCCAATCTTTCCGTAAGTCTTGACCTGCGTTTCTGGTGTACAAATGACGATTACTGGGATGTATTGGCCGACATGAACAAAAAGGTCTATGATTTCTTGGTTGAAGCTGATGTCCAGCTGCCTTATTCCAAGATAAACGTGGTGGATAAACAGAATGAAAGAGAATAATCCGCTTAAACTGTTCAGCGTTAAAAGAATACTGTTGCCTCTTCTCATAGGTATTGGGGTTGCGGTTTGGCTTGTATACAAGGACATGCGTCAGGACAGCGACGTACTGTTGCAGATAGTACGTTCATGGACGTGGCAGGCAAGCATGTATCTGCTTCTGGCCGTCTGTTGCGGTATTATGCGCGACTTGATGTATATGTACAGAATACGTTTGCTTTCCGATAAACAACTCAGTTGGAAACAGTCTTTTCAAGTCATCATGTTGTGGGAATTCGGTTCCGCAATCACTCCTTCAGTAGTAGGAGGTTCCGCATTGGCCTTTTTCATTGTCTCTCTTGAAGGAATACCCGTGGGACGCAGTACGGCTATAGTAATGATAACTGCCCTGTTGGACGAATTGTTTTACATAGTCATTGCTCCCTTGACCATATTGGCCGTAGGCGTAAGCTCCGCTTTCCATACCGATTTCAGGTTCAATGTCTTCGGTTCTCAGTTCGGAGAGGTGCAGGTGTTTTTCCTCGGCTATGGATTCATGTGCCTTCTTACGGTAATAATTCTTGTGGCCATTTTCTTTTTTCCCAAGGGATTCAGAAGACTCCTTTACAATATGGCCTCAAGAAAACCTTTCAGACGCTGGAAGAACAAAATGGAAAAAATGGGGGATGACATTGTCACTTCCTCTGTCGAGTTCAAGGGAAAAGGCCCGTTGTTTTGGATCAAGGCCTATTTGTGTACGGTGCTTTCATGGACTTCACGTTTCGTTGTGCTCAACTTCATACTGCTTGCCTTTTCGCCCGTGTCCGATCATCTTCTGGTCTATGCCCGTCAGCTCATCATGTGGATAGTTCTTTGCATTTCACCCACTCCGGGCAGTAGCGGCATAGCCGAATTCGCATTCCCTCTGTTCATAGGCGAATTCATGAAAGAAGGAACGCATGCCGCCATTGCTCTTGTTTGGAGAGGATTTACCTATTATCCCTACATCATATTGGGATTGCTCGTTCTGCCATACTGGACCAAGAGGGTAATTGACAGAAAGAAAAAGAAGGTCTGATTCTTACCCCTTGCCCAGATACACTTCCGTGGCACCCGCACCGTATTTCATTATAGAGGCGTCGAAATAGTGAAGATTGTCATATTTGTCCAGCATTTTCTTCAAATCATGTTTTAATACGCCCTGGCCTACGCCGTGAATGAATATGATTTTTTTCAATCCTTGTATTATGGCTTCATTAAGGCATCTTTCCGCATGATTGAGCTGTATCCTGAGCATCTGTTCAGGTTCAAGCAGATAATAGTCCTCCACCAGTTCTCCTATGTGCAGATCCACCTCGGCACAACTTGAATCTGTCATGTAGGCATCCAAAAATGTATTGGTGTAGTTCTTCCGGGCTACCTTCAACACCTGTTTCGGCTCTTCTTCATCCTTGTCTTTTACTTCCGATGTTGTGGCACGCAGAAATACGTTCATCTCCTGTTCATCGCATACCGGTATGGTCAGTACCTTTTCCTGAAAGAAAGCGGTTGGAACAAAACAACCCTCCTTGTAGAACTTGTCTGTCCTTATCTTGAGTCTGCAGTTAACCGGCATCATTACGCAGTCCGACATGTCGTCGTGGAACAGTATCTGCACCACTCCCTTTGTCCATTTGTCGCATTCATCCCTTGTTATGGTGCATATCGTTTGTTTCTGTCTTGCTTCAAGAGTTCCGTAGTCCTCTGAAACGAATCCGTTTCGCTCTTCGAGCAACAATATGGAATATATGCACCTGTGATCGGTGTTGTTGACCATCCAAACGTCCATGTCACCGTATACCAGCCACCTTTGGTCGTGGGGAACGAAGCAAAGATAAATGCCTGCGGCCATTTCCTTGGCCTTGTGGCCGAGATAAGAGGCATGGAAACTTTCCTCTGTTGTGTTTTCTTTTTGTTCCGTCTCGTCTTTTCCTCTTTCCTGCGGTTTGGAACAGAAAAAAGCTCCCGCCTTGTCTTCGCAAGCATCCAGAACGAGGTCATTGACAAGTGTCGGAACCTCGAATCCGTCCTCCATTTCCACATTGGCAACGTTGGTCGCATTGAAAGAGCGTATTATTCCCCCTCCCGTGCTGCTAAGAAACTTGACTCTGTCGCCTATCTTGAATTTTCCCATATCTTATATACCTTATTATGTATGTTACATTACGTTTTGGGCAAGTTCCTTCAGATCGAGTCCTCCAAAATTGCTCGAACTCATCATCAGAACGTTGCTGTTCTTGTCCGTATTGGTCAATATGAACTCTTTGACCGCTTCAATATCGGTAAGAACCTTGAGATCCTTTTTGCCGAATGCCTCATAGACCGCCTCTTCGCTCAGGTCGGGCAGACGTTTCAACTCTATGGCATGTCGGTTGTAGTAAACGGCCGCGCAGTCCGTGCTGTCCATACAGTTTTTGTATTGAACGAGGAACTCTTTAGTAAGAGAACTGAACGTGTGCAGCTCCAGACAGGCAACCAGTCTGCGTGAGGGATATTGTTTTTTCACTGCCTCGCATGTTGCCTTCAGTTTCGAGGGGGAGTGCGCGAAGTCCGAATAGAAGGCCTGCGTGTCCGTAATCTTTATGGCTTCGAGACGTTTCGACGCTCCCGAAAAACTTGTCATCGTTTGCAGAAAGTCTCCGTTGTCAATGCCGGTTTGTTCGCATGCAAGCATGGCGGCGTTGAGGTTTATGAGGTTGTGTTGTCCGAAAATCCTCATGACATATTCCCTGTCTTTCCATTGCACAATGCTTCTGCCGTTTTCCGTCCTGTACGGTAGTGCCCCGTAACCTTTGGTCCTTATGTCCTTGCGAGCATTCAATCCTATTCGTCTTGCGTTTTCGTCTCCTTCATAATACAGCAGTACTCCGTTTGGCTCTATCTTGTCGGCAAACAGTTTGAATTGCTCTACATATTTGTCGAATGTGGGAAAGACATTTATATGGTCCCATGCTATTCCGTTGATTATTGCAACGTTTGGCTTGTAAAGGTGAAACTTGGGTCTGGGATCCAGAACCGAGCTGAGGTATTCGTCACCTTCAAGCACCATGTATTTTGCCTCGTCACTCATTCTGACCATTACCTCGAATCCTTCCAGTTGCGCTCCGACCATGTAGTCGGTGTCCTTGCCAAGGGTCTTCATCGCATGCAGTATCATGGCCGTTATGGTTGTCTTGCCGTGACTTCCGCCGACTACTATCCTTGTCTTGTCCTTGCTCATGCGGTATAGGAATTCTGGATAGGAATAAATCTTAAGGCCCAGTTCCTTTGCCCGCAACAGTTCGGGATTGTCGTTTTTCGCGTGCATGCCGAGTATTACGGCGTCAATGGAATTGTCCAGTTTTTCGGGATGCCATGATATATGTTCGGGCAACAGGGAATATTTTTTCAGACGGGACCTTGCGGGTTCGAATATCTCGTCGTCCGAACCGCTGACCGAACACCCTTTAAGCTTGAGGGCGATGGCAAGGTTGTGCATTGCACTTCCGCCTATTGCTATAAAATGTACCTTCATATCATTAATTAAGTTTGTTCTACAAAGGTAATAATAAATCGTGAGAAGGAGCTTTTTTGCGGAATGGGAAAACGGGAAAATGAATTCAGAAAAGAAAAAAACGGATTCAGAAAAGATTTTTTTGAAATCAAATTTCATTTTTTTCATTGGTGCATGCTTGCGGATATGAACAAATGTACTATATTTGCACGGCAAAGTTTATGCGATGTAGATAAAAATAATTTCTTACAAAAAAAAAGTACAAAGATGAAAAAAACATTGTTGGCGTTGGCATTGTTGCTTGGTACATCTGGAGTCTTTGCACAGATAGGTATCAAGACAGATGCTTTGAACACGCAGAAAAAGGCGGATCTTAAGGCTGAAATCAGCCAGAGAATAAAAGGCCAGAATAAGGCAGCCTTGAACATGAGCAAAGACGAAACAAGGGAGTTGATATGCGATTTCAGTAGTCAAGATTCGTACACTTTCGGTAAAGGTGCCGGAAACAGTGTTGCTGACGATATCTGGAAACATACTGATACGATTACAGGCTTTGAAGAAGGCGAATGGATAGGTAATTATCTTGGTGTTAACACCGACGGATGGTTTGTTTTTTGGCCTGAATGGGCGGGAGAGAATACTTGGTACAATGTATCTCCTGGCAATGGTTTCGCTTACGTTGACATGGTAACTATGTACAACGAGAATGTTAATCAATATAATTTGGATGGTTATATCAAGTTCAATGACCCTTTGATAACCTATGGAAAAAGAGGTGTTGACGTATATTTCAATCAGTTCGTTTTTAGATTCAATCAAGACCGTTATTTCATAGATTGGAGTAATGATCCTAATTTTACTACTTACGATTCGATAGAATTTAATGTGAGAGGTATAGAAATGAACGCTAATGACTCTAAATACGGTGTGAAGAAAGTTACGTTGCCTAACGGTACATTGAATGCAAATGCTGTCGGACAAACTCCTGACCAAATGACTTATATCCGTGTACGTTTGTCTTCACCTGCAGATGCATTCCAACCTCATGGATATATGTTCTTGGTTGATGACTTCTATTGGTCAGAAATTCCTGAAGACAGAGTTGATTTGGTGTCAAGAGAATACTATGGCGGCGGATATCATCTTATCCCACAGGGCATAGTTCCAGATACTTTGGCTTATGGTGCTGTGGTTGAGAATACCGGTGCTACTGACTACAACGATGTTATTTTGCACAACGAGTTGTATTCTGTTACTGCAGGAGAAAATGAAGGAGATCCTGATATCTATACCTTGATAGAGGGTTGGGAAAATGTGTCCGAACCCGACACTGTTGCGAACAGGACTTATACTGGTATCTATTCTATAACTGGAAGTGATACAGTTTGGACAGCGAAGAGAACTGTGGAATTGTTTGCCGCAAGCAAGAGCATAGAAGCACCTAATGTAGGTACATATGCATTGACAAGCAGATTGTCTTCTGCAGAAACAGATTTTAATCAGGCATTGGATGATACTGTTTATTTCAATGTTGTAGAGCCTATGGTTGTTCCTGAAGGACATTATCAATGGGCAAAGGACAGAAACGTATTGGTTGAAAGAAGAGACTTCAGATACGGTTTTGTTGAAGAAGACGGAAACGTTTATTTGACGGATGAAGCTGCATACACAAGTGAAGGTTATGAGGTTTGTGTTGCTTTCTCTGCAAGTGGTATTCCAAACACGGACAAATATATCAACGGTGTTGAAATTGTTCCATCTTTGGATTCTTGTGCTCCAGGTGTTGTGATACAAGGTAAATTGAGAAAGTTCGATTACAATGCTGAATCATGGGACGATGTAATTGTTGATGTTGAGGATGAATTCGGCAACCCTGTTGAATCGGCTCCTTACACCGTTCAGCAATCAGACCTTAATAACGGTCTATGCACGGATCCTGATTATTTGGATGTTATAGGTGCAGATCAGTTCCATACCATTTACATGCCTTTCCCTTACGGAGTAAAGATAGAAGACGGTGAGACATACTATGCTTGCTACCGTTTGTTGACAACCGGTAAGTTCTCCGTAGGTACTGATGACCCTCAATTGAATACGTTTGGTCCTGGTGCTCTAAATCAGACTGCATTGTTGGTGTTCACTCCTGGATTGCCTGAATCTGCAAGCTATGCTTGGGGTGGAAGGATATATGCATCAACTTATTGCGATTACCGTACTCCATTGATTCGTCTTTTGGTTAGCGAAACGGCTGGTGTTAAGGATGATGTGGCAGATCTAACTTCTTCCTTTAACGCTTATCCTAACCCTGCAAGCAACAATGCTACCATATCCTATACTTTGAACAAGTCAGGTAATGTAAGAATTGTTGTTACAGACATAATGGGAAGAGAAGTGATGAATATGAATCAGGGAAGTCAGGTTGCAGGTGGAACCTATACGGTTAACATGAATACTGCAAACTTGTCCAACGGTACTTATTTCTACACTTTGTCTGTAAACGGAGAAAGACAAACTAAGAAACTTGTGATCAACAAATAGTAAGAAGTTATACAGGATAACATTTCAGGGGGAGACTCTTTCGTGGAGTTTCCCCCTTTTTTATTTTGCCGACGCGGAATTTCATAGTAAATTTGCGATTCTAAAAAAAGAGAAGAAGGCTTTATGGTAAAGAGATTATTATTTTTTTTGTTGTTGTCTTGTGTTTTTTGTGAACTTTGGTCGATACCTGCCGACACCACCTTGAAACGGGTTGTTCTGAAGGACAAGCGTATATTGGATTTTTATTTGTATGGGGATGAATATTTGTCTTGGGCCGTAAGTATTGACGGTTATACGCTTCTGGTTTCTTCGGAAGGAGAATATGTTTATGGAATAAAGGACGGTAACGGATATTTGACTCCTTCTTCTTTTGTAGCTGCAAATCCTGAGGAAAGGACAAGAGAGGAAAGAATGTTTTTGTCTTCCGTGTCCAAAGGTCTTTTCTTTGCTGATGCACAGATGGATGAGAGGGCATCTTGGAGGATGGAGCGTATTGAGAGTAATTATCCCACAACCGGAGAGAATAATCTTTTGGTTATATTGGTGTCCTTTGCGGACAGGGCATTTACCTATTCGCAGCAGGATTTTCAGAATCTTATGTCTCAACCCGGTTATAGTGTTGGAGGAGCTGTCGGCAGCGTCAAGGATTATTACAGTGACTGTTCTTTCGGTCAGTTGGAGTTGAATCCCGTTGTTGCAGGTCCTTATACGTTGAGTCAGCCAATGGCTTATTATGGCGCAACAGGAGAGACTTTTTCGGATGTCAATCCTAAGGAAATGATTGCGGAGGCTTGTGCTTTGGCTGATGGAGATGTGGACTTTTCGCAATTTGACATGAACAATGATGGTGTTATAGATGCTGTCCACATAATATTTGCCGGACAGCCCGAATCTAGTACTGGAGAAACAGATGCCATATGGCCTCATCGTTGGACTATCAACGAAGGAGATGTGGCACAAAGGGTGTTTGACGGAGTTGTTCTGAGCGATTATTCCTGTTCGGCAGAAAGGAGAGGAGGTGGAATTGATGCGATAGGAACAATTTGTCATGAGTTCGGACATGTATTGGGTTTACCTGATTTTTACGATACGGATTATGGTGCTTCGGGAGGAAATGCTTCGGCCTTGTCTTCATGGAGCATAATGGCTTCCGGTTCCTACAACAACGGAGGAAATACTCCTGCAGCTTTTAATGCTTACGAGCGTTATTTGCTTTCGTGGATGGAGTTTGACACTCTTTCTGTTGCGGGTAATTATTCATTGCCGGTTTTGGTTGACAGCAATATGGCTTATGTTATAACTACTCCTCACGAAAATGAGTTCTTTATTCTGGAAAACAGAAAGCGTACTTCGTGGGATGCCTTTGTTCCTGCCGATGGCATGTTGATCTATCATATAAAGGATGAAGGGGATTACTGTATAAATTGCAACCCTTCTTATCAAAGATGTGATATAGAGGAAGCGGACGGTGTGGAATCAGATGCGAATTTGATGTATGATGTTTTTCCAAATATTCATTCCAATGATTATTTTACGGATTATGATGTGCCTAACAGTCTGCTTTGGAGTGGTGAAGCTTTGGATAAGTCTCTGACAAGGATTTCAAGGGATACGCTTACGTCTTTTGTAAATTTCAGGTTTATGCAACCTGACAGTTCGGCCGTTGTGGCTACAGTCGGTAATGCCGAAAAAATCACTACTGTTTCATATATGCTTCGTGGTGTTGAATTGTATTCCGGTTTGCAACAATACAGCCTTAAGGGTTTTGCCGTCGATACTCTTTCTTCGTTTGCAACGCAGAAGTTTTTTGCGGCCTCAGGATGGCAGGGTGACACTATGACTTTTATTGCGGATGACTTGATGTATTCTCATACGTATTATTACAGAGCTGCTTATATTTCAGATAATGACACTGTTTACGGAGAGACATTTTCTTTTTACACGTCTGATGGTCAACCTTTAATAAAAACAATAAGTGCAGAAGCAAGAGGACTTGATTTTCTGATAGTTGGAGGCAAGAAACTTGTAGAGGGAGATTATCAGGTGGAGGAATACGGTATTTGTTATGATACGGTATCTAACTTGAGCATTAACTCCAATCATACTGTTCATACGGGTACATTTACTGAATTCAGGGATACGATAGACAATCTGGCTCAGGCAACCAGGTATTATTATAAGGTTTATGCAAGAACGGCATTGGGCGTTAAGTATGGTAGCAATATTTATTCGACTACCGATTATGTACCTATAGAGAATAATGATATAGACATAACGGGACTGAATGAGGGTTGTAATGGAGATGATTTTGGATTAATCTCTGGAACGGAACCTATGGCTGGTCAGGGTGATTTCGTTTATTTCTGGCAACAGAAGACCTCTTCGTCATCTTGGGAAGAAGCTGCAAATACAAACAATATGAAAGATTATTATGTGGGAGTGTTGGAACAGACCACTTCATTCAGGCGTATAGTGGGTTCTTTGGCAATAAGGGATACGAGCAATGTGGTGGTATTAAATGTAAAAAAATCTAAAGGTGGACATATAGAGGGAAGAACAGACTGGTTGAGTTCACAGACCGATACCTTGAGACTTGAAAAGAATGTCGGACAGATTCTCAATTGGCAACATGCAGAACAGGATGGACAATGGCAGGTTATAGACTTTTCACAGCAGGATACCACGCTTGTTTACAAACCTGCATTTCTGGATACGGTTTGCTTGAGGGCATTGGTTCAGCTGGAAAATTGCCCGACAGCTTATTCTGATACATTGAAGATATATGTTTTGCAGGATGTGTCCCTGTCGCATATTGTCAGCGAAAATACATATTATATTTATCCTAACCCTACAAAGGGAAAAACTGTGCTTAAAAATGACGGAAGGAAAAACATAAAGGTGAGACTTTACAGTCCGTCAATGCTACTGCTTAAGACGATGGAATGTTTCGGTGTGGATGTTGAAATGGATTTGAGCGGTTTTGCCTCAGGGGTGTATCTTTTGCAGATAGAGGATGCGGATACGAAAGAGATAAAAAGTATGAAAATCGTTTTGACTGATTGATAAATTGGATTTGTATACATAATTATTTCGAACAAACTGCGTTTATATAATTGCGAAAAATAGAAAAACGAAGAATACGATGAGAAAAAGATTATTAAGAACAATTATGATTGTCGCCTTTGCATTAATTGCTACCTTTGCGCAGGCTATACCGGCAAAGAGACAGACGGTAACAATCAAACAACCTAATGGAAAGGCCCTTACTTTCATCATGTACGGAGATGAGAAGGTTAATTGGGCCAAGACTGTTGACCAATACACTTTGATGAGGAATGCAGAAGGTTTCTTCACTTATGCTGTATTGAATGAAAGGGGAGATTTGGTGGCTTCTGATGTTCTTGCGGCCAATCCGGAGGAGAGGACGGCTGAAGACAGGGCTTTTTTAAGCTTGTTGCCAACAAATCTTTATTATTCATCTTCTCAGGTGAAGGCAATGAAGGACAATTGGGCGGCAGGAGCTCCTGCAACCAATCAAGCCAAGTATCCAACGCAGGGAACAGTTAAGCTTCTGGTTATTCTTGTTGGATTCAGTGACCTTCCGTTTACTTATACCAATGCCGACTTTGTAGATTTGGTAAGTCAGCAGAACTATAACGGTACCGGTTCTGTAAAGGATTATTATTTGGATAATTCAAATGGGGAATTTATCATGGATATAGATGTAGTTGGTCCGTACACACTGCCTAATACCATGGCTTATTATGGAGCAAATGGCCCTTATGGGGATGCCAATATTCCGTTCTTTGTTTCCCATTCTATAAATGCAGCGGATGCTGACGTGGATTTCTCGGATTATGATAACGACAACAACGGATTTGTTGATGCAATTCATATCATATTTGCAGGAACTCCGGAATCATCAACCGGTAATGACAACGAGATATGGCCGCACAGAAGTAATGTCAACTCCAATATACAGAAGGATGGTGTAAGGTTTGGACCTTATTCATGTTCTGCTGAGAAAAGAAACAGTATTGCCATGGATGGAATTGGAACAATCTGCCATGAGTTCGGTCATGTTTTGGGATTCCCTGACTTTTATGATACCGATTATAATGGTTCGGGAGGAGATTCTCAGGGATTGGGAGAGTGGGACTTGATGTCTTCAGGTTCTTATCTGAACAACTCCGCTACTCCTGCCGGATTGTCTGCAATAGAGAGACAGATAGCAAATTGGTTGACTCCTGTGGAATTGACATCGGCTACGGACAATATTTGTTTGCCAGCCTTGACGGATTCGGCAGTCGCATATAGCACAGACTTGCCTAATACCAACGAATACTTCATGATAGAGCACAGAATGAAAAAAGGATGGGATACATACATTCCTTCTGAAGGAATGTTGATTTACCACGGAGATAAGGCAAAACTAAACGCTTGGTTCAACAACCATTCCAATGATATCAATGTCAACCCTAATGATATGGGATGGTTCATAAAGACGGCTTCGGGTAACAATACGCAATTGTCTTCAAGTACATGTCCGTTTCCAGGTTCTTTGAACGTGGTTAACTTTACGGATGAAACCAACCCTCCTTCAACTATGAAGGACGGTACACCTTCGAATCGTCCTATCACAAACATACACTATGAAAATGACAGTGTGATAAGGTTTAACTTCATGTCAAATGTTCCTGCGGTAGAAACCGATGCCGTAATCAATACTTCAATAACTTCAACTACGGCAACGGTCAAAGGACACATCGTCTATGCCGGTGAAGGTAACATTACTTCAAGAGGAGCCGTTTGGAGCGATGACATGACTGCAATTGAAAGTATGGTGGGAGATAACCTCACAGAGGTTGCAAGCACTGTGACTACGGATACTTTCGATGTGGCGCTTACAGACCTTATACGCGGTGCGACTATCTATTACAGAGCATATGTGGAGAATGCTTCCGGCAAGGCTTATGGCGCTGTCAAACAGTTCAATACTCCGAGCGGACTCGGTAGCATTGTGTCAAGAAATCCAAGCAATATAGGCAATAATTCCGTCACCATGGAGGCTACCCTTGTAAGCTTTGGTGAAGGAACATTCGTTGAAAAAGGTTTTGTATTTAATACCGACAGTGAAACAATGCCGGATGTTGACAATGCAACCAAACTGGTAAGCACCGATCCTGAAATGGGTACATTTACTTTGTCGGTGGATACACTTAGAGAAGGTGTGACTTATTATTACAGGGCATTTGTCACAACGTCGTTGGGAACGGCATACGGAGTAAGAAAGACCTTCACAACTACATACCCTGCAATAGAAAACAATGTCATAGGTTCAAATCAGGCATTTTGTCTTGGTGCTACGCCGGAGATGCTGACGGGTTCAGAACCGACAGGCGGAAGAGGAAACTTCACTTATCAATGGCAGCAGAAGTCAAGGACAGGTGCATGGACCGACGCAACCCAACTTGCAACCGAACAGAACTATCAGCCTGAGGAATTGACAGACAGTACATTCTACCGTCGTATAGTCATATCCAACGGAGTGATAAAGGATACCAGCAATACGGTTCTTATAGACGTCATGATTTCACGAGGAGGCGTGTTGACAAAGAACGCTGCGGATACTGTTGTCAGGGAACAGGGACAGGATATAGCCTTGTTCAGGTTGAACTCATACAGAGGCCAGATATTGGATTGGGAAAGACAGATTGATGATTTGGGATGGAATCCGATAGGAAATACACAGTCGTCATATACGGATCAGGCCGAGCAGGAAGCCCTTTATACTTACAGAGTGAAGGTTCAGCTTGAGGATTGTCCGGAGGCTTATTCCAACGAGGAGAAAATATATGTTAGAATAAGTTCTTCCTTGGAGGAAATAGATTGCGGCATAGAGTTCACCCTTTCTCCAAATCCTACCAGCGGCATGCTTACAATCAAGGCACCTGAACAGAAAAACGCAGAACTGACTATTACAAACATATTGGGTCAGGTCGTTTATCAGGAAAGAAATGCCGACTTGGAAAACAAGACGATAAATCTTCAGACCTTGGAAAACGGTTCTTACCTGGTCAACATAAGGGCCAACGGAAAACAGACTACAAAACAGATAATTTTCAACAAATAAAAACCAAATAAAATGAACAAGGTAATAAATACGGACAAGGCTCCAAAGGCAATAGGCCCATACAGTCAGGCCATATTGGCTTCAAATGGAATGCTTTTCATATCCGGACAGATTCCGGTTGACCCTCAGACAGGCAAGATTCCCGAAACGATAGAGGAACAGACCGAACAGGTGTTCAAGAACATAGAGGCAATATTGAATGAGGCCGGTTTCAGTTTCAAGGACGTTGTAAAGACTACGTGTCTGTTGAATTCCATGGACGATTTTGCGGCAATGAACAAGGTATATGCCAAATACTACAACGAGATGTTGCCTGCAAGAGCCGCTTATGCCGTAGAGAAACTTCCTATGGGTGTTTTGGTAGAGATAGAGACCATCGCCTATAAGGGATAAGTGATTTTTCAATGATTGACAAAGGAGTCGGAATAGCAATATCCGACTCCTTTTTTTTGTAATCAAGATTCGGTTTTATGGAATTTGATTACAAAAAAATGAAACTTGATTCCGTGAAATTCTTTCTTTGTTTCAGCAAGGCGTTTTTTTGAGGTAATAGAGTCGCAAAGTGAATATAAATCTGTATATTTGCAGCCATTTTGTAAAGACCTGAATATATGAACGTATTTGAAGAGAAAAAACGGAAACAGGAGGCAATCAACGAGGCGATGAAGAACATAAAGCACGTCATTGCCGTTGCCAGCGGAAAGGGAGGCGTAGGCAAGTCAACCGTTGCGGCAAACATTGCTCTTTCATTGGCCAAGAAAGGCTATGCGGTAGCCTTGGCCGATGCCGATATATACGGTCCGTCCGTGCCTACATTGTTCAATATAGACAATGAGCAGGTTATGGCTCAGGAAATAGACGGAAAACAATATATGCTGCCTTTCGAGAAGTTCGGAATAAAGCTGATGAGCGTGGGATTCTTCGTCGACAAGACTCAACCCATGTTGTGGAGAGGTCCCATGGCGGCCAATACACTTACACAGATGCTTACCGAGACTTATTGGGGAGGTTTGGACTTCATGATTTTGGACATGCCTCCGGGAACGGGTGACATACAGTTGAGCCTTGTACAGCAGTTTTCCGTAAGCGGTTCGGTATTCGTATGCACTCCGCAACAGTTGGCGGTGGCTGACGTAAGAAGGGCGGTGAACATGTTTACCAACGACCAGATAGCAGTACCGGTATTGGGACTTGTGGAGAATATGGCCTATTTCACCCCAAAGGAACTTCCGAACAACAAATACTATATTTTCGGCAAGTCGGGGGCGGAGCAGTTGGCCAAGGAACTGGACATGGAACTTCTGGCGCAGATACCTATTTCAATGGATATTTCGGAGACGAACGACAGTGGAAATCCAATTTCCATGGATTTTGCCTCTCCTGAGGCGCAGACATTTATGGAACTGGCGGATAAAATAGCGATGAAAACAATAAAAAACGACAAGATATGACAGAACAGGAAAGAAACGACTTGGAAACGAGAGTAAAGGCGAGCATAGAGAAGATACGTCCTTATTTGCAGGAAGACGGAGGAGATGTACAATTTGTCAGAATGACGGATGAGAAGGTTGTATATGTGGAGTTGCAGGGTCATTGCGGCAGTTGTCCGTATGCACTTATGACGTTGAAAAACGGAGTGGAGTCTGCAATAAAGGAGGATGTGCCTGAAATAGTTTCAGTCGAAAGAGTGGAATAGAGAAAGGAATCGGAGTATGATATATACAAGGACCGGAGACAACGGAACCACAAGTCTGGTAGGCGGAACGAGGGTTCCGAAATATGACTTGAGGGTTGAGACATACGGAACGATAGATGAGTTGGTGTCATATCTGGGCTTGGTTAGGGACTGTCTGAGTTCGGAAACCCTCAACAGCGAATTGGTCAAGATACAGTCAACACTTTTCAACATCGAGAGCATCATTGCCTGCGAGAAAGAGGAATTCATGGCGAAAATGCCAAAGGTGAAGGAAGAGGATATTGCTTATCTGGAGAAGAAAATAAACGTGATGAACGAGAGTCTGCCGCAAATGAAGGGTTTTGTTTTGGTTGGAGGCAGCAGGACTTCTTCCCATATTCATGTGGCGAGGACTATATGCAGGCGTTGTGAGCGTTTGTGTGTCCGTTTGTCAGAAGAAATCGGTGTTGAGGAGACAATATTGAAGTATCTTAACCGTTTATCAGATTACTTGTTTGTATTGGCGCGTTATATTCTGAAGAGAAAGGGACGTGAGGAGACTTATTGGAAGCCTTGAGTGGATTTTGTTTGGAGATAATTAAACGATAAAAATATAGAATAATGTATTGGACATTGGAACTGGCATCCAAGTTGGAGGATGCGCCTTGGCCGGCCACGAAAGAGGAGCTTATAGACTATGCTTTGCGGAGCGGTGCGCCTGCCGAGGTTGTTGAGAACCTTTCCGAGATAGAGGATGAGGGTGACATTTATGATTCGATAGAGGATATCTGGACGGATTATCCTACAAAAGAGGATTTTTTCTTTCACGAGGACGAATACTAATAACATCCTCAAATTAGATTAAACGATTTGATATCAGCGGGACGGGCAATGTGGTTTGCTCGTCCCGCTGTGTTTTTAAGATGTAAAGGTTGTGATGGGTAATTGCAATTGTAATATAATTATGTTTACTTGATACTTTCTGCATTTATGTGTATATTTGCATATAAAATGCAGAAACATTTTCTTATAAAAATAGAATCATTGTTGTTTTAGATGAACAGTTTGCTGGAGTAAATATGATAATGAATCAATGGCTATGCAGTGTGATTTGAAGGATTTGTATAAAAATGTTAGTTATGAGAGATGATAGTTTAAGAGTAGGGGTTTTGTCAGAAAATGGTCAAGCGGAGATTGTAGATCAAGATAGACTGTGCTATGAAGTGGTATTGCGTAGTAAAGGTGCTTATGGTATAGAATCATAAGAAACATATTTATAACAATATTTCACAATGGTAGTGATTGATAGACTTTTGGCGAACTGGATGAAATATGTCTTGATGAATATGTCTATTAAAAACATTTGTTAGAGCAAAGGTGTCTTTATTATATATAAGGTCTCAAAGACGGATTGAAGTAGTCGATGTCACAGAGATACAGATACTAATTATTGTAGTATGTGTGGCGTTAACAGCAAAATATGGTGTGCCGAGAGTATTATGAGAATATAATCTATTATTTTACAGATATTTTAGAACAATAGAATAACGTTAATTTGTTAATTGCAGTATGATTATTGAAGGAAAATACACTTCAGCCAAAATTTTTACGAATAATATTGAAGACGCAGCTTTGTTGTGGATAAAGACACAATGCGATGATCCTGCTTTCGAAGGGATACAAATCGTCCAAATGCCTGATGTCCATGCCGGGAATTCATGTAATATCGGTACGGCATACAGAGTTGGAGCATATTTAAATCCTGATCATGTCGGCGTTGACATAGGATGTACAATTTCAATGCACAGACTTTCTTCTGTGGTTGCATCAGAAGATTATGCCTTACTTGAACATAAAATCCGTGAAACCATACCGACAGGCATGGATATTTGTCGGAAAAACAGCCTGGACGAAAAAGAATTGTACCGCTTTTTGAATACCAGTTATCAGAAAGCACGCTCGACCTCTCCGTATCTTATCAATGAAGCACCTCGTATAGATGCACGTTTTATATCTGACTTCTGTCGCAGGATAAAACTACAGGAGGCTGTCTTTTACAAAAGCCTCGGCACACTTGGAGGAGGTAATCATTTCATTGAATATGGTGAAGATGATAAAACAGGTGAAGGGTGGCTGACTATTCATTGTGGTTCTAGAAATTTGGGAATGAAGATTGCCAACCATTGGCACAATATTGCACAGAATCCCAAACGAACAAAATTTATAGGTTATCTGTGTGGAGATACTCTCAATGGATATCTCTCCGATATGGTTTTAACACAGGCGTATGCTCTATATAATCATCATATAATCCGTGACCGTATTTTTGCCATATTGCAGAAGTTTGGTAAGGTTAAATGCGAAGAATCCATATTTACCATTCACAATTATGTTTCGGTATGTGAAGATTATCCAATGTTGCGTAAAGGGGCGGTTGAAGCTAAAGAAGGTGCGCGCTTCTGCCTGCCTTTCAATATGCGTGACGGCATTGCCATCTGTATGGGAAAAGGAAATGCCGAATGGAATTATTCCGCTCCGCATGGTGCAGGACGAGCCATGTCAAGAAATGCAGCCAGAAAGAATATCGAAATGGAAGATTTTGAGAATTCCATGGAGGGTATCTTTTCTACTTCAGTTTGCCACAATACACTTGATGAATCGCCGCAAGCGTACAAACCAAAAGAAGAAATACTAAGACTTATTGAACCGACAGCCGAAGTCGTTGCAATGGTCAAACCCCGTTTAAACATTAAAGATATTCCCAAATGAAAAAGTATATACAAATTACTGCAGGACGTGGACCTGTAGAATGTGCCAGAGCTGTAGTTCTTGTGGCAAGAGAACTACTGAAGGACTTCCCGGGAGCAGAATTGATAGAAAACGAAACTCACAATACTGAGCCTGACTGCTATATGTCCATGTTGTTTCTTGCAGAGACCAATCCGAACAAAGAGAAGGAGTGGCAGGGAACAGTTCTTTGGCAAGCAACGGCTAATCGTTTCCGTCCCGGTCATCCACGCAAAAACTGGTTTGTCGGTA
This sequence comes from uncultured Bacteroidales bacterium, assembly GCA_944320415.1. Taxonomy (GTDB): domain Bacteria; phylum Bacteroidota; class Bacteroidia; order Bacteroidales; family P3; genus Onthomorpha. The sequence continues at coordinate 157,060 of CALUHJ010000005.1, forward strand.
TAGAATTTATTGATCCTGTAGAGTTGACGGAAATATCAGATAAGGATATCGTTTTTGAGACCATGCGTTCCGGTGGACATGGAGGTCAAAATGTCAACAAGGTGGAAACAGCAGTTCGTGCCACTCATATTCCAACCGGTCTTTCCGTTAAATGTTCTGAAGAACGGTCGCAATCACAAAATAAATTGAAGGCAAAAGAGCGACTGTTATTGAAATTGTTTTATCAACGTGAAGAAGTGAAAGCGGCAGTTCGATATGAAAACTGGAACAAACATGATTCTTTAGTGAGAGGAAATGCCGTAAAAAAGTTTTCCGGTCCGCTATGATATTCAGCGTAAACCAGAAAATAACAATTAATTTGTCCATCCTTTTCTTCCATTGCCATAAACCATATTGGACAGTGTGGTTTATGGCAAACGCGATTAAGACATTGATATTGACAATTAATGCAGATAAATTTCTTTCACGAGAATGAGATATAATTGGACATGTCTTATTTCGATTTTTCTTCTTGTTGTTTGCTGCTTATTGCAAACAGTCCCATATATGTCAGAAATCCGTTTAGCAAAAGCAGTTCGAAGTCAAAGCTGTAATTGAACCACTCTTGAGAATTGTTGCTTAAAACAAAACACAAAAGAGGTGCAAGTATGCAGACAACAGGTACGAATTTGTCTTTTACTTTTCTTTTTGAAATGATTCCAAATGCGAACAGTCCCAACAAAGGTCCGTATGTTATAGATGCTACCTGAAACAGTATGTCAATAAGATGTGGATTTCTGTGATTGCCGTAGAAAATGATTATTCCTATGAACAGCAAGGCGAATGACAAGTGTATGATGTGTCTTATTCTTGTCTTTTGTTTGATGGTCCAATCCTTTCTTTCCTCCATGTTCAAAAAGTCTATGCTGAAAGCGGTAGTTAGGGATGTCAATGCTCCGTCAGCCGAAGGGAACAAAGCAGAAATCAAACCTATGATAAATACTATTGCCGCAAGTGGTGTCAGTTCGTTAAGTGCAATGAAGGGGAACAGGTCGTCACCCTTTGCGTCAATGCCTTCCTTTGCTGCAAATATGTGTAATGCCGCTCCCAATGAGAGGAAAAGGAAGTTGACAATAAGCAGGATGAATGAAAAGGTCATCATGTTTTTTTGAGCAGACCTGATGTTTTTACAGCTAAGATTCTTTTGCATCATCTCCTGGTCAAGTCCTGTCATTGAAATGGCAATAAAGGCTCCTCCCAACAGTTGTTTCCACCAGCATAACCGACTGGAAGAATCGCTTTCGATAAAAGTGAAATATTCACTCGACATTATGGTTGATAATAAACCATGTGCAGACAAATCCATTTGTTGTGCTATCAAAAAGAAGCAGATACACAAAGCGGCGAGCATGCATGTGGTTTGCAAGGTGTCGGTCCATACTATCGTTTTTATACCGCCTTTAAGCGTGAACAGAAGAATAAGTATCAGAAACAGGAATACCGTAAATTCAAAAGATATGTTCCATTTGCTGAAAACGAACTCGTAAAGAACGTATATCACAATGAACATTCTAAGGCTTGCTCCGAGAGTTCTTGAAACCAGAAAAAAGAAAGAGCCGGTTTTGTGTGAGTATTTGCCGAAACGCGTTTCGAGATATTTATATATGGATATCACGTTCAGTCTGTAATATATCGGCATAAGGACAAAGGCTATCACACAATAACCTAAAAGGTTTCCGGTCACGGTCAGCATGTATGTGAATTGCCTTTCTTCCACCCATCCCGGGACTGACATAAAGGTAACCCCGCTCAGGCTTGCACCTATCATTCCGTAAGCCACGACAAACCAAGGACTTTTCCTGTTGCCCGAAAAAAAGGACAGACTGTTTGCCTTTCTCGATGTTACGAATGTTATTATAAAGAGCAATAATGTATAAGCTGCAAAAATCCAAAAAAGAATATGTTCCATCCGAATGCAGAATTATTTGTAAATTTGCCGATAAAATTTTACGCAAAGGTAGCAAAAATATGGAATACACTTCATCGGTTCTGGAGAATGCCGTAAATGAGATGGCAAAGCTGCCTGGTGTCGGTCGCAGGACTGCATTGAGATTTGCGTTGCACATATTGAAACAGGACGAACTATATGCCACCTGTCTTGCTCAAAGCATATTGAAATTGAGAACGGAAATAAGGTATTGCAGGGAATGCAATAATCTTTCCGATACGGATTACTGTACCATTTGTTCTGACTCCATGCGAAACCATTCGGTAATATGTGTTGTTGAAAATATAAGGGATGTCATGGCGATAGAGGCTACCGGACAGTACAAGGGCGTTTATCATGTTTTGGGAGGGGTTATATCCCCCATAAACGGTGTAGGGGTAAACGATATAAAGATATCGGATTTGGTCAAAAGGGTTAAGGAAAATAATGTAGATGAAATAATACTTGCATTGCCTACAACCATGGAGGGGGATACCACATCGTTTTATATCAACAGGCTGTTGGAAGACACTCATGTAAAGGTTTCGGCTATAGCAAGAGGAGTTGCAATCGGTGACAACATAGAGTATGCCGATGAACAGACTCTCGGACGTTCAATAGTGAATAGACAACCTTTTCAGGATATATATAAGCGATAGTTATTATGAACCCAATAAAACAATTAGCGGTATGAGCGTAAAGAAGAAGTCAGTCGTTCTGGTGCCTTATGATTTCGGTCCAAAATCACAGTCCGCACTGGAAGAAGCAAAGAAAGTTACAAAATATTTAAACGGAGAAATCTATCTTTTGACAGTCGTACGTCGTCCCGATTTCCTTACACAGCTTTTCAGAAGTGAAAAAGAACATCGTCAAAACATAAGGGCTGTTCAGAACAAACTGAAGGAAGTTGTTGAAAAAACGAGAGAAACGACAGATATAAAGATTCACTACATAGTGGAGGAAGGTTCGCCTATAGAGGTAATAATAGAACAGGCCGAATTGCTTTCGGCGCAATACATAGTGATGGGAAAAATGGATAAAACTGTATCTGAATTCCATTTTGTAGGTCCTTTGACCACTTCCGTAGTGGCTTCCGCTCCTTGTCCGGTCATAACCGTAGGGACAAATCAGATAAAGGAGGAAGGGTTCAGCAATATCGTGCTTCCGATAGACCTTACCAAGTCTACCTTGGAAAAGGTTATCAAAGCCGTATCATGGGCCAAATACTACAAGTCTACCATACACCTAGTCGGAGTATTGAGAAAGGGAGCCAACATAGCCACATCACGTCTTGTGATGAAAATGGAAAAGGCCAAATGGATAGTTGAACAGGAAGGAGTGGATGTAACGGCTCAGACGTATATAGATTCCGATGAACCGATAGACGAAATAATCATAAGACATGTGGAACAGGTCAACGGAGACTTGCTTATGATAATGACGCATCAGGAACTGGGAGTTAACGATACGTATATAGGAGCCGTGGCTCAGAATCTTTTGAAAAAATCCGATGTTCCGACAGTTTCATTTACCACAAAGGCCATATCTCACAACGATTATTTCGTGTCAAACTTTTTGCCGTTCGAACTTTTGAGCGTAAAGGAAAGCAAAATATTGAAGAAATAGCTTAGAATTTGCTGAATGCAAATGGCAGAAGAGAGTCTGCACCTGTTATCTTCATGAATTTGTCTCCACCGATGGAAATTATGAAGCAGAGTCTTTTGCAGGCTCTGCTTTCCATTTGCAGCATAACCTGTCTGCAGGCTCCGCATGGAAAGGCCTCGACCCATTCGCCGTATTTGTCACGGGCAACAACGGCCATTTGTTCCACATTCGCATCCTCCATTCCGCAGGCAAACAAAGCAACCCTTTCCGCACACAGACCAGAAGGGAATGCTACGTTCTCCTGATTGGCTCCCGTTATTATCTTTCCGTTTTCCAGCCTTACGGCTGCACCTACCGAAAAATGCGAGTACGGAGAATAGGATTTCTCACAGGCTTTTCTAGCCGCGATTACCAGTTCCAAATCCGCTTCATTCAACTGCTCCAAACTGTCAAACAGTTCAAAATCTATCGTTATGGAGGATTTGTGCATCCGTTTAAATTTAATCTATTATGAAAGTATAGTTCAAAGCCATGTTTATACCATATTGGTTCTCCAGACGGCCGGCAGGTATGTAGTACGGCATGGAAAACTCAATGCCGAAACCGTTTCTGTGGTCCATGCTTATCATAAGACCCACTTTTGGTATGAATCCGAAACGCCATCCGCTCTGTCCCTCAAAATCTCTCAGATAATATTCGTCTATGCTTTCCTCTGAGCTGAGACTGTAATCATATCTGCCCCATATCACTCCGAGACCTATGCCCACAAAAGGCTTTATTCTTTCGTTTAAAAAATAATAGTTGGCGGTAAGCGTAAAAGGCAACTGATGCGCTCCCCAGTTCTTTTTGCTTTGAATGAAAGGCAGTTTGAATGTCTGCGGAACTCCGTAAAGATAACCCAGTTCAAAACCGAGTCCCAACTTGCTTTCCTCAAGTTGGTATTCAAATGCCAGATTCACACCGTAGACATAAGTGTAATTCTTTTCAAAGTCACCTTGCGCCAGTCCGCCAATCGGTTTTACGCTCAGGAAGATGTCATAAGACTCTCCGCTTGCCGTACGGTGTCTTTGTTGTGCATAAGAACTTACGAATGCCGTCAGAATAATTATAAACAGTAACTGCTTTTTCATAATTCAAAAACGTGTTATTTAAACTATTTTTTCGTCCAGGAGTCCTTAAGGGTACAAGCCCTGTTCATCACTATGTGTTCGGCAGTGCTGTCGTAATCCGTCGAGAAATAGCCCATGCGCTCGAACTGATACTTATCTAATGGCTTGGTGTCGGCAAGGAATTTCTCCGCCTTGCAGTCATGCAATATTTTCAACGAATCCGAGTTGAGGTTGTCCAGGAATGTCTGTCCCTCTTCCGTTTTGTCGGGCGCTTCCGTCTTGAACAGACGGTCAAACAGCCTTACCTCAACAGAACAATGGTTCTTTGCATCAACCCAATGTATGGTTCCCTTTATCTTTCTTCCGTCAGGAGTGTTTCCGCCTCTGGTCTGAGGGTCGTATGTACAGTGTACGGCCGTTATCTCACCGTTTTCATTCTTGTCAACACCAACACAGCGCACTATGTAGGCATAACGCAACCTGACTTCCTGACCTATGCTCATCCTGAAATACTTCTTCGGAGGGTTCTCCATAAAGTCCTCCCTTTCTATATAAAGAGTGTTGGAGAAGCTTACCTTACGCGTGCCGGCGGATTCGTCCTCCGGATTGTTTATCGCGTCAAGCATATCCGTCTCGTTCTCCGGATAGTTGTCTATTATCAGTTTTACAGGGTTCAATACCACCATTACCCTTTGTGCCTTTTTGTTCAAATCGTCCCTCAAGGCGTTTTCCAGACGGGTGTAGTCTATGGTGTTGTCTCTCTTTGCCACTCCTATGTCCTCGCAGAAGTTACGTATGCTTTCAGGAGTGTATCCCCTGCGCCTGAAACCGCAAATGGTAGGCATACGCGGGTCATCCCAACCGCTGACGTGGTTTTCCTTTACAAGCTGTAATAATTTACGCTTGCTCATTACCGTATAGTTAAGGTTGAGCCTTGCAAATTCGTACTGATGCGAAGGGAAGATGCCCAACTGTGCTATGAACCAGTCGTACAACGGTCTGTGTATGTCGAATTCAAGCGTACAGATGGAATGTGTTATGTTCTCTATTGAGTCCGATTCCCCGTGTGCGTAGTCATACATGGGATAAATAGGCCATGTGTTCCCAGTCCTGTGATGGGAAGTGTGGATTATTCTGTACATTATCGGGTCTCTCATGTGCATGTTGGGATGCGCCATGTCTATCTTTGCCCTCAGTGTCTTGCTTCCGTCCTCGAATTCTCCATTGCGCATTCTGGTGAAAAGGTCAAGGTTTTCCTCCACACTCCTGTCCCTGTAAGGACTGTTCTTTCCGGGAGTCTGCACCGTGCCTCTGTTTTCCCTTATCTGCTCGAGGCTTTGGTCGTCAACGTAAGCCAGACCTTTTCTTATCAGCTCGCAGGCCCATTGGTACAACTGCTCGAAATAATCCGACGCATAGTGCTCTTCCGCCCACTGAAAGCCGAGCCATTTGATGTCTTCCTTTATGGAGTCCACATATTCGGTATCTTCCTTGACCGGATTGGTGTCATCGAATCTCAGATTGGTCCTTCCCCCGTATTTTTTGGCAAGTCCGAAATTCAGACAAATGCTCTTGGCATGTCCTATGTGCAGATATCCGTTCGGTTCGGGTGGAAAACGGGTTATGATGCTCTTGCATTTCCCGCTTTTCAAATCCTGCTCTATTATTTCCTCTATAAAGTTAAGTGATGTCTTGTCCTTGATTTCTTCTTTGACTTCCATACGGCAGCAAACTTTTGTTTTAACCTGTTTTTCACCTGCAAAGGTAGCTATAATTGTTGGAATTGAAAAATTTGGATATACAAAACATGCCTTCCCTTTTCAAATGACGTAGGCCGTAAGGCTTTCTTTGTACCGAAAGCAAAAATTTCTACCTTTGCAACACAAATCTTTTTGTTTATGATGGTAGTCGGTAATTGTCTTGTAAGTCAGGATATAGGCACGGTGTGTTTCCGTTGCGATTTGAAGCGGTGCGGGGGGCTTTGTTGTGTGGAAGGCGATGCTGGTGCGCCGCTTGAGGAGGATGAAATAGGGAAGATAGAGAGCATATTGCCAAAGGTGGAGCCTTTCATGGAGGAAAGGGCGGTAGAAATAATCAGAGATGAGGGCTTTTGGACAAGGGATGAGGAAGGAACCCTTTGTACCAATATCATAGAGCAAAGGGAATGTGTCTTTGTCTGCTATGAGGACGGCAAGGCCTTGTGTGCTTTGGAGAAAGCCTTCAGGGCAGGCTGTACGGACTTTGTAAAGCCTATTTCATGCCATCTTTATCCTATCAGGGTTAGGGATTATGGAGAATTCAAGGCGTTGAACTATCACAGTTGGCAGGTTTGCGCTTCAGCCCTCTGCAACGACAGGGACAAGGCTTTGTACAAGGTGTTGAAAGAGCCTCTGATAAGGAAGTTTTCCGAGCAATGGTACAAGAAACTGGAAGAGGCGATAGAACAGGGTTTGGATTATTGAAAATGAAACTTGATTTGAGAAAAATGAAACAAAGATTTAAAAAAATGGAATCAAATTCCATTTTCTCGGAATCAAGTTTTAATTTTGCACTTTAAAGAAAATATGAACAAAAACGAACGGTCATGGCAGACAATGTTATAATGTCAAAGGAGGAATTGAAGTTTATAAACCAGTTGTCAAAACAGTTTCCGACTCTTCAGGCTGCAAGTACGGAGATAATCAAGTTGGAGGCCATTCTTCTTTTGCCCAAGGGTACGGAACATTTCGTTACGGACATACATGGGGAATTCGACACCTTCAATCACATAATGTCCAATGCTTCAGGGGCTGTAAAACGTAAGATAGACGATGTTTTTGGCCATTCCATTTCGGTTGCGGAGAAGAATCAGCTGGCTACGATTATCTATTATCCCGCCGACAAGCTCAGTCAGTTGAAAAGGGTGGGAACGGTTTCCGAAGAATGGTACAGGATAACGCTCAACAGATTGGTCAAAGTGGCAAGGGAGGTGGCCAAGAAGTACACCCGTTCCAAGGTGCGCAAGGCGATGGACAGCGAATATGCCTTCATAATAGATGAATTGTTGAACGAGACAACCTCCGACAAGCAGGACTACTACGATTCCATCGTTGATTCCATCATAAGCCTTAAACGTTCGGACCAGTTCATAGAGTCTATATGCGGATTCATCAAGCGTATGCTTATAGACCGTCTTCACATAATCGGAGACATATTCGACAGGGGGCCTAGGGCTGCGGATGTGATGTCTCTTCTCAAGTCGCATCATGCGGTTGATGTTCAATGGGGAAATCACGACATAATATGGATGGGAGCCGCCTGCGGAAACAAGTATGATGTAGCCGAGGTAATACGTCTTACCGCCCGCTACGGCAGTCTTGACACCATAGAGGACGATTACGGCATAAACCTTATGCCGCTTGTTACATTCGCGATAACGACATACGAAAACGATCCTGCCGTTCCTTTCATACCAAAGGGAACCAAGCCGGAGCATTATTCCGATGCAAATGTAAGACTGATGACGATGATACACAAGGCGATAGCTGTCATAAGTTTCAAGCTGGAGGGTCAAATCGTGATGCGTAACCCTAACTTCGACATGTCTCACAGACTGTTGCTCGACAAGATAGACTATGAAAAGGGCACAATAAGGATAGACGGTGCCGAGTATGCCTTGAAGGACAAGTATTTCCCTACAATAGATCCAAAAAATCCTTATGAGCTTACGGCCGAAGAGGAAGAGGTGATGAACAGGCTTATATCCTCGTTCCTGAATTCCTACAGACTTCAGGACGATGTTTCATTCCTTTTCTCCAAGGGAGGGGTTTACCTTGTTTACAACAACAACCTTATGCTTCATGGTTGTATACCTGTCAAAAGTGCGACGGAGTTCAAGGAATTCAATCATAAGGGAAAAATGATAAAGGGCAAGGAGTTGCTCGATACCTTGGAACAGACTGTGCGTAATGTGTGGGTGAACAGGTTCAATCCGACGAACAACGACGGAGACTATTTCTGGTATTTGTGGTGCGGGGCATGTTCGCCTATATTCGGAAAGCACAGGATGGCTACATTTGAACGTTATCTAATAGAGGAGAAAGAGCCTCAGTCGGAACGTCTGGATTTGTATTACAGTTTGAGAAATGACGTTAAGTTCTGCGAAATGATATTGTCGGAATTTGGCTTGGACAATGAAAAGGCGCGCATAGTGAACGGTCATGTGCCGGTCAAGGTCAAGAAGGGCGAGAGTCCGATAATGGCCAACGGCAGGTTATTGGTGATAGACGGCGGAATGTCGAAGGCATATCAGAAGGAGACGGGCATAGGAGGTTATACTCTTGTTTCCGGTTCGAGTCGTCTGTTTTTGGTTGAACATGAGCCTTTCTGTTCACGTCAGGAGTCGATAGAGAATGAAAGCGACATTATTTCCAAGAACTATCTAATAGAGCAGAGAACGGAGAAGATATTGATAAGAGATACGGAGCTTGGTGACGAGTTGAGAGACCAGATAGACAGTTTGAAAAAACTTATATATGCTTATAATGAAGGTTTGGTCAAGGAGAAATAAATAGATTCTTTGATTTGTTTTGTATTTATGTAATGTGGTAATAAATATATGAAATGTCAAATGATGAGTGCATGAAGTTATGCTTTTCATTTGATGCAATAAGTTTTGTTGCGTTTTTAGAATCCAAATGCAGTGATTATTTAATTTTGATTTAAAGGCAATATGGAAAAGAAAATTGCAATTAGTAATGTTTGGAATAAATATTGATTACGAGAGAAGGATATTTGGATTTGACTTGTTGCGGGCATTTGCAATATTTTGTGTTGTACATGGACACGCAAGACATCTTTTGAATAATACTATTCTTGAAGCATTTCCTTATTTACCTCTTCCTCATGGTGTGGATATTTTTTTTGTGTTAAGCGGTTTTTTAATTTGTAACAGTTTTTTGCAAAGTGTGAGTAGAATAGGAAACAGTTTGCAAAAACAACAAATTTTGGTTTTTTGGAAACGGACAGCATTGCGTATTTTACCGAATTATTATCTGATTCTAATCGTTAATTATTGTTTGGTCTATTTAGGTATACTACCTGGAAGAATAGATAGTGTAAGTATATGGAAATTTATAACATTTACTCAAAATTTATGGTATCCTTTCTATGATTTCTTTTGGGAATCATGGAGTTTGGCTGTGCAAATATGGTTTTATTTGCTGTTTCCAATATTATTGTTTTGCTTATGTCGTTTCATGAATATGAAACGAAGTCTGTTTGTTGTGTCTATTCTTTTTATAATACTTCCCATGATTTATCGTGTTGTTGTTAGCGGAAAATATTATGATCAATTTTGGTGGGATGTCGTTTTTCGTAAGGTTGTAATCTCGCGTATTGATTGTATTTTTTTTGGAGTCTTTGCTGCATGGGTTCGTTATTATTACAAGAAGTATTGGTCCAAATTGGCAAACCAGTTTTTTTTTCTTGGGATTATCTTATTTCTAATGGTTTCATATACACCACGTGTACCTAATACATTTTATTGTAATGTTGTCTTTTGACACTTTCTCCTCTTTATATTGTATTATTTTTTCCATTGATAGACAAATTAAAAAATATTAGAAGTGTTTTTGGGAAAGTAATATCACATATAAGTATATTATCATATTCAATGTATCTTTTTAATTTGATGTTGATTCAAATTATTGATAATCATTTTGTTGATTTTTTGTCTGAATATGGTATAGTTAAATATTTGGGATTTTGGGTATTGACTCTTATTTTGTCATACCTTTTGTATGTATTATATGAGAATCCAATAGTAATATTGGGTCGTAAAAAGACAAACTAATTATGTGTGATTTTGGGTTTTGATTATTTTTTTTTGTTTGATATTTTTTTGCCTTTACATGTAGTATTCCATTTTGAGAGTATATTTTTTTTTGACGAAGATGGAATAACTGTTGAAATGGTTGATTCTATGCAAAAAAACTTCAGTAAATATTTGGTGGGAATATAAAAAGTGAGTACTTTTGCAATCCCAAAGTTGATGAGGGT
>CALUHJ010000006.1 GCA_944320415.1 uncultured Bacteroidales bacterium
CGGATAAACGGGTGTCATGGCCAAAGTATCGAAGTTCTCGTCCAACAAAAGCCAATTCTTGTCAACCTGATTTATCTGTCCTCCGACATGAGCAGCAACTCCGCAAACGTAAACAACAGAATCAAAATGATGTGGCTGCGCATAAGCCTCCACTTCGTAATTGTTCTTAGCCGTTAACATAAAGTTTACCTGAAACGGAGGTATCCATGAACCTGTAACAGAATTGTAAACAGGAGGATTTACTGCAAAATTATAATCATTGAAATAATCTACTGCTGACGGCATATTTTGTGTATTTATAGTATAATTATTGGGACATCCGTAATATTCCGCACTTGTAAAGACAATAACACTGTCGGGGGAATAACCGTAATAACCCGCTATCGTATCAAGCACGCCTTCCTGTGCCATGACCGACACTCCCAAAATCGCAAACAATATTGCAAATATTATCTTTTTCATTTCTTATACATGTTTTATTCGTTTATCAATCAAGATTTGTATTTTGACAATCACCCTCTCCAATCACAGGTTTATGGTCGGAAATTGTCATTGTTTTAATGCTTGCTCCCAAATTTCCTACATTAATATCGTTATATTGGGTTTCATAATTGAAATGCACAGGAAACGGTTTGTTTTTAACCTGACGTGTGGATACGGTCTGACAATTACCCTGAGTGAATCCTCTGAATTGGAAATAAGACAGGATGTTTGCCTTGGAAGCATTCATCAAACAACCTGCAAGCCTGTAAACATCATCTTCCAAACGTGTTATACTACTGAACGGTATACCGTTGAAAATCTCATTGCCACCATAGAATACGTTGTTTGGCAACATGTATTTAATAGCAAAATCATAAGCAGGGGTACTGTAATTGAAATAGTTGCCTGACTGCCCGGACAAAGGTACTTCATAGACCGCATCACAATCTGTCGTATCAATGCTTTCCATAAGAACCAAAGCATTGGAATGATTTCCATTGAACTCTACATCCCATATTTTTCTGCTTGATTGCCCTCTGTATATTTCAGTGGACAGCAAACAATTAAACTGCGCGGCATTTTCTCCCCAATTGAACTTCACTTTGTTAAGAATCGTAGCATAAGTGTTCGAATCTTCATAATAGTTGAACGTAAGATAAAAGTTATCGGATGCAGGCATTATGCAATCTATTTTAAGGTTATATATGCCTTTTTCAATATCATCGTCGATATAAGTACCTGTCTGGTTATTATAGAATCTTATGTCAAAACAGTTGACTTTGGAAATCATTTCCGGCGTCTTAAATTTCCTGTATATCAATTTATTCGATATCTTATCCCCTTCGGGAGTATAAAACTGAGTAGGATAGGTTGTTGCTTCATAAACTGTATCCCTATATTGCAATGACACCAATTCCACACACCCGCTGGAAACAGATATATCTTGGAATTTCTCAAACCAATTCGCCTTCGAAGATTTAAGATATTTCATAGATGTTGACGTCAACTCGTACAAGAGAACAATATCGTAGTACTCTCTTGGAGGAATTACTGTAACATTAGGTGATGGGCAATCGAAACATAGTATCGGCAATTCATAAGGAGGCGGAATAATTTCTTCTGTACCCATTGCATATACTGTGGTTTTAAAACTATTGCTTTTATCTTTAAAAACAATGATTTTATCAATTACGTTACCAACCTGCACATAACTTACCTGATCAAACCCGGTATCAAACAGACTGTCTGCCGGTACAAAAGCAATGAAACCTTTTTGGGTCGGATACAAAAGAGGGTCAAATCTCATACCCATTTCACTAATAGGTATTTGCCTTTTTCCACAGAAATAAAACACATCCTCAAAAACGTAAAAATCCTTTATATCCAATTCGACAGGCATTCTTATGTAACGATGCTCAGTGGTATCGTCATACGCACGTTCGTTTTCTTCCGTAATTATCAAAAAATTCTTCCTGTCCGACCCCTTTAACGAAGTCAATGTTATCGTCCTGTACATATTGCCTTTCTTCCATGTATATGTCTTTTGCGTATGATATTCCAATGTGTCTATTTCAACAAAGTCGGATACATTGGATGCCATAGCCGGATAGTTCGTTTGTCCTTTGACATTAAAAAAATACAAAGAAGAAAAAACAAAACACAAAAACGGCAATATTATTTTCCATTTGGTAATATTATCTCTTTCCATACCTTTCAAAATTAAAATCAATTAAATCAATCAAAACTATTCGTTAATATTACGATTTAATTCCAAGGCTTGCTTTTACGCAACAGGACAAGCGACACCATGACGACCTGCCAAAAGCAAGCCCGCTATGAAATGAAGGTATTCTTACCTATTTGAAATATATATTCAGACGAATACATATCGTTGGGGTATTGAATTACGCCAACAAATATACTTATTTTTTGTAATACCACCAAATCAAATCGCATTTTTTTGCTTTCTGATTTAAATTTTCCGTATTCTGAAAAGAAAAATGATTATTCAAAATCCCGAACAGGGAGGTCAAATAAGCCTTCGGATAAAAGAACAGTATATTCTTAAAATATTTTTTCTATCAACCTTTGGCGCTGCCATCATGTACCTTTTTTCCCAAACCTCTGACCAAATCCATGAAAACCCTTCCCCTGTGCTCGAAGTTGCGGAACATGTCGTAACTGCTTGCCGCAGGTGACAAAAGACATATCATCCCCTTTCGCGTATGTTCCGCACACCAGTTCACTATCTGCCCGTAGTCGTCGCTCACAAGAGTATTGTACACAAGTCCCGCCCTGTCCAATATCTCCTTCATGCGTCTTCCGGCACAACCCACAAAGGCTATGTTGCGAAGCGGATGACAAGGCAGCTCCCCGACCAAAACATCATAGTCTATGCCCCTGTCCTTGCCGCCCAATATCAGAGTGTCAACCTTTTTCAACGCCCTCAAGGCCTCTATCGTCGCCTGAGGTATGGTGCTTATGCTGTCGTTGTAATAGCTCACCCCGTCCATGTCGGCCACAAATTCAAGACGATGCTCCAGTGTCTCGAAATCCGTCATGACACGCTCCGCCCTCTTCATGTCCAGTCCCAATAATCGGGCAACGTTCATGGCCGCAAGTATGTTCAGCCTGTTGTGAGCCCCCTTCAGATGTTTCGGCTCGGCAAAGCAATAGTCCTCCTCGCCGAAGGAAACGGTCTTGGACCTCAAAGGATGACTTTCAAGCAGTTTGAGAGTCTGACCGTCACCGCGGTTGTATATGAAACAGTCCCCTTCGGTCTGTCTGATGCCGAGGTTGTACTTGGCCATGCAGTATTGTTCAAAGCCGTCGAAATGATCCAGATGTTCCTGATAAAGGTTGAGCAGTACGGATATGTGCGGGGCACGCCTTATGAACTGGAGCTGATGGGCCGAAAGCTCCATGACCACAATGCTGTCCTCGTGCATGAGGTCCATAACGTCAAACAAAGGAATGCCTATGTTGCCGGCAAGAAGGGTGTGTTCGTGCTGTTCGGCGACAATTCTGTACAAAAGGGTGCTTGTGGTGCTCTTGCCCTTGGTGCCGCTTATGCCTGTGCATCGGGAGTGGAAAAGCCGCAGGAATATGTCCGTCTGCGAAGTTATCCTCTCCTTTGGAACCGTCGGTATGCTTTTGCATGGAATTCCGGGAGTCTTTATGAACAGCGTACAATCCTTAAGCCTTTCGCTGTCCAGGTCGCAGAATTCCGCCCTGTCCTCCTCGGACCATGCCTTGCGGTCGCCGTCGGCTATCACAAAGCGGGCCTTTGGCAAAAGCCTCTTGAGCAGTCCGTAAGTGGAGCGTCCCTCACGTCCGTAGCCCAATATGGCTATCCTCTCCCCCTTCAGCTCCCTTATCAATCTGGATTTCTTTATGTACAGATAAGGATTGGAGAATATGTCGAGGTCCTCCGCCCTCAGGTTATGCTCTTCGGAAAGGGTGAAAAAGTCCGAAAAGTCGGTTCGGGCGGCGTATAGCCGTCCCGTATCGGTGTTCATCCATCTCTTCAGCAGGACTTCACCCTCTTCAGGGGCATAGCGTCTCACCCTCATGGCAAGGGCGGCATTCACCTCCGAGACCGTACCGACACATTCAAAGGGTTTGACCTCGCTCAAGCCGCACAACTCGTCCATATATCGCAACAGCTCCGCATCCTCAAAAAGATTGCCTCCGAAGACCTCCTCAAGCAGCTCCCTATCCACAAAAGGCGAAAGTATGATGAAGGCAAAAAGACACTTGGGACACTTGCCGCACCATATATCCTGCTTGGAGCCCGCATTGCAGCTCTTGAACACGCGCTGATAGTGCAGCATGGAGAAAAGCCGTGCTATGTGCAGTTCGGTCAACGGCCTGAGAAAGCTGAAGTAGTAAAAATCCCTGCTTATGTATTCCCTGACGTATTGTCTGAAGTCGTTTTCAAATTCGAGGCTTTTGGAGTACTGGTGGTTTATCTTGCTGTCCCGCACGGTGGACTCGTTGGCCGAGTTCTCGTTGGACAAGGCTATGTATCTGCGTTGCGTGAAGGCGGAAACCAACAGTGAGGTAAAGGCCAGCATGGCCGAAAAAGGGGTGTGTCCGTTCAGGTATCCCTCTTTGTTCAACTCCAGAAGATGAGCATCTATCGTCCTTTTGGTCTCTATGGTCTCTCCACGGTCGAAGCCTCCCGAAAGACAGCAGTCTTTGGTTGCCCCGCGAGAGTTGATGACAAAAGGTCTTATGTCTCTGCCCGCCCCTTGCAGCAGTTCGAGGGTGACAACCGAGTCCTTGCCTCCCCCGACAGGCACCACGTATTTGTCTTCAAGGTCAAAGCCGAGGGTCTGCGTATGTCTGTCTCCCACACACTCTATATCCACGAAGTGTTCCATGTCGGTATCTATGCCGTTGACATAGAAGAACTCCCCGAGACCGTGGAAATAAAGCTTCTTCCAGAAAGCCTTCTGGCCTTCGGTCATGGCAAAGGGATGAACCACAATGCGTTTGGAGCAGAAAGCCTTCCAGTAACTTACGCATTCTATCATTCCGATGTTGAAAAGCAGCAGTTCTATCTGCCCTGCGGTCAGATGTTCGAAAGAAAAAAAGTCTTTTTTCAGAATGGTGTGTACTGGTCTGAAGGAGTGTTCTCCGCAAGCAAATAAAAACTCGGCCTCAAAGCCCTCTTCCTTAATCCCGTATCTGAATCCCTCGTAATGGAAGCAGTCGAAACGCTCCCTCAATTCCTCGAATTTCCTTTGATTGTTCACCTTTGCACTCATGGTTTTCCAACTACATTCTGCAAAGATAGGTATAAAGTTGCACAGAACGGAAAGAGAGCAAAAATAAATCTTGATTTAAAAAAAATGTCTTCTGAAAGTATTTTTCTGTTTTCAGAAGACATTTTCACGGAATTTGATTCTATATCATGAACTTCACTCCGGCATAAAACGTTCTCGGCTGCGTCGGGCCGTAAATATAGCCTGCATCCCTGTCAATGCCTGTGTCAAAATCCTTCTGATAGGCATTGAACAGATTGTTCACCCCTACCCTAAGCAGAAGTGAACCGGTACCGGTCTTTTTCAGTTCATAGCTTAGGGAACAGTTCATGTCGAAGAAATCGGGTGTTGTCTCCAGACGGTCCTTTTCTATGTAACCCTTGTAATGCGCCACCTTCATGCTGCCGGTATATGTACCTGCCACGTTTATGCTCAGTCTTTTCATCGGCTTTACGTCAAAGCTAAGGAAACCGTAGCAGTCGGGGCTTCTCAACAAATGTTTCGTACCCGCAACAGAAGGGTCGTCGGACCAGAACTCCTTTTGACGGTACTCGCTTGACTGAAGCGTGAAGCCGAGCGAAAGGGTTGAAATATCCTTATAGACCAACTTGAATGTATGGCTCACTCCGTAAACCGTGGCCCCCGAAGCGTTGTAACGCTCCTGATATATTGAATTGGTCAAAGTGTCCTCCGCTATCACCCTGAAGGCAAAGACATCATCCAACACGGTGCAAAAGGTCTCAACAAGGACGTTGAACTGAAGGTTTTCGCCGAACCTGTGGTATTTGTCCACGGAAAAACTGAAGCTGTGAGAGTATTCGGGTCTCAAGTCTTCGGCCAGTCTGGTCCTTATGTTTTTTCCTCCCACCTGTGTTATGTGAAAGTCCTCCTCATAGGCCTGCGGAGCCCTGTAACCACTCGAATAGCTCAAGCGGAACTGCAAATCGGCATTGGGTTTGTAAAGAAGGTTTATACGGGGAACAAAGACAAGTTTGTCCAACATGTTGTGCTTGTCGGTCCTGAAGCCCAAAAGCAGGTTAAACTTCTTCATCGTCCATTCCGATTGCAGATATGCACCCACAAGGTGGGTGGTCTGTTCATTCCTTATGCCGTAATTGGGCACCCTGTCGTCCAAATCGTTGGCATTGTATTCCAATCCGTAGGTTATGCTTGCCGGTGCGAACAGCAACCTGTCAATGCGGTGATTGGCCATAACGCCGGCAAGCAGCGTAAGGTCCCTGCTCTTGCCGTAGGCATTGGTATCCCTGTGCGAACCGTAGTATGAGTTGCGGTCTATGTATTGGGCGGACACATAGGAGTTGACCCTGTGTTTGCCGTCAAGGGAAAGATAGTCGTGGTTCAGGCCGATTGAATTGATGTTATGCTCCGTCATCTCGCATATATCGCTTTGATGAGGCTGCATATCGAAGTTGTTGCCGCCCCTTCTCTTTTCGTTTATGGTGTGATACTCCAATCCGAACTTGTGTTTCTCGTTTGCCCTGTAATAAGACTTTATTCCGAAGGAATGATTCTTCAACGTGCCTATTTCGGAAAAGCCGTCACCGTTGGCATCATAGGCGTCTCTCGTTCTGAAGGTCTGATAGAAGGATGCTCCGGCCTTTCTGTTCTTGCTTATCACCGTTCCGTTGGCGTTGACGTTCTGAGCATAAGTACTGCCTCCTATCAACTGGGCGTCGGTTGAAATGGAAAAGCTGGGATTGAGCGGTTCCTTGGTTATTATGTTTATGGTGCCTGCTATCGCATTTGCTCCGAAGAGGGCGGAACCGCCTCCCTTCACCACTTCCACCCGTTCGACCATGTTGACAGGTATCTGTTCCAAGCCGTATATTCCGCTCAATGCACTCATTACGGGTCTGGAATCTATCAACAGCTGCGTGTATGGACCGTCCAGACCGTTTATCCTTACCTGAGGGAAACCGCAGTTCTGGCAATTGTATTCCACTCTCACACCGCTCTGATAAGGCAGTGCCTGAACCAAGTCCTGGGCATTGGTCTTCTCAAACTGTTTTTCAGAAAGGACGTTGACTATCACTGGAGCCTCCTTGCGGCTTGTCTCGTTCCTGTTGGCCGAGACAACAACGCCCTCCAAATCCGTTGCCTTGGGTTGCAGTTCTATGTGGGCATGGGTTATCCTGTCTGCAACCACCTCTACTTCTTCCCTATGTGTATTATAACCTATGCAATTGACTATCAAGGTGTATTTTCCGGGTTTGAGACCCCTGAACAGAAAGTTACCCTCCTCGTTGGTCGTGGTTCCGGTATCTGTATTCTCTATTGCAATAGTCGCATAGATTACCGGTTCTTTAGTCTGCGCATCGAATACATGGCCTTCTATGACTATACGCCCTTCGTCTTTGGCCTCAAGGTTCAGGACAAAACCTGAAACAAGCAATAAAAAAGTAATGATTTTTTTCATCATGATTCAAACTGTTTTTGTTTCCGCTGTAAAATTACGTCGGGCATTTTACCCATGCAATACTCAGAAATGGTGATTTCAACATAAAAAAAGGCAGGTCGGAACGACGGTTTGCCCTCACGAGCTGCCTTAAATATTGTCATACAAGACTTTTATACGACAAGGTTTACAATCTTTTTAGGTACGAATATAAGCTTCTTGAGCGGTTTTCCGTCCATAAAACGGATTATGTCCCCGTTTGCAAGCACCGTCTTTTCCACTTCCTCCTTTGAGACATTGATGTCAAACTCTATATAAGTCCTTGTCTTTCCGTTGATTGACACAGGATATCTGAAAGTGTTTTCCACAAGCATGCCGGGGTCGAATTCCGGGAAACGGGCGAAGCTTATGCTGTCATCGTGTCCCAAAAGCGACCACAACTCCTCTGATATGTGCGGAGCAAAAGGCGAAAGCAATACTGCCAACGGTTCGAGTATTCCTCTTTTGTTGCATTTGATATCGCCAAGTTCATTGACACATATCATGAAAGTTGATACGGAAGTGTTGAGTGAGAACCTCTCTATATCGTCCTGCACTTTCTTTATTGTCTTGTGAAGGATTTTCAATTCCTCTTTGGACGGTTCGGCCTCGGATACGAAAAAGTTGTTGTCTGCATCATGATACAGCTTCCAGAACTTGCGGATGAATCTGCCGACACCCTCTATTCCTTTGGTATCCCATGGTTTGGACTGCTCCAGCGGGCCGAGGAACATCTCATAAAGTCTGAGTGTGTCCGCCCCGTATTTTTCCACCAAATCGTCAGGGTTCTGTACGTTGTAGAGACTTTTGCTCATTTTCTCTATCTCATGTCCGCAGATGTATTTTCCCTCTTCCAACTCGAACTCCGCATCATTGAACTCGCTCCTCCACTGCCTGAACCTGTCCAAATCCAGAACATCGTTGTCCACCATGTTTATATCCACATGTATAGGGTCTGTTTCATATTTGTCCTTAAGGTTATACGATACATATCTGTTCGTTCCCTTTATCCTGTAAACGAAGTTGGAACGTCCCTGTATCATTCCCTGATTGATGAGCTTTTGATAAGGCTCGTCCTTGCAGACAACGCCTATGTCAAACAGAAACTTGGTGATGAATCTTGAATACAGAAGGTGTCCCGTGGCATGTTCGCTGCCGCCTATGTACAGATCGACATTCTGCCAGTAGTCGTTGGCCTGTTTGGACACGAATTCCGTGTCGTTGTCGGGGTCCATGTACCTTATGGAATATGCATTTGAACCTGCAAATCCGGGCATGGTGTTGCAATCGTAAGGATATCCCTCAACGGTATGCCAGTTCTTGGCCCTTGCTATAGGAGGTTCTCCGCTTGCGGTAGGAAGATATTTGTCCACCTCGGGTAAAAGAAGCGGCAACTTGTCCACTCCCAGCGTTTCGGGCACACCGTCCTTATAGTAAACCGGGAAAGGTTCTCCCCAATACCTCTGACGCGAAAATATTGCATCCCTGAGACGGTAGTTTGTGGTGCCGTATCCGATTCCATTGTCGGAAAGATACTTTATAATCCTGTCTATCGCCTGTTTTACTTCAAGTCCGTCGAGGAAAGAGGAGTTGACGACTGTACCGCTTTTGGAATCCTTGCTTTCAGTCCATGCAGAGGTATCCTCCTGTTGCTCGCCATCGGGAACGACCACCTGTTTTACGGGAAGATTGAAGGCTCTTGCAAAAGCGAAGTCACGGCTGTCGTGTGCAGGAACTGCCATAACCGCTCCCGTACCGTAACCGGCCAAAACATAATCCGAAATCCATATAGGCACCCTTTCCTTTGTCAATGGATGAATTGCATAACTGCCGGTGAAAACACCCGTAACCTTTTTCACCTCGGCCTGTCTTTCCCTTTCACTCCTGTTTTTGGCCCACCTGACATAGGTTTCCACCTCCTCTTTTCTTTCTTCTGTGGTAATCCTTTCTATAAGTTCGTGTTCGGGACAAAGAACCATAAAGGTAACTCCGAACAAGGTATCGGCCCTTGTGGTGAACACTTCCAGACGTTCGCCGTTTTCCAATGTGAAATAAACGGCAGCACCGCGGCTTTTGCCTATCCAGTTTCTTTGAATCTCCTTTAGGGAATCCGTCCAGTCCAAGGAATCAAGTCCCTGCAAAAGTCTTTCGGCATAAGCCGTTATTCTCAGGCTCCATTGTCTCATGGACTTTCTCTCGACAGGGTAACCGCCACGAACCGAAACGCCGTTTACCACCTCGTCATTTGCAAGCACCGTGCCCAGTTCGCTGCACCAGTTGACCATTGAATCAGACAGATAAGCCAGTCTGTAATTCATCAGTATATCGCTTTTCTCCCTGACGCTGAAAGAATGCCACTCCTCTGCAGTAAAGACAAAAGGTTGGGAATTTGCCGCATTTATGTCGGCATTGCCCTCCCTGGCAAACACCTCCTCCAATTCGCTTATAGGTCTTGCCTGTTGTGCGTCGTTGCAGTAATAGCTGTTGAAAAGCCTAATGAAAGTCCACTGAGTCCACTTGTAGTATTTAGGGTCGCATGTCCTTATCTCCCTGTCCCAGTCATAGGAAAGTCCCAATATGTCAAGCTGCTGTCTGTATCTGTTTATGTTTTTTTCCGTCGTTATCGCCGGATGCTGTCCGGTTTGTATGGCATACTGTTCGGCAGGCAAACCATACGCATCATAACCCATGGGATGAAGTACGTTGAAGCCTTTCAAACGCTTGTACCTTGCGAATATGTCCGAAGCTATGTAACCCAGAGGATGACCGACATGAAGACCGGCTCCCGAAGGATAGGGAAACATGTCCAACACATAGTATTTAGGCTTGTCGTCTCTTATTTCCGCCTTGAAAGTCTTGTGTTCTCTCCAATATTTCTGCCATTTAGGCTCTACTTCTCTGAAATTGTAATCCATATCTGTATGGTTTGTAATATTTATCTCAAATTCAATTCCACCACGTTTTCCACGTGCTGGGTGTGAGGAAACATGTCCACAGGCCTTATCCTGCCTGTATCATACCTTTCCTTCAAAAGGCTCAAATCCCTTGCCTGAGTGGCGGGATTGCAACTGATGTAAACTATCTTGCGCGGTGCAAGTTCCAACAGTTTGCGCACGACACTTTCGGCCATTCCCGCCCTCGGCGGATCGGTTATCACAACATCGGGACGTCCGTTGTTTCGGACAAACTCCTCCGTCAACACCTTGGCCATATCCCCTGCATGGAAAGACGTATTGCCTATTTTGTTGCAAGCGGAATTCTTCACGGCATCCTCAACCGCCTCGGCAACATACTCTATGCCTACCACCTTCTCTGCCAAATGGGCAACATAGTTGGCTATGGTACCCGTACCGGTGTAAAGGTCGTAAACGACATCACCCCTGCCTATGCCGGCAAAATCCGCCGCCACCTCATACAGCCTTTCCGCCTGTTTGGCATTGGTCTGATAGAAAGTCTTGGGACCTATCCTGAATTGCAGCCTGCCCTCCTGCCTGTAACGGTTCATGTATTCGGTTATGTAATCCCTGCCCGAGAAAAGACGTATGTCCTGGTCCGAAAGAGAATCGTTGAACTTGGTATTGATGCAATACATCAGAGATGTTATCTGCGGAAAACGACTTTCAACAGCTTTCATCAAAGGAATGATTTCCTCACTATCCATTGCAAAGACAAGGATTACCATCAAGTCTTCATGAGATGTGGTACGTATGACAAGGTTACGCAAAAGACCCTCATGCAGTCTTATGTCATAATAAGGTAATCCATGTTCCGAGGCATATTCCCTTATAAAGTTGCGTATCTGATTTGAAGGCTCCCTCTGCAATGCGCAATAGTTTATGTCTATCACCTTGTCGAAAAAAACCGGTACATGAAACCCCAAGGCGTTTTGCGACTGCGCATCCTTGTCATAGTCTTTGCTCCAAGACTTCGTGGAAAAAGTAAACTCCAACTTGTTCCTGTATTTTTCAGTAAGCTCGGAAGGCAGTATTGGTAACATGTCTGAACAGTCCACACGACCTATACGCTCCAGGTTGTCCCTGACCTGTTTTTCCTTGTAGCGCAACTGCTCGGAATAAAGCATTGTCTGCCACTTGCAGCCTCCGCACTGAGTAAAATAATCGCACAGAGGCTCCACGCGTCTGTCCGAATAGGAATGGAATTGCAATACCCTGGCCTGAGCAAAGTTCTTTTTCTTCCTGTACACTTCCAAATCGACCACATCGCCAGGCACAACATAAGGTACAAAAACCACCAGGTCGTCCACCCTTGCAATACAGTTACCTTCAGCGGCGGCATCAGTTATCTCAACCTGCTCCAGAATTTGTCTCTGCTTCACTTTCTTCAGTTTCATCGGCTGTCTTTCAAAAAAAAAGAAGCATTGCAAAACATCCAATGCCTCTTTCAAAATATCTTTTTGTTTTTTTCTTAAGAGCAGATAAAAAACTATCTTTCGTCAGAAACAGTTAACTTACGTCTTCCGTGAGCCCTGCGTGCTGCCAACACCTTTCTTCCGTTTGCAGTTGACATTCTCTTTCTGAAACCATGCTTATTTACTCTTTTTCTGCGTGAAGGTTGAAATGTTCTTTTCATATCTCTTTATGTTTTTCAAGTTGCAAAAGTACAAACTTTTTTCGATACAACAAGACGGTAAAACAAAAAAAATCAAACTAAAATTCATTTTTTCTTTGAACACGAAACATTTTTTGTATTTTTGCTGATTATTTTACCTGTCCTGCTTGAAACACATGGATAACAGATTGAATGAAATAGTATCTTTAAAGGAATGGGACGTGGAGCTGACAAACCTGCTCTCAATACAAAGAATGATTGAGAAGTTTCCATATTGTGCTTTGCTTTACGTCCGCGCAGCCAGGTACAGCCGCATACTGAACAGTCAGAATGCGGAACAATTAAAGCAGATGGCCGCCGCATACGTATCGGACAGAACTTTCCTTAAAGAGTTTCTTGAGCGTGAAATACCAGTACGCCCGTCGCCCGTCGCAGAAAAAGCAAGCCAACCTGACGACAAGGACATACTGAAGGAAATAGACCGGTACACCGAACCGGATTTGTCGGAAAATCCCACAAGAGAAGAACTGATAGAAAGATTTCTGAACATAGAAAATCCGAAGATAGGAAAGACCGACTCGGTCAGATGCGATAATGACGACAAAAAGGAAATAGACAAAATTATAAAGGAAAGCGTATCTGACGACTTCAAAATGGTCACCGAAACAATGGCTAAAATATACCTCAAACAGGGAAACAAAGACAAGGCTTTGAAAATTTATCGTCAATTGATGCTTAATAATCCAAAAAAAAGTGTTTACTTTGCAGACCGAATCAAGGAAATAGAAAACAATCTAAATAATTAACCAAAACAGATTCTTATATGTTCGTAATTGTAACTGCATTGATTATAATTGTTGCTATATTGTTAGCATTGGTTGTGCTTATACAGAATTCCAAAGGCGGAGGACTTGCTGCCAATTTTGCAGCCCAAAACCAGATAATGGGAGTAAGAAAGACGGCCGACGTAGTTGAAAAAGCAACATGGACATTGGCAATAATATTGTTTGTCTTGTGTCTTGTCGCAACAGCATTCACTCCGGGAAAATCTTCGGTTGAAACAAACAACGGCACACAATTGGATCCCAATGCCATAAAGACAACCGTTCCTGTAAAGCAAGCGCCTGCAATGCCTGCAGCTCAGCCAATACAGACCCCGGCAACAAAGTAAAGACATAAAAAAGCAAATATTTCGAACCATAAAAGCCTGCATTACATTTCGAATGCAGGCTTTTGTTTATGTTGTCTGTAATCCAACCGAAGGTCTTATTTCTTTCCGAGCATTGCAAACATATTCCTCTTGTAGTTCTCCACACCCGGCTGGTCAAAAGGATTGACACCCAAAACATAGGCACTCAAGGCGCACGAGAATTCAAAGAAATATATCAACGCCCCCAATTCATACTCGTCAATCTTATCCACAACAACCCTCATTTGCGGAACTCCTCCCTCCAAATGAGCCTCACGCGTGGCACTTTCGGCAATAAGGTTTATCTGCTGCATCGATTTGTCACACAGATAATTCAACCCGTCTGCATCATCCTTTACTTCAGGTATGGATACCCTGCGTTTGCTTCGCTCTACGCTCAACACCGTCTCAAACATAATCCTTTCCCCCTGCTGGATGTATTGTCCCATCGAATGCAGGTCTGTGGTATTGAGCAAAGACACAGGACACAAACCCTTGAAGGCCTTGCCCTCGGTCTCTCCAAACAACTGCTGCCACCAACGTGAAAAATACTGCAACGAAGGCTGATAAACCACAAAGGCCTCCATTTTCCTGCCCTCGTCATACTGACAATTGCGGAAAGCGGCATACTGCCACGCTATATTGGAGAAATCACCGCAGGACACAAGAGCCTCACGCATTGCCCGCGCACCACTCAACAGCTTCCTTATGTCATAACCCGCAACAGCTATCGGAAACAAGCCCACCGGCGTCAACACTGAATACCTTCCCCCTATGTCGTCCCTTATGACAAAACTCGCATAGGAATTCTCCCGAACCAACCTCCGCAAAGCCCCTTTGGAACTGTCGGTTATGGCTATTATCCTTTGGCGAGCTTCCTCCGGGCCGTATTTTTTCTCCAACTCACTCCGCAATATCCTGAACGCAATTGCAGGTTCGGTTGTTGTGCCCGACTTGGATATGACACAAAGACAATAATCCCTCTCTGCAAGATATTCCGTAAGGTCGGCCATATATTCTTCCGAGAGGTTCTCTCCGGCATATATTATCTGCGGATTGCATGAGTAAGACTTCAAAGGGAAGTTAGGATTCAGAGCCTCTATCACCGCCCTTGCACCCAGATAAGAGCCGCCAATGCCTATGACGACCAAAACATCGGCCTTGTCTCTCACTTCATCCGCCCTTCGTTCTATCTCCGCCAGCTCACCCTCATCAACATGCGAAGGGAGCGTCTGCCATCCCAAAAACTCCGACCCCTCACCCGAAAAATCAAGAACCTTATCATAAGCATCCTTCAATCGGGACTCATACCTGTCGAAAAAAGAGGCAAAATCGTTCCCTTCGCAAAAATTAAACTCAAGTCTGACCATAAAAACGTTTTTTTCTAAACAAACGTTACGGCCGCCCGTTTTATTATCAAAAGAATCAATCCATACGGGTCAGTTTCACAAAGCCGTACTCTATCGTCATCATATCACCGAACTGACCTGTATTTGGCGGAGAAGGCCAATACTCCACCTCTCCGTCAAGACTGCCGCGGATAACGCCTCCCATGTCAAAAACACAGCCGACTGTCCCCTTGAAAAGGGTATTATTCCAAGTGTCCTTGTCCCTGTCCTTCCAATGCCTTATCGGCAAAACACCGTTCACAAGTCCGTCCTTTGTGAACGAAAGCGTATAACCGCCCTCTTTCAACGTGCAGTTCGGACCGTACCATACGTTATAGGTACCCGATTCGTTTTTGTACAGCTTTATCTCAAAATCATCCTCGAAATAATCGTAACGCTGTGTACCGTAATGAGCATAATAATAAGGATTGTCGTACATGTATCCCATTTCGCACTTGTATGTGCCTGAATAGTCATTCACCGTATCCAATTCGGACTCGGGTTTAACCGTAAAGTCGTCATCATCATTGTTTTCGCATGCCGCAAAACCCATGACAAGCAGCATCAATGCCGCATACAATATCTTTTTCATAATCCTTCCTCCTCTTTTATTTGTTCTCTGAAATTCTCCGGTATGTCACTCTCTTTGGTCATCACAAAGGTACCTATTGCCTTCAAAGCATCGGGAGCAGCAACCATACTTCCAGAACCACCCCTTGCATAACCGCAATAATCTCCGCTTATCACACCGTTTGGATTATAGTATCCTATCAGTTCTATATCCTTGTACAATGCAGGGTATGCAATCGGAGCACCGGAAGCCCCGTGTATGAAATAAGGCACTATCCCCCTTACGTCATTGTTTTTGGTAACAGTCAAAAATACCTCGTCCTTCAAAGGGAAAGACAACTCATCAGCGCTTTCGTAATATGCCGCACTATACAGTCCGTCGCTTTTCTTGTATATACACAAACGACAATCACTATAATAAGGTGTACCGACACCTACTGTAAAGCCTGATTCCAATAACCTTCCAGTCATTTCAAGATGATAAACTCCCTCAATGTCGGGATAATCATTGTACACGGCATCGTCCGAATCCTCCGCCTCGTTGCATGAAAACAGAAAGGCGGAACACAATGCAATCAATAAAAATGTTCTCTTTATAAATGATAATTTTTTAAGGTTAATAACGCGACAAAGGTAAACAAAAAAATTGATTCCGCAAATATTTTCCTTGTAATTTCTATAAAAAGCCAATCTTTTTTACATAGTTTTGCACAATATTATCAGTTTGAACATACACTCCCACATATAGAAACGAAAGAAAAAAAGGCTTCGGAATATTTCGCCGTTTGGCAAAAATGTCTTCAGAAAACAAAAAAATCTTTTCTGAAGACATTTTTTCGATTTCTGAAAAGAAAAAAACGCGAGTTGATTCGGATTATCAAATAAATTGGTATATTTGCACTTGAAAGAAAAGGAAAAACAATCATACATGAAAAAGATGATATACTTTTTTGCATTACTGTTGACGGGTGTAGTTTTTGCGGGTCTGAACGACCTGTATGCACAAAGAAGAAACAGGGCTCCGCTCATAAGACTGGGAGTAAGGGCCGGCTTCAACATGAGTGACCTTACCTCTGCAAAAGGTCTGGACATATACAACGGTCTGGCCTATTATGATGCGAGTCTCAACTACATAGGCTTTACGGATACCGAGCCGTTCAAGTACGGATTCAATGCCGGACTGGCTCTTCAGGCAGAGATTTCGGACAGTTGGTTCTTGCAGGCCAACCTGCTGTACTACACAAAGGGATACAAACTCAACACACAGAACGTCGAGATTTCCGCTACTGCCAACTATCTCCAGATTCCTGTCAGCATGGTTTACAAATACGAACTGAGTGACGACTGGCGCATACTTGCTTCGGCGGGAGCCTTTGTCGGAGTCGGTCTTCACGGTTTCACAGACTTCGAGGACCACTACGGAGAAGAGAAAAGTCCGAGACCGCAGCACATAACGACCAACACCCCGACCATAAACCCAGAAACGGGACAGAGCAACCTTATCTGTTTCGAGCCTACGGTACACGGGGCAACCTATTGGAAGGACAGAAACGACACCTTCGCCACAACCGGAACATGGAGTGTGGATGCAGGCTTTGAGGTTGGTCTGGGAGTGGAATACAAGAGCTTTCAGTTCATGATAAACTATCAGATAAGCGCACTGCCTCTTTATGACTACAACAAGGAATTCAAGTCCAGATACGAGACCAAAAACATAGACGCTGTAAATTCCTTCGACTATTTCGGCATAGAAGCTCCCATGTCTCCGCGTCAGCATGTCATATCCTTCAACATAACCTATTTCTTCGACAACTGGGATCACGGCATACGTTGGTAAAATAACAGTCTTTAAGCAACAAAACACATCGTTGCGGCGTTCTTTTTTGGGAATATGAAAAGGTTTGCGATATTGTTTTTGTTTTGTATGGTTGCTGTTGGGGCCCATTCCCAAAGGCTGCTTGAGCGGGACAGTTCTTCCGTCCGCCTGAGCATGGGTGCTTTCATGGGAAGGGACTTCTGCGGATACCGTTATCTGTCCAATGACTTTGGCGTTGAATATTCCTCATGGATAACCCCAAAGGTTAACCTGCGCGTTGGTGCCGATGTCGGCTTCATACATACCGACGCTTTCAGCCAAACGGAAGACAAGGCGCCCTATTCGGACCGTTACAGGAAGACTGCAGCCTATGCAGGTGCGGACATAGTGGTCAATCCGAGGATGATTGTAAGCGTAACGGCCTTTTTCGACAACATAAGCCTCGGAGGGCTGGACAACCGTTTCCATACGTCCAATCTTGGCACGGTTGGATTCAATGCGCGCATGCGTTACAAGCTCAAGGACGACTCTTTCATAGACCTTTCCTTGACGTTCATAGAGTCGAACAATCCTTTCTCATACCACAATCCCTATTCGTTGTACTACAACCCTTACGGTGTGGGACCGTTTTCGGGCAGGTTCCAGTCAACGTTCATGGAGGACCTTCCGTTCACTTCTTTCTGGCTACCATAAGGCCGTCGCGTAGCGGTATTATCACTTTCTCCAACCTGTCGTCCTGACAGACCATGTCATTGAACCGCATTATCGCCTTTGTTTCCTTGTCCGATTCATGCACCGGCAGAACCACCTTGCCATACCATAGTATGTTGTCCGCTATCATAAGGCCTCCGCTGTTCAGACGCGATACGCACTTTTCGAAATAAAGGGGATAGTTGGCCTTGTCGGCGTCTATGAAAATCAAGTCGAAGTCTCCCTCTATTTCATCCATGACCTCAAGGGCGTTTCCGGTGTGAAGCCTTATCCTGTCGCCGTATCCGAACGATTCCGTCGTCGAAAGAATGAAATCCTTCAGCAGTGGGTCCTTTTCTATCGTGTGAACCACTCCGCCCTCTTGCAGTCCCTCGGCCAGACAAAGGGTTGAATAAGCGGTGAAGGTGCCTATCTCCAGCACACGTTTGGGTTTGACCAGAAGGGAAAGTATCTTCAGCAGGCTGCCCTGCCAGGAGCCGCTTATCATGTTGGGCTTTAGGAATTTGATATGGGTCTGCCTGTCGATGAAACGAAGAGCGTCCGTTTCCTTTGAGCAGTGTTTTATACAGTAGTCCTCTATCCTTTTGTCCACAAGGGGATGTATCTGTTTTTCCATCACATTGAGACTATTTTGAATTCCACTCTTCTGTTCCGACTTCTGCCCTCCTCGGTTGCATTGTCGGCTATTGGACGCTTGGCTCCGTATCCCTTGAACGAAAGCCTTTTCTCGTCTATGCCCTTGCTCAAAAGATAGTCATAGACGGCCTTTGCCCTTTCCTCGGACAGTTTCATGTTGTATCTGTCGCTTCCCTTGCTGTCGGTATGTCCCGAAAGCTCTATGCGCATGGAAGGATAAGCGTTCAGTATGTCCATAAGCTTTTTCAGTTCCATGAAACTCTGCGGCAGTATGACGCTCTTGTCAAAATCGAAAAAGATGTTCTCCAACACAATCACCTGTCCGATTTCATATTCCTTTTCATCCTTCTTCTTCGTCACCGTTATGTTCTCGCTTATCTGTTTTTTGTCCGAACATGTCAGGCAATACAGTTCCACATCGTCAATATAATAGTACGCACCCGGCAGAATCTCCCTCAGGTATCTTGGAAAGAGCACATTGCTTTGTTCGGCCGGGTAGAAGTTACCTATCGTCAGAAATCTCTCACCGCCCTTGGCCACAAACTCCCCTTCTATCATCTGCCACTGAGCCGTATCCAACAAGGGTTTGTCAAAAGGATTAACCACCTGCGGCTCGAATATCTTGGCTATTTCCTGCCTTACCCCGTTGTTGTAGCTTTTCTTGGAATTGTTCGTAAGCAATTCTCTCGTCCCGTCCTTTATCCTGTAATCGGTAAACAAGCCTCCTATCGTCGCAACGGCACCGGTGGAATACTCCGAAAGGCTTACCCAGAATCTGAGCCTGTAACGCTCTCCCGCCTCCAAGGGATATTTCAACTCGGTCTGTATGTACTCCCTGTAATCGGTCTTGGAAACATATATTCCGACCATTGCCTGCCCCGTCCTGGGATACTGGTATCCCAACTTGTTCTTCGGCACCCTGCACTGCCTTCCCCCGCAGGGGTGATAATAGTCCGAGGAACCTCCCGTGGGCTGCCACCACGCCTCTACCTCCATCATCTGCCCGTAAGGCTCTATCCTCTGGGGACAATAGAAATGATCCTCAAAAGAACCGTTGAATATCAGGTTCTCCTTCTCTTCCTGTTGGGAAAACGTCTCGTTCGCCGCCAACAGTGACAAAAACAATAATGCTATATTCCTAACCATTGCCAATCCATTCCTTTTCCGGCATCAATCCAATGAATCTGCCTGTCCTTGCAGAACCATGTCATTTGACGCTTGGCATATCTGCGCGTGTTTATCTTTATGTTCTCCGTTGCCTGTTCCAATGTCACCTTACCGTCGAAGTATTCGAACAGCTC
Organism: uncultured Bacteroidales bacterium; assembly: GCA_944320415.1. GTDB lineage: Bacteria > Bacteroidota > Bacteroidia > Bacteroidales > P3 > Onthomorpha. The sequence continues at coordinate 19,888 of CALUHJ010000006.1, forward strand.
CTTGTAGCCTACGGTGTTCAAGGCCTGAAGATGTCTGTAAGGCAAAAGGCCTTCCGCCTCCTTCAAAAGCCCCTCACGCATCATAAGGTCAACCCTCTTGTATATCCTTTCCAACAGTTCGTCTCTTTCCCTCCTTATTCCTATCTTCACTATCTCGAATGCTCGTTCCTTACTGCCCCCCGTGCGAAAGGAAGAATAAGGCCTGCCGCTCGTTCTGCAAACCTCAAGGGCTCGTATGAGCCTTATGTGGTTCTGTCTGTCAACAATCCGCCAGTATTCCGGGTCTCTGGCCTGAAGCTCCCTTTGCAACGGCTCTATGCCTTGTGTGACGAACAGCTCGTTCAGCTCCATGCGCACCTTTGCGTCGGATTCGGGCATAAGGTCCAGCCCTTCGCACACCGCCTTGATGTACAAGCCGCTGCCGCCCGTAAGTATGGCCGTGTCATGTTCGGAAAATATCCTCTCCAACTCTCTCATCGCGTCATGCTCGTACCGCGCCACGTTGTATGGCTCACAAACCGATATGTGCCCTACAAGGTTGTGTTTGGCCATTTGCAACTCCTGCTCCGAGGGACTGGCAACGCCTATCTTCAACTCCCTGTAAAACTGTCTCGAATCGGCAGACACAATCTCCGTATCCAGCCTTCTGGCCAGCTCTATGCTCATCGCCGTCTTGCCCGAAGCGGTCGGGCCCGCCACAACTATCAACCGTTTGTCCTTCATCTGCGTTTTAGTCCGAGTTTTTCAGCCTCGGCATGCATCAGTTCCAAGGCCGCCTCCCGCTCGTTCGGGATAAGCCCGTCCAATATGGCATCCTTTATCCTGGTCTTTATCACCCCTATCTCCCTGCAAGGACTTACATCATACATCTCCATGATGTCCTCCCCGCTTACCGGAGGCTGGAAATTCCTTATCCTGTCCTTCTCCTCTATCTCGACTATCTTCCGCTTCACTATCTCGAAGTTGTGCATGTACTGCCGCACCTTGTTGTAGTTCTTGGAGGTTATGTCCGCCTGACAAAGCGTTATAAGGTCGTCTATGTCCTCTCCGGCATCGAAGACAAGGCGTCTGACGGCCGAATCCGTCACAACGTCCTCGGCCAGAACGATAGGACGCAAGTGAAGGCTTACGAGCTTTTCCACATATTTCATCTTGTCGTTCAAAGGCAGGCGAAGACGCTTGAAGATATGCCTTACCATCCTGCTGCCCTTCAGTTCGTGCCCGTGAAACGAAAAACCCGTACGGCTGTCGAACTTCTTGCAATAGGGCTTTCCTATGTCGTGCAGTATGGCCGCCCAACGCAAATAGAGGTTGTCCGTCTTCTTCGATATGTTGTCCAAAACCTCGAGGGCATGCTTGAAGTTGTCCTTGTGCGTCTTTTCACCCACCGACTCCGTACCCTTGAGACGGACAAGCTCGGGCAGAATCCTCTCAAGCAGTCCGCACTTGTCCATAAGCCTGAAACCCATTGAGGGATGCGGTGAAAGAATCATCTTGTTTATCTCTTCGATATTCCTCTCCATTGACACGATTTCTATTCTGTGGGCATTGCGTGCTATGGCCTCGAACGTATGGTCGGCTATTGAAAAGTCCAGTTGGCATGCAAAACGTATGGCACGGAGCATACGCAAGGGGTCATCCGAAAAGGTTATGTCCGCATCGCGCGGAGTCTGTATGATATGGTTTTCAATGTCCCTTATTCCGTCGAAAGGGTCCAAAAGAAGACCGAAACGTTCCCTGTTCAGACAAATCGCCAGTGCGTTTATGGTGAAATCCCTCCTGTTCTGGTCGTCTTCCAATGAGCCGTTCTCCACAACGGGTTTGCGGGAGTTGCGGTTGTAGCTTTCCTTCCTTGCGCCGACAAACTCCAGCTGCCATTGCTTTCCCCCTTCGGTGAAATGAAGCATTGCAGTGCCGAAATTCCTGAACACGGACACTGCCGAGGATTTGTTGCCCAAAGCCTCGTGCACCTTTTCCGCCAGCTCTATCCCGCTGCCTATGGTGACTATGTCTATGTCCACGCAGGGGCGGTGCATTATGCAGTCCCTGACAAAGCCGCCAACGACATATGTTTCCATATTCAGTTCGTCGGCCACCCGCCCAAGAGTGCCGAATATGGGAGAATCCAGTTTCCCGCTCAAATTTGCCATAATGCAAAAGTAGGAAATTTATTCCAATCCCAACAGTACAAAACCCTTTTCTGAAAACAAAAAAATCTTTTCTGAATCCGTTTTTTTCTTTTCTGAATCCATTTTACGCTTTTCTGAAAAGGGAAAAAGAAAAAAAATACGTTTTTTGTTGGCTTTGTAATCAACAAATATTACTTTTGCAGGACGTTTTGGAAATAAAGATTAAAGTTTAACGGATATGTACAACAATTTTCAGAAGTATCTACAGGAAGAGATACAAGGCATTAAAGATGCAGGTCTTTACAAGAACGAAAGAGTGATAGTGACGCCACAGTCGGCCGCAATCAAGACGGCGGAAGCGGGAGACGTGTTGAATTTCTGCGCCAACAACTATCTTGGTCTTGCAGACAGCAAGATACTTATCGATGCGGCAAAGAAAGCCATGGATGAAAGAGGCTACGGAATGAGTTCGGTGCGTTTCATCTGCGGAACAGGCGATTTGCACAAGGAACTCGAAAGAAAGATTGCGGAGTTCTTCGGAACGGAAGACACAATCCTTTATGCCGCATGTTTCGATGCCAACGGAGGAGTGTTCGAACCTTTGTTGAACGAACAGGATGCAATCATCTCCGACGCCTTGAACCATGCCTCCATCATAGACGGCGTACGTCTTTGCAAGGCACAGCGTTTCCGTTATGCCAATGCCGACATGGAGGATTTGGAAAAGCAACTGCAAGAGGCGCAAAAGTGCCGTTTCCGTCTGATAGTTACGGACGGTGTGTTCTCAATGGACGGCAACGTGGCTCCTTTGGACAAGATATACGCTCTTGCACAGAAATACGATGCCATGGTTATGGTTGACGAGAGCCACTCGGCAGGTGTTGTGGGCAAAACGGGACGAGGAACTACCGAACAGTACGACCTCAGAGGCAAGATAGAAATACTTACCGGTACTTTGGGTAAGGCATTCGGCGGTGCGATAGGCGGATTCACCACCGGAAAGAAGGAAATAATAGAGATGTTGCGTCAACGCTCCAGACCTTACCTTTTCTCCAACTCAATTCCTCCAATGGTTGCCGCAGCCGGCATTGCGATGTTCAACCTCATAGACAAGACCAACGACCTTCAGGACAAGTTGCACGGCAATACGGATTACTTCGTAAAGAAGATGAAGGAAGCCGGCTTCGACATAAAACCGACCCAGTCGGCAATATGTGCGGTGATGCTTTACGACGCAAAGCTTTCGCAGGACTTTGCTGCCGAATTGCAGAAGGAAGGAATATACGTGACAGGTTTTTATTATCCTGTAGTGCCTAAGGGACAGGCAAGAATAAGGGTTCAGGTTTCCGCAGCGCATGAAAAGGAACACCTTGACAAGTGTATTGCCGCCTTCACCAAGATTGGAAAACAATTGGGCGTGATAAAATAAGACGGACACAATACAAGGATTAGTCCGCATAAAAAAAAGAAACGATTGAATAATCGTTTCTTTTTTTTTATACATGTGAGTATACAAGCCTGAGATTAAAAGCATTACTTTTTGTCATTACAAAAAGAACAAGCAAACAAAAAGATAAAACCAAAAAAAACTTCATTTTATTTGGTTTATTCAAGAATTTATTGTAATATTGCAACGTTGAATATAACAACATCCGGATTGTTGTAAAATGTATGTTTAATTTAAAATCACAAGACAATGAAAAATAAGTTTTTTTTTGCAGCGGTCTTGACTCTTTTGGCAATTGGTTAAAGTCCAATGAATGTAAGGATTTATTGGATATCGTAAACAAATATTTAAGTTTAATCAAATTAAAAACAAGATCTCAATTATGAAGAAATTATTTAGTTTTTTAGCAGTATCCGTTTTATGTAGCGTAGCAATATTTGCGCAGGATGTTAATGGTAGATATGTATTGGATAAAGGAAATTCCAATTTGGTGGAGTATATTTCCGAAACCGCTGAATCCAATGGAACAATCTTTGCCATGTATCTCATTTTGGATAAAAAAACCAGAGAGGAGGTTTCATCTTTTCTTTATGATAAGGCAGTGCCTACTGAACTTGTCATTAAAAACGACAAGATGACCTTTGTCTTTCCTGATAAGACAGAAGTGTCGAACAATATTGACATCAATAAAGAAAGCAAGAATCCTTCATTGACTGTTTTGGACAAAAAGGGTTCTGATAATATGGACATCATAATCAAATCCGACAAGGTACAAAAGTTAGATTGGCACGGCATAGTCTATGTAAAAAAATAAGGACAACCGTAAGATTGTGTTTTACCAAAATAGATAACAATCCGGAGAATATCTCATTTTGGCGTATTAAAACAAGACGGACACAATACAAGGATTAGTCCTTATAAAAGAGCAACCGACCTCAAAGGAATTTTGAAGGTCGGTTGCTCTTTTTTCATTAAGAATATTCAAATAACGATTACAAGTCGCTGCCGTCAGCCTCGTTGTATTTGTTTTCGTAAAACATCATAATGCTATATCGCCCTCCTCTTCCGAAAATAGTAATCCATACTTGTTTCATTGATGAAGGAACAACAACAGCACGTTCCATTGCTTTAATGTATTCTATAAATTTAGATTTTGCCAAATCATCCATTTTGTTTATTCTCTTTATCATTTCTTCAGGGTATTCCTCTTCAGTATATTGAGATTTCAATTCTGCCAATTCCTTATATTCGTCAGAGTTCTGCAATTCTTTCAATCCTTCATAAAATTTATCGGTTATATCTTTCAAATCTTTATCTATTGATTTGCTGAGCTGATGAAAAACTGCCTCATATTGTTTCTTTTCTAACATTATACCATTTCCTATATTTTCATCGTCACTTATTGTTTGGTCATATAAGAAATCATCAAATATTTCCGGAGCTTCTTCCTCCGAAAGAAAACCTCTCTGTATCATTCCTTCTTTAAAGGCAAGCACAAAAGATGGCGCTATGTATTCAAGATAGGATTCATTATTTTCAAATTGACTGACAAGTTCGTTAAACCTTATCTTGATTTGAGTTTCATCTCTGGAATTTTTATCAATTACGACCACTCTCCAAACCTTGTTGCCTTGTGTCTGGATTGATATCGATACCTCCTCACCGTTAAACTCTCCGTTCAATACATCTTCCTGACTGTCGTAAACAAAACCCTTTGCCTTCAGTTGCTCAATCATCTGCTGTTTGGTACCATCCACAGGTATGCCGAGAAATTCAGTGACATCCTTTTGAGCATACAGCACGGCGGAAAACAAAAGCACCACCGCAAATCCAATAAATTTTTTCATAATTACATGTTTTAATATTGTCCGTCCCAAGACATTTCAATTCATTGCATCATTTAAAAGACATAAAAAAACGTGGAACTCCAACTCATCACAATACCGGCATTGCCAAGTGTAAGCAAGAACGTTTTTTATGTCTTTAAATCTTTACAGATACGCAAAGTCCATTGTCCGGTTTTTAGTTCACCTCATTCAATCAACAAATCGGCTCCAGCAAACCGAACAACATATCCACTTTTAAACATGGAAACAGGGACAATCCTCTGAAATCACAACAGGAAAATGAACGGCAAAACGGTAGCCAACAAAATGGATGTCGTAAGCAGCGAAGTCTTTCCGGGACTGTAAGCGCTGACTTTCATATCCTGCTCCATATTGCCCAGTTTCTGTTTTATAATGGAATTTTCTCCGCAGAACTTGTCATAATCTTCTACTTTGGACGTCTTGCATCCAATCAAATCCACCGTAACAAGGCAAACGGTATCGGTATATTTGCTGTACCTGCCCCTGTATTTCATGGTAAATTCCACCTCGTCCCCATTACTGTTGGAGAAAGAATAAACCTCCTGATCGTAAAAATCATTCGAAAGAATAGAACTGCTGCCCATTTTACTGGAATAATAAGCGCCTACCACCAAAGGTTCATTTTTGGTTTCAGTTGCCATGCCCGACAATTCGTAACCGTGTTTTTGCAAATCGGCCTTAGCTTCATTGATACATTCATCATACTTTTCAACACTTGTTACAAGAACTTTGGTAGTACATCCCGTAAAACCGATTCCGACAAATACCATAAACAAAAGCATAATCTTTTTCATTTTCGTGCATGTCTGTTATATCATCGACCCGTCGTTTTAATTATTGAATCTATTTACCCAATGTTATTCCAGAAAACGTACTCAAGACTCTAATTGTCTTCAATCGTCTGAAACACCTTGTTTTACGTTATTTCATCACTTTGTTTTAAGTTTTCCAAACAAAGGTACGTTTTTTTTCCTTTCTTGCAAATAAAAACAGGTAGGAATTTGATAATATTTCAACATTGATTGCAAATTTTATTTGAACGAAAAAACACATCAAAATCAAGTCACTGTCATTCAGTCACTTGGAATTCATGCAACGAATCTTTATTTCAGAAAAATGAAACAAAGAAAGGAAAATTTCTTTCTTCGTTTCATTTACGCCAAACAAAGAAAGAGGAAAATGCCATTACCGTACTGTTTTTCTATTCGGTTTTTTACCCGTGTTTTCAAAGTTTATTTCGTAACTTTGCAGCGTTTTTACACAGCGGTAATAAAAAACGTAACATCATAACAAGATGAAGAGAATATTGGTTTTAGGCTCTGGCGGACAGATTGGAAGCGAGCTTACAATGAGATTGAGAGAGGTTTACGGAGATGGCAATGTGGTTGCCACCGACATAAATCCGGAGCGTCTGACAAAGGAAATACAACAGACGGGTCCGACGGCGGCCTGTGACGCCACAAAGGCGGAGGAAATAGCCGCAATTGTCGACAAATACAAAATCGACTCCATTTACAACCTTGTGGCCATTCTTTCGGCAACGGCTGAAAAGAATCCCATGTTGGGCTGGAATGTCGGAATGGGAGCCTTGTTGAACTGTCTTGAGATTTCGAGAGAGAAGAAGTGTGCCTTGTTCACGCCTTCTTCAATAGGTGCTTTCGGCGACACCACGCCATTGAACGGCACTCCTCAGGACACAATACAGCGTCCTAAGACTATTTACGGGGTTACAAAGGTTACGGGAGAACTTTTGGGAGACTATTACTATGAGCGTTTCGGCGTGGATGCCCGTTCGGTACGTTTTCCCGGACTTATATCCAATGTAACGCCTCCGGGTGGAGGCACTACGGACTATGCCGTTGACATATACTATGCCGCAGTAAAGGGTGAAGACTTTGTCTGCCCGCTGAAACCGGGAACGATGCTTGACATGATGTACATGCCTGACGCTTTGGATGCGGCCATCAACCTCATGGAGGCAGACCCTTCAAAGCTGGTTCACCGCAACTCGTTCAACATAACGGCAATGCACTTTGACCCTGAAGAGATTTATGCAGAGGTGAGAAAGCATAAGCCGGACTTCAAGATGACGTATGAATTCGATGCCATAAGACAGAAGATAGCCGATTCATGGCCTAACTGGATGGATGACTCATGCGCAAGGGAAGAATGGGGATTTGCACCAAAGTACAACCTTCAGACAATGACGGTGGACATGTTGGACAAGCTGTCCAAGAAGTTCGGAAAATAAAACACCACATATGATAATAAGGCAAAAAAAAGCCCGGTTCGTCATTGAGAACCGGGCTTTTCCTTTTTCAATATCCGAAAATTATACCGTCATACCGCCATCGACCGACAACACTGCACCGTTGACGTATGCCGCTTCGTCGGAAGCAAGGAAGCAAAACGCATTTGCTATGTCCTCAGGCTCTCCCAAACGTCCCACAGGCACCTTTGCCTTCATGGATGCAAGAACATCCTCAGGCATCTTGGCCACCATGTCCGTCGCAATGAAACCAGGTGCCACGGCATTGACCGTCACGCCTTTTCTGCCAAGCTCTCTTGCCAAGGTCTTGGTCATGCCTATCACTCCTGCCTTTGTAGCCACATAGTTGGTTTGGCCGAAGTTTCCGTAAAGTCCCACAACGGAAGACACGTTTATTATTCTGCCCCAGCCTGCATCAACCATGTATTGGTTTACCGCCTTTGTGCAATAGAACGTTCCGGTAAGGTTTATGTCTATCACCGACTGCCATTGTTCAGGCGTCATTTTCTTCAACGTGGAATCGTTGGTTATTCCGGCATTGTTTACCAATATGTCAACCTTTCCGTTGGCCTCGAACACTTTCTTTGCTGCCGCACATACCTGTTCGTAGTTTGAGGTATCGACCGCATCGAATGTTACGGTAAATCCTTCCTTGGCCATTTTCTCCACAAAGGCCTTGCCCTTCTCTGCGTTTCTTGCCCAAACGGTTACCTTTGCGCCTTCCTGGGCGAACTTTCTAGCCGCAGCGGCTCCTATGCCTGCGGTACCACCTGTTATGATGGCTACCTTGTTTTCCAATCTTTTCATATCAATATCTTTTTTTAAGTCCTAAAATCTTTCGGTGTGCATCAACTTGGCCTCACCTGTTATGACCTCCTTGTCGTTAGCCTTGTCCACAAGGCTGCACTTGATTATTCCCCTGTGCTTCTGGGTGTCTACTTCCAACACCTCGAACCTTGCAACATAGTCATGCTCCACAAAGACGGGAGCACGGAAACTCATCTGCTGGCTCATGTATATCGTTCCTTCACCCGGCCACTTCGTTCCGAACACTCTCGAAAACACCGAAGCCGCCAGAAAACCGTGTACTATCGGACGGCCGAAAGGAGTCTTGGCCGCATATTCCTCATTGACGTGTATGGGGTTGTTATCCAGCGAACAGTCCGCAAAGGCGTTTACCTGCGCCTGAGTGAAACGGGTGTCCAATTCGAAGCAATCCCCCTTGTTTATCTTTTCCATGTCCTTAAAATTATTGTTGCATTGGTTTCAAATCCTTGGATATGATGAGGGTTGCCTCGGTTGCGGCCTGAACCTGCTCGACCGTGAATTCAGGATGCACTTCCTTCAACACTATGCCCTCAGGAGTTATATCCATAACGCCCATTTCAGTTATTATCATGTTCACCTGTCCCTTTGCCGTCAAAGGAAGGGTGCATTTTTTCAATATCTTGGGATTGCCTTTGGCCGTATGCTCCATTGCAAGTATCACCTTCTTTGCTCCTACAAGCAAATCCATGGCACCGCCCATTCCCGGTATCTTCTTGCCGGGTATCATCCAGTTCGCAAGGTCTCCATGCTCGTCAACCTGCATCGCTCCGAGGATGGAAGCATCCACATGTCCCCCTCTGATTATGCCGAACGAGGTTGCAGAGTCAAACGTGGCCGCTCCGTCTATCATGGTCACATATCCGCCTCCCGCATTTATCAATTCGGGATCTTCCTCTCCCGGTTTGGCATCCGAATCCATGCCTATCAATCCGTTCTCGCTCTGCAAGAGAACCTTTACTCCCGGTTTCAAATAGTTGGGTATGAGAGTAGGTATGCCTATTCCCAAATTAACAACATATCCGTCTTGAAGTTCCAAAGCCGCACGCCTTGCTATAACTTCCCTGATTTGAGCCTTTTCCATAAATATAGGTATTTAATTTCTTCTTTTCTCATCTTGTTCACTTGCCCATGCGTCTTGCCAACTCCTGAGCAATGTAAGAGGCAACGTCATCCGCATAGGTGTTCATTCCGAAGCCTGCATCATAACCCAGTTCCTTGGCCAGCTCGTGCGTAATGCGGGCTCCGCCGCAGCACAATATGACCTTGTCCCTCAAACCTTCGGCCTCCAACATCTCAACCAACTCCGTAAGGTTCTTGATGTGAACGTCCTTCTGCGTTACGGTCTGAGACACTATCAACGCATCGGCATTGATTTCTATTGCCTTGGCTATGAAGTCCTCGTTCAAGACCTGAGCACCCATGTTCAAGGCCTCTATCATCTCATAACGCTCCATGCCGTAATGTCCCGCGTAACCCTTCATGTTCATTATCGCATCTATTCCGACAGTGTGGGCATCCGTTCCGGTGGACGCTCCAACTACAACTATCTTGCGGCCTATCTTCTCCTTTATGAACTCGTCCGTCTGGTGCATGTCCATGGTGTTGGACTCGACCTTAGGAACATGTATGGTCGTGTAGTCAACCGTATGCGTACAGCTGCCGTAGCAGTTGAAGAAGGTGAAACCCTTGGTCAGCTCCTTGTAGTAAACGACCTGAGGATTCTCAAAGCCCATTTTCTTCATCAGTTGCTTTGCCGCCTCTATGGCCTCGTCCCCGCATGGAACGGGCAGTGTAAAACTCATCTGAGTCTTACCGTCGTTCATGGTGTCCCCGTATGGTTTTACCTTGGCAAGGTCAAGTTTCGTATCGAAGTCCTTGCTCTCCATCGAATAAAGTCCGCCGCTCATTATCGTTGTCCTCCTTTTCCTTTCATTAGTTCAATAAACGGATTGTAGTAATGCTCTCCCTTTTCGAACACTCCGTCCAATCCCTTTCCTCCGTTACGCGGACGCTTCACATCCGCAAATATACCCTTTTCCAGTGCCGTGAAAAGACCTTCCTCGGTCATCTTCTCCAAAAGCTCTATCGCATTATCCAACACCTGCTTTGCCCTCGTCTGCATTATACCGTCCTTCTTGAATTCGAGGTCGTCGCCTATGTTCTTCATGTTGTTGAAGATATATTTCGCGTTCTCTATAGACAGATAACGGTCCGACATGAACGGCGTATGTATCGCCTCGGTCATCATGCCCAACAGCTGAAGTCCCTGACCGGTCCATATGGCTATCTCGTTGAACAGGGCATCCTGTATGTGTCCGCGGAATATGTTTCCCGTCATGAACTTTGTAGGCGGCATGTATTTCAACGGCGCATTCGGGAATATCTCCCTTATCATCTGGGCCTGGGCCAGCTCGTAGAGGAATCCGTTCTCCAAATCGGGCGTCATCTCAAAGGCATGTCCCAATCCCATCTGCTCTTCCGGCAATCCGGCCGCAAAGGCCAACTGTTCGTTTATAAGGTCGGAGGCCAAAACGGTGTGCGCCTGCTCGTAGGCATCGGCCGTTGTAAGGTAGTTGTCCTCTCCCGTATTGATTATCACCCCGGCAAAGCCGTTTATTACTCTCGAAAAGAACTGGTCGACCAGCGTTCTCTGCATGTTTATGTCCCTGAACAATATGCCGTAAAGCGCATCGTTCAACATCACGTCCAAACCTTCCAACGCTCCCATTACGGCTATTTCCGGCATGCACAGACCCGAACAGTAGTTGCACAATCTTATGTAACGTCCTACCTCTTCGCCCACTTCATCCAGAGCCTTACGCATTATGCGGAAGTTCTCCTGAGTGGCAAAGGTGCCGCCGAAGCCTTCGGTGGTCGCTCCGTAAGGAACATAGTCCAAAAGGGACTGTCCCGTGGTACGTATCACCGCTATGATGTCCGCACCCTGTCGTGCCGCCGCCTGAGCCTGCACAACGTCTTCATAGATGTTTCCAGTCGCAACTATGACATAAAGATAGGGCCTGCTGCCCTCCCCTATGGTCGCGATGTAGTTTTCCCTGCGTTGTCTGTTTGCCTTTATCTTCTCGATGGAGCTGTTGATGAACGGCGTCAACGCCTCCTTCGCCTTGTCCAAACCGTGCTGAGGCAGAGCCGTTATGTCGAGTCTGCCCTCGGCCATCTGCTCGGCTATCTGGCAAGGGGTACATCCGGTATGAAGGACGGCATTGCCCAAAAGCAAAAGCACGCCGTTGGAAAGCATACCCTTGTCCTTTACGAAATCAACCACAACATTCGGAAGCGGAACGCCGTTGGCATCCACCCCGTCTATGCCTACCAGACGGCACAGCGTACGCTCGCAAGCCACAGTAGAATAACAGTCCACAAAAGACTGAACCTGATCCGATATGGTCTTGGCCAAGTCCTTTGCGTGTGCTACTTTCTTGAAGTCTAAACCTAATTTGCTTTTTTCCATAATCAAATAAAAAGTGTCCTTTATCTTTAAAGTATATTCTTTTCTGAATCCGTTTTTTTCTTTTCTGAATACATTTTCACAGAATCAAATTCCATTTTCGCGGAATCAAACAACAATCAATCCGCAAAAATACGAAGAAAAACAAAAACAAACAAGAGAAAAACAAAAAACTCCTTGCAGTTGACGCAAGGAGTTATCGACGGGCGTGACACGGCATGAAATCCGGTACAATCCCTTAAAACATTTTCGCAAAGTTGCGCGGCTGTCTTTTTTCCCAGTCTTTTTTGTGATATGCGTAGGAAGCGATGAGAGGAACCACCGTTGTGGCTTCGGCATATACCATCTGCTCGTAGGTGGTGTCAACCTTGCCCCAGGAGCAAGCCTCTTTCAATGTGGAGGAAGAGCATGCCCCGTCCCTTACATCCGCAACCGTTATCTGCACAGCGTATTTGTGCATGTCAACCTGATGACCCAGCACCTCGGCACATACGACCGTATCCTGCGCGAAGTTCTTAGGCGTGCCGCCTCCCACCATGAACAGTCCCGTTGTGCCGGCCTTGATCTTTATGTTGGTCAATTCCAGAAAGTCCTTCACGGAATCTATGCTCATGTGCCTGTCCGGTCTTTCCACCTGATGCATCACAAGGCCGAATCCTGCGGAACAGTCCGAAAAGGCAGGGCAGAATATAGGCACGTTGTTCTCATAGCAGGCCTGTATCAGCGAGTCCTTTTTCTTGGCGTTGCCTGCGGCAAGCCACTTGCCCAGTTCCCAGATGAACTCCCTTGAAGAGTAAGGACGAGGTTCGAGAGAGTCAGCCACAAGCTTGACGGTTGCGTCACAGTGTTGCAATTCCTCCTCGTCTATGTATGTGTCATATATCCTGTCCACGTAGTTGCTCCTCAAATACTTGTCATCGATGAAAGGCGTTCCCTTGTAGTGCTTGAATCCCAAGGCTTCGAAAAAATCCATGTCTATTATGGATGCGCCTGTAGAGACTATGCAGTCCACCATCCTGTTTCTGACCATATCGACATAGACCTGCATACATCCTGCGGCCGATGTGCTGCCGGCAAGTGTAAGGATTATGGAGCAGTCCTTGTCGTTTATCATCCTCTGAAGAATATCGGCTGCGTTGGCTGTGTCTCTTGACGAAAAGGACATCTGACGCATTGCATCTATTATTTCAGTGGAGTCTATCTTTTTAATGTCCACATGCTTGATGGTTTCATTAAGCAAATCCTTCTTTTCCATTTTGATTACGAATTAAAATTAAACCTGCAATTTTGCTGCAAAAGTAGCACTTTTTTCGTTCTAACGGACAAAAAGTTAGGGTGAAGGAACAGAAAAAACGGGCAGATAGTTTGTCAGAATGAAAAAATGACGTACCTTTGCACACGGAAAGTTGGCAGAGTGGTCGAATGCGGCGGTCTTGAAAACCGTTGATCTTCACGGGTCCGGGGGTTCGAATCCCTCACTTTCCGCAAAGTGTGTTTTTATTTATGATTTATGAGTCGGGCATCGTATGAATTGCGTGTCCGATTTCTTGGAGGGAAATTGGTGTTGTGACAACACGGGATTTCCCTCTCTTATGGAGAGGTGCAGGAGTGGTTGAACTGGCCCGCCTGGAAAGCGAGTAAACCCCAAAAAGGTTTCAGGGGTTCGAATCCCCTCCTCTCCGCAATAAACGCTGAAAATCAGCAATTTACAAAACAAACACCCAGTTTTACACCCAATAATGTAAAGCTGGGTGTTTTTGTATTATTTAAGAATTATACTTCTATTGTTTCTATATGGACAAAAAATAAGGGAGCATAAGGAAGTGATTGGTATATTTCCTCATGCTCCTAGGCAATAACTCTATCGGTTGTTTTTTAAAGAGTAGATTCTGAAAAATCTAATTCATATACAACTTCTCCAAGACTGTTTTTGCTGAAAATTCCAGTACAGATAAGTTCAGGGAAATCTTTAGTCCAAAAAGGTACAACGATTTCAGATTGAGTCGAAAACGTTATTTTTGTTTTTAACTCATCAGCTTGCTTTTCACAAATTGATTTTAATTTTTCAAAGCTATCAGTTGTTTTTCCACAGTGAATAGCTAATTCTTGTTGATTTAATGCTGACATACAAGTATTTATTTTAGGTTGTTATAAATCTTCTCCATTAGCTCTGTTGTATTCATTATCATAGAACATAGTAATATAGTATTTCCCATAGAACTCAGAAATCATAAACCATACAGGTTTCTTTGACATCAAATACATAGCATATGATAACCCCATTTTTGTTATGTCTGTTTTAACGTCATCTGTGGGATTTTCTAATTCTTTTTCAGAATATTTCTGGAGAATAATCTCTTTTATATCATTAGCGATAGCTAAAGAATCTGTAATTACAGGGTTTTGATAAAAGAGGGCTTCATATCTTTTACTCTTTACACCCATTTCATAGGATATATCTTCATCTTCTGGAATTGTGTAATCATCAAGGCTTGTATATTTAGAATTGTTCTTAAACTGTTGACATAATTTATTGAATCTAATTTTGATGTCAGTTTCGTCCATTTGATGCGCATCACATAGCATAATACGACACACTTTATTGTTATTTGTTACTACATGCACATTTACCTGTGTGCCATTAAATTCTCCTTCTAAAATGTCTTTATCGGTTGTAGAGCTTACGAATCCTTTTTCTTTAAGTTTTTTAATCATTTCAGGCTTGAATCCATCTATAGGAATTCCCATAAATTTAGTGACATCTTTCTGGGCAAATGTAAAAATTGTAATTGTCAATAAGACGATAAAAAAAACTATCTTTTTCATAGCATTTCCATTATGCCTTCAGTTACCACAAGGCTTTGTTAAAACCACGAAGCGTGGAACTGTATGCCACACTCTTACTTGAAGGTCGTAGGAAACCCTGAATACAGATGTAACAATAGCAGCCCACGCTATAGCGTGAGAACCACTATGCTATCCTTGTATTCAGATTGAAAATTTCCTACGTTTTCAAGTACAAGATAAGCATAACGCTTCTTAAATTCTAATACACTTTGGAATGTATCAACTCATTCCAATTGCAAAGGTATATATATTTTTTAAATATACAACAATTAATCATACTTCCATAAGACATATTACAAAGTAAAAGTACGTAATAAGGTAGGAAACAATTTATAGATTTAATCTGAAAAAGCCATGGCATTATGCACATAATTCATGTAAAAACACTACCTTTGCAAACTGAATTCGGAAAGATGCCGGAGTGGCCGAACGGGACGGTCTCGAAAACCGTTGTACGGGTAACCGTACCGAGGGTTCGAATCCCTCTCTTTCCGCAAGAAGAAAAACAAAAAAAAGAGTGTAAATCTTTCAATTTACACTCTTTTTTGTTCAAATAGATATTCAACTGCATTTTCATTATCCCTTGTCATTCCCCACGAATTGCACTTTGCCCATATTGCGCGGCTTGGCCTGCGGAACTTGGTCAGGATAACCGAAAGCTATGGCATACAACAATCTGTGAGTTGAAGGCAGGTTGAGTTTCTGCAATATCCCGGCACCATCCTCGGAATTGATAAAGCGACACAAGCCGCCAAGACAACAGGAACCTATACCCATTGCATTTGCAGCCAGTATCATGTTCTCGCCCAACAGTCCGCAGTCAACCTGAGACAAGTCGTATGTCGTATCATAGGCTATGAACACTATGACAGGTGCTCCGTATGACACATGGTGTCCGGCCTTTTCCAATTTCAAGACATTTGAAACATATTCGTTGTATAGAGAATCTATGTTCTCTATAAACCTCTGATTATTAACAACCCTAACCTCCCACGATTCCCTGCCTTGTCCGTTAGGTGCATTTATGCCGCACCACAATATTTCATGCATGGAAGCGGAGTCTATCTTGTCAGGCCTGTAACTTCTCACGCTACGTCTGGACATAATGTTTTCAATGACGACATTTTTCTTCGCAGTATCATTCCGCTTTGTTTCTTCAGTATTGCTACAACCTGCAAACACGACTGAAATCAGGATAAAAACAACCGTTATAATTCTTCTCATAAATCACAATATCAATAAACACTGCAAAGATAAGCAATATATACGAAACGAGGACAGTCTGCTACTCCGTTCGCTAAGAGAGACTGTCCCCATTCGTGGCAAATGTTCGTCCGAACGTTATTTTATTTAATATCCTCCGCCCAAGGCATGGTAAAGATTTATAACGCCCTGTATGCGGTCGAATCTGTCGTTCACTATGTTCAATTCAGCCTGCAACAAAGCCTGACGCGCAGTGATTACCTCCAGATAGTTCTGCGAGCTGTACTGCATCAACAACTCCGAACTGCGCAATGCCGACTCCAAAGCCTCGGTCTGCTGCTTGTCCAATTCTATCCGCTTGCGGGCCGACTGCCACTGCATCAAGGCATCGTTAACCTCTGCACCGGCATTAAGAAGACTTTGTTTGAAACTCAAGAGAGCTTCCTGCTGTTGTGCCTTGGCTATCTCCAGATTGGCAATGTTCTTACCCCTATTGAACAAAGGCTGTACAAGGGAACCGACCGCAGAGAACAACCAGTCGCCAGGATTGCTTATCGCCGCACCGGAACCGTCCGACCAACCAGCACTTCCTCCCAGAGTTATGCTCGGGTAAAATGCGGAACGGGCCTGATTGGTGGCATAGTAAGCAACGGCCAAAGCCTGCTCAGCCTGCTTTACGTCGGGACGTCTGCTCAGCAACTGCAACGGAACTCCTGTCGAAAGAGTATCAGGAAAGCTCTGTGCATCAAGCGTAGAACGCTTTATCTGCTGCGGAGACAAGCCCAACAGTACGGAAAGAGAGTTCTCTATTTCATTTATCTGTCTTTCGGTCGAAACTATCGACGCCTCAACCGACAATCTGTTTGCCTCAACCTGAGCCACTGCCATCTCTGTGGTCTGCCCGGCATCCTTCATGGCTTTCATAACCCTTACATTATCCTCCCATGTCTCGGCTGTACGGCGCATTATCCTTAGCTGTTCATCCTGCATGAGCAGGGTGTAATAGCTGTTGGCTATGGTTGCAACCAACTGCGTCTGCACGGCCTGACGGTATGCTTCGCTCTGTTCCACGGCCGCCTTGGCTCCGCGTTTGGCGTTGAGCAACTTGCCGAATATGTCTATTTCCCATTCGGAAGAAGCCGCCAACTCATAAGACTTGGACGGTGCCGCTCCTCCCACGCTGTTGAGTGTTCCCTGTGCATTTAAGGACAAGGACGGAACATAAGCCAATTTTGACGAAAGCAGAAGAGCTTCAGCTTCCTTAACCTTCAGACGCGCTATTTCAAGATCCGTATTGTTCTTCAGTCCGGTATCTATCAAAGCCTGCAGATTCTCATCGGTGAACAATTCCCTCCAAGAAAGCATTGCAAGCGACACCGTGTCCTCCTGTACGGACGCCTGTCTGTAAAGGTCGTCCGAAACCTCCATGTCGGGACGTTCGTACGACTTGTATATGTTACAGGAACTTATGCCAAATACGATGAACAGACACGGCAATATCTTTTTCATATTCATAGTCTTTATTTTTTTTCTGACAATTCTCTCTTATCGTTATTCAAACCTCTTTTGCGTTCAGGCATAACCTTTTCCTGTATGTATTGGAATATCATGAACAAAGGCGGCACTATGAACAGCAACGCTATCGTTCCTATGAGCATTCCGCCTACTGTACCCACGCCGATTGAGGTATTTCCGTTGGCTCCCACACCTGTCGAAAACATCATAGGCAACATTCCGAAAATCATGGTGAAGGATGTCATCAATATAGGACGCAAACGTACCTGCGCGGCAGAAATGGCTGCCTGCATTATAGTCATTCCCTGACGTCTTCGCTCCGAGGCGTATTCGGTAAGCAATATGGCTGTCTTGGAAAGCAAACCGATAAGCATTATAAGACCTATCTGTAAATAAATATTGTTTTCCAATCCAAACATCTTGGCAAATAAGAAACTGCCTGCCAATCCGAAAGGAACCGAAAGTATCACAGCCAAAGGAACGAACAAACTTTCGTAC
Organism: uncultured Bacteroidales bacterium; assembly: GCA_944320415.1. Classification (GTDB taxonomy): domain Bacteria; phylum Bacteroidota; class Bacteroidia; order Bacteroidales; family P3; genus Onthomorpha. The sequence goes on from CALUHJ010000006.1 coordinate 37,961, forward strand.
AAGGCACACAGTATAAGATATATAAACACCACGCATATTATGAATACGACTGTCGTGGTGTTGCCGGTACCGGCCTCCTCACGCGACATTCCTCCGAATTCGTAACCGTAACCGGAAGGCAATACGTCTGCAGCAACTTCCCTGACGGCATCTATGGCCTGTCCGGAACTGTATCCCTGGGCAGCAGCACCGTTGACCGTAATGGAAGAGAACAAATTGAACCTGTTCAATATCTCCGAACCATACACTCTTGTAAGTTTCAAATATTGGCTTATAGGGCTCATTTCTCCGGAGCTGTTACGTACATACATGTTGTTCAAAGATTCGGTATCTAGACGAAACTCCGGCGAAGCCTGAATCATAACCCTGTAAAGTTTGGAGAACCTGTTCATATTGGAAGCGTACACTCCTCCTACATACCCCGAAAGAGTGCTCAACACATCTGAAGGCGATACACCGTTGCGCTTGCACAATGCTGCATCAACTTCTACAAGATACTGAGGGAACTTGGTATCAAAGGAAGTTGTGGCACGACCTATTTCAGGACGTTTTTTAAGTTCTTCTATCAACTTGCGTGTATAGACAAGCAAATCTTCCGTACTTCCTCCCTTCTTATCCTGAACAATAAGCTCAAAACCGTTGTTTATACCGTAACCAGGAATCATTGGAGGAGCAAAAGCCATGATGTCTGCGCTGGAAATAAAGGCTGTACGACGATGTATCTCGTCTATAACATCCTGTTGCGAATCATTCTTACCCTTACGTTCACTCCAATCCTTCAACTTTACTATAAACATACCGTTAGATGCACCCTGTCCGCTCATCATGGAATTACCCGTAATATTTGAATAAACCCTTATCTGAGGTATCGTCTTCAGACAACTGTCTATCTGGTCCATTACCTTTTTAGTTTCATTGATACTGTTGCCCGGTGAAGTGCGCACATCTACAAAAACCGTACCCATATCCTCATTCGGAACAAGACCTGTCTTTGTTGTAGTTATAAGCAATATAAGCCCTCCTCCTGCTATTACAAGCAATACTATCGCGAGCCATTTACGTTTCAACATAAACAATACTCCCCCCTTGTATTTCAATACAAGTCTGTGAAAAACAGCATCGAAAGCCATGTGAAAACGGGAAGAAAAGCTCAACTTTCCACCATCAATTGCCGTTTGGTGAGGTGTCATTATCAAGGCACAAAGAGCTGGACTCAACGTCAATGCATTAAGCAAGGATATGGCTACTGCTGCTGCCATTGTCAAACCGAACTGAGTATAGAATGTACCTGTGGTACCTCCTATGAAACTAACCGGTATGAACACAGCCATAAATACGAGCGTGGTAGTGACCAAGGCCGAGGTAATTCCGTCCATGGCATCGACAGTCGCATCATAAGCTGACGTGTATCCCTCATCAAACTTGGCTTGTACCGCTTCGACAACCACAATGGCATCATCCACGACAGTACCTATCACCAGTACCAAAGCAAATAATGTCAGCATGTTCAAGCTAAAGCCTACAAGCAAAAGAAATGCGAATGTGCCTATAAGCGATACGATTATTGACAGTGCTGGAATAAAGGTTGAGCGAAAACTCTGCAAAAACACATAAACCACCAATACAACCAATATTATCGCCTCTATAAGAGTTTTGACAACATTTTTGATGGATGCATCCAGAAAATCCTTGGTACTCATCAAATCAACTATTTCCATGCCTTTAGGCAAAGTCTTGGATATTTCCTCTACTTCACGATCTATATCCTTGATAATCTGATTTGCATTAGAACCTGATGTTTGTGAAATCATTATGTTGCAACCAGGATGTCCTTTCACCTCGCCTATAAAACCATAACCCATAGCTCCAAGTTCTATTGTCGCTACATCCTTTATTCGCAATACTTCACCATTAGGTAAAGACTTTACCACAAGATTTTCATAATCCGTTTCCTTTTCATAACGTCCGCGATATTTAAGTACGTACTGAAAAGTATTTTGAGATTCCGCTCCCAAAGTACCGGTAGCCGCTTCAACATTCTGTTCTCCCAATACGGCCGTAATATCCGAAGGCATCAACCCGTATTGCTGCATTTTATTGGGATCAAGCCATATACGCATAGAATAATCATAACCAAGTACATTAACCTCTCCCACACCGGCAATACGCGACAAACGAGGCTCTATGTTTATTTTCATGTAATTTGCAAGAAATTCCTCATCAAAGGAATTATCCGGACTGTAAACGGCCAAAGCCTTTATATTACTGGTCTGTCTTTTTCGTACCGTTACACCGCTTCGTGTAACCTCCGCAGGCAATACTCCCTGTGCGGTTGCTATACGGTTCTGCACGTTAACCGTTGCCATATCTGGGTCAGTACCCTGTCTGAAATAAATATTGATACGTGCCGAACCGCTATTGGTAGCGGTAGATGTCATATACATCATGTTTTCCACACCATTCAACGCTTCCTCAAGAGGAACTACAACACTTTTCATAACAGTCTCCGCATTGGCTCCAGTATAATTGGCCGATACGCTTACTGTAGGAGGTGCAATTTCGGGAAACTGTTCAATAGGCAAGCGTGAAAGTCCTATAAGTCCCAATATAAGAATAAGTACAGATATGACACCTGCCAATATGGGACGATCTATAAATGTTCTTATTTTCATATCGTTTTACAATTATTTGGAAACATGAGTCGTGTCAACAACCATCCCTTCCCTCATCAGTCCTGCTCCGTCCGCAATTATCACATCTCCTTCATTAAGTCCTGACAATACTATATAGCTTTGTCCATCATCGTATTTATAAACCGTAAGCGGTGCAGATTGAGTCTTACCATTTACAACCTTCCATGCAAACACACGATTCTGCAATTCATATGTTGCGGTTTTCGGAATGACTATGCTGTTGTTGTGGGTGGTAGGCACCGATATTTTTCCAGTACCTCCGTTACGCAATATATGGGACTTATTCGGGAAACTGGCCCGTAATGACACCGCTCCCGTTCCCTTATCCACTATACCGCTTATCGCATCTATGCGTCCTTCTTCCATGTACTGTTTCCCATTACTCATCGTCAAAGTGACAGCAGGCATTTTCTTCTTGACCTCTTCCAATGAACCATATTGTTGTATAAGATCTATGATTTGACTTTCTGTCATGGAAAAATAAGCATAAATCTGATCATCATCCGAAACCGTGACCAAAGGTTCGGTGATACTGCTGTTAACAAGAGCTCCTACTCTATAAGGAATCATACTCGCAACACCATCCACAGGACTCTTAACCTCCGTATATGACAAATCGTTTTTTGCCCTTGTAACCTCTGCGTTGGCTTGTGCAACTGCAGCTTCAGCCTCAAGCAACTGATTATTTGCAGTCTGACGGTCAAAATCCGAAACAACCTTTTCCTTGTAAAGTTGCTCACGACTTTGGGCATTAAGTTTGGCTGTCTGCAACTTGGCCTGTGCACTCCTCAAATTGGCCTGAGCCGTCTGAAGAGCAGCCTTATAAGGTACCTGATCTATCACAAAAAGCAACTGACCCTTGCGTACCAAATCACCTTCATTGATACATACACGCGTAATAACCCCACTAACCTGAGGACGGACCTCCACCGCCTGTCTACCCTTGAGGGTAACAGGATAATCCGTCTGCAACACCTTGTCATTTGTCGTTACTCTAATTGTCTTGTATTTTTCTCCCAATACCTCCTGCTTTTTATCTCCGCAGGAATAGAACATAAGCATACATCCCAAGGCTATGCAAATACTTCTTTTTTTATTCATAACCAATTTCCATTTATTATCCATCTTTTACAATGCTTGTTTTAACGCCTAAAGTACGTCAAAGAAAACATGTATATTGCATTTGTGGTGACGAAAAGAAGAAAAGTGGTGACGAAAATAAAATCATACGTCAAAATATATTAACTTTGCTACCATGAAATTTAATCTGAAAAAAAACCGCATCGCACTATATGTCGATCTTCTGTTCTGTCTGGTAATAATGCCGCTTGTCATAATGACGCTGCCTGTCAATAAACTTATCGTACACGAATCGGCATTTCTTGTCACTATTGTCATATATGTTTATTTCCTTTATTTCGTTTATAGAACGGTAAACATACCAAAACTTTTGATGAACAAAAAATACGCAAATATCATAATTCTGATACTTGCGTTAATTGTATTGACACACCTTCTCACTCGTTTCCCATTACCTTCCGACACATTGACCGATGAAAAAATAATAGAGGCACGTCTAAGGATAAGAACTCAGATCATCTGGTTTTTTTTCCTTATCGTCACAGGATTTGCCATTGCAATAGAACTGACTTTCGAACTGTTCCGACAAATTCTTCTGAAACATGAAATAGCTGCAGAAAAAGACAAGGCAGAACTGGCTCTGTACAAGGCTCAAATCAACCCGCACTTCCTATTCAACACGCTAAATACAATATACGCCCTCGTTCTATCCGGCTCAGACAAAACAGAATCGGCTTTCGTAAAATTCTCCAACATTCTGCGTTATATGTATGAACACACAGAATCCGAAACAATACCGATAAAAAAAGAAATAGAATACATCCGTCAGTATGTAGACCTGCAGTCGCTAAGACTGAACAGGCACACAAAGGTAAATCTTGACATTGAAACAGATGACCAACAGGCTCCCGTTCCTCCAATGATACTGATAACATTCATAGAGAACGCTTTCAAATACGGCACTTCATCCGAGAAGGACTGCATTATATGCATAACAATAAAGCTTTGCAATGGGGTTCTGGATTTCTCCACACAAAACAACATAATACACCGAAAAGAAAACAATGTTTCAGGCATAGGCATTGCCAACTGCCGTAAAAGACTGGAATTGCTGTATCCCGGAAGATTCGACCTTAAAACGACAGAAAAGGACAACATATTCAATACACATTTAACCCTCAGACTGCAATGAATACGATAAGCTGTATAGCAATAGACGATGAACCGATGGCCTTGTTAGTCATAGAGAGTTTCTGTGCAAGGAAAAAAGGTATAAGCCTCAGCACATATAGCGAACCCAATATCGGAATGGAAAAGATAAAGGCAGAAAAGCCGGATCTTGTATTTTTGGACATAGAGATGAACGGTGTGAACGGTCTTGACATAGCTGAAGAACTGCCCGAGGAATGCTGTCTTATTTTCACAACGGCACATGCACAATATGCTCTTGAAGGATTCAACCTTGATGCCGTGGATTTTCTGCACAAGCCTTTTGCATACGAACGTTTCGAAATAGCTATTGACAAGGCTATAAGAAGGATAAACAACCGTAAGGCATCATCGTCAAAAATACTGGTCGTAAAACAACAGTACAACAATGTTAACATATACATGAAAGACATTCTTTACGTCAAGGCTTTAGGCAACTACTGCGAAATATACCGCAACAAAGAAAGCTGTATCATTTCCCGTACAAATCTCAAGACGTTAAGGGAGTTGTTACCCGAGGATTCTTTTTTGAGAATACACCGCTCATACATCGTAGCCAAAGACAAGATAGAGAAATTCAGCAAAACACAATTGAAACTGAAAGGCTGCAAGGAACTGCTCCCTATCGGTGAATCATATTCGTATCAATTCGAGAACTTCCTGAAAGAATCACTATCTTAAAAAACATTCTGAGAAAAAATTCTGATACAACATATTCAATAACAGAGCTATCAGATTTGACACAAGCAAGGTTTTGTAGTGTGTTCTATGAAACACAAACCTGTCAAGCAACAGTACAATTATAGAAACAATCCACACAATCAACGGAGGAAACATCCTCAAGGCAAGGGAAAAATCTCCATTGAATAAAAATACAAATGCCCGTTGCGAGCCACACAACGGACATGATATATCGAACAGTTGCTTGTACGCACAAGGCAACAAATGCCGTTCAAAGAAATCAAGCATGACTATTGCTGCAAAATATCACTCACAAGCAGACCGCCTCCGACAATTACACCTATGAATATTACATACAAAATTACATACAAAATGTAAACACCATTCAACACAATGCCTATTATCGACAGAATACGTCCTGCATTGAGCATTCCATTACCCATGTATTGTTCGGGTGACAAATTATAACATTTAATTCCTTTGTTGGCAAGTACCAATCCTATTATTCCACAAATCAATCCGACAAAAAAACAACTGAACACAATGGAACAGATACCAAAAACCAAAGATGCAACAGCGTTCGGAACCGTTTTTAATTGTTCTCCCATAATTACAACGTTTTTAAATCAATATATTTGCAAAGTAAATATTTTTTTACTTTTCTCCAAGCAAATATCCGTTAAGATTATCCAAAACTATGTTTATTCTCTTGTCAAACGATTCTCTTGTGGCATAGGCAACATGAGGCAAAAGCAAGACATTCTTCGCTCCGAGCAACGGATGACCCTCTTCCAAAGGCGGTTCCTTTTCGTACACGTCAATCGCCGCACCGGCAAGCCTGCCTTCATTCAAAGCCTCGGCCAAAGCCGTATTGTCAACGACCGAACCTCTTGCAGTATTTACCAATATGGCTTCCGGCTTACATAACGAAAGCATCTTACGGCTTATCATACCTTTGGTGTCCTCCGTAAGCGGAACATGAAGGCTGATAATGTCCGACTCTCTCATCAACTCCTCCAAAGAAACGTATCTTATGCCCATATCTTCCGCCTCCTGCCTTCTGCTACGTGAATACGCCGTCAATTCACATCCAAACGCCTTGAGCAAACCAGCCGTTGCAAGACCTATGGCCCCCGTTCCGACCAAGCCTGCACGCTTGCCTCTCAATTCCATTCCCAATATGCCTTGACGCGTGCCGTACACTCTTGTTTTGGAATCAAAGTACGTCATCCGTCTGTAAAGATCTATCATCATGCCGACAGCCAGTTCCGAAACCGCAACGGTGGCATAACCCGACGCATTCATTATCCTTATTCCATGTTCCCTGCAATAGTCCAGGTCTATGTGATCTATACCCGTAAAGGCCACATCTATCATCTTCAACCTCTTGCAACGGCTTAACACATCCCTACCAAGGGCTATGTTTGAGACAATGACTATATCGGCATCGTTCATGCGTTCGGCCAGCACCTCTCCTTCTTCCCTTCTGTCGAAATATACCTTGAATTCATGTCCTTTCGACAAATATTCCGCCTGCAATCTCTCTGCGAGGCTTTCGCTTATTCCTATCGGTTCAACAGCAACTATCTTCATATATTTCAATCACCATATTAAAAAAGTGGTGCGTATCAACCCGCACCACTCATAATTGTTATGCATTATCATTTTATTTGATGAATCCGCTTCTTCTCAATAACGCCTCATTGGTTGGTTCGTGTCCCCTGAAGGCCTTATACAATTCCATAGGGTGTTTCTTGCCGCCTTTGGAAAGTATGTTGTTGCGGAACGAAGTGGAAACTTCCTTGTTGAATATTCCCTTTTCCTGGAACAGGGAGAAAGCGTCGGCATCCAACACCTCCGCCCATTTGTATCCGTAATAACCTGCGGCATATCCGCCGGAGAATATGTGTCCGAACGAAGTGGACATCAACGCTCCGTCAACCTTAGGCAACAATTCCGCCTTTTGGCTTACCTTGTCCTCAAGTGCTATTACATCTCCTTCATAAGGTTCAGTTATCGTGTGCCACTGCATATCTATCATGCCGAGGAACAACTGACGTACCGAAAGCCATCCTGCAAGATACTTTTCCGAATCGGTCAACTTGTCAATCAGTTCCTGAGGTATCTTCTCTCCCGTCTTGTAATGTACGGCAAACATGTCCAGGAACTGCTTTTCTGTCGCGAAGTTCTCCATTATCTGCGAAGGCAGTTCGACAAAGTCCCTGTAAACCGATGTTCCGGTAACCGAAGAATAGGTTCCCTCCGCAAGGATGCCGTGCAAGCAGTGTCCGAATTCGTGAAGGAAGGTATTAACCTCATCAAAAGTCAAAAGGGAAGGCTCCTTTTTCGTAGGCTTCGTAAAGTTGCATACCATCTGAATCAAAGGTCTTACTTCCTTGCCGTCAGCCGTCTTGTACTCATCCCTGAAAGAAGTCATCCATGCTCCAGAACGCTTGCTCTCCCTTGGGAAAAAGTCCATGTAGACAACAGCCATGAACTTGCCGTTGCTCTTGTCGTAAACCTCATAGACCATAACATCAGGATGATACTTCTGTATCTTGTCGTTTTCAACGAATTTCAATCCGTAAAGAGTGTCCGCCAAGGCAAAAATACCGCGTTTTACATTCTCCAACTGAAAATAAGGCTTCATCATCTCGGGATCCATGGCATATTTCTCGTTCTTAAGCCTTTCGCTCCAATAGGAAAAATCCCATCTCTGCAAATCTCCCACAAAGCCGTTCTTGTTCGCATACTCCTGAACCTGTGCCAAATCCTTCTTTGCAAAAGGCATGGATGCCTCAAGCAAGTCAGCAAGGAACTTGTCCACAGTTGCAGGATTCTGTGCCATTCTCTCCTCCAAGGCGTATTCCGCATAGGAAGAATAACCGAGCAATTGGGCCATTCTCAATCGAAGGTTGGCTATCCTTCTTGCTATTTCCTTGTTGTCATTATCGTTGTTGTGGTTTGCAACAGAGTTATAAGCCCTCCACATCTGCTCTCTCAAATCCCTGTTCTCGGCATACATCATGAACGGTCCGAAGGAAGGATACTGCAATGTAAACGTCCAGCCCTTCTCTCCCCTTGCCTTGGCCTCTTCCCTTGCCGCATCTATCGCATATTTCGGCAATCCTGCCAAGTCCTTCTTGTTTCTCACGTTCAAGGTATAGGCATTCTGTTCCGTCAATACGTTCCTGTTGTACTTTATGGACAAAAGACTCAACTCTTCAGAAATCTTACGGAATTCCTCCTTTTCCGCACCTTCGAGCAATGCTCCCGAACGTATGAAACTCTTGTATGTCTTGTCCAGCAACATGCGTTGCTCCGCCGTCAATGGGATATCGTCCCTCATGTCATAAACCTGCTTCACCTTGCTGAAAAGCAACGGATTCATACTCAAATCATTGCTGTAAGCACTCAAGGCAGGCGTTATGTCCTCGGCAATCTTCTGCAACTGCTCGGAGGTATTGCATTCGTTTATGTTGAAGAATACACCCAACACTCTGTTCAAAAGCCCGCCCGCTCTTTCCAACGCAACTATCGTATTCTCAAAACCGGGCATGGCCCTGTTGACGATAATGGCGTTAACTTCTTTCTTGGCCTCTTCAATCGCATAAAGAATGGCCGGTTCATAGTCCTCCGTCCTTATACTGTCAAACGGAGGTGTCTGGAACGGTGTATTCCATTCCCTCACCAAAGGATTCTCTGCCTTTATCTTGGCAGCCTCTTGCGGTGTAATCTGACCCGCAAGCAATGTCGTAGTCATTGCCATAGCCAATGTCATTAAAGTTTTCTTCATAATCCAACTGTTAATTTGTTTCTTTTCTTACAACCGGCAAATATACGACTTTTATACCAAATGCAAAACAATGACCGAATCGCATAAGGATTGTGTCCGGACGGATTCTGAAAAGAGCGGAATCCTTTTCTGAATCCGTTTTTTTCTTTTCTGAAAACAAAAAAATGTCTTCTGAATTCATTTCAACATCGAAAAACTACGTTTTATCATTTAAATGATTACCTTTGCAGGATATTTTTTTAATTTTCGCATAAAGGTATGAAGACTTACATGGGACTGTTGAACAAATCGTGGAAAGCCGTTATGATTTCACTGATTCTGCTTGACATGGCCGTTATCGGCTATTATTTCTTAGCGGGCATTGAATCGGTGACCGAAGGAAGAAACAACATCATATTGTCCTACGCGCTTATGTTGCTGATGGTCGTATGCGTTTTTCTTGCAGGCAAAGGCACAAGAAGAAAACTGCAGAAACTCAAGGGGAAAGAACTGCCGAAAAAACTGGAACGATACAGGGCCTTGCTAATAAAAAGGTTTCTGTTTTACGGAATGGTCAATTTCATAGCCATCATAGGGGTTATAGCAAGCGGACAGATAAGTTACATGATTTTCAGTGTCATATCGCTGCTGTTGATTGTGCTGTCAAAGCCGACGGAACTGAAATTGAAGGTAGAGCTTGCACTTGGCGAAGAGGATATGCGCATGTTTGAAAAATTGAGGTTTGAAAAATAGAGATATGTTTGAAATAAGAAGAAAAGAACAGTTGACGGGCAACATCTTCCTTATGGAGGTAAATGCCCATTGGGTTGCAAGGGCGGCGCAACCCGGTCAGTTCGTCATAGTTATCATTGACGAGAAAGGTGAAAGAGTTCCTTTGACAATATGCGATTATGACAGGGAAAAAGGTACTGTTACGCTTGTATTCCAGATTGTGGGCAAATCCACCGAGAAAATGTCAAAGCTGGGCGAAGGAAACAGGTTCAAGGACATTGTCGGACCGTTGGGCAGGGAGTCGGAGATGACGCACCTGAGCGAAAATGAAAGGAAGGACAGACGCATTCTGTTCATAGGCGGAGGTGTCGGCATAGCACCCGTATATCCTCAGGTCAAATGGGCAAAGGCTCACGGAATGAAGGCCGATGTGATAATAGGAACGAAATCAAAAAGCACGCTGATACTTGAGGAGCAGGTAAGACAAGTGGCAGACAACACATACGTATGTACCGATGACGGTTCCTACGGAATGAAAGGAATGGTTACGGACTGCTTGAAGAAACTGGTTGAAGAGGATAAGAAGGAATACGACGAGATTGTAGCAATAGGCCCGATGATAATGATGAAGTTCGTATCCATACTGACCAAGCAGCTGGGCATAAAGACCACGGTGAGCCTAAACTCCCTGATGGTTGACGGTACGGGCATGTGCGGAGCGTGCAGGGTGACGATAGACGGCAAGACAAGGTTCACATGCGTCGACGGACCGGAATTCGATGCCCATCTTGTGGACTTTGACGAAGCCATAATGAGACAGTCGAGATACAAGGACCACGAAATAGCCACCGACAGCAACGGACACAAATGCAATCTTACCTCGGCAGTCAACCATGCCATAAAGCGCAGACGAGTTCCGGTAAGGGAGCAGGATGCGGTGATAAGGGTAACGAACTTCGACGAGGTATGCTACGGTTATACGGCCGAGGAGGCAATGGAGGAGGCGGACAGATGTCTGCAATGCAAGAACCCGGGCTGTGTAGGTTCGTGTCCGGTATCCATAAACATACCTGCATTCATTAAGGAAATAAAGGAGGGCAACTTTGCACAGGCCTACAAAATCATATCCTCTTCCTCTGCTCTGCCTGCGGTATGCGGTAGGGTCTGTCCGCAGGAAACACAATGTGAAGGCAGCTGTATATTGGGCAAAAAGGGAGACCCGATAGCAGTAGGCAAATTGGAAAGATTCATAGCCGACTGGGCAAGAGAGGTAAAGCTGAACTTTACGGACACGGCCCCTTCCAACGGCATGAAGGTAGCCGTTGTTGGAGCGGGACCGAGCGGTCTGACTTGTGCAGGCGACCTTGCAAAAATGGGATATGATGTAACGATATTCGAGGCATTGCATCAGTCGGGCGGAGTATTGGTATATGGCATTCCCGAGTTCAGGTTGCCTAAGGAAAAGGTTGTAAAGGCGGAGGTGGAGAACGTCAAGAAACTCGGAGTGAAGATAATAAACGACGTGATAATAGGCCGGAGCATAACGATAGACGAACTGTTTGACAAGGAAGGCTTTCAGGCCGTTTACATAGCCTCAGGGGCAGGACTGCCCAAGTTCATGAACATTCCGGGGAAAAACCTCAACGGAGTCATTTCCGCAAATGAACTGCTTACACGCTCAAACCTTATGAAGGCATACAGGGACGACTACGACACACCTATATATCCTGGCAAGGTAACCATAGTTGTAGGAGGCGGAAACGTGGCAATGGATGCGGCGCGCACTGCAAGACGTCTCGGTGCGGAGGTTCACGTGGTTTACAGACGCAGCAAGACGGAGATGCCTGCAAGAATGGAGGAGGTTCATCATGCAAAAGAAGAAGGCATTGAATTTCACTTCATGACCAATCCTGTGGAAATAACAGGCGATGAAAAAGGTTGGGTAAAGGCTGTAAAATGCGTAAGAATGGAACTGGGGGAACCCGATGCGAGCGGCAGAAGAAGCCCTGTAGAGGTCAAAGGTAGCGAACACGAACTGGAGGCGGACTGTGTTGTAATGGCACTTGGAACGGCTCCGAACAAGCTGATAACGGATACTACGCAAGGACTGTCCTCTACGGATTGGGGAGGAATACTTACGGATGAGAAGGCCGCGACATCAAGAAAGGGCATATTTGCAGGCGGTGACGCCGTAATAGGAGCAGCAACAGTCATTCTTGCCATGGGTGCCGGAAAAAAGGCCGCCAAAAGCATAGACGAATATCTCAAGAACAAATAAGACAAACAAGGTCCGAAAACACCAAACGGTTTTCGGACCTTTTATTTTTGTCAGTTCCTTACGTCCATGGCTTTTCTCAATCCGCTGCCGAGAGCAATGAAGGACAGCACAAGCAACATTATGGCTATGCCTGGTGTTATGGCCATATAGGCGGCATCAAGTATTATATATCCGTAGTTTTCCTTTATTATACTGCCCCATGAAGGCATTGGCGGTTGCACTCCCAGTCCGAGAAAACTAAGACCGGCCTCCTGCAATATGGCCGTTGCGAAATTGGAAGCAGCTACAACCGTTATAGGTCCTACAACATTGGGAAGAATTTGTCTTATTATTATCCTGCGGTCGCTGTATCCGAGAGCTCTTGCAGCTTCAACGAATTCCTTTTCCTTTATGCTTTTGACCTGTCCACGAACCAGTCGGGCTATATCCACCCACATCGTAAGACCGACTGCGACAAAGACCTGCCAGAAACCTTTTCCCAAGGCGAAGGTGATGGCAACGACAAGCAATATAGTAGGAATGGACCATACAACATTTATCAGCCACATTATCACGTTGTCAACCCATTTGCCGTAATAGGCCGCAACAGCTCCGAGAGTCACTCCTATGACTATCGATATGAGGATGGATATCAACCCCACCGACAGAGAAACCCTTGTTCCGACGACCAACTGTGAAAAAAGACAACGACCGTAACGGTCCGTACCTAATATGTAATGACGTTTGCTTATCCTGTAATCGTCCTGTTCTGACAATGATATTATATCTCCGTCATTGGGATTGTCTCCCGTGTATGTTTCGAAGTATTCCCTGCCGTTTTGTTTCCAATGTCTGTATACGGGCGTAGATACGTATTGAGAAGGAGCACCATAAAGCAATCGTCTGAAAAAAGATGTCTTTTCAACCGAAGGATCGCGTATTTCCAGCATTTCTATCTCGAATCCCGGTTTTTTCACTGCTATTTCAAGGTGCTGTTCATTGGCATAAGGCGTAGAATCGGGACTTATGAAATAAGCTCCGACAGCCATGACGGAAAACAAACCTATCAGCAGCAGAGACACGCAACCGACAGGGTCTTTCAGCAGTTTTTTCCAGACTCCGCTATAAGAGGCCGAGTTCGAGTTTTGCTTCATCGCTCAGTCTGTCCATTGTCCACGCAGGTTCAAACGTCAGTTGTATCTGTACGTTGTTCACTCCTTCGGTATGCTTCACAGCTTCCTCCACCTCCAGCGGCAGGCTTTCGGCCACCGGACAGTTTGGTGCAGTAAGGGTCATAAGAACAAGCACATCGTTGTCATCGTTTATGTCTATGTTGTAAACAAGTCCCAATTCATATATATTCACCGGTATTTCCGGATCGTAAATCGTTTTTAGAACCTGAATGATACGATCTTTCAATATTTCTTTGTTCACATCCATAATATTTATCCTTTGTTTTGGGTACTGAATGCCAATGCGTAAAGCTTTATCTGTTTTATCATGCTCAACAAACCGTTCGAACGTGTAGGCGAAAGATGTGACTTCAAACCTATTGCATCTATAAAGTCAAGGTTTGCATTGTATACATCTTCCGGTTTCTGATGATTGAACACCCTCAAAAGAAGACTTATTATTCCCTTGGTGATTACAGCATCGCTGTCTGCCGTTATGTCCATAAGTCCGTCCTTCATCCTTGCCGATATCCATACCCTTGACTGGCATCCCTTAATCAGATTGTTCTCCGTCTTGTCCTTGGGGTCTATCTCAGGACAATCATTTCCCAATTCTATCAGATAGCTGTACTTGTCCATCCAATCTTCAAATGCCGAAAACTCTTCAATTATTTCCTTTTCTATTTCCTCTATTGTCATTGTTCAAGTAATTTTAAAATTTCGTCAATATAATCCCTGCTGTTCGAAAGACGTGGTACCTTGTGCTGTCCCCCCAGCTTTCCCTTTGACTTGAGCCACTTGTAAAATGTACCCTGAGGAACGCTCTGTACAATAGGCATCTGCAAAACGAAATTCTTGTAGCGTTTTGCCTCATAATCCGAATTGACATCCTGAAGAGCCTTGTCGAACACCTCGGTAAATCTATTCATATCCTCCGGTTCTTTCTCAAACTCCATAAGCCACTGATGCAGAGTCGTATTCCTTTGCGTATCGAACAAAGGCGCGGCAGTATATTCGTTCACGCTTGAATCGGTAAGTCTGCAAGCGGTTTCAATCGCCTTTATTGCATTGTCCACAATCACTTCCTCTCCACATGCATTGATGAAGTTCTTCGTCCTGCCCGTTATTTTGAATCTGTAAGGTTTCTTCTCCGTAAACCGTATGGTATCCCCTATCATATAACGCCAAAGACCGGCATTGGAACTTATAAGCATGGCATAATTTTTTCCTACCTCCACATCCTGAAGGTTTACTGCCTTGGGATTGGAATCCCCTATACTGTCCATAGGAACAAATTCGTAATAAATACCGTTGTCCAACAACAGAAGCATACTGTCCAAATCCGTTCTGTCCTGCAATCCGAAGAAACCCTCAGAAGCATTATATGTTTCCATATATCTCATTCTGTCGGACAATATGCCGTTGAACTGGCTTCTGTAAGGAATGAAACTGACTCCTCCGTGAAAATAAACCTCCAAATTTGGCCAGATATCGGATATTGTACGACCTGAGGTATTAATGATTTTTTTAAGCAGTACCATCATCCAAGACGGAACACCGGAAAGGCTAACAACATTGGATTCCATGACTGATTCCACCATTTTGTTCAATTTGTCTTCCCATTCCGGCAAAAGGGCTATTTCCTTTTTCGGAACACGGTACATTTCCGCCCAAAAAGGCAGGTTGTCTATGATTATGGCTGAAACGTCTCCACAGAATATAGTGCTGTTCAATTCATTTTCCTGCCGTGAACCACCCAAGGCAAGATTCATGCCGGAGAAAAGTCTTGTATCGGGATGATTATTGCAATAAAGGGCCAACATATCCTTTCCTGCCTTATAGTGACATTCCGTAAGACATTCCTCACTTACCGGAATGAATTTTGACTTTGTTGAAGTCGTTCCCGATGATTTGGAAAACCATTTGATTTCAGATGCCCACAAAACATTCTCCTCTCCTTTCCTTATTCTTGTAAAAAAAGGCAGAAGCGAATCATAATCGTTCACAGGCACTCTTTCAGAAAAATCATTCCATGACTTAATGCTCTTATAGTCGTAATATTGTCCCCAAACCGTATCCTTTGCAGAATAAATCAAGTCTTTCAACAGATTGTTCTGCACCTCTTCCGGATGAGTCATGTAGTACTCTATCTGAGGTATGCGTTTCTGCATTATTTTACTCATTATTTCATTAATCATGATAAGAAGTGTTTATTTAGGTGCTTTTAATACCAATACGCCTGCAATTATACTGTAAATGACAAGCGGTAAAATCACTGCAAGTACCGGAGGCAATGTTCCGTTTGTGGCAAACACCTTGGTGAGCTTCATCATCATTATGAGACTGAAAGCAAGCATTATGCCCAAGGCAAGGCTCAATCCGATACCTCCACGTGTTTTACGGGAAGATAACGATACTCCTATTATCGTAAGTATAATATAAGCTATCGGATTAAGCAATCTTTGATATTTTTCCACTTTCAATTCCTCCACTATCGAACTACCCTTCAGTTTTTCCCTTTCAATAGTTGCGTTAAGCTGCGAATAGTCCAATACTTCCGTTTTTATCTGGTTTAAGTTGAACTCATGCGGCAACAATCCTATGTCTATATGCTTTTCATTTCCCGTAGTAACCGTTTCCCTTTTGCCGTTTATATCTCTTATGTGGTAATTGTACATTATCCAATCTTTTGACAAAGAATCGTAAACTATCTTTTCTGCACTTGTTTTCCTGACAATATGCCTGTCTTTTATCAATTCCTGTGTGAACTTGTAGGCTGTACATGTCTGATTGTTGTAATGTTGCACATATATCTGTATTTGAGGCTGGGTTTGTATGTGAATGTTATAAAACTGATTATGATAAGGATTGCGGTAATATGTCTTTTCAAATTCCAAACGTGGTTTGTTCACCTTTGGAATTACGATATTGCTAAGCCAAACATTGCTTAATCCTATCAGAACCGATGTAAGAATAAACGGCCAAAGAAAACGGGCAAAACTTATTCCACTGCTTAAAACGGCAACTGTTTCCGTCCTGGCTGCAAGTTTTGAACATACAAAAACAACAGAAATAAAAAAAAACAAATGACCAAACAGATTCACGAAATAAGGAACGAAATTCAAGTAATAATCGAATATGAGTCCTTTGACAGGCGCCTGATTGTATATGAAATCATCCAATTTTTCGGAAAGGTCGAAAATAATTACTATAAGAATTATTAAACCTATGGCCAACAGAAATGTAGCCAAAAGCTTCCTTATTATGTATATGTCCAGAATATTCAGTATTCCGTACTTCCTGTTCTTGACGCTCATTACAGTCTTCTGCCCAATTTATCCACCATCATATTTTTCCATTTGAGAAAATCACCTGCAACAATATGTTCCCTTGCCTGAGTAACAAGGTTCAAATAAAAAGCAAGATTATGAATGCTGGCTATCTGTAAAGCAAGGATTTCCTTAGCCATGAAAAGATGTCTCAAATACGCCTTGGAATACAACAAGTCAACTTCAGATGTTCCATTTTCGTCCAAAGGAGAAAAATCATTTTCCCATTTCTTGTTTTTCATGTTCATTATTCCTTCACTTGTAAAAAGCATCGCATTTCTTCCGTTGCGGGTAGGCATGACACAATCGAACATGTCTATTCCCAGACTTATACACTCAAGAATATTTATCGGAGTACCAACACCCATAAGATATCTAGGTTTGTCCTCAGGCAACATCTCACAGCACAGTTCGGTCAACTCATACATTTGTTCGATAGGCTCACCTACCGAAAGGCCTCCTATCGCATTTCCGTCACAATCGAAAGAAGTCACATATTTACAAGATTCTTTTCTAAGGTCTTTGTAAACACTTCCCTGAACAATCGGAAAAAGACTTTGTTCATATCCGTAAATTCCTTCCGTCTGCCTAAATCTGTAAACACAACGTTCAAGCCACCTATGAGTAAGTCCCAAAGAACGTTTTGCATAATCATATTCACACGGAAAAGGCGTACATTCATCAAATGCCATTATAATATCGGCACCTATAGTTCTTTCAATATCCATCACTCTTTCAGGTGAAAAGAAATGCTTTGAACCGTCTATATGCGAGCGAAACTCACAACCGTCCTCCGTTATTTTCCTTCTATCTCCCAAAGAATAAACTTGAAAACCTCCACTATCGGTCAACATGGGCCTGTTCCAAGAATTAAACCTCTGAATACCACCGGCCATTCTTATGGTATCAAGTCCGGGACGCAAATACAAGTGATACGTATTGCCTAAAATTATCTGAGCCTTTATTTGGGTAGTCAATTCACTGCAATGCACCGCCTTAACCGAACCAACCGTTCCGACCGGCATGAATATCGGCGTCTGTATCTTTCCATGAGCCGTTTCTATCTCCCCTGCACGAGCCTTACAGTCCTTTGCAACCGTTTGTAGTTTGAATTTCATAGTCAGTTATCAACACAAAGAGAGTTCATAAATATTTTTACAAAGGTAATTCTAAAACTTGAATAAAGGATATTTTTGTAGTAAAATTTGAAGTGTGGTTATGGATTTCTTACAATATCAATTTACACAGATTACTCTTGTTGCGGGCATTTGCACCCTGTTTTTCCTGATGTTGCAATTGTTATATTATTTCTTTGTTTACGGTAAAGTGGCCTTTTGCGATGAAAACAAAAAAAAGCAAAAGCATACTGAGTCTGAAAAACTGCCTCCGGTATCCGTTGTCGTTGCTGCAAAAAATGAAGAATACCATCTGAAACAAAACCTTGTCACATTGCTTGAACAGGATTATCCTCAATACGAAGTCATAGTTGTAAACGATGCATCAACAGATGAATCGGTTTACGTACTTAAGGCCTTGAGTAAAATATATACAAATCTCAAGGTTGTCAATCTTGTGGTGAACGTAAACAAGTTCAAAGGCAAAAAATTTCCTTTGTCAATCGGGATAAAATCTGCCAAATACGAACACATAATCGTCACATGTGCGGAATGCGAGGTTCTGAACGATAAATGGTTGAGCACTTTCGCCTCTTGCTTTACTGCAAAAAAGACTGTCCTGCTTGGTTACGGAGCATACAAAACGGAAAAAACCTTGCTCAACAAACTGATTCAGTACGACACTGTTACTAAAGCGATGAATTACATGGGATTTGCATTATGTGGCGTACCATATATGGGTGTCGGCCGAAATCTAGGATATACAAAAAAATCGTTTTATTCAGTCGGAGGATTTACAAAACATTACCATGTTGTGGCAGGGGATGACGATATGTTCGTAAACCAAATAGCAAACAAGCAAAATACTGCCGTTGTCCTGAACAGAAATTCCTTCACACATGCTACGCCAAAGCATTCTTTCAGAGAATGGTTCATTCAAAAAAGAAGGGAATTATCAACATTTAAATACTATAAGTCAAGCCACAAAATGTTGCTTTCCATTTTACCTTGGAGCATTTTTCTTTTTTATGCAGGTATAATAATTTTGCTTTTGAATAATTTTCCATGGCAATACGTCGTTTTATTCATACTTTTAAAATATGTTTTGCAGGTGATAATATACTATAAGGCAGGTAAGGTTTTGGAAGTCAAAGGACTATATCCATACGCTCCTTTATTTGAAATATATTTTCTGTTTTTGAACAGTTTGATGAGATTGAAGAATCTTTTAAGCAGGAAATCATGATGGAAATAGCTCCAAACTTGTCTGAAAAAGCTCTAAGGGATTATGAGCTGGTTTGCAGAGCGAGGGACAAAGGTGATCAAAAGGCATTTGCTACGCTTATGGATCTATACAGAGAACCTTTGTATTATATGCTTCTGAAAATGACCAAAAGTTCTATTGAAGCAGATGACCTAACAATTGAAGCTTTTGGAAAAGCATTCAAAGCAATAGACAACTATACTCCGGACTATGCGTTCAGTACATGGCTTTTCAGAATAGCAAGCAATAACTGCATAGATCACATACGCAAAAAACGTGCTGCAACAGTATCCATAGATAATTTATATACCAATGTTGAAGGAGAAATTGTGGGGATAAATGTCATTTCCGATGCTTTGGATCCGGAATCCAACGTTATAGTGCAACAGAGAAATGATATGATGAGAGCCGTAGTAAAAAAGCTGAAGCCTCATTACAAAGTACTTGTAGAAAAAAGATATTTTGAAGAAAAATCATATGAGGAAATAGCATCCGAATTGGATATGCCAATAGGTACGGTTAAGGCTAAACTGTTCAGAGCGAGAGAATTTCTTTACGATATTTTAAAAAACCTGGAAGATTTTGCCAAATGATTGAATTATTGGAATTGTATCCGAAAAAAAATTTTAAACTGGACCACTCTCAAGAAGACTTTGCAAAATTTGTTTACACAGAGAGTTTTCCCCCTGAAGAAAGAAGGCCTTTTGAGCTGCTAAGACAAATAGCTGAAGAAAAACCTTTTGAATTTTACATCATACAAAATGAGAACAATAGCGTTGGAATTATGAGTTTCTGGAATTTCGACAAGTTCGTTTATGCAGAACATTTCGCATTGTCTCCATCAACAAGAGGAAATGGCATTGGAACCAAAGTACTGAACAAAATTCATTCCGATATTATCAAACCTATTGTTTTGGAAGTGGAACTGCCGACAAATACCATCGCACAAAGACGTATAAAACTTTACGAACGAAATGGATTTGCATTGTTGCCGTATCATTATATCCAACCTCCATATTCGGATAATATGCCTTGCGTTGAAATGAAACTTATGACAACACGTTCCTTTGGAAATTCAAAAGAGGAATTCAAAATTATAAAAGAAATTATTCACAGGGAGGTTTATCAATATATCGAACCATAAAGACGAAATATGAATTTAAAGGATACTATCAGGAAGATATTTATTTTTTTTCATGCAGACCTGACAAAGAACTTGAAATATGACAGACTGACCAGACTTATAATGAAACGGTATCTTAAAAAGGATTCCAATTGTATAGATATAGGAGCACATAAAGGCGAGATACTTAACATGATGCTGAAATATTCTCCGGAAGGAAAGCATTTCGCATTTGAGCCCATCCCCTATCTGTACGAATACCTGTCAAACGAATACGGAGATGTCGCATCAATCTATCCCTTTGCCCTGTCTGACGAAGGCGGTGAGGGTAAAACGACCGAATTCAACCTTGTAAAGAATGCGCCTGCTTACAGCGGTATAAAACAAAGACACTACGACATTAAACATCCCAATATCGAACAAATAATAGTCGAAGAAAGGACTTTGGATCAGATAATTGGAGACACCAGAATAGATTTCATAAAAATAGACGTTGAAGGAGGAGAGTTCGGTGTATTGAAAGGAGCCGAACACCTGCTTAAAACAAACATGCCAACTGTCCTATTTGAATGTGGTAAGGGGGCAAGCGACTTTTATGGTACAAGACCGGAAGACATATTTAATTATATCACAAACACCATAGGTCTGAAAATTTTCACTCTGAATGCTTTTATCAAATCAGAAATGCCTTTCACTTTGGAAAGATTCGTGAACTGTTTTGAAACGAATGAGGAATATTACTACATTGCTTCAAAATAAGACATGAAAATTTGAATGAAAAAAATTTGCAGGTTGCAAAAAAGGTGGTATCTTTGCATCCGCAATCGGCCGCGTAGCTCAACTGAATAGAGCGTTTGACTACGGATCAAAAGGTTGCAGGTTTGAATCCTGCCGTGGTCACAAGACAAGAGCGTTACTATAAAGTAACGCTCTTATTTTTTACAATAAAGGCATGCTTTCGTTGAAAGCATGCCTTTGACATATAGGCGGTCAAATATCCGTCATTCTGAGTAAATCTCGTGTTTGTAAGCTTTAAGTGTATTATCCAATAAAGCCACTATTGTCATTGGACCTACTCCTCCAGGTACAGGAGTTATGGCGCTACATTTCGGAGCCACCTCGTCAAACTTTACATCTCCTATTATTCTGTAACCTTTCTCATTTTCGGCTTTTACCCTATGTATACCAACGTCTATCACCACCGCTCCTTCCTTCACCATGTCGGCAGTAACGAACTCAGGTTTTCCTATGGCAACTATAAGAATGTCGGCACTCCGGCAAATTTCCTTCAGATTACGTGTTTTGGAATGACAAAGGGTAACCGTACAATTGGCCTTTGAAGAATTGCGACTCATAAGTATTGCCATTGGTGTACCGACAATATTGCTTCTTCCAAGCACAACGCAATGTTTTCCTTCCGTTTCTATATTGCTCCTGTCCAACAGCTTCTTTATACCATAAGGTGTCGCAGGTATATAGGTAGGCATGCCCAACATCATTCTGCCTCCGTTTGACGGATGAAATCCGTCCACATCTTTTCCGGGATTGATAAATTCCAGTACCTTACGTTCTGATATATGCTTTGGCAAAGGCAATTGCACAATGTAACCGTCCACTTCCGGATCCTTGTTTAGAAAATCCAGCGTTTCCAAAAGTTCCTTTTCGCTTATCGTCTGAGGAAAACGATATACCGAAGAGGTAAATCCCACCTCCTTTGACTGTTTTTCCTTACTTGCGACATAAGACTGGCTCGCCCCGTCCTCTCCGACAATCACAGCAACCAAATGAGGAGGTCTTTTACCTGCATCCAAAAGATCCGAAACCTCTTTTCTGATTTCCTCCTTAATAGTTTTGGCAATAATCCTGCCGTCTATCATAATCGGTTTTGTAGTATTTTCCATATTCTACCTCCTTCTAAAATTCCTCATTGCATTCAGTTTACCCCCGCTCATCATCTTCATCATCTTTTTCGTTTCATCAAACTGTTTCATCAGACGATTGACTTCATCTATCGTCGTTCCGCTACCCCTTGCTATCCTTTTGCGACGAGAAGTGTCTATTTTCGCAGGATTTCTCCTTTCAAACGGAGTCATCGAACCTATCATCGCCTCAATGCTCTTGAATGCATCATTGTCTATATCAACATCCTTAAGCATTTTCCCCATTCCGGGTATCATGCCCATAAGATCCTTTATATTTCCCATCTTCTTTATCTGGGCTATCTGCGACAAAAAGTCATTGAAATCGAATTCGTTGTTTTTTATCTTTCTTGTTATGCGCTTGGCCTGTTCCTGATCAAATTGTGCCTGGGCCTTCTCAACGAGTGAAACAATATCACCCATACCCAATATCCTGTTTGCCATGCGCTCAGGATGGAATACGTCCAAATCCTCCATCTTTTCACCCAGTCCGACAAACTTTATCGGTTTGTCAACAACGTGTTTTATGGTAAGGGCCGCTCCTCCCCTCGTATCTCCGTCAAGCTTGGTCAGAACAACTCCGTCATAGTCTATTTTCTCATTGAATGCCTTGGCAGTGTTTACAGCATCCTGTCCGGTCATGGAGTCAACGACAAACAGCGTCTCGCTAGGAGACAAAGCCGTCTTAAGCCTTGATATCTCATCCATCATCTGTTCGTCTATCGCAAGACGACCGGCAGTATCAACTATCACACATCCGATGGACTTGCCCTTGGCATAAGCCACTGCATTACGTGCTATGGCAACAGGATCCTTCGAACCATCCTCGGAATACACCTCCACATTTATCTGTTCTCCCAATACCTTCAACTGATCTATTGCGGCCGGTCTGTAAACATCCCCTGCAACCAACAGAACAGTCTTGTTTTTCTTGGTCTTGACATAGTTGGCCAACTTGGCCGAAAAAGTCGTTTTACCGCTACCCTGCAAACCTGCTATAAGTACGACGGACAAACCGGCATTGAGATTGATTCCCTGAGCCTGTCCGCCCATCAGTGCCGTCAACTCGTCATGAACTATCTTTACCATCAGCTGACCCGGCTCCACTGCAGTCAAAACCTCTCGTCCCAACGCCTTTTCCTTAACCGTGGCACAGAACTCCTTGGCTATGGAATAGCTGACATCGGCGTCTATCAAGGCCTTGCGGACCTCTTTCAACGATTCGGCTATGTTTATCTCCGTAATCCTGCCCTTTCCCTTGATTATCTTGAACGCCTTGTCTAATTTATCCGATAAATTCTCAAACATAAGTCTTTCCCGTTTTCAGTCTGCAAAAATAGTGATTTTATTCGTAAAGCAGATACTTAACCCTAATTTTCTTATAGGCCTCAAGCCCTTCCTGCCATGAAAGTCTTATCCTTTGCTCGTCCCACGAGGCGACAATCTGACGGCGCAACAGGTCACCTCCGGCAAGTTTGTCAAAGAATGAATTGAAAAAAGCCTTTTTGTCCTTGCATTCGGCATACATCTTGAGAAGATAGGTCAAATCCAGCTCTCCCTTTCTCGTTTTCAAATCCTTCAGTCCGTAACATTTCACTCCCTTGTACGGAGGATTGTCGCTAACACCCTTTATTGAACGGGGAACAAATCCGAACGTCTTGTCTCCATACTGCGGATAGCCTATGATTTCAAAAGGCGTATCTGTTCCGCGCCCGACACTTACCAAAGTGCCTTCGAAAAAACAAAGGGACGGATACAACGCTATCGCTTCCGACGTACGCAGATTGGGACTCGGAGCAACCGGCAAAGTGTAAACCTCGTCCATGCCGTGTTTCCAACCCTTCATTTCCACAACCCTCAAATCGCACTGCATACCGCCTTCAAGCCAATGCTCACCGTTTATCATTCGGGCATACTCTCCTACTGTCATTCCGTGAACCACCGGAACGGGATGCATGCCCACAAAGGATGAAAAGGCAGTATCCAACACCGGACCGTCCACATAATCGTTGGGATTGGGTCTGTCGAGCACTATCAGTTCCCTTTTGGAAGCGGCACAGGCCTCCATGACGTAATGCAACGTGGATATGTATGTATAGAATCTGCATCCCACATCCTGCAAGTCAAAAAGGACCGCATCGCATTGTTCCATACGTTCGGCCGAAGGTTTCTTGTTCCTTCCGTAAAGCGATATGACAGGCAGTCCAGTCTTTGCATCCACCCCGCTATTCACCGTTCCTCCCGCCTCAACATCGCCTCTGAAACCGTGCTCCGGCGAAAAGATAAAGACAATGTCAACACCGAGCGAGAGCAAACTGTCAACCAGATGAACATATCCTCCGTCCGAAGAGCGTAATACGCTTGTCTGATTGGCTACAACGGCAACACGCCTGCCTGCCAGCAACGGAAGATAGTCACCGGTACACTCCGCACCGGTACGAAAGTCCCTTCCAAACGAATCCGACCTCGCCGCAAAGGGTTGAAACAAAGAAACACAAAAAACCAAACACAAAAAAAATCTTTTCATCACACCTTATATTTTCAAGCAACTGCAAATGTAACATGTTTTTTTCGCAAAAAAATTACCGCTATTAAAAAAAAATCGTACTTTTGCAGCGTTTTGGGACTCGTTCATAAGTTTCCCTTTCAAAAACAAAGAATTTCCAAACAGTAATTCAACAAAGAATTTTATCAATAGGCGTTCATTGCTTATTTCATTGTAAATCTATGTATAACAAAACAGAATTAGAAAACAGGTCTTTAGACGAATTAAAAGCTATAGCCAAAGCACTCGGTCTATCCAAGATAAGCCGTTTGTCAGTCCAGGAAATCGTTTATAAAATATTGGATTTCCAAGCCCAGAAAGCAGCTGAGGAACAATCCGAAAAGAAAGCGGACCCTCCTGTCCGCAAGGCAAGGACAAGAATAAAGCCAAAACCGATTTCCTCAAGCAATCCCGCTTCGTTGAACGTTCAAAACAACAAGAAACCATCCCCTTCCGCCCTGGAAGAACCCGTAATCAAGGAGCTCAAACTGGCAGAACTGCCTGAAATTCCAAAGATAGAAGAACTTGTAATACCTGAATTCAAGCCGGCAAGTCTGAAAATGGAAAGGCGTGTCGAGAAACCGGATTCCGAAACAAAAAACACGGAAAATACGGAATCAAATTCCGCAAAAACGGATTCAGAAAAGAAAAAAACGGATTCAGAAAAGAAAACGGCGGAATCAAATTCCACTAACAACCAGCAGAAAGAACAGAAAAACGTCCAGCAGAACAAATCAAACGGAAACGAACAAAAGAAAACAGAATATCCATTTGAGACGGAAGGATTGATAGAAGCCGAGGGCGTATTGGAGATAATGGCGGACGGATACGGCTTTTTGCGTTCTTCGGACTACAATTACCTTAACTCGCCTGACGACATATACGTTTCGCAATCGCAGATAAAGTATTTCGGTCTCAAGACCGGTGATACGGTACGGGGAAACATAAGGCCGCCTAAGGACGGTGAGAAATACTTTCCGCTTGTCAAGGCGACGATGATAAACGGCAAGACCTCCGAATCGATAAGGGACCGCATCACTTTCGACTATCTCACGCCATTGTTTCCTGAAGAGAAATTCGACCTGTGTCATCACAAGCAGGAAACCCTTTCGACAAGGATAATAGATCTTTTCACCCCTATCGGAAAAGGACAGAGAGCCCTCATTGTCGCACCTCCTAAAACTGGAAAGACGACTCTTCTGAAAGAAATAGCCAACGCGATAGCCGCAAACCATCCCGAGGTTTATCTTATAGTGCTTCTGATAGACGAAAGGCCCGAAGAGGTTACCGACATGCAGAGAACGGTCAATGCGGAGGTCATTTCCTCCACTTTCGACGAGCCTGCCGAACGTCATGTGAGGATAGCCAACATAGTATTGGAGAAAGCCAAGCGCATGACCGAATGCGGACATGACGTAGTGATAGTACTGGATTCCATAACCCGTCTTGCAAGAGCGTACAACACCGTTGCACCTGCTTCCGGCAAGGTACTTTCGGGAGGAGTTGAGGCAAACGCGTTGCAAAAACCAAAAAGGTTCTTCGGAGCTGCAAGAAACATAGAGAACGGAGGCTCGCTGACAATCATAGCCACTGCACTGACAGAAACGGGTTCAAAGATGGACGAGGTGATTTTCGAAGAATTCAAGGGCACCGGAAACATGGAGTTGCAGTTGGACCGCAAGCTGTCGAACAAAAGGATTTATCCGGCAATCGATCTTGTTGCTTCTTCCACCAGAAGGGACGATCTGTTGCACAACAAGACGACATGGGACCGTATGCTCATATTGAGGAACTACATAGCGGACATGAATTCGCAGGAAGCCATGGAACTGATAAAGGGAAGGATGAAAAACACGGATTCAAACGAGGAGTTCCTGATGACGATGAACAGTTAAGACATCCATATGGAGAAAATAACGGATTTGCAGAAAAACTGCGAAAGACTTTCAGACGGAATATGCAGCTATTGCAAACCTTTGATGCTGGAAAAGGAAGGCAGAAAGGAACGCACGCGTCTTTTGAGTTGTGAGGGAGACCTTCTCATGTGCGTGCAATATGCACTTGAGGCAGATACATTGCAAGCCTGCAGAGACAAACTGCGTCTGGCTTTGGAAGAAGCTGAGATAATACATTTCACACTCGGACAGACGAAACATAAAAACAGCGATATACCGAATCTTATGGAACTTTGTTCACGTATAGAGAAACAGTTGGGGGACATGATAGCCGAAGCGGAAAGGAAAATGTGATTAAAAAGACGTATTTCATGAAAAAAGTTTTCAAGATTGCGGGCAGATGTATCTTTGTATTGTTTTGCTGTTTCATAGCTCTTGTACTTGGTCTGACAATATGTGCGAAGAGCGAACGGACCAAGGCGTTGATAGGCGACAGAATGCTTTTTGCGCACAGGGGACAGGCCTTTGAAGCGGCTGAGAACTCAATAGAGGCCATAAGATTTGCCAAAGAGGACGGCTATGAAGGGGTTGAAATAGACGTAAGGGTCAGCAAGGACGGCAAGGTGATGCTTTTCCACGACGATACCATGGAGCGCATGTGCAGAAGAAAAGGCGGAATAGAAGACTTCACGAGTCGTGAACTTGAAAACGTCCGCCTGTACTTCAAAGGCAGAAAGACCGAAAGCAAGATAGCCGATTTGGAAACGGTGTTCAGGTTGTTTCCCGACCTTGTCTATTACATAGACGTCAAGGAGCCGACGCAAAAGAATCTTGACATAATCTGCGACCTTATACGCAAATACGACATGGAACAAAAGGCCATAGTGGCCCATGCAATGTTTATTCCCAACATACTGCACCGCATAAAGAATCCCGACATACTGTGTTGTAACGAGGGATTCAATCCAAACCAGGAATGGAAGTTGAAGCTGTTTCCCAAGAATCTTCAGGCGGACTTCTATTCCGGCTTCATAGAAAAGACAAACAGAAAACAAATGTGCAGGCTCAGAAAGATGGGCCAGGAAAAAAGGAAGATAGCGTACAGTGTTGACGAGGATAGTTTCTGTTTGGGTGCAAAGGAGTACGGATTGCATTACATGATAGTCGATTTGAAGAACCCCCAACCGTATCTGGACAAATGGCAGGATGCGGACAAAGATTGAATGAATTGAAAAAGATATAAAAAATACAGTTTAATTGATATGACAAACAAGGAAGACTTATTCAAGAAGATAGTTGCCCATGCGAAGGAGTACGGATTCGTGTTTCCTTCGAGCGAGATTTACGATGGAATGAGTGCCGTTTACGATTACGGACAGAACGGTGTGGAACTGAAAAACAACATAAAGCAATATTGGTGGAAATCCATGACGCAGATGCATGAAAACATAGTCGGCATAGATTCGGCCATATTCATGCACCCTACAATATGGAAAGCCTCCGGCCATGTCGATGCTTTCAACGACCCTTTGATAGACAACAAGGATTCGAAGAAACGTTATCGCGCCGATGTATTGATTGAGGAGCACATTGCCAAGATTGAGGAAAAGATAAACAAGGAATGCGAAAAGGCGGCGAAGAAATTCGGTGATAGTTTCAACAAGGAACAGTTTCTTAGCACCAATGCAAGAGTTTTGGAATACAGAACGAAAATAGAAGAGATAACAAGGCGGTTTTCAGACCTTATGACAAGGAACGACCTTGCGGGACTGAAGGCACTGATTGAGGAACTGGGCATAGTATGTCCCGTTTCGGGTTCGCGCAACTGGACAGAGGTTAGACAGTTCAACCTTATGTTCTCCACCAAGGTAGGTTCTGTAAGCGAGCAGGCTGACATCATTTATCTGAGACCTGAAACCGCTCAAGGCATATTTGTGAACTACCTCAATGTACAGAAGACCGGAAGGATGAAGATACCGTTCGGTATCGCACAGATAGGAAAAGCGTTCCGTAATGAGATTGTTGCCCGTCAGTTTATCTTCAGAATGAGGGAATTCGAGCAAATGGAAATGCAGTTTTTCGTACGTCCGGGAGAGGAAATCAAGTGGTTCGAATACTGGAAGCAGACAAGAATGAAATGGCATCTTGCACTGAACATACCAAAGGAGAAATACCGTTTTCACGATCACGAAAAACTGGCCCATTATGCCAATGCGGCCACGGATATCGAGTTTGAATTTCCTTTCGGTTTCAAGGAACTCGAAGGCATTCACTCCCGTACCGACTTCGATCTTAAACGTCATCAGGAGTTTTCAGGCAAGAAGCTACAGTATTTCGATCCTGAACTGAACGAAAGCTACGTGCCTTATGTCATTGAAACATCCATAGGGCTGGACAGAACATTCCTTGCAGTATTTTCCCATGCTTATACGGAAGAAAGGCTTGAGGACGGCTCGGAAAGGGTCGTACTGAGACTGCCACGCATATTGGCTCCGGTGAAAGCGGCTGTTCTTCCTTTGGTGAAAAAGGACGGAATGCCGGAAAAAGCACATGAAATAATGAATATCCTGAAACAGGACTTCCAAATGCAATACGATGAAAAGGATGCAATAGGCAAAAGATACAGACGTCAGGATGCAATAGGTACTCCTTACTGCATAACGGTGGATACCCAAACGCTTGAGGACAATACGGTAACCGTAAGGGAAAGAGACTCGATGCAACAGGAACGGATGCCGATAGAAAACCTTTGTATGTATATTCACAGAAACATAAAGCCATTGGAACTATAACCGACAAAACTGTATGACAACATGTTAAAACAACTGCTGTTAATTATCTTGATATTGTCCGGACTGAATTCCTTCGGACAAAGAATACAGAGGGATTCACTCTCCCACAATAAAAAAGAAACGCTAAAACTGCTCATTCCCGGCACACTGATAGGCTATGGAATACTTGCACACAGCATAGACGGACTGCAAGACTTGGACATGGAAATAAAAAATGCGGCGGACGAGATGCGTATCAAAAGAATACACGCGGACGATTACATTCAGTTCATCCCGGCCGTCGCATACCTCGGTCTGGACTTCATTGGAGCGGAAAGCAACCAAAGTCTGGCAGACAGAATGGTCATTACAGCCATGGCACATGTCCTTATGGGTGCAACCGTTCTTTGTATCAAGGACACATATCCACACATGAGACCGGACGGTTCGGCATCGAATTCCTTCCCTTCGGGACATACGGCAACGGCTTTTGTAGGTGCAGAACTGGTTCGTCAAGCCTTCAAGGATGAATCACCGTGGTACGGCATAGGAGCCTACACTTTGGCCACGACAGTTGCGGCAATGAGAATATATAACGACAAACACTGGTTTTCGGATGTGGTTGCAGGTGCCGGAATAGGAATCATAAGCGCACGTCTGGCCACCCTCTTCTACCCTTACCTGAAGGAACATTTCTCAGATTTGCGCAAAAACGCAAAAAAGACCGAAACGTTCATATCACCTTTCGTTTACGACAAGGCTGTCGGTTTTTCGGTAGGAATGAAGTTCTGAACCGTACACTCCCGCAACAAAACAGCCTACACGACACGGCAAAAAAACATCAGTCCCACAAATCCCAGCTCAATCCCCAGCGGAAAGCCAGTCCTTCATGAGGATAGAGCGGGGTGTTTATGTAGTTGTATCCGAAAAGACCCGCATAAGGATGCGACAAGGACAGAAACAGATTGCACTTGTCTATCTTTGCATTGATGTAAACGTCGGCATAGAGATAGTTTCCGACCTTTTCCTCATCCTGTCTTACAAAACAGCCCAAAAGAGGCGAATACATGTCGGCATAATATGCGGTATTGTAGTTCAAATCCAGGCCGAACTGCGTCTTGAGACGTCCCTTGAACAAATCGACTTCAACATACACTGTCTGCCTTGCCTGAAAAAGCGGAACCCTTACAGCATAATCGTCCGACGCTTTTTGCAACAGGGCAAAGCCTCCAAAACCGAAACGGCCCGCACGGCAATCGTGTTTCAGTCCGACCTGAAACAGACGGGTCGGAACCGAGGTCTGCCTCACCCTCATGTCATTGTCCACATAGCTTGCCTTATCCAGCTCCGCATACGAAAGGAAAGCCTCTATCATGTCCTTGTAAAGATAGGACAAATTGAGATAGAGCGTGCCTGTCTTTTCCAGCACATTATCCCAAACAAGCCTTTCGGATGAGAAATGTGAAAGAATATAGTTCGCACTCAGGCTACTGTACGAGGCCTTAAGTCCAAGGGCGTTATCCCTGTTATTTGTCGAGAAATAAAGTCTTGAATCAAGTTTCACCTGACAGTCTCCCGCAAAATAACTTCCTCCCAAAACATATCTGCCCTCAAGACGCATGTCAAGCAAAGGCGAACGCAGACCGATTCGCGCAAAAGGCGTTATCATGTTGTTCAAGTCGGAATTGAGCGAGTCCGCATACAGCAACAGTTCATGCTCCAAACCGAAAGTCAAAGGCAGGAAGCATTCCGCCTTTTCACGATTATACACATCGTTCGTCCAGGAAAGAATGTTGCGCAATTGTCTTTTCGACAATGAATCCGTCGTTTTCATCAACTCGTCCCTGTAAAGACGGGAGGAACGGTTGAACCTTATCTGATGATTCAGCGCTCCTGCATTCAGCACTCTTGTTCCCTCTGTCGTATCCATGTCAAGACGCACGGTCTGAAACAAGGAAAAGTCGGCCGTCTTGTATTTGCTGTACGCATTTTCAAGATTGACGGGATAGGTCTCAGGCTTGGAATAGGCATCGTTCAAAAACAGCGAGTCCGAAAGTATTCCGCCGCTTTCCAGAACATAGGCGCGGTTTCTTATGAAGGAAGCCGCCGCACGGTAACGCCCCTTCGCTGATATGTAATTGGTTGTGAAATTGAAGAACTGGTTCATCGTCTGCGACTTGTCGAACGTTCCGTCGGCATAGTTCACATCATAGGTCAATGCGACATTGAGTGATTTCCACACATTCTGACTGTGGGTTATGGAAAAGTACTGCGCATTGTCTATGTCGTTGGAATATTTAAGGTTGCTGTAAGGTCTGTTGGTCTGATAGAAGCGTATGTTGTCCGCAGTGTACAGATAAGGCTCGAACAACAAGGCATGTGCATCCCTGTCGTTTATGTCCCTAGGACGGAAAAAAATATTCTTTGAGGGAGAACCCGGAGAGGAAAGTCTCTGATAGAAATCGCCCGTAAGCGCAAAGGACTTGTCTACCCTGTGGACATCATTCAACACGTTTTCAGGCTGATGCGTACCGTCTATAAGATGAGAGAGTGGGTCGACATTGAAATATATGCTCCTGCGTTCCACCGTGTCTTTCCTGTCTTGCTGGGCCGACAGACCCAATGGAAGACACAGCGGAAACAAAGCAATGAAAACAAATATCCTCTTTTTCAAAAAATTCATTCCCTATTGAAGAGGATTGGCCAACAAAAAGCGTTCGCAATCCATGGCGGCCTTGCATCCGCTTCCGGCCGCAACTATTGCCTGACGATATACGGGATCCATCACGTCTCCTGCCGCAAACACTCCCTCCACGCTGGTTTTGGAACTGCCCGGTTCGGTTTCTATGTATCCTTCGGCATTGAGCCTTATCTGTTCCTTGAACAAGTCGGTGTTTGGCTTGTGTCCTATCGCAAGGAATACGCCCGTAACGGCTATGTCCCTTTTTTCGGATGTTGCCGAATGCTCAAGACGAAAGGCGTTCACCCCGTTTTCGTCTCCCAATATCTCAAAAGGCTTGTGATTCCACAAAACCTCTATTTTCGGATTGTTCAACACCCTCTCCTGCATTGCCTTGGAGGCTCTGAGAACGTCGCGTCTGACAACAAGATAAACCTTTCTGCATATATTTGACAGATATGTGGCCTCTTCGCATGCCGTATCGCCTCCGCCTACAACGGCAACGTCCTGATTCCTGTAAAAAAAGCCGTCGCATGTGGCACATGCCGAAACGCCCATTCCCATGAATTTCCTTTCGCTTTCCAGTCCAAGCCATCTTGCGCTCGCTCCTGTGGCTATTATCACCGCTTCTGCCTCAAACACGCTGCCCTCGTCGGTACGGACCACAAAAGGACGCTTCGAAAAGTCCGCCTCGACAACCGTTTCAGGACGTACCGTCGTGCCGAATCTTTGGGCCTGCTGCTTGAACTGCTCCATCATCTCCGTTCCTTCTATTCCTTCGGGATAGCCGGGAAAGTTCTCTATCTCGGTAGTTATGGTCAACTGACCTCCGGCCTGCATTCCTTCCAACAGCACCGGCTTCAGCTCCGCCCTTGCTGCATAAATGGCCGCCGTATAACCTCCCGGACCCGAACCTATTATAAGACATCTTACCTTTTCCATATTCAAATCTGTTTTTCTTTTTATTGACAATTCTCCTGCAAAACTATGATTTTTTCCCGAATGCGACAATAAAATACGAAACTTGATTCCGTAAAAACGGATTCAGAAAAGAAAAAATCGGATTCAGAAAAGAATTTTACGGAATCAAATTCCGCTAAAGCCCTTTTTTCCGACATGGTTTTCATCCTTTTCAGCCTTCATGCGCTATTAGCAAAAAAAGACCTGTCCGCCTTTGGTGACAAAGCGGTTTTTCATTGCAATGCCTTTTTGGAGTGTGTGAAAAAGTCTGTATTGTTTTTTTTTCGTACCTTTGCAGTCTGTTTAACTAATAACTGAGTATATGAGTTTGAAAATTGTGGTATTGGCCAAGCAGGTACCCGATACGCGGAATGTTGGTAAGGATGCGATGACGGAAGAGGGTACGGTAAACCGTGCTGCTTTGCCTGCTATTTTTAACCCGGAGGATTTGAATGCATTGGAAATGGCCTTGCGCATAAAGGATACGGTAGGTGACGCGGAGATATGCGTCTTGACGATGGGTCCTTCGCGTGCGGCGGAAATAATCAGGGATTCTCTTTACAGAGGAGCGGATTGCGGATATGTCATTTCGGACCGCAAGGTTGCCGGATCTGACACCCTTGCCACCTCCTACACAATCAGTCAGGGCGTAAAGAAACTCGGCAAGGTTGACTTGGTGCTTGCCGGACGTCAGGCAATAGACGGAGACACCGCCCAGGTTGGTCCTCAGGTTGCGGAAAAGCTGAACATCCCGCAGATAACCTATGCGGAAGAGGTTTTGAGCGTTGACAAGGACAAGATATGCATCAAGCGCCGTCTTGAAAGAGGCGTGGAAGTTGTGGAGAGCAAATATCCGTGCCTTGTGACGGTTCACGGCAGTGCTGCCGAGTGTCGTTTTCCGATAGCCAAAAGAGTGATGAAATACAAGAACGCCTTGTCGGAAGCGGAGGCTGCAGAGGCGGGAAAGGATTGCGCAAAAGTGTGGGCTGAAAGGCCTTATCTGAAAATCGGACAGTGGAGTGCTGCCGACATAAACGCGGAGGATTCCCGTCTGGGCTTGAGCGGTTCGCCTACAAAGGTCAAGAAAATAGAGAATGTAGTACTTGCGGCAAAGGAAAGCGTGAATGTGGAGAACACGGACGAGGGTCTGGATGCCTTGGTCAAGGAACTTATTTCTTCCCACATCATAGGATAGTGTCGTAACATTAAACAGAGATTGATTATGAACAACATATTTGTATATTGCGAGATAACGGAGGAAAGAACTGTTGCGGACGTAAGTCTGGAACTGCTTTCCAAAGCCAGAAAACTTGCGGAGGAATTGAAGTGTCAGCTTGAAGCCATAGTCATATCGGACAAGGTCGAAGGCTTGGAAGAAACCCTTTATCCGTATGGGGTTGACATTATAAACTATGCTCAGGACAGCCGTCTGTTTCCTTATCAGACGCTTCCTCACTTTTCCATTGTAACCAGGCTTCTCAAGGAAAAGGATGCCCAGATTTGCCTTTTCGGGGCAACAAGCATAGGAAGGGATCTTGCACCGAGGGTTGCATCCTTCTTGAGATGCGGTCTGACTGCGGATTGTACCTCTTTGGAGATAGGTTCCCATCAGGACAAGAAGGAAAACAAGACTTATGAAAATCTGCTCTATCAGATACGTCCTGCTTTCGGCGGAAACATCATAGCAACCATCATAAACCCTGAAACGCGTCCTCAGATGGCCACGGTGAGAGAAGGTGTCATGAAAAAGGAAATATACGATGCTTCACACAAAGGCTGTGTGAACATGTTGGATATCGAGAAATATGTTTCGGATAGCGACTTTTGCATAAAGGTTATTTCGAGAGAGATAGAGGCGCAGAAGATAAACATAAAGAATTCCCAGATAGTAGTTGTTGGAGGTTACGGAATGGCTTCCGGAAAAGACGGTTTCGGTCTGATACATGAGTTGGCCAAGGTATTGGGAGGAGAAGTCGGAGCGACGCGTGCGGCAGTTGACGCAGGCCTTGCCGAACACGAAAGACAGGTAGGCCAGACTGGAGTGACCATACGTCCTAAACTGTGCATATCCTGCGGAGTGTCGGGAGCGGTACAGCACCGTGCCGGAATGGATCAGTCTTCCAAGATAATATCCATAAACACCGACCCCAAGGCTCCTATAAACGCCATAGCGGATTATACCATAATAGGCGATGCTTTTGAGATAATACCTAAGCTTATAAAGCATTACAAGGCCAACACAAAATAATTGTTTAACCATACAACATTATAGAAATGGGTAATTTTTTCACAGATAACGACAGTCTAAGGTTTCACCTTCACAACGACCTGATGAAGGAAATAATCCGTCTGAAGGAAAGAGACTATGCTGACAAGGATAAATATGATTTTGCACCCGAGAACTATGAAGATGCGATAGATTCTTATGAAAGGGTACTCGGCATTGTGGGAGAGATAACGGCGGATGTCCTTGCCCAAAATGCGGAGGAGGTTGACAAGCAGGGACCAAGCATTGTTGACAATGCGATAGTTTATGCCGAAGGAACACAAAAAAACCACAAGGCCTTGGCCGATGCGGGTCTTTACGGCATGAGCCTGCCGCGCCAATACGGCGGACTGAACTTTTCATACGTTCCTTACGTTATGGCAGCCGAGATAGTGTCTCGAGGAGACTGCGGATTCGCCAACATATGGGGATTGCAGGATTGTGCAGAGACGATATACGAATTTGCATCCGACGAAATAAAGGACGAATTCCTGCCAAGGATAAACAAAGGCGCCACCTGCTCAATGGACCTTACGGAACCTGATGCGGGCTCCGACCTTCAGGCAGTGAGACTCAAGGCGACATTCGACGAGGAAAACAACTGCTGGAGACTCAACGGAGTGAAGCGTTTCATAACAAACGGCGACGCCGACATAAAGCTCGTCCTTGCAAGAAGCGAAGAAGGAACGACGGACGGAAGAGGATTAAGCTATTTCGTCTATGACAGAAAACACAAGGCCGTTACGGTAAGACGTATAGAGAACAAACTCGGAATAAAGGGTTCTCCGACTGCCGAACTTGTGTTCAACAACGCCCCTGCACAACTTGTGGGAGAAAGAAAGCTGGGACTGATAAAATACGTCATGAGTCTGATGAACGGAGCTCGTCTTGGCGTGGGAGCGCAATCCGTAGGCCTTGCCGAAGCCGCTTACAGGGAAGCGTTGAAATACGCTCACGAAAGAGAACAGTTCGGAAAGCCTATCGCAAACTTCCCTCAGGTTTACGAAATGCTCGGAAACATGAGGGCAAAAACCGATGCAATACGTACCATACTATATGAGACGGCACGCTGCGTTGACATGTACAAATCGCTTGACGCAATCTCAAGGGAGAGAAAACTTGAGGCCGAAGAGAGAACAACTCTCAAGACATACTCGCGCCTTGCCGACGCACTGACTCCAATGTTGAAACTGTTCGCATCAGAATATGCCAACCAGATTGCATACGACTGCATACAGATTCACGGAGGCAGCGGATTCATGAAAGACTACGCATGCGAAAGGTTCTACCGCGACGCAAGGATACTTACAATATACGAAGGTACATCCCAGTTGCAGGTAGTGGCGGCAATACGCGGCGTAATATCCGGAGCATACGCCTCAAGGATAAAGGAATACGAAGCAGTAGAGGTAAAGGACGAACTGAAGGAATTGAGAAACAAGCTCATCAGCCTGAGAGAACGCTACGAAAAGAGCTTCGAAAAGGTCAAGGAATGGGGCACTTCGTCAGAAGCATTCGACTTCAACTCAAGACGATTGGTCGAAATGGCGGGATACCTTGTGATGGCAAACCTGTTGGTCAACGATGCAAACAAGGAAGAAGCCTTTACAAAGAGCGCACGCATAATGACGGCAATGGCGGAATGCGAGATAGAAAAGGCGGCATGCTACATAGACAACTTCAAACCTGAAATGATAGAAGACTTCAAGTTATAAGTCAATATTTTTTTCATGATTTCACAACACGGCACGACTTACTGCAAAGGGGTCGTGCTTTTTTATATCGCACAGATAAAAAAAGCCGCTTCGAGTTTTTTCAAAGCGGCTTCCATAATCAAAGTATGATAATCAATACTCAGACAACTCCATCTCTATGCCGCCCGGAAATGTAACGTACAACTGTCCGTTTCTTTTTTGCAAGCCGATTACCTGTCCGTCCTCACATATCAAAACGGAAGAATCCTTGTCTGAAAGAGTTTTCTTTACATTGAACACTTCCACAACGTTATCCTCCCTGTCCAATGCCACCGTCAACCTTTCGGATGAAAGTTTCACAAAGAATTTACGACCATCAAAAGACGATATTGGCTTTGCTTCTCTCATCAAATCATTAAACGCAAACACTTCCTCTATCTTTCCATTTACGTTTTCCGAACTTGAAGATGATATTTTTTCCGCTCCGCTTATCAAATCATTAAACGCAAACTTATCCTCTATCCTTCCATTTACGTTTTCTGAATTTGCGGATGATGTTTCTTCCGCTGCATTCATCAAATCATTAAACGCAAACTTCTCTTCTATCTTTCCATTTACGTTTTCCGAACTTGAGGATGATGTTTCTTCCGCTGCATTCATCAAATCATTAAACGCAAACTTCTCTTCTATCTTTCCATTTACGTTTTCTGAATTTGCGGATGATGTTTCTTCCGCTGCGTTCATCAAATCATTAAACGCAAACACTTCCTCTATCGTGTTCGATGCCGTTGTGCCCGTTTGTTCCGAAGGGGTCAAAACAATTCTTGCCTGATACGTCGTTTCCTTTGAATCCGTTTGTGCATTGAGCGAACCAATACCTGCACAAATCAAAACAAAGGACAATATGCCTGCCTGTCTTTTCATTTCATTTGTCATTTTATTAATATTCGAGTTTTCAACTAACAATCCCAAATTCGGGGTTGAACAAAAACCCGGTAACAGTCGCCCTATATCTTATGGGAACGCAAAGGACGACTTTGTCAAACGAATTTGTTTTTCCCTGTCATAAAGATTGTCCTGCAAACTTTCATAAAGTATATGTTAAAAACAAAAACATCAAAAGGTTAATGCAAAGATACGTTTTTTTTCGTATTTACAAAAATATCATCATATCCTACTGCCGATTATTAAACGAAAGAGATGGTAAAATAATTGTCATGCAATAAGCGGATTGTATATTGAAACCGCTTGCAAGAGGAAAAAACTGACAAAACAATAAATCGTTTACCGTTTCCGTTTTAATGGAAAAAAGAGGCAAAGTAATAAATCTTTTTCATAACTACGATGTTTGGGGAATGGCGATAAGGTCATTCCCTTTTTGTTTTCAAACACCCTTAAAATCAGAATCAAATTGCGTCGTAACGGATTCAGAAAAGAAAAAAATATCTTCTGAAAAGAAAAAAACGGATTCAGAAGACAATTTTGTGGAACAAAAAAAGAGGAATCGCCTTTAAAACGATTCCTCTGTGAAGTAGCGCATAAGAGAATCGAACTCTTATTTGCAGAATGAGAATCTGCTGTCCTAGCCGTTAGACGAATGCGCCGCAAATGCGAGTGCAAAGATACGCATTATTTTTTAGCTGCAAAATTTTTTCCGTATTTTATTCTTCATTTTCTTCATCTGCCTGCAAAAGCCGTGAACGGTCATTTATTTGTCTTGGGATTAGCTGTGAACAGTTTTTTTTGTATATTTGCACGTTTGAAGCGCGAAAGAGAATTTTTAATTTAATTTTTAACTGATATGGATTTTAGTCTAACTAAACAAGAAGAGTTGTTTCTGCAAATGATAAGGGAGTTTGCGGAGAATGAAGTGAAACCTTTGGCTGCTGAAATTGACGAGGAGGAACGTTTTCCTACCGAAACGGTTGAGAAAATGGGCAAGATAGGCATTATGGGAATACCTGTACCGAAGGAATACGGCGGTCAGGGCGGCACGAACCAGATGTACACCATGGCCGTTGAGGAATTGTCGAGAGCATGCGCCACTACGGGTGTCGTTGTTTCGGCACACACCTCCTTGTGCATAGCCCCTATTCTGGAAAACGGCACTGAGGAACAGAAGCAGAAATATCTGCCAAAGCTTGCAAGCGGAGAATGGGTAGGCGCTTTCGGTCTTACCGAACCGAATGCGGGAACGGATGCGGCAATGCAGCAGACCACGGCTGTGGAAGACACAGACAGCTATGTGTTGAACGGCAGCAAGATATTCATAACCAATGCTGGTTATGCACATGTTTACGTAATATTCGCCATGACGGACAAGAGTCTCGGCAACAAGGGCATATCGGCCTTCATAGTTGAAAAGGGTACTCCCGGATTCTCCATAGGCAAGAAGGAAAAGAAACTCGGCATAAGGGGTTCGGCCACATGCGAGTTGATATTCGAGAACTGCCGCATACCTAAGGAGAACCTTTTGGGCAAGATAGGCAAGGGATTCGGAATAGCGATGAAGACATTGGACGGAGGTCGTATAGGAATAGCGTCACAGGCTCTGGGAATAGCACAGGGTGCCATGGACGAGACAGTGAAATACACAAAGGAAAGAAAGCAGTTTGGAAGGGCTTTAGCGCAATTCCAGAACACCCAGTTCCAGTTGGCGGAGATGGAGACGAATGTAAATGCTGCAAGAATGCTTGTACGCAGTGCGGCATACAAAAAGGACAAGGGTCTTCCATATTCCAAGGATGCGGCCATGGCCAAGCTGTTCGCCGCAAGGACGGCAATGGATGTGACGACAAAAGCCGTTCAGTTGCACGGAGGATACGGATACACGAGGGAATATCCTGTTGAGAGAATGATGAGAGACGCAAAGATAACGGAGATATACGAAGGAACGAGCGAGGTTCAGATGATGGTCATATCCTCTCACCTTTTGAAGTAAGGCGGAAGAATTGAACTAACAACCTTTATTAAACGGATAATAATATAACAAAGTCATAAAATGAAAATAGTAGTTTGTATTAAACAGGTTCCCGACACTACCGAGGTCAAGTTGGATCCTAAGACAGGAACTCTTATAAGAGACGGTATTCCATCCATAATCAATCCCGACGACAAGGGGGGATTGGAATACGCGTTGCAGCTTAAAGAACAATACGGAGCAGAGGTAACGGTCATAACCATGGGTCCTCCTCAGGCGGATGCCGTATTGAGAGAGGCTTTTGCCATGGGTGCCGACCGTGCCATACTTTTGACGAGCCGCAAGTTTGCCGGAGCGGACACTCTTGCCACCTCCAACGCATTGGCAGGGGCATTGAGGGTATTGGACTTCGACCTGGTTCTTGCAGGACGTCAGGCCATAGACGGCGATACTGCACAGGTTGGTCCTCAGATTGCGGAACACTTGGGCATTCCTCAGGTCAGCTACCTTGAAGGCTTGGAATATGACGGCAAAAAGACCTTCCGCATAAAGAAACAGCTGGAGGACGGCTATCAGATTGTCGAGGTGGAGAGTCCATGTCTGCTTACATGTCTTGCCTCTGCCGTAAAGCCTCGATACATGAGCGTAAAGGGTATTGTGGAATGCTTCGACAAGGAGGTTGAAATTTGGGATACCGACAAGATAGACGTAAGCGAGGAGAAGCTGGGACTGAAAGGCTCCCCTACCAAGGTAAAAAAGGCTGGAGCAAAGGAAATGAAGGCTGCCGGAACGGTACACGACGGACTTACTCCTGAGGAAGCCGTTGAGCTTATCATCAATAAATTAACCGAAAAACACATAATCTAAAACCTGTTTGAGCAATGGATAAAGCACAATATAAAAACGTATATGTCTTCTGCGAACAGAGAGAAGGCAAATTGCAGAACGTAGCATTGGAACTGTTGGGTGAGGCTCACAAATTGGCGGCGGATTTGAACCAGGAGGTTTACGCCATCCTGTTGGGACACGACATAAAGGGCTTGTCAAAAGACCTTATAGCGCATGGAGCCGACAAGGTATTGGTTGTTGACGACAAATGTCTTGAGACCTATACCACCGAGCCTTATGCACAAGCCATCTATCAGATAATAACGGACTACAAGCCGTCTATTGTTCTCATAGGTGCGACCACAATAGGCAGGGATTTGGGTCCCCGTTTGTCTGCAAGGGTTACCACAGGACTTACGGCAGACTGTACCAAATTGGAGATATCCGAAGAAAAGGAACTGTTGTCCACCCGTCCCGCATTCGGCGGAAACCTTATGGCGACAATCATCTGCCCTGACCACCGTCCTCAAATGAGTACGGTACGTCCCGGAGTGATGAAGGCAATGGACAGGGATGACAACCGCAAGGGAGAAGTGATTGAGGTGAAGGTAAACTTTGACGAAAGCAAGTTCAAGGTCAAAGTAATAAAGACGGTGAAATCCGAAGGCAAACTGGTGGATATATCAGAGGCTAAAATATTGGTGTCCGGCGGAAGAGGCGTAGGCTCTAAGGAAGGATTTGAAATGCTCGGCGAACTTGCCAAGGTGTTGAAAGGCGAGGTATCCTCTTCAAGGGCATGCGTGGATGCAGGCATCATAGGACATGAACGTCAGGTCGGACAAACGGGAAAGACCGTAAGACCGGATCTTTATCTTGCCTGCGGTATATCGGGTGCGATACAACACCTTGCAGGTATGGAAGAGAGCGAACTGATAATAGCGATAAACAAGGACAAGTACGCTCCTATAATGTCGGTTGCGGACATTGGAATCGTAGGCGACGTGAACAAGATAATACCTTTGCTTACCGAAAGACTGAAATCTTTGGTAAAGTAAATACAGAGTGAGTAAAATACAAGCAAAAAAGGTTGCCGTAAATTGCGGCAACCTTTTTTTTGCTTATGTGTCCCAAAGATGTGATACCATATAATTTAAGATATTCATGCAACGTTATATTGGAGGTTCCGTCACATAAAGCAAGCATTGTTTTTCAAATAACGGAACTCCAAATACATTTATCAACCAAAAATATTGTTGAAATGACAAGAAAAAAGCTTTTCATTGCAATGGCGTTTGCCTGTTTGTGCAGTGTTGTTCATGCACAGGAAAAAAGAATTGGTTATTTTGCCGAAGGCCTTTTCGGACCGGCTTTCTTTACGGATAAAGGTCTGAGCGCTTTCGGGGATTCTCCGCAAAGCATACTGTACGGAAGCAGCGGTGACATGGCAATCAACTTCACCTATACGCCGAAACAGGATGAAGGACCGGCAAAATACTCTGCCCTTTTCGGTATAGGATACAATCAGAACTCCATACTGCGTTCGGATTACGAGAAAATAAAACTGCATCACATCAATGCCAACCTCGGCATATGCCTGTCCAAGGACATACACCGCCTCGAATTTACTTCAAACATAGGTCTGGCCTTATACAACAATGAAACGACACTTATGGAAAACGGGAAAATGAAAACGGTTGAGTTCAACACTTCAGGTTTGTCTTTAGGTGCAAGCATGGCTTATTTTGTAAATGTAAGAGGATTGCAACTCGGAGGAGGAATAAGGATGCACAAAGACTTTTTCTTTGATTTCGATGAGACTTTCGGCAGTTACGAACCTTATGCAAAGGCAGAAAACGACATATTCTCCATAACTCCTTTTATAGGATTAAGAATAGGAATGTAGCAAACGACATATATATTATAAAAAGCGTCATGCACATCCGAGAAAACAGGTGTCACACAAATGTGACACCTGTTTCATTTTATGGACAAAATATTATCTGAAACCGAAGTCCGCATGTCGGAAATCCTTTTTGTCCTTACATTTTTTCATACTTGCATTTGCTATCAAGATACTTGTATTATCAGATAAAAAACAAATTAACATCAAAAAAAACAGAATATTATTGTTTATTGATTTTATTTGTTTATATTTGCAACTGTAAGATATATTCATTTTTTGTTGAACAATCAAATCAAAAGCGTTATGAAACAAATTATTTACATTATGCTGCCGATTATAGCCTCAGGTATTTTCGGTTGCAGTAAAAGCGATAACGTATATTTAAGCGCCAATGGCCGTAATTCGTCTGAAGGGTTAAAACAGTCAGAGATAACAATCATGGATGACGGTTATTACATCCTGCCGGACGGAAGAAAAAGCAAAATCCCTATGCCTGCGGCTCGCAAGGCGGAGGATTGCAACAAAAAGACGAAGGTGAATGATTCCGGCGTAACAATCACGGATGACGGTTATTACATCCTGCCGGACGGAAGAAAAGGCAAAATCCCTATGCCTGCGGCACGCAAGGCGGAAGATTACAACAAAAAGACAAAGGTGAATGATTCCGGCATAACAATCACGGATGACGGTTATTACATCCTGCCGGACGGAAGAAAAGGCAAAATCCCTATGCCGACAGTTCGCAAGGCAGAGGAATAAAACAATGATATCATAGAGGCTACAATGCAATAAAGAGTAAAAATAACCGGACAGGTCTCTATTGATTTCAATAAAAAACT
This sequence comes from uncultured Bacteroidales bacterium, assembly GCA_944320415.1. GTDB lineage: Bacteria > Bacteroidota > Bacteroidia > Bacteroidales > P3 > Onthomorpha. The sequence goes on from CALUHJ010000006.1 coordinate 81,611, forward strand.
ATTATAAGGAGAGTTTTGAATGGAAGTTACAAGCTCTCCTTATTTTTCATCCATAAGTTCTGGACGTCTTTGGCGCGTTCTTTCCAAAGCCTGCTCGAAACGCCATGCGTCTATCAGTTTGTCGTTTCCGTTCAAGAGTATTTCGGGTACTTTCCAACCGTTGTAGTCTGCCGGACGTGTATATACGGGAGGGGAAACGAGTTCCTGCTGAAACGAGTCGGTGAGTGCGGAAGTCTCGTCGTTCAATACTCCCGGCAGAAGTCTGACAACACTGTCGGCAATCACTGCCGCAGCCAGCTCTCCCCCACTGAGGACATAGTCTCCTATCGATATTTCACGTGTTATCAGATGTTCCCTTATTCTTTCGTCTATTCCCTTGTAGTGTCCGCAAAGTATGCAGATGTTTTCTTTAAGGGACAGTTCGTTGCAAAGGCTTTGCGTAAGGGGCTGTCCGTCCGGTGCGGTGTATATTATCTCATCGTATTTGCGTATGGAACTCAAGTGTTTTATGCAGTTGTCGACAGGCTCTATCTGAATGACCATTCCCGCTCCTCCTCCGTAAGGGTAATCGTCCACTCTGCGGTTTTTGTTGGTGGAATAGTCCCTCAGGTTGTGCACTTCCACGGAGAACAATCCTTTTGTCTGAGCTCTGTGTAATATGCTTTGGGCGAATATCTCGGTAAACATGTCCGGAAAAAGCGTAATGATGTCTATATGCATGATACTCGTTGTTTTGTTCAGCAAAATCAGTAATAAAAACTGTCTTTGCACTTTTTTTATTGTATGTAATGCATATGGTACAAGGACAAAAAAAAATCCGTTTGATTGTATTGTCGTCTTTTCTTTGTATATTTGCCGAGTATTTTGAATTGAATGAAACGGTATGAACAGGAAACCATTGTTTGAGTTGTTGTTTTTCATTTGTCTTTTGTCGGTTGGTCTGCCTTTGAGTGCACAGTTAAGACAATACAAGCACTTGCCTGACTTTGACTATGCCGATTATGACATGCACCTGAAATTCATGAACCGTCCTTTTGCCATGCTTGGTCAGACGCTTTATTTGCAGGATGCTTCAGATTCCAATCTGAATCAGTACTTTTTCGTAGGCCAGATAGCCGTTCCGGAGAAAGGAGACAACAGCGGAGTACAATATTACAAACTGTCAAGAATGTCGAAAGACAGAATCAAATCCATGCAAGGAGAGTGGTTTATCGTGAAAGACTACATTGCTGATCAGTTTGCATACAACAAGATATATCAGACAGTGGACCAGAAGCGTGATTTCAGAAACATGCAGTACCCTTTCATGAAACTGATTGTTGGAAGCACAAGAGACACTATTTTCTATAACTACCAGAATTTCTACAACCGCTACAATTTTCCATTTACTCCAATGAGTTATTTCAATGCCAACAAGAACCAATATCCCATGCACAAATGGTCAAACGAGGATATTAACCTTGTGGATTACGACACCAACAGCAACTATGCCCATCTGCCTATGAAGCTTGTGGGATTCAAGATAACGCTTCCCGTTGTTACGGATGCCACTATTGCGAGACTGTTCAACGGAACGAAGTTGTACAATTACGATGACGACAGTCGCAAATATTCTTTCACGGATTATCCTATCGGAAAGGCAAGATTGCTGCAAGGAAAAACGTTTATTGTTGCGGATTGGTGTCATAGTGCGGAGAGTCTGACGGATGTGTATCTCAAACTGGTGCAAAGAGGTTCCAAAGACACCGTTTACTACAAATATCCCATCATGAGCGAACGCTCTGAATTCGATTTTGTCATAGAAGCTTATTATGACAAGATGCGCAAATACTACAAGGACAAGGACTTTGTGGTAAGAGGTGACAAGTATCCCTTGACAGTTATAGATTTAAGGTGGAAACGTCCCATCACACTAAGGCAGGGAGACATGTTCCATTGTCTTGACTTTGTCGTAAAGGACGGCAAATTCCAGATGTTGATGAGAAACGAAAGGGGACGCAAGTTCTACATGCCCGCAGACTTTAACCTTGGAGACCGACTCAGCTTTGATCTCTACTTGGCAGACGGAAACAAAGTACTTAAATACGAAGACACTTATCCTACATACTACAAGGCTATATTGCAGAAAGAACTGATAGAAAACATGACAATGGACATGGCAAACCTTTCATGGGGAAAACCCGACAGAGAGGTGAAAACCAATTTCGATGGCAGCAACCGCCATTGGTTTTACATGGGCAACATATACGTCATATTCAGAAACAACAAACTATACCGCGTTGCAATGATTCCTGTCGAATTAAGATAGTTCCGAAGGAAAAGAATGGACAAGGCAGAAAACTTTCTAAACAATTTAACCTTAAATGAACAGATGGCCTTTTTGGCACACATGTTTCAGAAAGAGGTTAACGCAAATATTCCCACTGTTTACAATTTGGACAAATGGAATCTTGTCATTGACTATTACCTTAATGACATATCAGACAGCAATATGCTGTATGAAGCTCTTTTCAGAGCGGGAGAACAGTTCCCTGATGAGTTCGACATATTGGTGAGAAGCATTTGGGCAGAAATGGCAGAAGCTCCCGAAGAGGCTTTGGATACATGCCTTTACCTGAAGGAAAACTGCAGTTCGAAATATGAACTGGCAATATTGGAATTCTTGACCGGTAAGGTTTATCTTGAATTGTCAGATATAAACAATGCCATTATTTGCTTCAAACAATCCCTTAAGATTGCAGAACATGAATATATCCATATAGAAATAAGCGAAGCATATATAGGTCTTTCCGATTTGGATACCGCCTTCTCACATCTTTGCAGTGCTTTGGAAATATGCAGAAAAAAGACGAACCAGAAATATTACCAGACCTTCGGCATATGCTATTCCACCCTGCCCAATACGAACATAGCATGCAAACTGACCGACAACTTGGCAAGAATATGCAAGGCTAGAAAAGAATACCTTCCCTTTGTGACGGAACAACTGGAAGAACTTGTAAATACGGACCCTATGAACTGGTCATACTGGAACGTGCTGGCTGCATTTCATTTCTCTGCAAAAAATTACGGACAGGCCCTTGAGGCATACGATTACTGTCTAAGCATAGACAGTGAAAACGAATATGTCCTGTTGAAAAAGGCCGATGTTTACAGACAAACCGGCGATAGGACAAAACTTGTAGGATGTCTGCAAGAGGTTTGCAATATCGTCGAAAACAAAACAAAAAGCAGCAAGGTAAAATCAGATTATTTTTTCTCCTATATTGACTTGCAGAAAAGCTACAAGGAACTCTCTGACATTTTCTTCATGAATTCAGAATATGAAAAATGTATCGACATATGCAAAAAGATGTTGGAAGTAAATGCCTCCATTCCATTGCTGGACGACACGGTATCGAAAAGAAGTGACATTTACATTACAATGTCTGATTGTTATTTCAATCTGAACGATTACGGAAAAGCTGTAGATTTTTCGTTGGAAGCATTGGATTTGGCACCTGATTCGTCCGAATGTCAGGTGCATCTTATAAGACTGCTATACGAAACAGGCAACAAAGACCTCGCGGAAAACACTTTCATCAACCTGTACGAAAAATACAATCAGGATGACGACGAAGACAACATCATATCAAGATACGGCTTATTGAACGAATGGTTGAACATACTTGCCTTTGACAGACGTTATCTGGAAATACTGACTCTGTTTGACAATGCGGAAACCGAATTCCATCGGATGAAATACTCGTTACTCAGCGAGGATGTGCAAGAAAGCTATTTCACTCTCCAATGTACGTTTATCGATATATTCTGTCAGGAAGAACAGCTGCACGAAAGGGTCATGAAACTGATATACGGCATTGTATGCAATACGAACTACACAATCAGAGACATTCTGAAAAAGACCATGCTTCTGGAAGGACAACCGAGTATAATGGATGAAATAAATGGTTTAACAAATGAAATAAATGAAGATGAATAATTTGAAAAAGGCTGTATTATTCCTGACTATGGCCGTATTCGTTTCCTTCTGCTTCGGGCAGGAAGTAAAGGAGAATCCGAAAAACGAAAAGAATATGGTTGAAAAGGTTACGGCCTGGTACATGGAAAACATAAACTACGGAACCATAACACTGCTTATGGCCGTCGAGAGCAGTTTTATTCCATTTCCTTCCGAAGTGGTTGTTCCTCCTGCAGCATACAAGGCACTGGAAGAAGAAAGCGAAATGAACATATTCCTTGTCGTTGTCTTTGCAACCGTAGGAGCAATATTAGGAGCAATATTTAACTATTATCTTGCAATGTTTCTCGGTCGCCCTATCATATACAGGTTTGCGGAAAGCAAGCTCGGAAGGATGTGTCTGTTGAGCAAGGAAAAGGTGATAAAGGCGGAAAACTACTTTGACAAACACGGGAAAGTGGCCACATTCATAGGTCGTCTTGTTCCCGGAATACGTCAGCTCATATCCATTCCGGCGGGTCTTGCAAAAATGAAACTATTGCCTTTCATCGGCTTTACCGCCTTGGGTGCCGGCGTGTGGAACATCATTCTGGCAATATTGGGTTACATAGGTCACGGCAACAAAGAGCTCATAGAAAAATACAGCCATGAACTCTCCTATGTGCTTGTCATATTGGGAATACTGTTTGTTTTATACTTAATATACAAGGGCTTATCAAAAAAGAAAACGACTCACACCCAAAATACGGACTTGTAGGATACCCCTTAAGTCATTCCTTCTCAAAGAGTTATTTTGAGCAAAAGTTCAAAGAGCAAAACATAAACGCGAGTTTCGAGCTGTTTGAACTTAAAAGTATAGACATGCTTGAAGATTTGCTCAAACGGGAAACCGACCTGAGAGGATTCTGCGTAACAATGCCTTACAAGGAAAAGATAATGTCTCTTCTCGACATGACCAGTACTTTGGCCGAACGCTGTACAAACGCAAACTGCATAAAAATAGAACGGTGGGGTAAAGACTTAAGACTCAAAGGGTTCAATACGGATGCCTACGGCTTTGGCAAAAGCGTCGAGAGCCTTGGCATAAACCGCGGAAGCACCGCCTGCATAATGGGTAGCGGAGGAGTAAGCAAGACAATAGGCGTGGTATTGGACGATATGGGCATAAGACACCTTACCGTCAGTCGAAGACCCGAAGGAAATCAGATAAGCTACCGGCAGATGAACGAAATACTGGAAGATACCGTACTGATAATCAATGCAACCCCTCTTGGAATGCATCCATATGAAAACATGATGGCAGATATAGACACTGAAAAACTGACAAGAGGGCATTGCGTCTTCGACCTCATATACAACCCTGCCGAGACTCCCCTTCTGAAAGAGGCCAAAGCCCGCGGAGCAAGAACAATGAACGGATTGAACATGCTGCACCTTCAGGCAGACCTTGCCTGGGAAATATTCAACTCAAACCTTTAGGCAATGCAACAGATACCTCTTTATCTCAAAGCCATCATACCTGTTGCCGTTTTCATACTCATGCAGATAAAGCCGTTGGGAACATGGCTCAAGACAATATGCACTTTTTTTCATGAAACCTCCCACGCGCTTACGGCGCTGTTGCTTGGCAACAAAGTCAAAAACATAGAACTGCACGACAACACCTCCGGAGTCTGTACAAGCACAAGCAAGAGCAAGTTCAAGACATTCCTCACCTCTCTTGCCGGATACACGCTCTGCTCATTCATACCCCTCGCCATAATTTTCGTTATAAACAACAGATATGTGCAGGCAAGCTTTTTGATACTTGCAATCTTTACATTTCTGAACATAATACTGTACATGCGTGGAGGCTATGCTCTTCTGTGGAGTCTGGTTTTTGCGTGTATCAACCTGCTTCTGTATTGGCTTCCCATCTCAGGAACCGTACTCATATATGTTCTTTACTGCTATCTTTGGATTGTAGCCATAGACAATACCGCCTCATGCATGAGCCTTTTAAAATGCTCGCTGCAAAAACCGAAACAGAGCGGTGACTGCACAAACCTGCAGAAAATCACAGGCATTCCGGCATTTTTATGGGCTGTCGTCTTCTTCGCGGTAAACATCACAGCTCTTTACTTTGCGCTCAAGGCGATTTTCCATATAAAAATCCTGTAATTCAAATTTTAATTCCTACCTTTGCACCGCCAATTCAAAAGGAAGAAAAAGCAATGCAAATAGAGGTGTTAAAATCCAAAATACACAGGGTTGCGGTAACTCAGGCCGACCTTAACTATATTGGAAGCATTACAATAGACGAGGATTTGATGGACGCTGCGGGACTGATTGAGAACGAAAGGGTTTATATCTACAATATCAACAACGGAGAACGGTTTGACACTTACGCGATAAAAGGCAGACGCGGCAGCGGTGTAATAGGTCTGAACGGTGCGGCAGCCCGCATGGCTCAAATAGGCGACATGGTCATCATCGTCTCATTTGCCCAAATGGACTTCGAACAGGCAAAAAAATTCCACCCTACCGTAATATTCCCTCAAAACAACAAATTGGTATAATATCTTGCCGGACAACAGAATTAAAAACATTATCAGGATTTCCTTTTTCCTTTTGCTGGGAATAGGTTTCATCTGGTGGTTTTGGTCCAAATTGTCTGATGATGAAAAAGAACAGATGTGGCTCGCCCTCAAACAGGCGGATTATATTTGGTTTGTCCTGTCAGCACTTATAACCGTCCTTTCGCACTATATACGCGCATTAAGGTGGAACACGTTGATTGAAAGCATGGGCTATAAAACAGGGACCAAAGACTCTTTCCTTGCCGTAATGGGAGGTTATCTGACCAATCTTGCGGTACCGCGCCTGGGAGAAGTGGTAAGATGCGGCTTGCTAAGGAAGAAAACCGGAATACCGATTGAGAAATCACTCGGAACGGTAATAACAGAACGGGCCGTCGACCTGCTTCTGTTCGCATTCATACTGCTTGCAGCCCTTGCATTCGAAGCAAAGACCATATTGGGATACGTAAAAGGCAACATGAACATAAATACGGACAAACTGTATGTCCTGTCCGCTGTCGCAATAGCAGTGATCATACTTTGTATTTCAGTTTTCCTTCTTTTGAGAAAAAGACTTGGAAGCAATAAAATCTTTGTAAAGCTTGCTGGACTCTTCAAGGGATTGTGGTTGGGCATAAAATCGATAACACAGCTTAAAAGACCTGTTACGTTCGTCGTATGCTCCGTAACGATATGGTTGCTTTGGATTTGCGGAACGTACACCATATTCCTCAGCCTTGGGCAAACCTCGGCACTTGACTTCGTTCAGGCAATGACAACAACGGTTACGGGAGCGATTGGTCCTATGATAACTCCCGGAGGCATAGGTCTGCAACCCGCAATCTTTGCGGAAGTACTTCTGGTCTATGGTATAAGCAAACCTGTCGGCTACGCCTGCGGATGGCTTTGCTGGACGGTATCCCAGATTGGAACCATAGTGCTGGGCCTTGCGGCTTTCGTTTATTTCGCATCAAACAAAAAGAAATCATGAAACAACTCGATTCCATAAGGTCAAAGATTCTTGACTGTGAAACACTGCCATTGACATTGGACAAGTGGAGAAAGGAAAATGACGTCATTGTTTTCACCAACGGATGTTTCGATTTGATTCACCGTGGTCACATAGACTATCTCGCAAAGGCTAAAGAGATGGGAGACAGACTGATAATAGGTGTCAATACCGACCGTTCCGTTTCGCGTATCAAGGGAGAACACCGTCCGTTGCAGGATGAACAGTCCCGTCTTTTCATTCTGGCGGCCATGCAGTTTGTGGATGCCGTAATACTTTTCGGTGAGGACACTCCCTATGAGCTTATAAGACAGGTGCAACCCGACATACTTGTCAAGGGTGCCGATTACAAGGCCGAGGATATAGTAGGATACGACATCGTTACCTCCAGGGGAGGAAAGGTAATGACGATAGAATACCTGCCGGGGTTTTCAACAACCGCAATAGAACAGAAGATAATCAAGGCGGCACTCAAGTGACCCGCCTGTTTATCGGCAAAGCGTAGCGTTAAAGCTCTCCGAGCATTTCACACCAGGAACTTGCGGTCTTGTCATACAATATGACCACGCCATTTTTACCGGCATGATTGACCACACTTATTTTCTGCAAACATACTCCCCCACCGTGTTGCATGTTTCCAACAAATTCGTTTGCATCATTCTCACATGTGTTTCCGTAAAAGAATACATATCCGTGAGGATATTCATCCGCCTGGAGCGTTCTGCCGTTTACGGTCCATTTAACGACCGCTGCGTTTTCCACAGTGACCTCATGGCTATACCCTTCGATTGACAAGACAAACGTTCCTTCAGGCATCTGATAAGAAACCTCCTTTGTATTTTCCATACCTGCAACCCCTTCGGTTTCAGGCCTGCCATTTGCAAAACAAACGACGGATACAGTCATGGCAACGGCCAAAAATACTCTGCTGAAAATCTTTTGTGCTTTCATATTCGTTCTTTATTTACTGTCAAACCTATGGCAAAGATATACATATTTTCTTTAAATACCACCCTTTCCCTGACAATTATATCTCTCTTTTGATTCCGACAAATTCTTTTCTGAAGACAAAAAAACGGATTCTGAAAACGATTTGGCAGAATTTGATTCCGCTCTCAAGGGAAAATTTCCTTGTAAAACCAAATGCCATTTGCAACATTTCATTGCAGAATATCAACATTCACAATCCTTTGACAAACACGCCTTACTTTAAATTCATAAAAAATAAAAAAAAAAAAAAATCACAACTAAAATCATATCTTTGCAATATAAAAATTTCGTTTAATCTAAAATTACAATTGTATGAAAAAAGGAATATTGGTATTTGCGTGCAGCGTAATGTCTTTCATTTGCGTGTATGCACAGGAAGGAAGTCCTGCTTTGAAAAAGCATAATTTCGGAGTGGGCCTGAAAACGGACTTGTTCAGTTCCGGCAAAATGAACAACTTCAATCCCAACTACGATTTTGTTCTGATAAAACTTGAGACAAATAAGTCGATATGTTCGATAGACCAAACATATTCTTCTTATTTCGGTGCATTTTTTGAATATCAGTACAGATTTAATGAAAGCTTTTCGCTTTCTGCACGCTTGGGTTATAATTACAGAAAGGTTGAATATGTATTAAACACATGTTCTTTTACGGGTGCAAACAGCATTATAATCCAGCAAGGCAAAAACTACACCAAGGGATATTCCGTATTCAACAATCTTGAGATTCCGGTTTTCGCCACTTACGGCATAGACGTCAATGAGAATATGAAATGGAATTTCTCGGCCGGTGCAGGAGTTTCCTTCATGATTTTCGGACGCAATGAGAACGCTGCCGCCTCATACAATCCTCTTTCAATCGCCGATGATATACCTTCGACTCAGGGAGCGGTAGTATTGACGCAAGATGAATTCATTCCTTTTGCAATGATAGGTACAGGATTGGATTTCAATGTAGGCAAACATAGAATGCAATTGAATCTGGATTACAAGATTCAGTTGAACAAGCCTTATTTTTACGTTTACCAATCCCTTTTGAGTAATCAGACAAAACAGAACAAATTTTCACAAAACGACATAGAAATAGGATTGACTTTCTTCTTTTGACGGCAAAGGTCATATCGTAAAGGAAAAAGCGGCATTGGAATTCTCCAATACCGCTTTTTCTTTCAGGAACATATCCAGTTTTATTCCGTCCTCACCGGTTACGGCACTCATATCGTTTTATCGTCGGAAAGATATATCGAAGTGGGCGTATTGTTCTGTTCTTTCATCTGTGCGGGCGTACCCTCAAAGATTATTCTTCCTCCATGCTTTCCTCCGCCCTCTCCAAGCTCTATCAGCCAGTCCGCCGTCTTTATCACATCCGGATTATGCTCTATGATTACAACGCTGTGTCCGAAGTCGGTCAACTCGTCAAAGCATTTGTTCAACTTGACTATGTCATGAAAATGCAAACCTGTCGTAGGCTCGTCGAAAATAAACAGTGTCTTCTTCTCCGTAATGCCTTTGGAGAGAAAAAACGCCAACTTGATTCTTTGGGCCTCTCCTCCCGAAAGAGTTGTCGAGCTCTGCCCCAACTGCAAATAACCCAGTCCCACCTTTTCAAGCGCCTGCAATTTCTGGCATATCCTTTCGGCGTAACGGTTCCTGTCCTGCGAGAAGAATTCCTCTGCCTGCTCTATCGTCATTTCAAGTATGTCCGCTATGGATTTGTCCCTGTATTTTATTTCCAGGGCTTCTTCCTTGTAGCGTTTTGAATTGCAGGCCTCGCATGGCATAACCACGTCGGCCATAAACTGCATCGGTATGGTGACCGTTCCTTCTCCCTTGCAGTGTTCACATCTTCCTCCCTCTATGTTGAAAGAGAAGTAGGAAGGTTTCAGTCCCCTTTTTGCAGCCAAAGGCTGCTCTGCCATCAATGCCCTTATGTCGTCAAAGGCTCCGAGATAAGTTACTGGATTTGACCGGGAGGAACGGCCTATGGGGTTTTGGTCTACAAGCTCCACCGATTCGAGCAAGGCTACAGACCCTTTGACCTCAGAGCATTTCACCACTGTCTCCACCACCTGCCCGAAATGAGCCTGCAAGGCATTGTACAACACCTTCCTTATCAATGTCGTCTTGCCCGAACCCGACACACCGCAAACTACAACCTTAACCTTCAATGGCAGTTTGAGGTTCACGGATTTCAGGTTATGTTCACTTGCCCCTTCTATGCTTATGTACTCTTTCCATCTGCGGCATGCCTGCGGCATGTCTATTTTCAACTGCCCGTTCATGTATTTTGCCGTAAGCGAACGTCCGTCTTTCAACATCTGTCCGTATGTTCCGGCAAATACCACCTCTCCCCCGTTGCGTCCTGCATAGGGTCCCATGTCCACAATATAGTCCGCCGCCCTTATGACTTCCTGATCGTGTTCGACAACTATCACGCTGTTGCCTGCATCTCTCAGTTTCAGAAGGACATCTATCAGTCTGCGGGTATCTCTCGGGTGAAGGCCTATGGTCGGTTCGTCCAATACGTACATGCTGCCTACAAGGGGGCTGCCCAACGATGTTGCAAGGGTTATCCTTTGGCTTTCCCCTCCTGAAAGGGTGGAACTCTGACGGTTCAATGTGAGGTACCCCAATCCCACCTGACACAGATAACCCAGACGGGAAATGATTTCCTCCAACAGTCTGCTCGAAACGCTCCGTTCATAGTCCGTAAGGTCAATATGTCTGAAGAACTCCAACAGCTCGTCTATAGGCATAAGGACAAGGTCCACGATGGACTTCCCGGCCACCTTGACATAGGAGGCGTCCTTTCTTATCCTCGTTCCGTTGCAATCGCGGCATACCGTCCTGCCCGTGTAGCGCGACAACAGAACTCTGTACTGTATCTTGTAGCTTTCCTTTCTTATGATGTCAAAAAAACCGTTGATGCCGACAATGCCTTTTCTGCCGTTCCACAATATGTCCTTCTGTTCTTCCGAGAGTTCATTGTAAGGCTTGTGTACGGGGAATATATTGTGGGCTTTTCTGATGAAATCCTCCTTGTACTGTTTCATCACCTCCCCTTTCCAGCAATTGACCGCTCCGTCATATACCGACAAGTCGGGACGCGTCACAACCAAATCTTCCGATATGCCTTCCACCATTCCGGTTCCGGAACAGTTCTTGCATGCTCCGTACGGATTGTTGAATGCAAAGAAATTGGGTGAAGGTTTTGTGAACGTTATGCCGTCCTGTTCAAAACGATTGGAAAAATGCTGCACCTTGCCATCGGACAACATCACATCGCAAAAGCCGTCCGACTCCGTAAACGCACTGTGTACCGAGTCGCTCAAGCGCATATAAAGATCATCTGTCCTCTCTCCTACGCTCAGCCTGTCTATGACGATGCTTACCCTTTTGTCCTTTGGTGGCGGATTGTCCAACGCCTCCTCTATTCTTGTTATCTCCCCGCCGTACATTATGCGAATATATCCCAACTGCATTAGAAGTTCAAGCCGTTCCTTCCAGTCTTCATTCTCTTTCAGTGCTATGGGGCTCAGTATGCTTATCTTTTCACCCTGCTTCAGTTTCATTATGCTGTCAACGACGTTCTGTACGCTGTGCCGCTTCACTTCCGTACCCGATACGGGAGAAAAGGTTCTTCCTATTTTCGCATAAAGCAGTTTGAGGTATTCATATATCTCCGTGGTAGTGCCGACAGTCGAACGGGGATTGCGGTTGGAGGTTCTCTGTTCCACGGCTATGGAAGGCGATATGCCCTTTATCATGTCCACCTCGGGCTTGTTCATCCTGCCCAGGAATTGTCTTGCATAAGAGGAAAGGCTTTCCACATACCGTCTCTGGCCTTCGGCGAACAAAGTATCAAAGGCCAGCGATGTCTTGCCGCTACCCGACACCCCTGTAATCACCACAAGTTTGTTGGAAGGTATCTCAAGGCTGACGTTTTTCAGATTGTTCACCCTTGCCCCCTTTATCACTATGGGCTGTCTGCTTTCTGTCTGTGACTTGTTCATTTTCATAACATACAGTTCAAAGCCTTGACTTCAAAACTCACATCTTGAAGTCAAGGCCTCGAAATCTTCAGTAACAAATAATTGGAGTGCTATTCCATATCCTTTTCATCCTTGGCAACCGGTCTGGATATGGATTCTCTCATGTCCGTATCCGCCTTTATATTCTGCATCCTGTAATAATCCATTATGCCAAGGTTCCCTTTTCTGAATGCTTCAGCCATAGCCATAGGCACCTCGGCTTCAGCCTCTATCACCTTGGCTCTCATTTCCTGCGCTTTGGCCTTCATTTCCTGTTCTATTGCTATTGCCATCGCCCTTCTTTCCTCCGCCTTGGCCTGGGCTATGTTCTTGTCGGCGTTGGCCTGATCCATCTGCAGTTGTGCGCCTATGTTCTTGCCCACGTCTATATCCGCTATGTCTATTGAAAGTATCTCAAAGGCCGTACCTGTATCCAATCCCTTGGACAACACCAGTTTGGATATGGAATCAGGATTCTCCAACACATCTGCGTGACTGCGTGCCGAACCTATTGCCGTCACTATGCCTTCTCCCACACGCGCCAATATTGTTTCCTCACCTGCTCCTCCGACAAGCTGTTTGATATTGGCCCTTACTGTCACCCTTGCCTTTACAATCAACTGTATACCGTTGCTTGCCACGGCAGCAACTGACGGAGTGTCCACCACCTTGGGGTTTACCGACATCTGCACCGCCTCCAATACGTCCCTGCCTGCCAAATCTATAGCCGTTGCCGTATTGAAGTCCAATTGGATATTGGCTTTGTCCGCCGAAATAAGGGCATCCACAACCCTGCGTACGTGACCGCTCGCAAGATAATGGGCTTCCAATGCATCGGAGCTAAGGTTCAAGCCCGCTTTTTTGGACGTAATCATTGCATTTACTATGATTGCAGGTGGAACCTTCCTCCATCGCATGACTATCAGTTGCAACAAGGATATCCTAACACCGTTCAACACACACTGGAACCAAAGGTTGAGAGGAACCAGATACAAGAACACAAAAAGCAATACAAAGACAAGTACTGCAATAATGATAAATGGACTAAAGTTCATCATAATGTTTATTTTTTAATGTTTGACTATTCTTTTTCTTTGTCTACTACAACCCTTATCTTGTTTCCTTCGACAAAATCGACTATAAGTGGAGTATTAGGTTCCACATAGGACGTAGAGGTATAAACCTCAAGTCTTTCATTGTTTATCTCCGCAATACCCACAGGCGCCAGTCTTGTTATCGACACTCCTTTGTCACCTGCCTTTACAGGTATTTTGACCATGTTTACCTTCGCATTTATCTCTCTGTTCAAGGAAAGTTTCTTCCACACCCGTGTCCTTAATGAATAAATCAGCAGTATCACGCATGTCACAAGCGTAATCACAACGGAGACGATTCCCCATAATGTACCGAAGTTCATGAACATCTCATACAGTCCGTAAACTATCAGACCCAAACCGCACAGTCCTGTTATGGTAGTTCCCGGTATTGCCAAAAGTTCCAATACAATCAATGCCAGACCGGCTACCAACAAAAGCAAAATGAAAAACAATTCCGTATACATAACAAATCAAATAAAAATAAATCTTCCTACCTTATCTCTACCGCAAAGCCTTCCTTTTCCAATGCGGAACACATCACCTTAAGCACATCATAAGACCCGTGCTTCACTATGCACATTCCCTTGTAGTCTATGACTGTCGCACAGGCTATCGCATCCTGCTTGGTATGTCCGCATATTTTTTCCAACCACTCCACATAGCAGTTGAAGGAATGTATTTCATCCTTGTAAACTATCAGTTTGTTCACCCTGCCTTCGTCCTGCGAGGTTTCGACCTCTGTACAGCTCTCCACTGTGGAGTAATTCCCTGTCATAATCCTTTTACATTTTTTCAGGCACCTCTATACCCAACAGATGCATGGCCGTTTTTATAGTAGTACCTGTGAAATAAGCCAGACACAGTCTCATTGTCTTCAAACACTCGTCCTTTTCTCTCAAGATAGGCGTATCCTGATAAAATGCGTTGAAACTTTTCGCCAAATCAAATACAAAATTGGCGACCAGAGCAGGGGAATAGGTCTTTCCGGCCTGTCTTACGACTGCAGGAAACGAGTACAAAACCCTTAATACTTCCTTTTCCTTGTCGTTGAATGTCACATCCTTATCGGGCTGCAATGATTTCACCATCATCTGTTCCTGTTCCTCCGCTTTGCGTATTACGGAACAAACCCTTGCATGGGTATATTGTATGAAAGGACCTGTGTTTCCATTGAAATCTATGGACTCTTCAGGATTGAACAGCATATTCTTCTTTGGGTCTATCTTCAGTATGAAATATTTCAAGGCTCCCATAGCCAGTTGTCTGTACAGTTTCAGTGCCTGCTGTTCGGTGAAGCCTTCAGTCTTTCCGTGTTCCTCTGTCTGGCTCTTAGCAGTAAGCACCATCTGTTCCATAAGGTCGTCGGCATCCACCACAGTACCCTCTCTTGACTTCATCTTACCGTTCGGCAATTCCACCATGCCGTAAGACAAGTGATACAAATCCTTTGCCCACTCGAAGCCGAGCTTCTGAAGTATCAGCTTCAACACTGCAAAGTGATAGTTCTGTTCATTGCCCACAACATATATAAGTCTCTCCGAATCGAAATCGGAATGCCGCAAACAGGCTGTACCCAAATCCTGTGTCATGTAAACCGAAGTACCGTCCTTTCTCAAAAGCAGTTTTTCATCCAAGCCGTCAGCAGTAAGATCTATCCATACGGAGTTGTCCTCCTTACGGTAGAATACTCCCTTTTTCAATCCTTCCTGCACCAGATCCTTTCCCAAAAGAAACGTTTCGGACTCGTAATACACCTTGTCAAAATCTATGCCAAGGTTTCTGTATGTCTGTTCAAATCCGTCATAAACCCACGAGTTCATCTTTTTCCAAAGACTTATCGTTTCTTCATCCTTATCCTCCCAATTTTTTAGCATCTGTTGTGCTTCCAAAAGTATGGGAGCCTGTTTCTCCGCCTCTTCCTTCGATAGCCCTTTAGCCATCAATTCTCCAACCTGTTGTTTGTAGTGTTTGTCAAAAAGAACATAGTATTTTCCCACCAGATGGTCTCCTTTCATTCCACAAGACTCTGGAGTCTCTCCACCCGAGAACTTTTCCCATGCTATCATCGACTTGCATATGTGTATGCCTCTGTCGTTGACAAGGTTAACCTTTTTCACTGCATAACCGTTCGCCTTCAATATCTCGGCAACGGACCATCCCAAAAGATTGTTGCGTATATGCCCCAAATGCAATGGTTTGTTTGTATTTGGCGACGAATATTCTATGACTATAGGTTTGTCTTCCTGCAAGGGGCTGTATCCGTATGTCTCGTTCTTGAAGTTTTCCTGCAGAAACTGCAACCAGTATTTCTCACTGATAACGAAATTCAAGAAACCTTTTATGACATTGAAACTTTCTATCGTTTCGGTCCTTGAAACCACATAATTGCCTATCCTGTCAGCCAACTCAGTCGGATTTTTCAATCCGCACTGCTGCATATATGGAAAGACAACCAGGGTGAAGTCCCCTTCAAATTCTTTTTTTGTTGGAGTGAAAACAATGGAGCAAGGCTCTATATCCAAAGAGAACTCTTTTTTGAAAGCCTCTGAAGTCAGTTCCTGAAGGATTGTATCTATCATCTTTATCATAACAACTAAAGTTCAGACTGCAAAGATATGGATTTTATCAATAAAAACAAAAAAGGCTTATCCTTATCAGGACAAGCCTTCATTAATCATTTGAAATGGACTTATTCCACAACAAGTTTTTTTGTAGCCACCTTGTTATCCGAATAAACCCTTATGAAATAAACACCCTTTGTCATACCGGATACATCCATTTTAGTTTCCTTTGCATCAACTGGTTTTGACTTTACTGTCTGTCCCAATATGTTGCACAGTTCCACTCTGCTTATCTTCTTTGCAGCTGATATATTCACCACATCATTCGCAGGATTAGGGTATAGTTTGAACATGGATATTTCAACATCGGACAATGATACATCATGTTCTGTCGTCACCTCCTGATAGCCGACAGGTCCAAGCTCCATGTTTCCATTGTATGCAAAGGTGTAAATCTTGTAAAGCGTTCCGGATTCCAATTCGGTTACAGGACCTTCAAGCTGTTCATATATCTTTTCTCCGCCATAATTTTCAAGATAATCCAATATAGCATCGTTTGTCGTAAGGCCATTGTTCTCCAAATCCTGTGCCGATGCTATTAAGTAATAATAATATGCCGTCTGGTCGTTTGGAGTGAAGGCAACATCAAAAGAAGTCTCGGTAATGTTCGACACTTCTATATTCACAACAGCTTCACCGTCTCCGCCAAGAGAAAGAGTTGTTACGGTAACTGGGGCAAAAGCACCTTGCTCTCCGTTCACGTTGTATGCCACCGCGTAAATCTTGTACTCCGTTCCGAATTGAAGATTTCCAATCGTACCGGAAATGGTATCATATTCCTTTCTGTCTTCCTGCATAAGATATGCTACCACATCCTCGTCCGTCGTAATGTTTGCCGCTGCCATGGATTCCTCATCTGCTACGAGATAATAGTAATATGCCGTCTGGTCGTTTGGAGTCAAAGTAAGGTCAAAACTGCTCGCCGTAATGTTTGACGTAGTTACGCTGACCGTTGCTTCTCCCTCACCTCCCTGCTGCAATGTGGTGAAAGGAGTGGCCTGCAGTTCGCTTCTTTCATTGTTTGCATTATAGGCCAATGTATAAATTGTATAGTCCGTATTTGGAGTAAGGTCCGACATCGTTCCGCTCACCTGGGAATATTCCTTGAAATCCTCAAGTTCAAGATAACTTATCACAGAGTCTTCGGTATACTCCATCTGTTCGAATTGGGCATCCTCAAATACTATGTAGTAATAGTAAGCGGACTGATCGTTCGGAGTCATCGTGATATCCACAGAGTTTCTCTGTATATTGCTTACCACCGTCTCAACAACAGCTTCACCGTCTCCGCCCAATACTCCGGTTGTAAAATCCTCTGTAACCGAAGTGACAGTCTGGTCGTTCAACGTTGCCGCAACATACACCCTGTTGGTGCTGTTTGGAATAAGTCCCTCAACAGTCGTGGTCAACTCAGCCGTTGCGGAATCCGTTGCAAACATAACTATTATTTCCTCCAGGGAAACTGAGATTCCGAACATCTCAAAGTACTCCATGTAATACTCAAGTTCACCTGCCTCACCTGCATAATAGTAATATTTCACAACATCGGCGGAAGGGGTAAACGTCACCTCTGCTTCCAATGCACCGATTTCTCCCATCGTTATCGTAACGGCAGGATCGGTTTTCGTCTTGTTTTCATTCAAACTGACGATTTTGTCCATATAAGCGTTCAAGTCTTTTTTACCGGAACCATCCAACCTTAAGGCCTGAACCTGTGCCATGGCGCCTATGCCCGCTATCAATGCCAAAAAAAATATCGTAATTTTTCTCATGACCAATATAGTTTTAATATAACAACAAAGCGGAGTTTGCTAAACAACTCCGCTTCTTTTATCCATTTATACTTTATTATTCAACAACCAATTTCTTTGTTGCCATTCCGTTCTCGGTGAACATCTTTACAACATAGTTTCCTGTTGCGAAGTCGGAAGTGTTTACCTTTATTGAATTTGCATTCACGTCACTGCTGTAAACAACCTGACCCAACATGTTAACTATCTCAACTCTCTCGATAGAGAAAGAAGACGCCAACATAACTTCGTTCTTTGCAGGGTTAGGATATACATAAGACAATGAGTTAAGTTCAGCCTCTGACAAGCTTACATATCCTTCCAAGATTGGGAAAACATACAAGTCTATATCCAAACCGTCAAAAAATTCAGAAGCAAGCGTCCATACACCGTTATACAATAACCTTAAATTCAATCCTGAACTACATCCTGCTTCAGTTGAAACAACAAGAACATCTGTAGATGTCTGTCCATATGCAGGATAATAAACCGCTATACCGAAAGAAGTCTGGTTTGCAACAGGAGTTCCGAACGTAGCCGTAACAGGACCTACGTTAAGTTCTGTTTCAGAAACAGGCAAATCCGCTGTATTGTAAGTTGTTGCGGATATTTCTTCCGTAAAATCAGCATTCATTATCACTACATCAGGAGTAGCGGCATCTCCGGGATAAATATTGGACATATACATCTCAACACCCGTTATGGTCACAGGAGAAGAGAAAGTGTAAGTCTGTCCGCAACCTTCAAATGCTCCGCTACCTGTTACAGGTAAAATATAGGTTCCGGTTCCGTCAAGATCAAACGTATAGTAGGCAAAATTATCCAAGGTAGCGCAACTCTGGAATGCCTGAGGATAAAAAGTACCGGAAGTCTTGGACGCTCCAACAGTCTCACCTCTGTTAACCATCAACTTTTCATTTCCGTTCAATTCAACATCAGAAACCATAACTTTCTGGGCCATAACACCCATTGACAATCCTAATGCAAGGACTGAGAAAATAATTTTTTTCATCTTTCTATTGTTTTTTTATTGTTAGTAATGAATTATTCATAAGCCAACTGCAAATATATAACATTTTGCGATAACCGCAATAATCCTGCATGTTTTTTTAACCATATCCTCCCATTATATTTTGATAATCAACCGGTAATGTTACACAAGAAAAAGCCTTTCCCATTCCTGAACAAAACCTCATTACCCTTTCCATACATCAGTTTATGGCAAAAATATTACCTTTGCACCAAAATGAAAACAAGGATACATCATGGACATTGAACTTATAGAAAAGGCATGGCAGGACCGCTCACTGCTCCAGGACAAAAAGGTTGTTGAAACCGTCATGGAGGTCATAGACCTTCTGGACAGGGGAATGATAAGGGTGGCGGAGAAAAAAGACGGCACATGGCAGGTAAACCAGTGGATAAAGAAGGCGATAATGATGTACTTTCCCATAAGCGGCACCAGGGAAATACATTCAGGCGACATGACCTTTTGGGACAAGATACCGACCAAGCAGAACTATGAGACGCTTCAGGTCAGATGCGTTCCTCCGGCCGTGGCCCGTTACGGCAGCTTCCTTGCACAAGGCTGCATAATGATGCCTTCCTTTGTCAACATAGGGGCATACGTCGACAGCGGCACCATGGTTGACACCTGGGCGACGGTGGGCTCATGCGCCCAGATAGGCAAAAACGTCCATCTTGCGGGAGGCGTAGGCATAGGAGGCGTGCTTGAACCCGTTGGTGCCAATCCGGTAATCATAGAGGACAACTGCTTCATCGGTTCAAGGTGCATAGTGGTCGAAGGAGCTCTGATCAAACAGGGAGCGGTACTTGGTGCCAACACCGTGATAACGCAGTCAACAAAGATAATAGACGTATCGCAGTCCGAAGCGGTGGAATACCGTGGCGTGGTACCCGAAAACTCTGTGGTGATACCGGGAAGCTACACCAAAGCATTCCCTGCCGGAAGCTACAACGTAAACTGCGCCCTGATAATAGGCAAAAGAAAGGAATCAACCGACAAGAAGACATCCCTGAACGATGCATTGAGGGATTTCGGCGTGGCTGTCTAATCGGACAAATACCATTCATAGAGCCGTCCTATTCCCTCACGAAGTCCCACGCTGTGCTTCCAACCCAAGGCGTGCAACTTGCTCACGTCGGTCAGCTTTCTCGGAGTACCGTCGGGCTTTGAGCTGTCGTAGCGTATCCCTCCGGTATATCCCACCGTATGGCATACCATGTCGAACAGGTTCTTTATGCTTGTCTCCTCTCCGGTGCCTATGTTGATGTGGCAGTTGCGCACCTGCTTCTCACCCTTTTCGTAAGTATCGCAAAAGTCCACCCTCTCCATTATGTAAACACAGGCATCGGCCATGTCCCCGCTCCACAGGAACTCCCTTAACGGCGAACCGCTGCCCCACAGTTCTATCTGCGTTTGTCCGTCCCTTTGTTCCACGCCGTACTTGGCCAGAATCTTTCTTATCATTTCTTCCCCTGCACTTGCATCCACCCCTTCTATCGGACGACGGCCCAAGTCCCTGCGTATGCCCTGCCAGTCTCCTTGCTGCAAGCATTTTCCGAGGTGTGCCTTACGTATCAATGCCGGCATCACATGTGAAGTCTCAAGGTCGAAGTTGTCGTTCGGACCGTACAGATTGGTAGGCATCACTGCTATGAAGTTCGTTCCGTATTGCAGGTTGTAGCTCTCGCACATCTTCAGGCCCGCAATCTTGGCCAGTGCATAAGGCTCGTTGGTGTATTCCAACTCTCCGCCCAACAGGCTCTCCTCCCTTATCGGCTGTGGAGCCTCCCGGGGATATATGCACGTGCTACCGAGAAAGAGAAGCTTTTTCACCCCGTATTTGTAGGCGCAGTGGATGACGTTGTTCTGTATCTGGAGGTTGTTGTATATGAAATCGGCTCTGTAAAGCGAGTTGGCCATTATCCCTCCCACAAATGCCGCCGCCAGAAAGACATAGTTCGGCCGTGTCTGCATGAACAGACGTTCCGTTTGGACCATATCCCCAAGGTCACACTCCTTATGGGTGCGCAGAATGAAGTTGTCATATCCCCTGTTTCGCAGATTGTCCAATATGGCCGAGCCTACAAGTCCCCTGTGCCCTGCGACGAATATCCTCTCATGCCTGTCCATTTTCCTCTCCTTCCACCAGCCTGATGTCATGTTCCACCATTATCCTCACAAGGTCTTCGAACGAAGTGGCGCGCGGATTCCATCCCAGCTCCCTTTGTGCCTTGGAGGCATCTCCCAAAAGCTGTTCCACCTCCGCAGGACGGAAGAACCTCTTGTCCACCTCGACCAACACCCTGCCGGTTGCCGCATCCACGCCTTTTTCATCCAGTCCCTCACCCTGCCACATAAGCTCTATGCCCACGTGACTGAAGGCAAGCGTGCAGAACTCCCTCACGCTGTGAGCCTCACCGGTGGCTATCACGAAGTCCTCCGGCTTGTCGTTCTGAAGCATGAGCCACATGCACTCCACATAGTCGCGTGCATAACCCCAGTCCCTCATGGCCGAAAGATTGCCCAAATAGAGCTTGTCCTGCAATCCCCTGGCTATGCGCGCGGCGGCAAGGGTTATCTTCCTTGTCACGAAGTTCTCTCCCCGTCTTTCGCTTTCGTGGTTGAACAGTATGCCGTTGACCGCAAACATGCCGTAGC
This sequence comes from uncultured Bacteroidales bacterium, assembly GCA_944320415.1. Taxonomy (GTDB): domain Bacteria; phylum Bacteroidota; class Bacteroidia; order Bacteroidales; family P3; genus Onthomorpha. The sequence continues at coordinate 103,353 of CALUHJ010000006.1, forward strand.
TCTCCCTGTAGTTCTTGGTAATCCAGAAGCCGTACAGCTTGGCAACGCCATAGGGCGAACGCGGATAAAAAGGTGTCGTCTCGTTCTGAGGCACCTGCTGCACCATGCCGTACAGTTCCGACGTGGAGGCCTGGTAAATCCTCGTCCTTTTTTCCATGCCAAGTATCCTCACGGCCTCAAGCAGCCGCAGCGTACCCACCGCATCGGTTTCCGCAGTGTACTCCGGAACGTCGAAGCTCACCTTCACATGGCTCTGTGCCGCAAGGTTGTATATCTCGTCGGGCTGTACCTGCTGCAATATCCTTATCAGCGAGGAGGAATCGGTCATGTCCCCGTAGTGAAGGTTCACCGCCCTGTCCTGTCTCTGGTCCTTGATCCATTCCTTCAGGTAAAGGTGTTCAATCCTTGCGGTGTTGAACGAAGAGCTGCGGCGTATTATGCCGTGGACCTCGTAACCCTTTTCTATCAGCAACTCGGCCAGAAAGCTGCCGTCCTGACCCGTTATTCCGCTTATCAATGCCTTTTTCATCTCTGTCCTTTATGATTTGTGCAAATATAGGAAGTTTTTCGTGATTCTTCGTTCTGCGGAAATGAATCCTTATTCCGGAAAAATGTTTTCAGAATCCGTTTTTTTCTTTTCAGAAGACATTTTCACACGTCATTTGACGCACATGACAGTCAAAAAGACACACGTTTCTTTCAGGCTCCGGTTCTCTCCGACACAAATCTTCTCAAAAGAAATGCAAGAAAATAGGGAAACGTATAGAACTTTCCGTTGAATCCTGTGTTTTTATAACACAGCTTTATCCCGTATTTTACATCAGGATACCTGTCCGGCTGCAACAGTTTGTTGAGCGATGAAGTTGCACCATCCGCCGCCTTGACCTCAACGGGAATGAGAGAATCCCTGTCCCTTATGAAAAAGTCCATCTCGAGGGATGGTTTGTCACTGCTGTAATAGAAAAGATCGTACCCCTGCTTTACAAGCATGTCGGCGACTATGTTTTCGTATATTGCGCCCTTGTACGTACCAAGGTTACGATTGGCTCTCAGATCTTCCTGCGCCTCATCATCCAAAGAGGCGACAAGCAGTCCTGTATCCTTGAAATAAACCTTGTACAGCTTTGGATCGTAATTCCCCTTGAGAGGCAGTTCGGGATAATTCATGCAATGGCACAAGTTGACCACGCCTGCCTCGGCCAGCCATTCGACACAACCCATATAATCGCGGTTTCTGGCATTGCGTGCAAGCTTTGTGACCTGAAAACGTTTGTTGTCCCTGGCCAGAAACGTGGAGATATGATTATATACGGCCTTGACCTTGGCCTTGTCCAGACCTTCAACATATTTGGTTATGTCCTCCTCGTAATCCAACAGCAACTGACGCTGTATTGAAAGCGTTCCGCTGAAATTCTTTTTCCGTATGTATGTACTGACAACCTCCGGCATTCCTCCCAAAACAACATAATTGCGGAAGAGTTCAAAAAGCACATCCATCTCAAGCGGAGAAAACGGAGTCAGTTCCCTCATATGACAAAACAGTTCGTCAATCAAATCATCCGAATAACCCTCCGCCCACAGAAATTCCTCAAAATCCATGGAGTGCATCTCATAATCTTCCTTGTATCCGACGCTGTTGGACTCTATCTCCTTGTAGTTTATTCCCATAAGGGAGCCTGAGCAAATCACATCGTAGCGACCGTCCAGTTTGAAAAACTTCAATGAAGTGGCACAACTGGGACATGCCTGCAATTCATCAAAGAAAAAAAGCGTATCATGTGGGATGAATACAAAATCGGGATTGAGCAGAGACATGTTCTTCAATATCGCATCCACCTCGAAACCGTCATCAAAAATATTCTTGAACTTAGGCTGCTCCACAAAGTTTATCCTAACCACACTCGAATAGTTGTTTTCTGCAAAGCAATCTATCGAACATGTTTTTCCTATTTGTCTTGCGCCTTTTACCACAAGCGGCTTTCGGTCCGCACTTTTCTTCCATTCTGTCAGAAAGGAATCTATCTTTCTTTTCAACAACTTTCCCATATTGCTCTGTATATCACATGCAAATATAGACATTTTCACACAATCCCCGGTATTTTACCCCTCTTTTTTCACATAATCCCTAGTATTTCAGCATATGTTTTTCACACAATCCCCATCCGCTCATCCCGCATGTCTTTCCTTTTGGGGGCTACAGGAAGACAACCTTCCATGTTGCGCTCTCTCCATCCGCCTCTGCCCTTACGAGGAAAACGCCCCGGCAAGGCAGCGTCACGCATGGGCCGTCCGTAGAACAAGCCACACGTCTTGCCTGCATGTCATAGACCTCCACAAGCCTCACATCTGCCCTGCCCTGTATCTCTACGCGGTTTCCCTGCTGCACAAGACGCATGGAGGACACATCCGCCACATCCGACAATGAGGATACCTGTCTGTACATCCTCAACTGCCAGGCCTTGTCCGCCGCAGGCGACTGGAAGGAATACGTACCCTGACCCGCAAAGTCAAACAGCACCTGTCCGCTCTGCCTGTCGCACAAGAGTATGGCGAGACAGTTGTCCAAAGAGTCGCCCTCCACCTTCAGGTCATACACCGCCAGATGCGGCAGATGCACGTCCAAATCCAAAAATACGCTGTCCTCAAAACACGGCAGCTGTTTCCATGCATAGCTCTTGTCATCATGTCTCAAGGCCACCGAAGGCACCTCCTCCGAGAACACCATCTTGTGATGGTCGGCCTCCATGTCATAGGCCGCCGTGGCATCCCGCTTGAACCTTATCGTCACGCGGTCCGACATGTCCGCCTCAAAAAGCGAAATGTGCACATCCTCCCCTGCCTGCTGCGGCAAAGGGCTCAATGGCTGTCTGTACAGAACGGCATGCACCTGACTGTCAACGCATTCCACTACAAACCCTTCAAAGGCCTGCAGGCTGTCCTCCCTTGTCAGCGGGACGAAGCACTCGCCCCGTCCGTCCAGCCTTTGAGGCAGGCTTACGCCCTGACGCAAAAGCTGGTTGACCTGAACGGTGAACGGATAAGGGTTAAAGGCATACATCACCTCCATATCCCCGAGCTGCTCCCTCGCATTGTCCGACATGTCATAAACGTCGTCATTGTTCAGAAGGCCTTTGAAGCAAAGCGTCTGCGGAAGCATATAGTCCAGACGGTAGGCCTGTGTCTGCAAAGGGCTCTGCACCTGCATGTCTGCGTGCAGCACGTTGCCATCGGTTTGTGTGACGCATGCCGCAAGAGCCTCCATCGAGCTGTCAACTACACTTATCGGAAAGCCCAGAAGAACGCTTGAACCCTCCTGCCCCTCCGCCAAACCCAAGGCACGCTCCACATACACACCCTGCCTGCAAACCAACTGTCCGTCGTTTATCAGCTGCGCCCTTGCCTCCGAAAGGGTATCCCTCACCGTAAGCCTGCAGCACCTTGCCACGGTCCCTTCCTCTATCCTCAATGTCAGCGGATTATATAGTATGACCTCATCCTTTTCTTCAGGTATCCCGCGGCTCCAGTTCCCGTCGTGCCACACCCCGTCCTCGGTTCTCTGCGTCACCTTGCCCGTTCTAAAACGCACGGTGTTTGACCTGTATGTCTCTTCCCCGTTCTGCACCAGTACATACAGTTCATAGGTGGTGTATTGCTCCAATCCCTCAATTCCGACCCTCTCCTCCGTGGTCTCGAAGCCAACGATGACAGAGTCCATGCACTCTCCGCTCAAGGCATCCTCCATATGATGCGTGCCAATGTCTGCAAACACTTCGGCATCCGTATCGGCTACGTTGCCGACCTGTTCCCACTCCATGGCAAGCGTAGGGAATCCTTCACTGCCGCTGTTTATCACGCCCTTGGTCACGTTGCTCTTGCGTTTGATGCACACCTTTGCCGTGCGCATGTCCCCGTCCTGCCAGCCGTAGTTGTTGCTCACTGCCGCCGAGAAGCTGCCGAATATATCCACCGTGTCGTTGCCCCTTATCAGTGCGAAGGGGTCGTTGCCGTCTATCGGCCTGGAGGCGTTCAGGTCGGGATTGATGTAATACACTCCTTCGCTCTGCTGGTTCATGTCGTTCATTGTCTGCATGACGACTATGCATTCGTTGTGTCTTATGGTGTCCCTGTCGGTGAAGGTTAGTGTCGACGAACTGGAATAGCTGCCTGTGCCGGCATATATGTCCACGGCCAGACGGTAATCCTCCAAAGAGACATCCTCACCCGTGCCGTTGTATATCTCTATTGCCCTGTGATATGTGTCGCTTGAGACAAACTGCGAGAAGAAAAGGTCGTTGGCATAGGCCGTCGTCTGGTCCGACAGACGTTTCAGGACATAGCTGTGAGGACAATCCCTCATGTTAAGCGTAAGATGGACCGAAGCCCCGTAAGGCGACACATCATACACCGAATCCACCCGTATGACATCCCTGGTGACAAAGCTCAAGGTGTCCTCCTGTCCTTGGATGAAGCAATGATAGACCGTATTGGGAGTCAAGGACGAAAAGACGCAGCTGTCTGCCGTAGTGGTCACAGTGCCCTGTTCTTGCTGCTCCCTCATCGAGTTTGAAAGCCTTATGTTGTCGACTTTCAGCATGGCATCGGCCACAAAGCTCAGGCGTACCGTACTGTCCGCAAGAGTGAAAACCGAATCGAACACAAGGCTGCTGCGGGTATTGTTCACGCCAAGGGTCTTCAAGTGTGTCATAACGCCCTCCCCGTTCACCGCATATATGTCCATTTCGGCGGAATAGGCGGCATATTGCCACAGTTCCACATGCAGGCGTAATGTGTTGTCATATCTTCCGATATCGAGCAGCGGCGTAAGGAATTCACCAGAGGAGTTCATCATGCAGCTGTCGCCATGGTCGCTGAACAGTCTGCGTGCCTTGCAGCCCGGCAAAACGGTGTAGGAATAGGGTATGGTCAACGCCACATTGGAGTTGCACATCGGATTGGCCTGCGCAAGCACGGGGAAGCGGGAAAAGTCCTCAAGGAATATGAGCGTGTCCTGCCAGCTTCCCTTGACAAGGTGCAGCGTCCTTTCTTCCTGCAAGGGATTGTCGAATGCTATCACGACGCTGTCGCAGCCGAGTGAGGCGACACTCATCTGTCCAAAAACAGAAACGCCTGCAAACATGGTAAGAAACACCACGCCACAGGCGCACAATATGTTCTTCATATCTTATATGATTTGTTTTGTTTATTGTCATCTTACAGCCTCACCACAGGCACCCTGTCCCAGTCTATCATGCCTTCGGCCGTCGCCACATCCACAAAGTCGAAATCGCCCACATATCGTCGCAACTTTCGCTCCGCCCCCTTCAGTCCCACGTATGAGCGCAAACGGCGCAATGGCGGCAGACCCTTGATGCGCGGCTGTCCCGCGTCCACATCGCGCGGATGTATGTATGTCATGGAGTAGTCCCTGTTTTGCTCTGTCCACCGTCTTGTGAGCATATATGGGAAGAGGCGAAAATACCCTCCGCCGAGAAAACCGGCACGGCGTCCCAAAAGGCTTATGGTTGTAGGAGGCATCTCCCTTATGTATCTTCCCCCCTGCTCTATCAGACAAGGCCCGTCACCCTTCAGCATCTTCCTCCCGTAAGGATGATTTATCGCGGCAAGTGAACAGTCCGTCTCCACACCGCAGTCAAACAGCACCCTCAGATAATCCTCATCCGGAAAGGAAAAGCCCGGTGCCCTGTACCTTATCGGTCTTTTGCCGCATATCCTTTCCAATACCTCCATAGAGTGCATGACGTCTTTTTCAAAGTCCTTGAGCCCCATATCACCCAGGAGTCTGTGCCGGTAGCCGTGTGAGCCCACCTCATAGCGTTCCGCCAGCTTGCGGACCATATCGGGATATTCCTCCGCAACGGACCCCAATACGAAGAACGTGGCTCTTGCCCCATGCTCTTCCAACACCTTGAGCAGGCGGTCGAGGTTAGACTCCATCCTTCTGTCCTGAATATCTTCATCGTTCAGGTATTCCACACCCAGAAGGTGATACCATTCCTCAACATCAACGGTAAGTATGTGCATAAACGGGCTTAATGAGATATATTATCTGTTATACAGTCTATGATTTTATTTCGATTAAATCTATTTTGCAATAAAGATAATGCAGAATTTTGTATACTTTCATTGCTGTTTCTATAAAACTCTACAACTTTTTTGAATTTATCCGATATATCTATTACATTATCCGGAGACGCACATATACCTAAATTATTCTGTTCTATTATCTCTCTACAACTACCATTACAAACTCCAAAGATAACCTTACCTGCATAAAGATATGATTGTATTTTTAACGGTTCTGTTTTTTCTATTCCTTCATTTGATATGAGTGGCAACACCAATATATCACTTTGTCTAAGAATATCATTAATCTGATTATATGGCACTCTTCCGTGAAGGATAACATTCTTGATATTATTATTTACTACATATTGTTTTATTTCCTCTGCTGCAGAGCCATTTCCAAATATATTAAATATTGCATTATGAATATTGGCTGATGCAAAACCTTTAATTGTATTCAGAAGATTCTGATAAATAGATATATTGCCGGTAAAAGTAAAATTTATCCTATTCCTATCAAGTGTTATATGTCCTCTATCTTCTTTAACCGTTTGCAACCAATTAGGAGCATATATTATCTCTCTATTAAAATATTTGCTTATGGTATCTCTAAAATGTTCTGATGAAATAAACACTTTGTCACAACTATTATAGATACTCTTAATTAATGTGTTCAGACATAAATTCGTAACAATATTTTTTGGCACGCCATAACTATACACAACATCTGGCCATATATCATAAGTCCAAATGTATAATTTGACACCATTTTTCTTTTTTAAGAATATTCCTGGGTAAGCAACTGTCAATGGTCCTGTTTGAGATACAAAAATACAGTCAAAATCTGTTTTCAACCTTTTTGCTATCTGTCCACCCTTAAAAATAAAATACAAGTAATTGGAAAACTTCTTTATCTTACTGTCTTTATATCCCTCTATAACCTTAAACCTATGTATTTTGATACCGTTCCAATCCTCAACAAAGTATCCACCATTTTTGTATCCATCAAAAACAAAGCTTTCTGGATAAGAAGGATACTGAGTTAATACCTCTATATGATGACCTCGTTTTTTCCATTCCAAAGCCAAATCATTTATAAGAAAATTTTCAGGATAAAATACTTCTGATATTACAAGTATTTTCATCATTTATTCCTTTCTCCAAACCATCTTGTTTACCACTCCCGTGTAGCTCTGTATTATCTTCACCACCTTGGATGACACGTTTTCATCCACATAATCTGGCACAGGAATTCCATGATCCCCGTTTTGCGTCATGCTCACAGCCGTATCCACTGCCTGCAATAGCGAATGTCTGTCTATTCCGGCAAGTATGAAGCAGGCCTTGTCCAAAGCCTCAGGTCTCTCTGTCGAGGTGCGTATGCACACCGCAGGGAACGGATGACCTATAGAGGTGAAAAACGAGCTCTCCTCCGGCAGCGTACCGCTGTCGCTCACCACAGCAAAGGCATTCATCTGAAGACAGTTGTAGTCGTGGAATCCCAAAGGCTCATGCTGTATAACCCTGCTGTCGAGCTTGAAGCCGCTTGCTTCCAGTCGTTTTCTCGAACGGGGATGACATGAATAAAGCACCGGCATATCATACTTCTCTGCCATGGCATTTATGGCATTGAACAACGACAGGAAGTTCTTCTCCGTGTCTATGTTCTCCTCTCTGTGCGCCGAAAGCAATATATATCTTCCCTTGTCCAGCCCGAGACGGCTGTGTATGTCCGAAGTCTCTATTTCCTTGAGGTTCTCATGCAACACCTCAGCCATTGGCGACCCTGTCACAAAGGTGCGCTCCTTAGGCAATCCGCAGTCGGCAAGATACCTGCGTGCATGCTCCGAATAAGCCATGTTAACATCCGATATTATATCCACTATCCTGCGGTTGGTCTCCTCCGGCAGGCATTCATCCTTGCAGCGGTTTCCCGCCTCCATGTGAAATATGGGTATATGCAGGCGTTTGGCCCCTATCACACTCAGACAACTGTTTGTGTCACCCAACACCAATACGGCATCCGGCTTTGTCTTCACCATCAGCTTATAGCTCCTGTCTATTATGTTGCCCATGGTTGCTCCCAAGTCATCACCCACCGCATCCATATACACCTCGGGAGCCTTCAGTTTAAGGTCTTTGAAGAAGACTCCGTTCAGGTTATAGTCGTAGTTCTGGCCCGTATGGGCAAGAATTGTATCGAAATATATCCTGCACTTGTTTATCACCGCCGCCAGACGTATAATCTCCGGACGTGTACCTACTATTATGAGCAGTTTAAGTTTTCCGTTATTCTTAAACTGCACGTCATTAAAAACTGTCATTGATTCATGTGTTTATATGTTTAAAAAGAGAAAGTTAAAAAGAGCAAGAGGAAGTTATTTGTTTTTTTCGAGCGTCTTTATAAGTCCTGACAACATTTTTGAAATTTCAAAGCAAAGCATATAAAAATCTTCAAACGTGGACTTGTCTATCTTTTGAAGATCCAATGCAGCATATAGCATTGACCTTATTTCCCCGCAGGAGCCTTTTGCAATGTATAGATATTTTACAAAATCAGTATTGGTTTTCTTCTCAAAGCCTTCTGCTATATTGTTCATTACCGATATTGCAGAACGTTGAATCTGATCATTGAATCCATAATCACGCGAATTCAAAAAAGCGAGATAAACATCCTTTACAAGAATCCTTGCTTTTCTCCACACAATCATGTCCTCAAATCGTTCAAACTTCATAACTTGACAACATTCTCACTTTCCAACTTTAAAACTTTCCAACTTTCATACTAACTCAAAATAAGTATCCGGTCTGTCCGGATCAAATGTCTCGTTTGCCCACATCACCGTAACCAGGTTTTCGGTCTTGGACAGGTTTATTATGTTGTGAGTATATCCAGGCAACATGTGAACTGCCTCAATCCGCTCACCGCTCACCTCAAATTCCACAACCTCGTCAGAATCTATCCTGCGCTGCTGTATGAGTCCGTGACCGGCCACAACGATGAAGAACTCCCACTTGCTATTGTGCCAATGTTGCCCTTTGGTTATGCCGGGCTTTGATATGTTCACGCTCACCTGACCGCTATTGAACGTATGCAACAGTTCGGTGAAAGAACCTCTTTCGTCCTTATTCATCTTCAACTCAAAGGCCACCTTCTCCTTGGGCAGATAACTCAGATAAGTACTGTACAGTTTCTTTGCAAGACTGCCTGAAGGAATCTCCGGCATCTCAAGCGTCTTTGGCTGGACCGCAAAGCTGTAGAGCATATCCACTATATCGCCAAGCATCGCCTTATGTGTTACGGGACAGTAACAATATCGTCCTCCCTCCTCCGGCACTGTCTCCACGCCTTCAAACTCACATCTGTGTTCATTGCCCTTGAGCGCATTTATCATCTCATCCACCAGGTCATCTATGTATAGCAGTTCCATCTCCACATTTCTGTCATTAACCTGTATCGGAAGGTCATTGGCTATGTTGTTGCAAAACGTGGCTATTGCCGAGTTGTAGTTGGGTCTGCACCACTTGCCGAAAAGATTCGGAAAACGGTAGACAAGCACCTTGACACCGGTCTGTCTTCCATAGTCAAACACAAGTTCCTCACCTGCTTTCTTGCTCCGTCCGTATTCGCTCGTACCGAAACGTCCGGCAAGGGTTGCCTGTATGGAACTGCTTATCATCACAGGACACTTGTTGCCGTGCTTTTTGAGCATGTCAAGCAGCATGCCCGCAAATCCGCAGTTGCCCTGCATGAACTCCTCATGATTCTGCGGACGGTTCACCCCTGCAAGGTTGAACACGAAATCGCAGTCACTGCACCACTCGTCCAGTTGCTCCTGCGTTGAATCCACATCATATTCATATATCCCGCTGACCGCAAGGTCTCCGTAGCACCTTGCCTTGCCGTCCCTTATGTTCTTCAACTGTGCAACAAGGTTGCGACCGACAAATCCTTTTGCACCCGTCACCAATATCTTCATCGTTTCACTTCAAAATAATCAACAGTTCGACTTATTGTTTCTGTGTAGCGCGTAAGCCATCGCGAAACTGTCGAAATATCTCAACAGACAACGCAGTTCTTTTTCTTCAGCCTCAAGCCATAAACCGCACAACTCCTCACGCAGACGACACAACTCCTTTCTGCCGGGACCACGAAATGTATCTATTGTCATATCCAACAACTCCAAAGCACGGAACATTGCATTGTCGTAATAGTCCCTGTTCCCTTTAGCAAGCCAGTTACACATACGTGACAGTTCACTGCCTATGTTGGCCATTTGTTCGCAAAGTCCTTTGCCGGCCCAATCATCCTTCGTCAGATTCTTGTGATATGTGTTCATGTACTATATCAATTATCGCCATTCTGATATTCCCATCCTCCACATAGCGGCTTCTGTTACCCTGAGCAGGACGAATATTTATCAATGAATCAAATTCTATGAAATCCTCACCCGAAACAAAGGGATAAAGGTTTATTCCCCACAAGTCTTTCTGTTCAGAACCTTTTTCCAATAGCATGGACTCCAAGTCGGCATGCAGTTCCGCATCAACCGCAAGCAGTCTCTTATTGACATCCACAACAGCCTTAAGCATATCTCCAAACACATTTGAGGCCATCTTTTGCAATGTTTCCATACTTACTTCAGATTCCAACACTTCCATAAACATCAATCCTTTTAACTTGCTACCTTTCCAACTACTCGCTCTTTATCTCCACAGCCTTTTGCTTTTCCTCCATTCCCAAGTCCTCGCGTACAAAGCGCAGCTTGAGCAACAGTTTCTTCATACCCTCCACGTCCAGTCTCCTGGTGTTGTGGCTGTGGTAGTCCTCTATGACCGACAATTCCTCGCTGCCCTCCTTGAAATACTTGTCATAGTTCAAGTCTCTCGTGTCACAAGGTATGCGGTAGTAGTCACCCATGTCTATGGCCCTGGCCATCTCCTCTCGGGTCACGAGCGTTTCGTACAATTTCTCGCCATGCCTTGTGCCTATCACCTTCACCTCGGTTTCACCATACTTTGGATCTATGCCGGCATACAGCTCTTTCAATGCCTTGGCCAACACCTCCAGGGTAGCCGCAGGGGCTTTCTGCACAAAGAGGTCTCCGTTCTCTCCATGCTGCCAGGCATACACCACAAGATCCACTGCATCGTCCAACGTCATCATGAACCGCGTCATCCTCGGGTCCGTTATCGTTATCGGCAGCCCTTGCTGCATCTGGCTTACCCATAGGGGGATGACACTGCCGCGCGAAGCCATCACATTGCCGTAACGTGTGCAACATATTGTCGTCGCCGCACCCTTGCCCAACTGACGTCCCTTGGCTATGGCCACCTTCTCCATCATGGCCTTGGATATACCCATGGCATTGATTGGGTAAGCCGCCTTGTCCGTTGACAACACCACCACATTCTTCACCCCGTGGGCTATGGCTGAAGCCAAAACGTTTTCCACTCCAAACACATTGGTTTTCACCGCCTCCAATGGGAAAAACTCGCAGGAAGGCACCTGCTTGAGTGCAGCAGCCGCAAACACATAATCCACGCCCGACATGGCACCGTCAACAGAGGCTCTGTCCCTTACGTCCCCGACGTAGAACTTGACCTTGGGATCCTGTAATCTGTGACGCATATCGTCCTGTTTTTTCTCGTCTCTTGAGAAAATCCTTATCTCCTTAATGTCACTGTTGAGAAAACGCCTCAACACGGCATTACCAAATGACCCCGTTCCTCCGGTAATCAAGAGTGTTTTATCTTTGAAAATAGACATAATTAAACCTTGTTATCTCTTCTTCCTAAATCATACCAAATATCCAACATCTTTCGCCAAACCTTATCCATTGAATACATTTGATTTACTCTTTCACTGGCATTTTTTCCACAACTCTCAGCATACTCATCATCTTGCAACATCCTGACAATAGACTTTCGCAACATTTCAATATTCCTTGGTTCAACACATATTCCACATCTTTCACCGTTCTTTATATCCAACATTTCGGGAATAGCTCCCACATTCGTAGTTACTATAGGACACGCACAAGCCATACTCTCTATTATCACATTCGGAAATCCTTCTGTATACGTAGGCAAAACAAATACTCCGGCAGAAAGCATCTCTTTTATGACAAATTCACTGTCTTTTTCACCGACTATATCCAACCATTTCTCACTGTCCTTACCACCTTTCTGCAGAAGTTGAGAACGCATATCATCCGTAACAAAGCCTATCAATTCAACACTTATACCGTCTATCTGCCTGCATGCCTCCACCAATTCAAATACACCTTTAGTAACGACAACATGCCCGGCGAATACTATCTTGTTCCTTATTCTCTTTATCAAAGGCCTGTTTTTCTCTATAATGTTTACAACACTTACAGACAAAGGATTCGGCAATAATGCAATATTATCATAACCATGCTCTTTCAATGTATCATAAGAAGCCTCATCTATAACTACAGCCATGTCAGAATGTCTTATTACTTTATCCAACAAATGATACTCCCAATTCTTCGCCCTGTAAATATCAGGAATACGACCAAATCTAAAATGCATTACAATCTTACATGAAGCTTTATGTGCTACCTTTATAGAATATATATCTTTCACCAAACTGATGGAAGCACTCGTACAACAATGCACAACATCGAATTTCTCTTGCCTTAACTTTTTAACAAGACCGACAATAAACGGAACATAACTTCTTATACCATAGAAACATCTAAGTAAAAAATTGGTACCATGATGAACCACCTTGCCATCAGGATAAAAATGCGACAATTCCACCAAATCATCATTACCCTTGTAATAATTAAGAATATGATGTGTCCACTTTGCTATTCCTCCTGCTCCATGTTTACATAAAGGAGAACACAACAATACTCTTAACTTTCTATTTTGATTCATATTTTTTAAATATTTCCTCCAACTCTTCTTTAGAATATCTTTCTTCTTTTCGATAAAGTTGTGTTTCGTGTTCCAATATTTGCTCTATTGTCCAATAAAACTTTATAAATCTTGCGGGAACACCACCACAAATGCAATATGGTGGCATATTTTTTGAAACTACAGCGCCTGCCGCAACCGTACACCCACTTCCTATATGAACTCCTCTAAGCAAAGTAACATTACAACCTATCCAAACATCATTTTCAACAACTACATCCTCATCATGACCTGCAGGTTTGTCATATTCCGTAATATCAGAAACATATTTACCAATAACTCGCGCGTGATTGCCGGTATGAACTGTCAAACCCTCTGCAATAGAGCAATTGGATTTGATAACAAACTTTGCATTTGTAGCCGATATCCACGAATTAGCAGCCAAGGAAGTATTATCATAAAGAAACACATTTCTTTTATTACCTATAAATATAGGAGGAGTAATAACTACATTATCCGCACAATAACCAAAGTTTCCACGTTTAATCATGAAAAATGATTTGACAAACATATAAACCCCTCTTAAAAATATATTGCCTTTCAAACTCATAAATACTTTGTATATGTATATTATTTCTCTATTAACTCAATCCATTTATCAATAATAGTTTCATTCGAAAACATCATTTTCGCTTTTCGCTCAGAACATTCACCCATCTTCCGCAATTCCTCAACGCTCAGGCTGCTTGCCCTAAGAAGGGCATCCCTAATTGACTCCGCACTATCCCAATCACACAAGAATCCGTTGGACTCATCTATCAGAACATCATAGTCCGACACCTTGGACATTATTACCGGCTTACCGAGACTCATACCCTCGCATATCGCATTAGGCAACCCTTCCCTACTACTAAACAGAGCAACCATATCAGCTTCCTGCATTCTGTCATGTATTTCCTTTGTGTCACCATGCAATGCTATGACATCCCCTAATCCATGCTGCTTTATTAGCTCAATTGCCTCATCATAAGCCCTCGTATCCCCTCTAACAACCTCTTTTCTTCCGTACCAATCTATCCTTATCTTTTCCCTCTCTTCATCATTCATCAAAACCAAAGCATTGACAACACCTATCGGATTCTTCAAATACTGATACGAAGCTGCAACCACCATGTGCAACCTGCCATTACGCTTAGGAATATATTCCGTACTCACAGGCTGAAGCGTCACAGTATTGTATATTACATTCAGTTTGTTTTCGTACTGCGGATAATATTTCAACCACATCTTCCTTGCATTTTCCGAATTGCATACAATAGCATCGGAATACCGCTGAAACCATGCAAATACTTTTCCTCTTTTGGATTTAAAGAAATCTTCCTTCGCACTTCTTTCTCCAGTTATCACCTTCCATTTTCTACCACCGACAGCAGCAAAATTATTCAGAAAACATGGTGTTTCAGTAAATGATACAACTACGTCGTATTTTCTTTTTCGAATAAAACTACGTACTGTCAACATTCTTTTGAAATAATCAGGAAGAATAATCCAATGAACTCTTATGCCTTTGTCTTTGAGTATATGTTCATAGAAATTTCCCTCTGCATAACATAGAAATTCCACATCATATCCTTTGTCCTTAAACAGGGAAGCAACGGTAACTATCTGTCTTTCTGCACCACCAGAGCCAAGGCTAGGTGAAAGAAACAAAATTCGTTTTATATTCATATCAAATATTTTACTACTAAATAAACAATAATCAATGATAAATAAGTAAAGGCAAGCAATATATTTGTTCTAAAATATTTGGAATAAGAAATACAATTCTCTTTAATCCATACATAAGCAAGAAATATTATCGGAAACAAACACATTATCCGTCTTGAGTTCATATTTGATGAGTTCAAAAGCAAAAACACAAAAGTTATAAGTAGTAAATATTTCAATCTTACTGGTATATGTTTATATATTTTTTTGAATGGTATCCATAAAACCATAGAATAAAATACAATATACCAAAAAAACGTCCGTACAACATCATGAGAAGTAATTATACTTGCGTAAGCATTTGGAGTATTATTTAATGCTGCCCATGAAGGGAAAGGTTGAATTTGCGACAAGAAAACAATAATTATTTCTTTTAGTGGTGATGGAAAAAGATAAACAATAGAACCCACTGAATCATTTTTTGACATAACCGCATCATTAGTATATTCAACATAATTATCCATACTTGCTTGGACAAACAGTAAAGATTCCCAAAAATAAACAACAAATATTGACAAAACTGCAATAGCTAAAAGAAATACTAGAAAAACATTTCTTTTTACTCTTTCATATAAATAATATGCTATAAAAACCACTGCAAACAAACCATGTTCAAATCTTAACTGCCATAATATCAATACATTTAAAACCAAGATAAACAAACCTCTCAATGAAAATCTCTGTAGAACAACGTAAATGGATACCGCATAAAAAAACGCAATATGTACATCCCTTAACAATGCCAAACCGACAGGAAACACTATGGATAACAAAGAATACAATAATGTATAATTTACACATTTCTTAGAATCAAAATACAACAAAAGAATCTTATAAATGACTATGGAAAGCAATGCTCCAAAAAATACAGACCCCAAATATTGCACAAACAAATGATTGCCGTCAAAGAAAACTTCCGACACATATGCCAAAACGCCTATATAAAATATATAGCCCTCATTTTCAATGTGAATTCTATCAATAAAACAATCTCTAATCAATTGAGTTATAGAAGTAGACTCTTTTAATGTTTCCGTAAGAATCCAAAATTTATATTCATCCCTCCAATCTTGTGCAAAATAATTCCAGTCAGTCACTGAATCTAAATAATGCAATAATGCAAACACAATACTCAAGGACAATACCACATTGAACACTTTCCTCGCATTATCCCTTGCGCCAAGCGGAACAGTAAGACAAAAAAGATGCCCTGCAACAAAAGTAAACAAAGAAAAAAACAATGCTGCTCCAGAACCGGAAATTGCAGCAGAAGCAAGTATTATTATAAAAGCAATAAAAGTTGAAATAATCATAGAATCAATAGAGTTTTCTTCCCCTTTTTCAATAAAATCTCCGGGCTGTTGGCCCGGAGATCATACATTCATTTATTTGACTTACAAATGAGCAGTGTCCAGATTGGCTTTTGAGAACTTTATCTGTTCGAGCTTGCTCTTCATGCGTGATGTCGGACGGTAATTCACCCCTTTCTTCCTTATGGTAGTTGCGTCCAACTCATCTGGAGTGTTGACAGCTCGCGCACTTATCGTAGGCGAAAATATCCCCAATCCTTCTATGTCAACCACATACGAATCTGTTACATAGTTCCTTATCGCTTTGCTCAAGGCTGTAAGAAATCCGTATATTTCACCGGGCTCGAGTGTCGTTCTCTCCTGCAGAAGCAGCGCTATCTTCTCAGTGTCCAATGTATTACCTCTTACTATCTTTGGATAATACTTTTCGACCGAAGGGTCGTTAATCATTTTCCTTTTTGCTATTGTATATTGTATCATGGCTTTATACGTGTTTAAGGTCAAACTTCTTTGTTTCTTCCACTTTTGCGTCATCCATTTCCTTCCTGAACTCGGTAGCGGGGCGGAAGTTCACCACCACTTTAAGGATATTGTCGGCGTTTACATCCTCGGCCGTTTCTGAACCTTTGGTCCTCAGGTTGGGGAGAAAGACTCCCAGACCTTCAAAGTTGACACCGCGACCGATTTCCATATTTTCGTCGATTACGTCCGCCAAAGCCCTCAACAATATCTGTATATCCTGTTCGGATATGGAACTGCTTTTTTTTATGAATTCGACAATCTGTTCTGTCGATACCTTTCCCTGTGTTGACATTGCCAACAGGTATCTCTCGCCGGGATTGTTTCCGACCGAAATAACCATCCTTTTCTTCTTATAAGTGTATGCCATAAATGATATCTTTAATAATTGTCAATAATTGATTTCTCTAACTTTCTAAGGCTTTGATATTTTGAATCTGAGGTTCTTCAAGGCCTTTTTTATTTGTTTGGAAGGTTTGTAAATCAGGCGGACTTTCTTCACGGTTTTAAGGCTTATTTCATCAATGTTCTTCACGGACTTCGCATTCAGTGAAGGCTCAAGGCTTCCGAGCCTGCCAAGCTCTATTCCTCTTCCGAGCTGAAGGTTTTCCACAACCACTTCCTGAAGCTCTGCCAATACAAAAGACACTTCGTGAGGCGAAATTGTTGTCCTTTCGGCAATCATATTGCACATTTTTTCGAAATCCAATCGTGGTTGTCTGGTAATAATCAGGTAGAATATTTCTTTCTGCCCGTCGGCAGTCTTTCTTGAAACTGTCTCCAATGGTACCATAATGAAACAAAACGCTATGTTGATAAAATAAAACGGGAGCAAAAAGTTGTAAGTCGGGAGCATACACCCCAAAAGATGCCACTTTTTACCCTAAAAGATGCCATCTTTTACCCCAAAAGATCCCATCTTTTGCATGTTGATCTCTTGACTTATTATTTTCTTCTGAAGACTTTTCAGTTTTTGCTGACGTTTTGCAAAGTTTTGAAGGGGATTTTTGGAAGGGAAGACGACGGCTAAAGTTTTCCTGAAGACAACAATTGCACGAAATGTTCTATCTTCAATCTGTTGGAATTAAATACATTGAACTCACCCTCTTCGAACACGAATTCCCCGTTGACATATCTGTATCTTCCGGGCTTGCCGTTTATCTTCATCTGATAATCCAAATAAGAACCGAATGAGGCCTGTAATTCATTGACATAATATTTACCATCGAGAGACTCGAAAATATCCACATCCATACACAAAAATCCCCCCTTATCGCATATATTCTTAACCAGCAAGAGCAATTCTTTCGGTGGGGCAACCCAACCAACCTTGCCGGAACCACTGGCGAATTGTCCTTTCAACAACTTCTGATGTCCGAAATAAGAATCACCTATCTTCAATATACGCCATTCGTGTTTTATCGGTGTGTATTCCTGTACAAGAAAATAATCCTTCTGGATATTGTGCAAGTCAACAAAAGGCAATCCTTTTACCTTGTTTGAATACAAAAGACCCAAATTCAAGAAAAGAAATCTGTTGTCATCATTACGAGCAAAACATTTCCTACACATACGTTTTGCCTTATTTTTTCCTGCTATCCTTACTTTGGATGCCCCAGAACCTACATTTGCCTTAACTACAACAGGATATGTACATGTATCAAGATACGCCAACGCCTCCTTCCTATTGGTGAATACCTTGGTTTTTACATGTGGATAATTGTTCAACTCCAAAAACGCCGCCATATTCCTTTTGTTTTCGTGAATATAAAGGCCGAAATAATCTGGATATATGGGACGCTTCATAACTTGGGAAACAAAATAATACCTCTCGTCCTGTATATTCTTCTTATCTGAACTTACACAGTTTGAAGGGCAGAAAAAACCATCACAATCTGCAGCTTTGCGTACATTCTCAATCCAATCCGAAGCCAATATATCAACCACATCACAATCAACCCCCAAATCCTTACATGCAGCAACTGCACTATCAGTCAGATGGTTTCCTTGAAATGTTGTAAATATTCCTATTTTCATTTTATTTAATCTATTATATCATCTATAGTTTTAAAACCATAATAACAAGGAATACCTGATTTCAAAGGTTTGGCAAGATCTTCTCCGTCAATCAATAATTTATTATTCTCATCTAACAATTTTTCATCCCTTACCCCTTCTACCCAATGAATAATTGCATCAATAGTTGGAACCTCTATATTCAACTGTTCTGCAATCCATTTTGCTATACAATTGCCATAATAAATATCATCCATAAAGAATCTATGATTTCTGTCAACTTCCCACTTTCCCTCTGCATTCTGTACGACAGGAGTTCCTATTGATACCAATGTTTTGGAGGTAACAAAAGACTCCTTTATGTCTGTATTACCAGATTGATAAGAAAGTCTTTCCAAAGCTAAATAATCCAACATATATTTATAGTTCTTATGAGGATATTTAGAAATTAACGCATGCCTTATTTTAGAATAGTCATCATCCAAATCTTTCAATAGAGAGGCTGAAATATCATCATAATCCTTATAAAACATAGGGACATCTTCTTTCCTACTCCAAGTAGTTCCATAAACTTTATACAATCCGAAACATCTTGACGTATGTATTATTTGATTGTCAACAGATAGTGTAAAAGAAAGGAAATTGTCGCTTTGCTCCGTTTTACCCTTGCCAAACCATTTATAACATATAACATCAAACAATTCTTCTTTGACTTGTTCAAAATAAGAATTAGGGTATGTTGCGGCAACATTTACAGCTTTGCAACCATAAGTAACACCTTTTTCTCCATATTTTATAATACGACATATCCATGGAATCAATTCAAAAGCAAATGTTACTATATTGGTAAGAGAATATTTGTTTTTCATCTCGTCAACCATCCAATTAAATCCTGCCTGTCCATAAACAGTACCTACAAAAACTTCTTTTTTGCTTCTGTTGATATACGGACCTACTTCATTTAATAGAGCATCCCTATATTTGTGAACAGGCATACAAAAAATAACATAGTCTGCCTCTGGTATAAGTTCTGAAGCCTTATTTGAAGACTTGGATAATTTACCTTTATACTCACCTAATACATTACCATCAGGATCATGCCATTCCAATTCTATTTCAGGTTTCCATTGTTCGGGTTTTGATGTCAATATAGAAACCTCAAAAATAGAATCATTCAAAAATGGAATAAGTGTGTGTGCACTACTACCACCTCCACAAACTACTATCTTCTTTTTCATTGTTATAAATATTTTCTCAACTTTACTTCTAACGCTTTACCATGATATTGATAATATTTTTTCCTTTGACCACCATGTGTTACTTGATAAACAGGTATTTCCCAATCTTCTCCTGTTTCTGTAAATACAAATCCATTCGATGTAAAAGCGACATCCCAACCTATTGAAGGAATCCCATAAAAAAAACTATGAAATCTTTTAGCTGTCTCAAGCAATTCAATCCAATAAGGCAATTTCATTCCACCAAATTTTTCTCCTGTATCTGGATGAAATCCATTTACAACTAAATTTTTACTTTTAGTAGGTTCATGATACCCAACATCTTGTAAACAACCATTCTCATCTATACCGACAAAAATACCTCCTCCGCTTGCATTATCCACAAGATTTCCTCCTGCTCCAAACCTCATGACTCCATCATAAAATATCACCTCACCATCATCTTTTAAAAAAGTTATTAATTTGAGTGTATTCAATGAAAGTGGATAAATCTTATCTATTTGTGGATGATTTTTCAATCGCTCTTGAATTATATAATTTGCATTACCAACTTTATCAATCAAATCAGACAGACAACTTTCTTTATCATTGATTAAAATCTTCCCATCATTTATTTTCAAACAAAACGCACCCTTACCACTCTCACCTGTTACTTCTTTACAAAAGGCGTCAATATTCAATGAAAGAATATTATTTATATGTACAAACTTAAAATTATCATTCTCCAATATACCCCATTTTCCCTTACTAATCAATGCTAATGTTTTTGGATAAGGCATATTAAAACTTTTACAATATTGAGAAAACACAAATTTGTCTCTTGCCAATACCAAATAATTAAAAGTGTAAAGTGTTCTTTCTGTCTCTCTTATTCTAAAATTGAGTATATTCCTTAATACCCTAAATTCTGTATAAGCGACATAATCTTTTGGAGAACGTGATTTCAAGTCTAAGCCATATAAAAAATAATAGTTACAAACTTCCTTGTACTTAAAAGTCCAAACTAAATTCTCAAATAGCATCTTAAACTTGGACTTTCTGACTCCGTTATACTGAGGCGTATTATATTTTTTATTAAATGGTAAATAACATGCGGCTGCATAACGAATCAAGAACGATTTGATTTCTTGTTTCAACCTTCCAAGAAATGTATCATTAACAAGAGGCTGATAATAATATCTTTTATATGGTCTCTCATTATGAATGAGCATAAACAATCTAAAATTCATAGTTTTGTTCTATTATAATGATATTTTTCATCCAATTTTTTCTCTTCATTCACATCAAATATTCTTTTTATGTTTGTTTTCTTCAACTTGGCTGGTATTCCTGCATAAAAACAAAATTTTCCACAGTTGGAAAAATCTTTATTTACAACAGAACCTGAAGCAACTATTGAATAGTCTGGCAACACCGTTCCCTTTGATATTGTGGATCTATTACCTATCCAACAATTATCACCTATTATTATGGGATTATTTAATGGCTCAATTACATTATTACATTCTATATAATGAAAACTAGTGTCTATTATTTGATTTTCCCATGTAATTCTACAATTATTTCCAATTGATATTTTATCAAAACAAATGATTTTATTATTGGCTCCTAACGTAGTACCATGAGTACCAAAATCCAATAAGCCATCTTTAGCAACTAAAATATAATTACTCATTCCTATCGGCATATCACCATGAAATATTATAGTTCCATCTATTTTCAATATTGTAGGTGACATTGTACCCGGATGCCATTTTTTATCTCCTATTCGAATCATATTCGGCCTAATTACGCCACAAAATTTTATATTGCCTTTTAAACTTCTAAAAACCACTTTAGAATAAAAAACAATAGGTAACCTTACAGCTTGTCGGAACGGCAACATCTTAAAGTTAAAATACACTATTTTGAAAGGATTATGCAAGAATATCACTAATAACAATTTAAAAAAACACCTTATTTTCTTCATTCTCAAAGTATATTATTTTTTTGTTTTGATTTAGCAAACACCATTGAAGAAACAGCCAATATCAATCTTGTTAAAGTTATAGCAATTGCTGCTCCTATATAATTGAAAAAATAAACTAAGGGTATAGAAAGTATAAAACCTAATAAAGAAGAAATTACAGTCAATATTCTCAATTCTCTTTCAAATCCTTTTATCAACAAAAAATTAACTCCATAAATGGCATTCAATGCACCAGATAAAACAGATATAGACATTATGCGAAGTACTATTACAGCATCGCTAAACTCATCCGTGAAAAATATATCAATCAAAAATGGTGCTGCAAAAAATAGAATTATTGTAAGCAATACAGAAAAAGATATATTTACTTTGGCATAAAAACTGTGTTTATCTATTCTTCTTGATAGGAAAGGATAAAAAGTTCTTGATAAAATAGCTGTAAACTGTCTAAAAATATTTACAAATCTCGACCCTGGATCCAACTTACCGTTTGCAATGTCACCACCCACAAATCCCAATAACACTGTTGAAAAAGAGTTATACAGATTAGGCATAAGATTATTTATAAATACATCCGTACTTGATTTTATTGTTCTTATAACGGATTTGAAAGGAACAGAAGTCAATTTTACATTCCATCTTATGAGAATATAATACATCGCTATTATTCCGGAGAGAACAAAACCGAGCGAAACGAAAAGAGGTTGCAATATATAATCATCCTTTTCCTTGATGAATACGAATATCAGGATTGTGAACAATAGTTTCGACAGCAGATTAAGCAATGTCGTATATTTCATCCTTTCAATAGCCTGAAAGAACCAATCGGGGAACATTATATGTCCGGGTATCATAAGAAAGGTAACGAATATCACTGCGGCATTCTCTCTGAACTTGGGTATGCACAACACAAGCACAAGCAATACAAAAAAGGAAAGCATCATCAAAAGACACCTTGCCCAAAATACTCTTGAAAATATATCGGATACAATCTCCTTGTTGTCTCTGTTTCTCGCCACATCTCTTGTGGCCGTATAGTTGAATCCCCAGTCCGCTATAGTCTGAATCCATACCATTATGGCTGCTGCAAAGGCTATTTTGCCGAAACCCTCTACTCCTATCACTCTCGCCAGATATGGCATGGTTATAAGAGGAAATACATAACCCGCCACCTGCAAGAGCGACAAATATCCGAAGTTTGCAACAAGAGTGCGCCCGTCCTTGCTCTTCTTAAGTCTGTTTAATAAAGTCCTTATCTTACCCAAAACCTTCTTAGCCTATCTTGTAATATACGAAACCGTTTTTCCGCAGTTCATTTGTATCATATATGTTCCTGCCGTCCAATACTAGGGGCGTACGCATAAGGCTCTTAACCGTCGGCCAGTCAGGCACGCGGAACTCCTTCCACTCCGTCACCATCATCACCGCATCCGCATCCTTTGCCGCATCGTATATATCCCTGCAATACGTCACCCTTGCGCCCAACCTGCGGCGGCACTCCTCCATCGCCACAGGGTCATATACCTTCACCTTGCAACCGGCCTCAAGCAACCGGCCTGTCAACACCAGCGAAGGGGCTTCCCTCATGTCGTCGGTCTCGGGCTTGAATGCCAGACCCCACAATGCCACCGTTCTGCCCTTCAGCTCTCCGCCATAGTGCTTCTCCAGCTTGTCGAACAGTATGCCCTTCTGTCTGTCGTTCACCCTTTCCACCGCCTTCAGCACCTGCATGTCATACCCTTTCTGCTCGGCCGTACGTATCAGCGCCTTCACATCCTTTGGAAAGCAGCTGCCTCCGTAGCCGCATCCGGCATAGAGGAACTTGTTGCCTATCCTCGTATCCGAACCTATGCCCTTGCGCACCTGGTTCACGTCAGCCCCCACCAGTTCGCACAGGTTGGCTATGTCGTTCATGAACGATATGCGCGTGGCAAGCATGGAGTTTGCTGCATATTTTATCATCTCCGCCGAAGGTATGTCGGTGAATATCAGACGGTCGCTGACCAACATGAAAGGCTTGTAAAGCCGCGCCATTATCTCCCTTGCCCTCTCGCTCTCCACACCTACCACCACCCTGTCAGGGTGCATGAAGTCATCCACCGCCGCACCTTCCTTCAGAAATTCCGGATTGGAAGCCACGTCAAAGCATACGTCAAGACATCTACGGTCCAGTTCTTCCTGTATCACTGCCTTGACTTTCTCAGCCGTACCGACCGGGACGGTTGACTTTGTCACAAAAACAATATACTTGTTCATGTTGCGCCCGACCGTATGCGCCACCTCCAAAACATATCTCAAATCCGCACTGCCGTCCTCATCGGGCGGAGTACCCACAGCACTGAACACCACATCCACATCATCCAGCACCGAAACCAAATCGGTCGTGAAGTGCAGACGACCCGCCGCGCTGTTCTTCTTCACAAGCGGTTCCAGTCCAGGCTCGTATATGGGTATTTCCCCTCTTTGCAGACGTTCTATCTTGCCCTTATCCGTATCCACGCAGGTTACGTCTATGCCCATCTGTGCAAAACAGGCTCCGGAAACCAAACCGACATAACCCGTACCCACAACCGCTATATTCATCCCTCGTTCGTTCTCTTGTTACAACCTTCCGTCAACCGTCTGTCTCGGCAAGAAACTCTTCACGTCATAAACAACATGCTTGTCTTTCAACAGCGAGCTTACATCCAGGTCTGTGAACTGTTTGTGAGCCACTGCCAATATTGCAGTGTCGAACTTCCGCTCGGGCAGACTGTTCAACACCTCCACACCATACTCGTGCATTGCCGTAGCAGGATTTGCCCAAGGGTCGTAGACGCTTATGTTAAGGTTATATTCCTTCAGTGCCTTTATGATATCCACCACCTTGGTATTGCGCACATCAGGGCAGTTTTCCTTGAAGGTGAATCCCAATATTATTATATCCGAACCCAGGACCTGTATGCCTTTCTTCAACATAAGCTTTATGGTCTGGTTGGCAACATACTCGCCCATGGAGTCATTGGTCCTTCTGCCCGCAAGTATTATCTCCGGATTGTATCCGTGACGCTGTGCACACTGCGCCAGATAGTATGGATCCACACCTATGCAGTGACCGCCCACAAGACCGGGCTGGAACTTAAGGAAGTTCCACTTGGTCGATGCCGCCGCCAATACGTCCTGGGTATCTATACCCATCCTTGTGAATATCTTTGACAGTTCGTTTACAAAGGCTATGTTTATGTCTCTCTGGGAATTCTCTATCACCTTTGCCGCTTCCGCCACCTTGATGGACGGTGCAAGATGCGTTCCCGCAACTATCACAGAGCTGTACACCTCATTCACCTTTCGGCCAATCTCCGGCGTAGAGCCTGAGGTAACCTTCTTTATCTTCTCCACCGTGTGCTCCTTGTCTCCGGGATTTATCCTCTCTGGCGAATAGCCGGCATAGAAGTCCTCGTTGAACTTAAGTCCGCTCACCCTCTCCACAACGGGCAGACATTCATCCTCCGTCACTCCGGGATAAACCGTAGACTCATACACCACTATGTCCCCTCTGCCTATCACCTTGCCCACCGTCTCGCTCGCCTTGTACAATGGCGTAAGGTCCGGATTGTTGTTCTCGTCCACCGGCGTAGGCACCGCAACCACATAGAAGTTACAGTTGCGTATGTCCTCAATGTCGGACGAACACACAAAGCCGTATTTGTCTATGGCTTCCTGCAACAATTCGTCGCTCACCTCAAGCGTTGCGTCATGTCCCTGCATAAGAGCCTTGACCCTTTCGGGGTTCATGTCAAATCCCACCGTCCTGTACTTTGTCGAAAACAGTCTCGCCAAAGGCAGGCCCACATATCCCAAGCCTATTACGGCTATCTTTATATCGCTGTTCATGTCTTATGTGTTTTATCTGTTTTATTTCAAATTGTCCCAATACCATCTGCAGGCCTCTCTCAATCCGTCCCGCATGGAATACTCCGGAGCATATCCCAACAAGGCCCTGGCCTTGTCTATCGATGCCAAAGAATGCGGTATGTCGCCTGCCCTGACCGGTCCGTGCGTAGGCTCTATGTCTGCTATAGCAGGATCAAACCCGCTGAGAAACTCCTTCAAATAGGTCACAAGCTGGTTGAGCGTAGTGCGTTCACCGTATGCAGTATTGTATATCTGGTTCACCGCGTCAGGATTGTCCGTACCCATGGCAAGCATGTTCATCTGCACCACGTTCTTTATATATGTGAAATCTCTCGAATAGTCTCCGTCTCCGTTTATGTTTGGTCGCTGATGGTTCATGAACTGCTTAACGAACAAAGGAATAACCGCAGCATAAGCGCCGTTGGGGTCCTGTCTGCGTCCGAACACGTTGAAATAACGCAATCCTATGTACTCCATGCCATAGCTGCGTGCAAACACGTCGGCATACAACTCGTTCACATATTTTGTTATGGCATAGGGTGACAAGGGTCTGCCTATCACATCCTCCACCTTGGGCAGGCTCTTGCTGTCCCCGTAGGTGGAACTGCTGGCCGCAAACACAAAACGCTTCACTCCTGCGTCCCTCGCAGCTATCATCATGTTGAGAAAGCCCGATATGTTCACAGCATTGGTCGTGGCAGGGTCCTTGAGCGAACGGGGCACCGAACCCAATGCCGCCTCATGCAGCACATAATCAACCCCCTCAACCGCCCTTCGGCAGTCCTCCATCTGTCTTATGTCTCCCACTATCAGCTCAAACCTTTCGTGATAGTTTTGCATAAGAGGTATTATGTTTTCCATGTGGCCTGTAGCGAAATTGTCCAGACAAACCACACTGTCGCCCCTTTCCAGAAGCGCCTCACACAAATTGGAGCCTATGAATCCTGCTCCACCCGTAACCAATACTCTTGACATATATATTCTTTATTTATCTCTTGCAATACATATCCTCATAATACTTCTCGTACTCACCGCTGGTTATGTTGTCCATCCACTGCTGGTTGTCCAGATACCAGCGAACCGTCTTCTCTATTCCTTCCTCAAACTGAAGGCTTGGCTTCCAACCGAGCTCATCCCTCAGCTTGGAGGCATCTATCGCATAGCGCAAATCATGCCCTGCCCTGTCCTTCACATAGCTTATAAGCCTCTCGCTCTCCCCTTCCATGCGGCCCAGAAGCCTGTCCGTCGTCTTGATTATCACCTTTATCAAATCTATGTTCTTCCACTCGTTGAAGCCCCCTATGTTGTAGGTATCACCGGCCTTGCCCTTGTGGAATATGAGGTCTATGGCCCTCGCATGGTCCTCCACATACAGCCAGTCCCTCACGTTCTCTCCCTTGCCATAGACCGGCAGCGGTCTTCCGTGTCTTATGTTGTTGATGAACAATGGTATCAGCTTCTCCGGAAACTGATAGGGACCATAGTTGTTCGAACAGTTGGTCACTATGGACGGCATGCCGTATGTGTCATGAAAGGCCCTGACGAAATGATCCGACGAAGCCTTTGAGGCCGAATAGGGTGAATGCGGGTCATATCTGGTATTCTCCGTAAAGAGTGTGGAATCGAATCCCAATGCCCCATACACCTCGTCGGTCGATATGTGGTAAAACATCTTTCCTTCATATCGTCCCTCCCACGCACGCCTTGCAGCCTCCAGCAGCGTCAGTGTTCCCATGACATTGGTGCGCGCAAAGGTGAAAGGATCCTTGATTGAGCGGTCCACATGACTCTCGGCCGCAAGATGTATTATGCCGTCTATGTCGTTGTCCCTCATTATGCCAAGCATGGTATCGAAATCGCACACGTCCGCCTTGACAAAACGGTAGTTCGGCCTGTCCTCTATGTCTTTCAGATTGGCAAGGTTGCCGGCATAGGTCAGTTTGTCTATATTATATATGGTATAGTCGGGGTATTTCTCCACAAACAGACGTACCACATGCGAGCCTATGAATCCGGCTCCTCCCGTCACTATTATGTTTCTTCTCACTTGTTCAATAAATCAAAAAGATACTGTCCGTACTGGTTCTTGGCCATCAGTTCGGCCTGCCTGCGCAAACTGTCCCTGTCTATCCAGCCGTTCGTATAGGCTATCTCCTCCAGACAGGCTATCTTTAGTCCCTGACGTTTCTCTATCACCTCCACGAACGTGGAAGCCTCGCTCAATGAATCGTACGTTCCAGTGTCAAGCCATGCAAAGCCCCTGCCCAACTGCTGCACCAAAAGGCTGCCTTCTTCCAGAAAACGCTGGTTGACCGTCGTTATCTCCAACTCTCCGCGGGCCGAAGGCTTTATGTTCCTGGCCACGTCCACCACCTTGTTGGGATAAAAGTACAGACCCACAACAGCATAGTTGCTCTTAGGGTTTTCGGGTTTCTCCTCTATGCTTACAGCCTTGTTGTCTGCGTCAAACTCCACAACACCGTAACGTTCCGGATCGTTCACCCTGTAACCGAACACCGTTGCCTTGCCGTTTCGTTCGGCATCCTCCACAGCCTTTTCAAGCATTGGCACAAACCCTCCTCCGTAGAATATGTTGTCTCCCAACACAAGGCAGGCGCTGTCCCCGCCTATGAACCTCTCCCCTATTATGAAAGCCTGCGCAAGGCCGTCAGGCGATGGCTGCTCGGCATATTCAAACCTTACGCCATAGTCCGACCCGTCACCCATAAGACGACGGAAGGCAGGCAAATCCTCTGGCGTGGAAATTATGAGTATGTCTCTTATTCCGGCCAGCATAAGAACCGACACGGGATAATATATCATCGGTTTGTCAAATATGGGCAACAACTGCTTGCTGACTCCCTTGGTTATGGGGTAAAGCCTTGTGCCGCTGCCTCCGGCCAATACTATTCCTTTCATGTCTCTATATATTCAATTTGATTTTCTTTACTTCATGGTACGGCAAAGCCACGTCAGTCACATTTATCAAAACGACTGACACGACACCCGACACAACTGTTTGCAAAGATAGTAAAATTTTCTTAACTCAAACCAAAAAAAAATGATATTTTCAACAATTGCGATTCAACACTCTGATTGTCCGTCATTTAGAACCTTATTCCCATCTTTATTGCCAAAATCCTGTAACGTATTATTTGTAAAAGATAAACATTATGTCTCATAAACAGAAGCATGAAGTTCTTATACTGTCCATAAACGAGGAAATGTTTCAGATACCTCCATATCACGCGGTACTGGAACATGCTCCTGTATGAAAACCGTCCGAAACCGGGTCTGAAATGATATACATCGTACCTTCTTACATCGCCCTTGCGCTCGGTGGCCCTTACATCCCCAATCACGGTACGGTAAAAGGCCGTGACCTTTCCGCTCACCGCCATGGCAAAACGCTCGTAAAGCCTTGTCCAAAGGTCCATGTCCTCCCCTCTCACAAGTCCTTCGTCAAATCCGCCCGCCTCCATAAGGCAGTCCCTCCTTACCGCTACGGAAGAGGAACAGAGAACCCTCCGTCCTTTCAGCAGTCTGAGGTAATAGTCCTTCACCATGCCGTCGTCTCCCCCTTCGGGTGTCGATGACAATATCCTTTCCAGACCCTCGTCCGTCGTAAGGGCGGCATAGTCCGTGGAAAGCACCCCGGCCTCTGGGTATTTCCCGTGCAGCTCTGCCAGGGTCTGAAGATGAAACCTGTTCCAGACATCGTCCCCGTCCAGAAAGGCCACCCACTCTCCCCTAGCCTCCGCAACGCCTCTGTTGCGCGCCGAGGACACTCCCCCGTTCTCCTTTCTCACAAGCCTTACGCGGGCATCATCAAAGCTCTTCACCACATCCGCACCGCCGTCTGTCGAGCCGTCATCCACAACCACCAGTTCAAAATCCCCCATTTCCTGCTTCAATATGCTCTCAATGCACATGCCTATGCTTTTGGCCTTGTTGTACAGGGGAACAACCACAGTAAACATCATACCTCACCCTCCAAAGCCGAAAACAAAAACTCCTCGCTCACCGTCCTGAAACCGCAAAGACGCTCCTCCACCCTGTCGAAGTCCACATCCCTATCCATTTCTGGCAACCTGCTCCGTTCCTTCTCCGATACAAGTCTGTCCCCAAGCCCCAGCAGCGAGGTCAGCGACTCGAAACGCGAAAGACCCCTTGAAGCGTTTGCCACAACCGCAAAAGGCTTGTGGAAGATGATTGCAAAGACCATGCCGTGAAACGAATCGGTAAACACGAAGTCCGCATCCATGAATCCCCTGAGCCACTGCTCCACCTTCGGAAAGATGCACGAGGCGTCGCAATGCCTGTTGCGCGAATTCAAAAGCCTTTCTGGCATGACCTCAAAGGGCTTGAGCGATAGGCGTTCGGCCATCTGCCTGCACATCAGGGCCTTTTCCTCGCTTCTGTCAAGAATATAGCACATCATATTGCCTGCACTCGGTGCGGTATCCGCCTTGTGCACCAGGGCCTCATAGTCACCTCGAGAAAGCAATAGCGTAGGGTCGCATACGTGAACGGCATCCGCTCCAAGCCATCGGCGGCACAACTCCACAGCATCCTTTTCCCTGACCGATATTGCCTCAAAGCCCCCGGCCAGTTCCTTAAGCCTCTGTGTACGGCGGGCATCGAACTGCCACTGTGCAAGCCCGAAAGATGCCGCATAGGCCACGCGTTTTTTGTCAGTGCCGAAGGCAAAGTCGCAGAAATAAGACTCCACCCTCGAATAGGAATCCCTCCACACCTGATCGGAGCCTACGACAAAGGTGTCGTATTTCTCCACCGTCGAAGCCGTAGGATATTCCCCGCCCTCAAAGAAATCAACCGTCCTTATGTTTTCCCTCACAAAGCGGGCGGTGTTCTGGCCTATCATTTCCCAATCCTTTCTTGTGGGATAATAGGGAGAGGTCTCCACTGTGAGGTTCCGCAGTATGTGATGAGAGACAAGTCTCTTGCCCCTGTCCGCACTGCGCTGCCAGAACGAAAGGAAACGCCGCGGATGCAGGTCCGTGACCGCATCGTATCCCGCCATGAGCAACCGCCGCTGCAAGGCGTATGCCTGAAGCAAAGCCCCGTAGTTGTTCCACAAGGGTTGGGTCAATATGCATATTCTGTCGCTTTTCATCTGTTCAAACCGTATGTTTTTCTTTTCTGAAAACAAAAAAATGTCTTCTGAAAACAATTTTTTAAAACAAAGATCTATTTCCGCCGAACGGCCTTTGGTTTTCTCAAAACCGCAACGGCACGTCTCACAACGCGCTTCACACGCTTGGAAAAGGACTTGCGTATGAACCTTTTGATATATCTTTCAAAGTTCCTGTCGGAAAAATTGTCCAGATATTCCTCTCTTTTGGCGTGTTTTTTGGCGGAAAGGCTTATGGAGGTATTGGCGGCGTACACCTTACGGAAATCCGTCTTCAAAAGCATCATTTGCTCATCCTTGAGGACATCGAGCAAAGAAGGATTGTGCACAAACACCGCGCTTACGCCCTTGTTGTCGTCAATCTGCGCATGATAGTTGTCCACTCCCCAGAAATCGCAGACGGTAATGTCGCTCAAGGACGAGAAATTCCTTGCATGGCAGTCATGGCACGAAGGACGAAGATAAAGATTCTTCAAAAAGCCCCTGAGATAAGCGTTGTGATAAAGGTCCTCCCTAACTATCGTCCTGTCCTTCGCCCTTATCATAACGGAATAACGACGCCATGACACATCCTTGTTGCGGAACGTTATGTCCTGTATGTCTTCCAAGGTCATGCCGTTTTTCTTCACCACATCCTCAAGGTATTTACGCCATACCGAAGGAGAGGGTACTCCGTGACACACAAAATCCACAGTCGTGAGCTTGTCGTAAGGTTTGTTCAAAAACAGTCTCAGGGCCTTTATCTGACAAGGCGTTCCGACAAACAGAACCCTGCGGCCGTTTTTAAGGTAATCCCTCGCCCTTGTGAAACAGTCCCCGATATCGCTCTGAACATATTTTGAACCCATAAAGCGGGGCAAATCTTCCGCTCTTTCGGTGCAGTCGTGTACAACCCTCCATTCGGAATCGAAACGGGCCGCAAAGACCACGCCGCCTTCATCCAAGACCCTGCCGGCAAGAAATGCGAACACTCCTCCCGAAGAAGACTTCATCCTGACCTGCTCACGCAGATTCCTCACCGCATACACCTCTTGCGGTTCTACAAACTCACCGTCCTTTTCCAGAACGGGACATACCCTCTGGCAAAGACCGCAATCCAAACAGCTCCTGTCCGTAAGCTCGGGAAAGCAGAAGCTGTGTCTGTCGGCCTTCATCTCAAGGCATCCTTCGGGACATATCTGTACGCAGGCGCTGCATCCGCAGCAGTCCTTTCTTTCAACCGAATCAATCACATTCATCTTTTTCTTCTCTTTAATATTCTGTGAACAATACCTGAAAACAACTCCCTCTCATAGGCGTTCATGGAGAAAAACCAGAACAAAGGCAGGTACAAAGCGGAATAGAGCGCTACGGCGATGAAAAAGTCGGCATAGGAATCCATGCTGCATTCCGACGCCACAAAATAAGACACCGCACCGAACGCAAGAGGAACAACCGCCATTTTGAAAATCTGCTTCCAGAACTCCTTTATATCCAAATGTATCCGTTTGTGATAATATATGTTCATGATTATTACCTGCCCCAACACAAGAGCCGATGCGGTGGCAAAGGCACAGCCCAAAGCACCGTAGTGTTTGGACAAAGGCAATGAGGCTACAAATGAAAGCAATGCCACAAGCACATATACGATGGAACGGAAGCGCATACGGTTCTTTGCCTGCAATATGGTTATGCCCACACTTTGTATGAGAGGACAAAGCAAAGGGATGAAGAACAGCAGACAAATGTAATATGCAAGGGAATAGCTCTCACCCACCCACAGGTTTATGAACTGCCTTCCGAAGACGACAAAGCCCGAAAGGATGAAACACATGACTGTAAACTGAAGCCGTCCGGTCTTGACGAACAGTTCGGACACCTGTCTGTTGTCGGCATGGTTTGCAACCATGGAGGTGACCCTCGGAAGCAGCAGTCCCGATATGGAAGTGGAAAAAGACATGTACATCTGCTGGAGCTGTATGGCTATGCCGTAAACGGCCACGACCTTTGTGCCGCAATACACTCCCAAAACGGCCTGCCCCATGCTCCAGTAAATCTTGTCCATGATGGCATTGAGGAAAATCCAGAACGAATAGAGCGACACTTCCTTGAGAAAAGCGAAATCAAACTTCCCGAATACGAAACGTACATGCAGTTTATGTCTGCAATACCACCAGTCGGCGGTAAGGGTAAGCACGTTGAAGACGGTCTGGAGCACAACCATGGTTACAGCCTTGTATCCGTAAAGCAGGAAAACTATCATGACGACAGGGTTGAGCACTATCCTTACAAGATTCAGCACCTTTTGGAACACGAAGCGTTCATATGCCACTATGACCGAACGGTACACGCTCATAAGGAAGGTGAAGGCCAGATTGAATATGAGCAAAGGTATTATTATCCTCATCTTGTCCAGTTCATCCGCCGTCATCTTGTAGGAAAACAGACTGTCTATGCTTAGGAAAAGGCCCGCTCCTATTGCCACACACAGCAGTGCGACGAAGGAAAAGATAATGAAAAACATGCCGAGCATCTCCTGCAGTTCCCTTTCCCTGTTTTCCGCTCTCAGCTTGGAGGTATAGCGTATCACGGCATTGCCGAAGCCGAAATCCAGAACGGTAAGGTTGCCCACAACGGCCACAGCCAAAGAGTAAAGGCCGTATTCGGACTGTCCGAGTTTCAGTGTGAGGAACGGTGTGTACAAAAGCCCTATCACGCTGTTAAGGGCAAGCGTGAGATAAGACAGGACGGCACCGGATTTCAACTGATTGACAGCCATGACGGACTCTATTCATAAAAAAGGGGATGGACCCGACAGAACTACAAGTCCATCCCGTAATTCAAAAGACCAATATCTTTATTTTACTATCTTCATTTCCTTTATCAGGTTGGTGGCTCCGGCATACTTGTCTATGATGAAAAGAACGTAGCGTATGTCCACCGATATGCATCTTTGCAAATCAGGATTGAAGGCTATGTTTCCGCTCATTGCCTCCCAGTTTCCGTCAAAGGCTATGCCGACAAGCTCTCCACGTGCGTTGATTGTCGGAGAACCGGAATTGCCTCCCGTAATGTCCAAATCGGAAATAAAGGCTACCGGAACAGTTCCGTCCTCGGCATATTGTCCATAGTCCTTGTTCTCATACAAAAGACGCAGTTTGGACGGCACGGTGAACTCCCATGAGGAGTTGTCCTCCTTTGCCATAACGCCATCCAAAGTTGTGTAATACTTGTATTCGACTCCGTCCTTAGGTTCATAACCCCTTACCGTTCCGTACGTATAACGTATGGTCAGATTGGCATCCGGAGCAAAGTGTTTGTCACTGTCCATCTCCATAACGCCCTTTACAAACAACCTGTTGGCAACACTCAACTTCTCCCTGTACTGAGCAACGGACGCCATCTTGGAATTGAGGTTGTCAATGAAATGATTGGTCAATATGTATATCGGATCATTGGTTATCTGCGTAACATCCAAGGTATTCAACAGCTTTTCAACCGAAGCAAGCTCCACAAGATGGGAAGCCTTGAACATATCGCCCGCTATTTGTTTGAAATTGTATCCGTTCTCAAAGGCTATGGTAAGGAATTCCGGGCTTTGAAGCAGAATGGGAACGTTTCTGAAATAGACGTCAAGACCTGCGGCAAAAAGCTTTTCCTCCGTTATTATGTTGTAATCCTTGAACGTCTCTACCATGGCATCATTCAATGCGGCGGCTATGCGTTTGGCCTTCTCGCTCTTGCCGTTCTTTTCCAACTCTTCGGCAAGCGGCTTGAGCATTCTCGATACCGTAAAGACGGATGCGCCCCTCAATATGGCCTCATTGGTATATACCCTCAGATAATCATAATCCGAAGTGGCTCTGAATCCTTCCTCCAAATCCTTAAGGACATTGCCGTATTCAGCCTTGCGTTCCGGACTCTGGTTAACCCACTTGTCAAACCTCGATTCCAACTCCTGCTTGCTTCCCTTCACGTCCAGATTTTTCAGACACTTGGTTTGTCCCTGATAGAACTTCCAATAGTTGGAAAGGGATGCAAATTTGCTTGCATACTGTATCCTTACCCTCGGTTCCTGAGCCATATCCTCCTGCATTACATTGCGCAATGCCGTCCTTGCAGTAACAACCGACGGATTGTAAACATCAATAGCCTGCTCAACTCCGTATGAGGTCATGAACCTTTCGGTCGTTCCCGGAAATCCCATGACCATCACAAAATCGTCCTGCTCAACTCCCTTCAACGAAACAGGAAGATAATGCCTTGGCTTCAAAGGAACATTGTCCTTGGAATACTTGGCAGGCTTGCCGTTCTTGTCGGCATAAACCCTGAACACCGAAAAGTCTCCGGTATGTCTTGGCCACATCCAGTTGTCAGTGTCAGCCCCGAACTTGCCTATGGAACTGGGAGGAGCACCTACAAGACGCACATCCTCGTAAACCTCATATATGAAAAGAAAATACTGGTTGCCGTTGAACATGGTGGCAACCTCCGCCGTGTAAGTCGTACCCTCTTCGACCTTTTCCTTTATTTTTCTGGAATTGGCCCTTATAAGATTGAGTCTCTCTGTCTCCGACATGTCCTTTTTCACTCCTGCCAGAACAGCCTCGGTAACATCCTCCATCCTTATGAAGAACTTGGCCGTCAATCCGGGATTTGGCAACTCCTCACTCTTGGAATATGCCCAGAAACCGTTTGAAAGATAATCGTGCTCAACCGTAGAATGCTGCTGTATCTGAGGATAGCCGCAGTGATGGTTGGTAAGAATCAACCCCTGGTCAGAAACAATCTCTCCCGTACAGCCTCTGCCAAACTGTATTATGGCATCCTTCAACGACGAATTGTTGATGTCGTAAATCTGTTTTGGAGTAAGTTTCAACCCCTTTTTTTTCATTTCCTTGTAAGTCTGCTTGTCAAGATACATCAGCAGCCACATGCCTTCGTCCGCTCTCAACAAAGGGCTGAAAGCAAACATGGCCAACAAAAACAATGTAATGATTTTTTTCATCTGAAACTGTATTTATTTGGTTTGTCAATTTCTTTTCACAATTCGACAGACTGTTCGCCCGTGGCAAAGATAAAAACTTTCCGTCACCTAACAAATTCCTTTCCGAAAACCATGGCCCTATTGCGTAATTTGATTACGTGAAAATGTCTTCAGAAAAGAAAAAATTGGATTCAGAAAACATTTTTTTCTTTTCTGAATCCAATAATGCGCATGTTTATCCACGTAATTCCTCAGCCCGTTTGTAATCCGCCTCGGCCTCTTTCATCATTCCCTTGGCCTTGTAGGCATCGGCCCTGTTCAGATAAGCCTGCCAGAATGTGCTGTCGGACTTTATCGCTGAAGTGAAACACTCTATCGCTATGTCGTATTCCTTTTTCTCGGAATAGTTTATGTAGCCCACATTGTTCAACGCATCGGCATGATCCGGCCTTATGTCAAGTATTCTCTTGTACATGTCCAAAGCCTGCTGCATCGCGTCGTGTTCCTGATAGAAAAGGGCAAGGGCATACATTGCATTCAAGTTCTCTGGATTTATGTTTATAGTACTCTTGAGGTATTCCACCGCCAGTCCGTCACCCTTTACGGCATACAGAAGACCCAGTTCTTCAAACGCCTGCTCGTAATCCGACTTCAATTCTATCGCCTTCTTGTAGTCTTCCACCGCACGGACCGTGTCTCCCTGCTCCTTCAAGACCCAGCCCCTCATGAAATATGCCGTAGGGTTCAGTTTGTCAAGAAGAATGGCCTGCTTGACATTGAACAAGGTCTTTTCGTAATCCTTCATGTAAAGGCTCAGTTCAGCCGATTTCAAATAAGCCTCTATGCACTTGCCGTCTATCTCTATCGCTTTCTGAAGACTTGCGAACGCGCTCTTGGTTTCACCCTGGGCAAACATTATGTCAGCCTTGAGGATATGGTATTTCACCTCCCTTGGTCTAAGCGATATCGCTTTCTGTATATTGTCGAAAGCCTCCTTTGTGTTTTCGGCCCTGAAGAAAACTTCGGCACGCTTGTAGTAAAGCTCGTCATTTTTAGGTTCCTTGCGGATTCTTGCATCCAAAAGCGCGATTTGTTCCTTGGGTGTCAGTTTGTCGAAATCAACTTTTTTTTCCTCCTTGGAGCAGGCGGCAAACAAAAACGCCGCAACAAGGCACAATATAATTCTCACAGACATGTTCATAAACGGACATTCATTTTAAAACGGCTGCAAAGGTAAGACAAAACTTGGTTAAGTACAAAACAAATCCGTCTTCTATATAAAATTAGTATAAACGCCTTGACAATCAAAAAAAATATAATACCTTTGCAGCAGGTTTTGGTGTGAACGTTCACGCCTTTGGTTTAATATACATAAAACATATAAAGAGATGGCACAAGTACATAACTTT
The DNA here is from genome assembly GCA_944320415.1 of uncultured Bacteroidales bacterium. GTDB lineage: Bacteria > Bacteroidota > Bacteroidia > Bacteroidales > P3 > Onthomorpha. The sequence goes on from CALUHJ010000006.1 coordinate 140,568, forward strand.
AACGCTGGTCCATGCGTTTTGCCTAAGCAGGCAATAGAGTCTGCTATCGAAGCGATAAGAAACTTCGATAACACGGGAATAGGAATATTGGAAATTTCACACCGTACTCCGGGCTGGGAAAGAATAATGGCCGAAACGGAACAGTTGTGGAGGGATCTTTTGCATATTCCGGACAATTATGAGGTATTGTTTTTGGGAGGTGGAGCATCCACTCAGTTCTTCACCGTTGCAGCAAACCTTTTGAACAAAAAAGCCGCATATCTTCAGACTGGAGTATGGGCCAAGAAAGCGATAAAGGAAGCCAAATTCTACGGAGAGGTTGAAGTTGTGGCTTCTTCCGAGGACAAGACTTATTCATACATTCCAAAAGGATATACCATCCCTACCGATGCGGACTACTTCCACATCACCACAAACAACACAATATACGGTACTGAAATAAAATACGACATTGACTCACCTGTTCCATTGGTTGCGGACATGTCTTCCGATATAATGTCAAGACCTGTCGATGTTTCCAAATATGCCCTGATTTATGGTGGAGCACAGAAGAACGTAGGCCCTGCCGGAGTTACTTTCGTCATAGTAAGAAAGGACATTTTGGGCAAAGTGGAAAGAAAGCTTCAGACTATGGTTGACTACCGTACCCACATAGGAGAGGAAAAGAAAAACAAATCCATGTTCAACACACCTCCTGTATTTCCTATCTTCGTTATGCACGAGACTTTGAAGTGGTTGAAAGAGAAAATGGGCGGAGTAGAAGGCATAAACAAGATAAACAAGGAAAAAGCCGAAATGTTGTACAATGAAATTGACAGAAACAAAATGTTTGTCGGTACTGCAGCAAAAGAAGACCGTTCCATAATGAACGTTTGCTTCGTAATGGCTCCGGGATACGAAGACAAGCAGGATGCTTTCATGGCTTTCGCAAAGGAAAGAGGCATGATAGGCATAAAGGGTCACCGTTCTGTAGGCGGTTTCAGGGCTTCCATCTACAATGCGTGCCCTGTTGAGTCCGTCAAAGCTTTGATTTCCTGCATGCAGGAGTTCGAAAAATTGAACGCTTAATCATTTTATAAATAGAAAAAGGAAATCGAGAGAAAGGTCGTCCTTGTTTCAAAGCAGGCTTCCGACCTCTCGATTTTCGTTATTGTCAAACAAATAAAAACAATTAAGGAAATGACAAAAGTATTGGTAGCTACGGAAAAGCCTTTTGCAAAGGCAGCCGTTGACGGTATAAGAAAAATTGTGGAAGGAGCCGGTTTCGAATTGGCCCTTTTGGAAAAATACACAGATGTAAACGATTTGTACAAGACGGTTGAGGATGCGGATGCCTTGATTGTACGTTCGGACAAGGTAACCAAAGAGGTAATAGACCATGCAAAGAATCTGAAAATAGTTGTTCGTGCCGGAGCAGGCTACGACAACCTTGACCTTGCCGCTTGCACCCAAAGAGGAATAGTGGCAATGAACACACCAGGCCAAAACTCCAATGCAGTTGCCGAACTGGCCATAGGATTCATGATATACATGGCAAGAACCAACTTCACTCCTGTAACCGGAACGGAATTGACAGGAAAGAAAGTGGGTATTCACGCCTACGGAAATGTCGGAAGACTCGTTGCTCAGAAGGCAAAGGCAATGGGCATGCAAGTATGCGCGTTCGATCCTTTCGTTCCTGCTGAAAAAATACAACAGGACGGCGTTACTCCGGTTCAAACCATGGAAGAACTTTACGCAAACTGCGATTACGTTTCATTGCATATCCCTGCAACGGAACAAACCAAAAACTCAATCAACTACAATCTTCTTTCCAAAATGCCTAAAGGAGCTTGCCTTGTGAACACAGCAAGAAAAGAAGTGATAAACGAGGCAGACATGGCAAAATTATTGGCAGAAAGAACAGACTTCAAGTACATCACGGACATCGCTGCAGACAATGACGCAGAATTGAAAGCCTTCGCACCCAGATATTTCTCCACTCCAAAGAAGATGGGTGCCCAGACTGCAGAAGCAAACCTTAACGCAGGTCTTGCAGCCGCAAACCAGATAGTTGATTTCATCAAAAACGGAGTAACAAAATTCCAGGTAAACAAATAGAAATCAAATAACAGGAAAACACATCAAAATATGGTTACGCCATACTTTTGATGTGTTTTTTCTTTTCCTTATCCCGAGGCAAATATACACTGTTTCCTACCATTTGACAGGCTCCATGCCGTGAGCGACAAGGTATTCGTTGGCCTTGGAAAAATGTCTGCATCCGAAGAAACCCCTGTATGCACTTAAAGGTGAAGGATGTGCCGCAGTCAATACCAAATGTCGGCTTCGGTCTATGAAACCGCCTTTTTTCTGTGCATAAGACCCCCAAAGCATAAAGACGAGATGTTCCTTTTTTTCAGCCAGTGCGCGTATGGCAGCATCGGTAAACTGTTCCCATCCCCTGTTCTGATGCGATCCGGCCTTGTGAGCCTCGACCGTTAGCGTTGCATTCAAAAGCAGAACACCCTGTTCGGCCCAATGAGTCAAATCCCCGCTCGGGGTAATCTCCCTTCCGACATCGGCCTGCAGTTCCTTGTATATGTTTAGCAAAGACGGAGGAATGGGACATGGCGGCAAGACAGAAAAACAAAGCCCGTGCGCCTGACCCTCTTCATGATAGGGATCCTGACCTATTATAACCAGCTTGACCTTGTCAAACGGACATGAATCAAAGGCGTTGAATATCAGTCTCGCAGGCGGATAAACAACCTTGTTTCTGTATTCCGAATGGACAAAATCACGCAAGGAAACAAAATAATCCTTGCCGAATTCATCCTTCAAGGCATCATGCCAACCCTGTTCTATTCTTACATTCATATTGTCTTGTGTTTATATTTTCCTTGCAAGCAAACATACCTTCCTTTCCCCCAAAAGCGTTGTGAAAAACAGATACAAGTCCCCTCCTTCCTTTATCTTAGTCCGTTTTCTTATGGTTTCCACCGTCCACGGAAAATTTCGGACGGTTATGTTTGCACGTTCTATGTCCCTCAATGCCTTGATACCGGCACTTCTCTGCTCCAACAGCTCAAAGCCTCTGCCTTCAAAATCACCTATTCTCTCATCTGAAGTGAAAAGATGGGTATTCGGATGCAGTTTTTCGACATTGTATTTCATGCACAAGGGAGTGAATATGCCGGCTTTAAGAAAGGAAGAATTAGGTTCAAAAAAGAATTTTTTCATTTCTGAAGAGAATTTTACGGAATCAAGATTCGCTACGGCCTTTTCAAAAAAGAAATCCGTACAATCCGTTTTCTGCTCCAACATATTGATACAGTGATACATAAGAGGCTTGTATTCCGACTTGGAAATTACGGCCAAAACTTCCTTGCACTCATTTCTGAGAGACACTATATGAATATCGGTCAAATATTCCACCTCTTGTCTCAACAGTTTCAAATCGGTCATCGGAGAAAGCTTGACAATAACCCTTGAGGCTTTGTCAATCAGCTGCGGCATAAGCGTAAGAATATCCGGAGAAAAACTCGAAAGCGACATAAGCCTGTTTTTATGTTCGTCCCTTCGCGAGGGATCTACGTAAATCACATCAACCCTGTCCATTTCCTGCAGGTATTGTTCACAACTCACGTTTACGAATTCGCAGTTTGTCAAACCCATCAAACGAAAGTTGAAGGCGCACAAACGACTCAACCTCTCGTTCCTTTCGACACATACTACCCTTGAGGCCTTTTGAGCAAGGAAAAATGAATCAACCCCGAATCCGGAAGTCAAATCAACAAGCGTTTCACCGTTTTTTATCAATCCCTGTTTATAAAGGGCTGTCTGTTCCGATGAACTCTGTTCCAAATTCATACGTGGAGCGAAAACGACTCCATTTGTCTTGAAAAAAGAAGGCAGTTTGCGTTCAAATCTGTTTAGGGCCTCTATCTGGTCAAGACACATGTCCAAATCAAAATCCAAATCCTTTTTAACCGAATATTTCAGCCTCAATCCGTCGACATCCTTACCCTTGTTATCCTCAATGAATTTTCTTTCCCTGTCAGTAAACGTTCTCATCTCACATGCGAAAAACCATTACAAAGTTACACATTAAAACCGAATTGTATCAAAAAAAGCGTACCTTTGCACCATTGTTAAACCAAACGTATTTTTATGAAAAAAATATTATTGTTTTTAACCGTTATTCTTTCCGGTATCCTTTTGGTTTCATGTGTTGACGAGGATGATTTCGATTTTGACTCGATAGTCCAAACCACTGTCAATCCGACAATTGCCGCACCTTTGTTTGAGAGTACCATACAATTGAGCGACTTTTTCAACATGGACTCCCTTTGCGCCCAGAACGAAGGGTTGGAACTGATTGGCAAACAGGACGAATACGGAGAATATTTCGAATTTGCATATCGCAAAAGCGACACGCTTAATGTATCGGATTTCATAGAAGAAATACAAGATGTGGAAGATGTAAGTCTGTCATTTTTTCAGGTAAACATCCCTGATGTTTCCGCTCTTGCAGGTATGGGAATAGACCTTGGCAATTCGCCAATAATACTTCCCGATCCATCCTCAGACAAAGGGGATTTGAGTTTCAGAATAGAGAATCCTGAAGACGGAACCGTGATTGACAGCATAATATTGTCCGAAGGCAAGATAACGATAAGCCCAAACACGCAATTGCCTTTCGACTGTTATCTTGAGTTGTCCTCGAGCAGTCTGTTCTCCGCCCAAACGCACCAGCCTTTTAGTCGGACCATACAATTGAGTGATGTGAACGGACAGATGTCTTCCTCGGAAATAGACTTGTCGGACCTTTTGATTAAAATGAAAGACAGTTCAGGATTCGATGATTCCAGGTTTGTAGATTTGAGATACAGATTGAGGATAGACTTGTCCAGCAACCAATCCTTTACCGGAGGATACTTCGACATAGGAGCCTTGGTTGAAATATCGCCTCTGAAGATTGAATTGGCGTATGGCAAACTGGCGGATATTGAAATTCCGGTGACGGATACCATTACACTTGTCGCACTGAGCGACACCAACATAACGCGTTACATACAACCGGGCAATCTGAATCTTGAGAAAGTAAAGTTCAACCTTTCTGCATATACAAACATAGGAATTAACGGGAAACTGTTGCCACATCTTTTCACTGTATCCCAAAACGGCACAACACATGACTTGTTAACGGAAAGCAATGAAATTGAGTTCAACAGGGCATTGCATCCTGGCGATATGGGCATATCCGAGGACATTTCGTTGGAAAGCGATGCAAACGCTCTGGAAATGCTGCCTGAAAAATTCGTGTATGATTTAAAAATCCGCTTCGGCAGCTCGACAGACCAAAGCGGTCTTCCAAACTTCGCCAACCCTTATAATTCGTTTGTCATTCTAAAAACACTGACCACACTTCCTTTGAAATTGAAGATAAACAATCTGAAATATGAAGAATATTCAAACGCCTTTGAATTTACGGAAGGTTTAGACTATGTAAAATCCGGAACGCTAAAAATGTATCTGGAAAGTTCGTTTCCTGCCGATGCGGAGATAAACTTCATGCTCACCGACGAAAACGGAACTGTATTCGACAGTCTCTTTACCAATGCAATCAAAATAAAGGGAGCGCCGGTTGACCAAAATGGAAACATACTTGCCCCAAAGGGCGAATATGTAGAGGCAACCATCTCTTCGGAAAAATATGACAACCTTCGCAGGGCCGACAAACTGAAATTCATTGCAGTATTGAATACATCAAAGGATGCAAGCGGTAACAAACCTTTCGTAAGATTCAAAAAAGATTCATACATCAAGGTAAAGGTTTCGGCAAAAGTCGTGGGTAATATCAGTTTCTAATCTATAAAGAAAATCAAAATGAAGAAAATAATATCTGTTTCATTGGTTCTGTTGTTTTTATCGTTCAACGCCGTTGCTGTTTACGGACAAACAAAAGATGCACTGTATTTTTTCAAAGACTCTCCGCATTCGGCAGCTTTAAATCCTGCGTCATTACCTGATAACAAGTTTCATTTCTATCTTGGTTTCGGTTTGTCTGATTTCAGGTTCAACACTTCGGGATTTACTTATCACGACATAATAAACCGACATCCTGTCTACACTGACTCTTTGCGTTTCGACATTAAAGGTCTTGCCGAAAAACTTAAAGACAACAATTACTTCAATTTTTCGTACAATATGGATTTGTTGGGTTTTGGCTTCGGAATCGGCAAGAACTATTTCTCGTACAGAATGTATATGAACATGAGTTCAAGATTCAGTTTCACAAAAGGACTTTTTGACTTTATCATTTACGGAACGGAGACACCTGACAAAAAGATTGCATTGATGGACGGCAAACTAATGGACGTCAACGGCTACATCGCACACTCTATTTCTTATGGCAGAGAAATAAACGACAAACTTAAAATAGGCGTTGGCATAAAATATCTGAACGGTCTGATAAACGTCAAAACCGAAAAGGCGGATATGGGATTTGATTTCAGCAATGAAAATCAAATTACGGCAAACGGAAGCGTTGATATTCTGACTTCAAATGTTTTCGGTTCCATAAACATAAATTCATTGTTTGACAGCAACAGCAATTACAGCTTCACATCCGAATCGTTTTCGGATATTGTATCCAATGCCGTTGAAAACAAAGGACTTGCTTTTGACCTTGGAGCAGCATACAAACTTAATGACAAAATGGAGTTCAGTGTCAGCATTATTGATTTGGGATTCATAAACTGGAAGTCTAACAATACGAGAATAAAAAACAGGAATTCTTCAAATACCGTGACATTCGGTGGAATTGAAACGAGTATAGACAGTATAAGTACCGGTATTGAAACAAACCTAAACAATTTCATGGACAGTCTGAGTACGGCTTTGGATTTGGAGAGCGTAAAACAAGGCAGTTATACAGCGGCCTTACCGACAGAGTTTCATTTCGGATACAGTTGGAACTTTCATTCATTCAATCATCTCCACGCCTTATTGAGTACAAAGTTGTGGAATTCGCGTATTGTCGATACAAGGTTGAGCGTATTGTACGCCCTGCATACCAAATATGTTTCCTTAAGTGTAGGAAATACCTTTTCTAGCAACGCATGGTTCAATCCTTCGGCAATGCTCAACCTTAAATTCGGTGCGAACATATATCTGGGGTGTTCATTCAACTCTTCATCAGCTTCATTCAATGTTGCTGACATGAGCGGCTTCAATCTCGTAACCGGTATCAGTTTCGCATTCGGAACAAACAAACACAAAAAAACGGAAAACGTAGAATAAAACAAAAAAAGCTTGAACAGCACATGCTGTTCAAGCTTCAAATCATTAAAAAAGAAATCACTAAAAAGAAAATGTTTACTTTGTAGTTCTTATTTTCTTGCAAAGCATAACTGCATTCTGAACTCTTGTCTTGAATTCTCCTTGTGCACAATCCTTTACGGTGTTTTCCTGAGCCTGAGCTTCTTTCAACAATTCTCCGAAAGCTTTCAATTGCTGAGGACCTTTGGATTTATCTTTTTGAGCGGCAGACAACTTGTCCACATATTGCTCAAAAGCCTTAACCTTAGCTTCACAAGGATCCACCTGAGGAGCTTTTTCTTCTGCAGCTGCAGAAGGAGCAGATGCCTTTGTTCCTCTGCTTGTGTTCTGGCTTACAGGTTGCTCTGCTGCTACTTCTTCATTTCCTGTAGCTTCAGCCAATTCCATTTCGGTAGTTTCCGATACTGTAGCTTCGGTTGTGGAGGTTTCAGTCTTGCCACCGCCACATGCTGTCATCAAGGCAACGACAGCTACTCCCAACAATAATCTTGTCAATTTCATATCTCAAAAAATTAAAATGAATAATTAAACTGTTTTTACGAACTACAAAGGTACGTAAAAAATCAAAACATACAAATTACTATCCTTGCAAAAACATCAATTCTTTTCCGTGTCTTCTATAAACCTGTCCTGAACTTCCATTGATTGCTCATGTATAAGTTCAAACAAATCCTTTACAAATTCTCTGTTCAGTTTCAATCTTTCACCTCTTTCCATTCTGTCATTCAACAAAACTTCCCAACGTTTCAATCTGAATATTGACATATTGTTGTCCCGTTTTATCGCAGCTACCTTTTCAGACAATCCCATTCTCTTGCCCAAAAGAGACAACAACTGCAAATCTATCTCATCTATCCTTCCTCTCAACTCTTCCAATGACACATCGTCCCTGTCCTCGTCAGTATCCGATATCTCCAATTCCTCCAACAACCGCTTGAATCCACTTATATCCAACTGCTGCATTGAATCCGTCATAGCCGAATCGGGATTGTCATGCACCTCTATCATCAAACCGTCAAAGCCAAGTCTCATTGCCTTCTGTGCAACCGGGAAAACCAATTCCCTCCTTCCTGCAATATGACTTGGATCACACAATATCTTCAAATCCGGCATCAATCTCTTCAACTCCACCGGCAACTGCCATAAAGGAGTCTGCCTGTAAATACCGTTATCTACCAAAGAAAAACCCCTGTGAACCGCATGAATATCACTGCACGAAGCAGACAGCCGTTCAACAGCCCCTATCCACAGTTTCAAATCCGGATTGAGCGGATTCTTTACAAAAAGCGGTATGTCAACACCATGCAACGCATCCGCGATATCCTGAACGGAAAAAGGGTTTGTCGTTGTCCTCGCCCCTATCCACAAAGCATCCAAACCATATGCAAGACATTGCTCCACATGATAAGGACTCGCAACCTCGGTACAAACCTTCAATCCGAATTCCTTCCTTATTTCGGCAAGCCATTCCAAACCTTTCTCTCCAACTCCCTCAAACGAAGAAGGTCTTGTACGCGGTTTCCAAATTCCTGCCCTGAACCAGTCTACAGAAATATCCTTCAAAGAAAACGCAACAGCCCTCAACTGCTCCAAACTCTCGGCAGCACAAGGCCCTGCGACCAACAACCTGTCAGTTAAGCCAAACCTCGAATTGTTCATCTACAATACTACTGTAAACAGTCTGAACCATGGAATAGGAAATGACATTGACCAACACCGAATTGCAGGGACAATGCTCCTGCTTACACTCCGAATCGCACTGCCGAGTCAAATCATCTTCCCAAAAACTTATCTGTTCATCAAAAGAATAAAAATCACTCATACGAAACTTTTGCGTTTGACCTCATTTTCAGAGAAAAACGCAAAAGAAGTCCGCATTATTATTTAAAGTATGCTAAATCCTACATTGAAAGCGCAAGGGAGTTTTCCTCCGCCATTTTACGCATGTTTATCAAGGCATAACGCATCCTTCCCAATGCCGTATTGATACTCACTCCCGTCTTGTCGGCAATTTCCTTGAAAGACATGTCGGCATAATGGCGCATTATAAGCACCCTTCTCTGCTCTTCCGGCAACTGTTTTATAAGAAACCTTATGTCTTTTTGCGTCTGGTCCTTGATTATGTTGCTTTCTATCGACTCCTCGAAGTTATCCACCATATCGAATACGTCAACCTCGTCATTGGAACGAACAACCTTAAGTTTCTGATTCTTTCTGAAATAATCCACTGCAAGATTATGGGCTATTCTCATCACCCACTGAATGAACTTTCCTTCATCGTGATAGGTGCCGCTACGCAAAGTATTGACCACCTTTATGAAAGTATCCTGGAAAATATCATCCGCAATACTCTTTTCCTTGACCAAGGACATTATATAACAATAAACTCTCTGCTGATGTCTTGAAAGCAAGGTGGAAAACACCTCTCTCTCTCCGTTGGCATAAGCCTGCACAAGTTCATAATCGCTTCTTTCTTCAATCTTCTTCATAAAATACACTTTTTATTTCGCAACCGGCCTGACAAATCAAAAATTACCTCAAAAAAACTTCAACCCGCGGTTGCACGTCCTAAAAACAAAAACATTCTACAAAAAAAGTAATACTCTATGTCGATAATCCGTCGTTTTAATCCGCAATCATGATTTTAACACGGCAAAGATATAAACTTATTTTTATCCGGCAAAGTTTTTCATCTTTTTTTTTCACAAATTTCAAATCAAATTCTGAAAATTTCTATACATCCTTTGTAATATATTCAAAATCAGCACTATACAAAATCCATATTGCTTTTAAGGAACAAATTAGAAACAAAACTGTCTTTTTTTATAATTCTGTGTTTTTTTCTTTTCATTTGATTTCATTCTTTGCACTTGGTAACATTTGAGTGTCTCAACAAGTAGACTTCTGGCTCAAATATCCCCTTGCAAAATCGTCTGACTTTCCCAATATCTAATTTTGCAGCCAAAAGAAAAAACACATTATATGGTTCAATGGCGACAGGATAATGCAAAGATACAATTTTTCATCAATAGGCAGTCACATTTTCCTGCCTAAATACAGTTTAGTTTAATTTAGCCTATATATAGAGCTAATAAACCAAACTAAACTGAATTTCGATGCCTTGATCAAATCACCGAAAAACTCTCTTCCCCCCTTTTTATTTTTTCGCTGCACCCCTCTTTTATACGGGAAGCATCTTCCGATACTCCGCACACCGACTTTCGGCCT
>CALUHJ010000007.1 GCA_944320415.1 uncultured Bacteroidales bacterium
TACGCTATTGGGAATAGTTAACAAGGTTAAGCTGCTGCAACCGTAGAATGCCCAATCTCCGATATAAGTTACGCTATATGTTGTTTCATTGTTAGTAACTGTTGTGGGAATATCAACGGATGTTGCGGAAGTGTCGCAATCATGAACTTCTACGGAGTTACCTCCATTTAGCACTTCATATGTCAAATCTCCAATTGTGAATTGGTTTTGTGCCGTAATCGTTTCGCCAAATAGAACGGCAAATAAAATAAAAATCACTCGTTTCATATTTTCTTTAATTTTTTGGTCTTGTCTCCAAGACGATTGTTTACAAAGATGCATTGACAGACAAATGCAACACTATTGTGCTGTCGCAGTCGCCTGATTTTTTCACTGTACGGTTGTAAGTACCCGTTTTGTTTTCGTTGAAGCCGTATTCTGTATATGTTTCTCCCTCATTGATTGTTGCAGATATTTCGGTATAGTAACTTCCGGTTATGTTATCGGTATTAATCCAATAAATCCAATTGCTTGCATGATAAGCAGTCATACTTTTGCAAGGAACGATGAAGGAACAATCGGAATTGACACCATCAAAGCATTTAACACCTAATATAGGAGGAGTATATGCCAAAGATAGAACAGAGGTTAAGTTACTGCAACCTTCAAATGCATTTTCTTCAATAGAAGTTATGCTATTAGGAATGGTAATTGCTGTTAAGTTGTTGCAATTACAGAATGCACCATATCCAATAGTGGTTACTTTATTGGGAATATTTACCGATGATTTTGCTCCCGGGCATTGAATTAAAGTATCTTGTGCATGATTGTACAATATCCCGTCAATGGAAGAATAATGAGTATTATTTGAATCTACATTTATTGCTGTTAAGCCACTGCAACCGGAGAATGCCCTTTCTCCAATGGATTTTACGCTATTAGGAATGGTAAGTGCTGTTAAGTTGTCGCAATTAGAGAATGCATTTTCTCCAATGGATTTTATGTTATTAGGAATGGTGATTGCTGTTAAGTTATTGCAATTAGAGAATGCACCATATCCAATAGTGGTTACTTTATTGGGAATATTTACCGATGATTTCGCTCCCGGGCATTGAATTAAAGTATCTTGTGCATAATTGTACAATATCCCGCCAATGGAAGAATAATGAGTATTATCTGAATCTACATTTATTGCTGTTAAGTTGCTACAACCAGAAAATGCACAATATCCAATAGATTTTACTTTGTTTGGAATCGTAATTGAGGTTAGGTTGCTGCAATGGGAGAAAGCATACTCTCCAATAGTAGTTACGCTATTAGGAATAGTTACCGAGATTAAACTGCGACATCCTGAAAATGCTGCATATCCAATAGATTTTACTTTGTTTGGAATCGTCATTGAAGTTAAGTTTTTACAACCGGAGAATGACTGTCTTCCGATAGAAGTTACGCTATTAGGAATGGTTATATAGGTTAAACTACTGCAATTAGAAAATGCACTATATCCAATAGTATTTACGCTATTGGGAATAGTAATTGATGTTAAGCTGGCGCAATTAGAGAATGTATAGCTTTCAATAGAAGTTATGGTATTGGGAATGGTTATCGAGGTTAAACTGCTGCAACCGGAGAATGCTGCATATCCAATAGCAATTACACTGTTTGGAATAGTTACTGAAGTTAAGCTGCTACAACCTTCAAATGCATTTTCTTCAATGGAAGTTATGCTATTAGGAATGGTGATTGCTGTTAAGTTATTGCAATTAGAGAATGCACCATATCCAATAGTGGCTACTTTATCTGGAATAATTACCGAGGTTTTCGCTCCAGGACATTGAATTAAAGTATCTTGTGCATAATTGTACAATATCCCATCAATGGAAGAATAATGAGTATTACCGGAATCTACATTTATTGCTGTTAAACAGTTGCAACCTTTAAATGCCATACTTTTAATAGTCGTTACGCTATTAGGAATAGTTATTGAGGTTAAGTTGCTGCAATGAGAGAATGCACCTAATCCAATAGAAGTTACGCTATTAGGAATGGTTACCGAAGTTAAACTGTAGCACTTAGAGAATGTCTCTTTTTCGATAGAAGTTACGCTATTAGGGATAGTTATCGAGGTTAAACTGTGGCATCCTTCAAATGCATTTTCTTTAATAGAAGTTACGCTATTGGGAATATTTATTGATGTTAAGCTGGTGCAATCAGAGAAAGCACCATATCCAATAGAAGTTACGCTATTGGGAATATTTATTGATGTTAAGCTGGTGCAACCAGAAAAAGCATCATATCCAATAGAAGTTATGCCATTGGGAATATTAATTGACGTTAAGTTGCTGCAACGGGAGAACGCCCTTTCTCCAATGGATTTTATGCTATTAGGAATAGTAATTGCTGTTAAGTTGCTGCAATGAGAGAATGCATACTCTCCAATATAAGTTACGCTATTAGGAATAGTAATTGATGTTAAACTGGTGCAACCAGAGAATGCATTCTCTTCAATAGTCGTTACGCTGTTAGGAATGGTTACCGATGTTAAACTGCTGCAATCCCTGAATGCATACACTCCGATAGTTGTTACTTTGTTTGGGATAGTTGCCGAGGTTTTCGCTCCCGGACATTGTATTAAAGTATCTTGTGTATGATTGTACAATATCCCGTCAATGGAAGAATAATTATTGTTATCTGAATCTACATTTATTGTTGTTAAACTGCTACAGCCATAAAATGCACTAAATCCAATATAAGTTACGCTATTGGGAATAGTTATCGATGTTAAGATACTGCAATGCGAGAATGCGCGCAATACAATAGAAGTTACGCTATACGTTGTTCCATTGTTGGTAACTGTTGAGGGAATATCAACGGATGTTGCGGAAATGTCGCAATCATGAACTTCTACGGAGTTACCTCCATTGAGCACTTCATATGTCAAATCTCCAATTGTGAATTGGTTTTGTGCCGTAAGCGTTCCGCCAAACAGAACGGCAAGCAAAATAAAAATCACTCGTTTCATACGCAATGGTTTTATTAAAATGATATTTGTTTACAAATATATAAAAAACAAAAATAATGGCAAAATGAAACGCCGTTTCGTTGTTTACGGATTCAGAAAAGAAAAAAATGGATTCAGAAAACATTTTTCTGAAACTTTGTTTGGATTTTGCGGAATCAAATTTTCATCGTTTAAGTTTGGATAATGTATTTTTTTTGTAATTTTGAACCTTGGTAAAAATGGATTTGTGATGTCTTTGAGAAATGCTTTGCAAACGTTGTCTTTCAGGAATAAGGCTGCTTCTCTTGTCAGGTCAAGAAAGGTTTATAATTTGGAAAGTGCAAGAACGGTCGGTTTTGTATGTTTGCTTGAAGATGAACAGGAATGGAAGGATATACAGACAGCAGTAAACAGATTTCAACAGTCCGGAGCCAAGGTAAGGGTTTTGAGTTTTTATCCAGAAAAAGTAAAGCCTTTGTGGTATGTTGAGACTATGAACATAGTTATGTGCAGTTTGAAAGAGTTCGGACTCATGGGAATACCCAAAGGTAAAAGAGTGGATGAATTTATGAAAGACAGGTTCGATATCCTTATAAATCTTGATTTGAATGGAACTTTTGCAACTAATTATGTCAGTGTCTTGTCCACGGCATATTTCAAGGTCGGAATAGAAAATCAGGAAAACAGAAAGTTTTTTGATTTGTTGATAAAAATGGAAAATATGGATTTAAAGACATATTTGGAACAGGTTATGTTTTATTTGTCTGTATTAAAGACCAATTGATATGAAGGATTTTAATTTGCAGGGTACGGGGGTTGCCTTGGTTACAACCTTTCACAAACAAGGTAATATAGATTTTACGTCTTTGGGAAAATTGATAGAGCATGTAATATCTTCAGGGGTGGATTATTTGGTTTGTTTGGGGACCACGTCTGAATATCCTACCTTGTCAGAGCAGGAAAAGATGGCTATAATCGATTTTACGGTGGAAACCACGGCGTCGAGAGTACCGATAGTATTGGGAATAGGAGGCAATGATACAAGGGAGGTCGTCGATAGGATAAAAAAGACGGATTGCAGTTCAATTGCAGCAATATTGTCGGTAGTCCCTTATTACAATAAACCTAATCAGAATGGATTGTACGCTCATTTTAAGGCTGTGGCGGAAGCGTCGAGTGTTCCCGTTATTTTGTATAATGTACCCGGAAGGACGGGAGTGAACATGACTGCTGAGACTTGTTTGGGGTTGGCTAATGATTTTTCCAATATCATAGGTATCAAGGAAGCTTCTGGCAATATGGCTCAGTGCATGAATTTGTTGGCTATGAAGCCTCAGAATTTTACAGTGGTTTCCGGCGAAGATGCTCTTTTGTTGCCTTTGATGTCTTTGGGTATGCAGGGTGTTATTTCCGTGACGGCAAACGCATTTCCTAAACAGGTGAGTGAATTGGTCAATTATATGTTGAAGTCCAACTTGAAGAAGGCACGCCCTATACATGAACAGTTGCTGCCGTTTTCAAATGCTATCTTTGAGGAGGGAAATCCGGTGGGTATAAAGGCTGCACTTGAAATAATGGGTATTTGTCGCAACAATCTGCGTCTTCCTTTGGTCAAAAGCAGCAAGGGATTGTATGGTAAATTGCAAACAATTATAAGTAATATACAATAATATGGTAAATTATAAAGATTTGGGCCTGGTGAATTCAAGAGAAATTTTCGCCAAGGCGATGAAGGGCGGTTATGCCATTCCTGCATTTAATTTCAACAATATGGAACAGATGCAGGCTATAATTCAGGCTTGCGTGGCACAGAAAAGTCCTGTTATCCTTCAGGTTTCGGCAGGAGCCAGGAAGTATGCAAACCAGACATTGTTGCGTTACATGGCTCAGGGAGCAGTTGAATACGCCAAGGAGTTGGGTTGCAACATTCCTATTGTTTTGCACTTGGATCATGGTGACAGTTTCGAGTTGTGTAAATCGTGTATCGAATACGGTTTTTCATCTGTCATGATAGACGGTTCGTCGTTGCCTTATGATGAGAATGTGGCATTGACAAAGAAAGTTGTTGACTATGCTCATCAGTATGATGTTACGGTTGAGGGAGAATTGGGAGTTTTGGCAGGAGTGGAAGATGAGGTGAGTGCCGAGAACAGTACATATACAAGGGCTGAAGATGTTGAAGATTTTGTGAAGAAGACCGGGGTTGATTCTTTGGCCATATCTATAGGTACTTCTCATGGAGCCAATAAATTCCGTCCTGAACAATGTACGAGAAATGCCGACGGTGTATTGATACCGCCTCCTTTACGTTTCGATATTTTGGAGGAAATTGAAAGAAGAATTCCTGGATTTCCTATCGTTTTGCATGGTTCTTCATCTGTTCCACAGGATCAGGTTAAAATCATAAATTCTTATGGTGGAGCATTGAAAGATGCAATCGGTATTCCAGAAGAACAGTTGAGAAAGGCGGCAAAGTCTGCTGTCTGCAAAATAAACATAGATTCTGATGGCAGATTGGTAATGACGGCAACTGTAAGAAAGATAATGTCAGAAAAACCAGCCGAATTTGACCCGAGAAAGTATTTGGGACCAGCTAGGGATAACTTGAAGCTTATGTATGAACATAAGATAAAGGATGTATTGGGTTCTGCCAACAAGGCATAACAAACTATATCAAGTTCATCGATATATTTAGAGGAGACTGACTGATGCAGCCTCCTCTTATTTTTTCTTCTTTTGGTATTTGTTGTTGCTTTTGACTTTATATTTTCCTATTACATGGCTTTTCTTACCCTTGAATTCACTTACTCCAGTAACTCTTTTGTTTTGAGAGCAGGAACAAGTCAATAAAGGTGCAGATACGATTAAACCGCATAACGCAAAAATGTAGAATTTCCTTGGTATTTTCATGTCTGTTTAATGTATATTGTTCAATAAATTTAGTGGCAAAAACGAAGAAGAAATGAGATATATGCCGAATATCACCAATATGATTCCAACAATTCTGTTCATTATGGTGATTACATTGTCAGTCATAAAACGTTTTAGTTCGTTTGATATTGCACATTTGACAAGGTCCATGGCAAATACTGTGATAAGTATACTTGCAAGAAATATTATCTGTTCCGATTTATTGTAGTTGCTTGCAAGTCCTATGGGAATAAGCCAAAACATCCATATTCCAGGATTGGCTATGTTGAAAATAAAACCTTTGGCTATATATTTGAATTTCAGTTTTCCTCCTATTGATTCTATATTTCTTTTAGGTTGGGATATGTGTTTTCTTGTTGATGTGTAAATTCCGAAAGCCAATAGTATGATGCCTCCTATTATTCCTATGAGTTTTTGGGCTTTGTCGGATGCAAATAAAGAGGAAATGCCGAACCATGCTATGAAAACCATTGAAATGTCTGACAGTGAAACTCCAAGGGCAAGATGAGATCCTGCCTTGAAACCTTTGGATATACTTGTTTGTATTATGGAAAAAAAAGCAGGTCCTACCATAAGAGAGAGGGTAAGTCCGAATAGAATTCCTTGTGTTGCAATATGGAAGCTGTTCATAATTGGACTGTTTTGAAATGATTACCATTGCAAAGATACAAAAATGTTCAACAAAGGCCTGCTTTGACAGTGGCATTTGGATAAAATATGTATCTTTGCAAGTTCAAATTCTAATAGCAATGGATACTAAATTGAATACGATAGAGGAGGCAATAGAGGATTTTAAGAAAGGTAATTTTGTAATAATAGTGGATGATGAAGACAGGGAAAATGAGGGGGATTTGATTATTGCAGCTGAGGCCATAACACCGGAGAAGGTTAACTTTATGCTAAAGCATGCCAGAGGTGTATTGTGTGCTCCAATAACTACTTCAAGATGCAAGGAATTGAACTTGCCACATCAGGTTGTTGATAATACTTCTGTTCTCGGTACTCCTTTTACGGTTACTATAGATAAGTTGGAAGGATGTTCAACGGGAGTTTCTGCTTCAGATAGAGCTGCAACCATAAAGGCTTTGGCAGATCCGTCTTCAACTCCGGCTACTTTCGGTCGTCCTGGCCATATAAATCCTTTGTATGCTCAGGAAGAAGGCGTTTTGAAACGGGCAGGGCATACCGAGGCAACGATTGACATGTGTCGTTTGTCTGGCTTTTATCCTGCCGGGGCTCTTATGGAGATAATGAACGAGGACGGAACTATGGCACGCTTGCCACAATTGTCGGAAATGGCTAAAAAATATGATATAAAGCTCATAAGTATAAGTGACCTTATAGCGTATAGGGTAAGATATGAGAGCTTGATAAAGAGAGAGGAAGATGTTTTTTTGCCTACCAAGTGGGGAGATTTCAGATTGATTGCGTATACTCAAAAAGACAAGAATATTACTCATTTGGTATTGAAAAAAGGGGAGTGGGAAAAAGACGAGCCGATTTTGTGCAGGGTTCATTCCTCATGTGCGACCGGAGACATATTCGGTTCGTGCAAGTGTGACTGTGGAGATCAATTGCATACAGCAATGCAGATGATTGAAAAAGAAGGCAAGGGGTTGATAGTTTACATGAGTCAGGAGGGAAGAGGAATAGGTCTTGTCAATAAGTTGAAGGCATATCATTTGCAGGAGGAAGGCATGGATACGGTAGATGCCAATATCGCATTGGGATTTAAGGCTGATGAGAGAGATTATGGTATAGGGGCGCAGATACTTAGGGATATGAATGCGACACGTATAAGGTTGATATCAAACAATCCTAAAAAAAGAAGCGGATTGGAAGGTTACGGAATAAAAATATTGGAGAATGTTCCGCTTGTGATAGAACCTACGGAGTATAATGAAAAGTACTTGAAGACAAAAAAAGAACGTATGGGACATAATTTGCCATTGTAATTTTGGCAATTAACTTATAAAGTATTATATTTGCAAACGACTATTTTGTAAAGAGGGATGGATGAGGTTAAGCTGTTGATTTCCGATATAGAGGACAGAGTTTATAGACTTTTGAAGTATAAGGAAGATTTGGAAGAAAGGTTGTCTTTGTTGGAACAGGAGAATAGTCGCTTGAAGGAAGAAATAGTGTTACTAAAAGAAGAAAAAGAGGAATTAGAAAGAAAAACAGAAGAGAAAATAAATTCAAATATATTAACGGAGCAACGGGAAGACATAAACGAACTAAAGGAGAAGATAAACGAATTGTTGCAGGATATTGATAAGAGTTTAGCATTATTGGTTTCAACTCAAAAATAGGATAAAGGGTAACGGTAGGATTATGACGGATATTTTGAAGGTTGCCATAGAAATAGCAGGCAGAAAATATAATGTCAACATAAAGGAGGCGGATAAGGATGTTTTTGAGGAGGCAGCAAGGATGGTTAATGACACTTTGACTACGTATGAGCAAAAATACTCGTATGAAGATAAACAGGACTTGTTAGCATTGGTTTTGTTGCAATATACAACTTCTTATATAAAGATGTATAGAAGTAAGACGAGGGATAGCAATGATGTATTTGTAAGCAGATTACGTCAATTGAATCAGGTACTTACTGAAATAACAGATAAAATGGAGAAATAGCCGCATCGATTCTGCAGATCAGTTTGTAAACTCAACACTAAAAAAATGCCGAGTAAGCTCATTTTGGATAAAACAGGCCTCATTTCGAAAGAAATCTCGCAAGAGACGGTGGAAGTTTGACACAAAAGGCACTCAAAACTTTTCATTTGGGAGTTTACCACACTCCATAGGCGGATGAGATGCGGTTTTTATCTTTTCAATCATTTCGTTTTTAGTTTTTGTCGCGTTGCTTGAAGGTAATAATAACTTAATTACAAATTTAAGCGATGAACATAGTAATAGGTATTATCAGCGGATTGGCGGGCATAGGCTTAGGCATATGGTTGTCCGCGACCAAACTAAGAAAGAACTTGGAAAAAAAGAGTGTCCAGCTTTTGAAAGAGGCGGAAGAAAAAGCGGAGATTCTTAAAAAGGAAAAGATTCTGCAGGCTAAGGAAAAGTTCCTACAACTCAAAGGTGAGCATGAGAAGCAGGTTCAGGAACGGAATAACAAAGTAATGCAGGCTGAAAACAAAATCAAGCAAAAGGAACAGGTTCTCAACCAAAAGGTAGAGGAATTGCAGAAAAAAAGTACGGAGTTCCTTGCGGCCAAGGATAATCTTAATAAACAAGTTGAAAAACTTCAGCAAAGACAACAAGAAGTTGAGAAGACATACAGGGAAAGTGTAGCGAAACTTGAGCAGATAGCCGGTCTGTCGGCAGATGAAGCAAAAGCACAGCTTATAGATACACTTACGGAAGAGGCCAAAAGCGATGCGATGGGTAAGATAATGGAGATAGTTGAGGAGGCAAAGCTTACTGCAAACCAGCAGGCAAAGAAAATAGTCATAGAATCCATACAACGTACCGCCACAGAGAACGCGATAGAAAACACAGTATCGGTATTCAACCTTGAGAATGAGGAGGTAAAAGGACGTATCATAGGACGTGAAGGTAGAAACATACGTACGTTGGAGAATCTTACCGGTGTTGAGGTTATTATAGACGACTCTCCTGATGCAATATTGCTTTCATGTTTCGACCCTGTAAGAAGGGAAATTGCAAGGTTGTCACTTCATAAACTCGTCACGGACGGCCGTATTCACCCTGCAAGAATAGAGGAGGTCGTATCAAAAACCAAGAAACAGATAGAGCAGGAGGTGATAGAGACAGGAAAGAAAACATGTATAGATTTGGGAATAGTCAACCTTCATCACGAACTTGTCAGAATAGTCGGCAAGATGAAGTATCGTTCTTCATACGGACAAAATCTGTTACAACACTCCCGCGAAGTCGCTAATCTTTGTGCTACAATGGCAAGCGAGCTGGGTTTGAATCCAAAGATAGCCAAACGCGCCGGATTGTTGCACGATATAGGCAAGGTGCCGGACAATGAACCGGAACTGCCACATGCAATACATGGTATGAAATTGGCTGAGAAATACAAGGAGAAACCAGAGGTTTGCAATGCGATAGGAGCACACCATGACGAGATAGAAATGGAAAGCCTTTATGCTCCGATAGTCCAGGTGTGTGATGCCATTTCAGGTGCAAGACCCGGAGCAAGAAGAGAGGTTGTGGAAGCATATATAAACAGGTTGAACAAACTGGAGGATATGGCAATGAGTTATCCTGGCGTTATGAAGACCTATGCAATACAGGCAGGAAGAGAGCTAAGGGTGATAGTTGCAGCGGACAAGGTTACGGATCAGGAAGCCAACAAGATATCTATGGATTTGTCCAAACAGATTCAAACCGAAATGGTCTTCCCTGGCATGATAAAGGTAACCGTGATAAGGGAGACAAGGGCAGTAAACTACGCAAAGTAAGCATTAAAAGCTTTGAAATATTGTTGAATCGGATGACTGAAATATTTTTTCGGTCATCCGATTTTTTTTGTTGTTTATTCCTGTTGCATGTTCATGTCGCTGTATATTTTTCCTCTCATGTTCTTATGTTCCAGTTCAATTTTTCCGAACTTTAATGTCAAACCGGCAGAAATAAAACGCGAAACGGGTTTATTATGAGAGTTTGTAATGTAGTACGGATTTGTAGAACCGCTGATTGATTCTCTCGTATTGAACAGGTCGTTAACGTTTACGTAAATGGCCAACCTTCCCTTTAACAAGTCGGCACTTGCACCGCAATTGACATAATAACCTCCGTTGCGGCTGTTGAATATGGACCATAATGAAGGCGAACTGTAATTAGCCGACAAAGTCAGACGGTATTTCTCTGCTATTTTGGTCCACATTCTGGCAGATACGTAATAAGATACTTTGTCGGCAGACGTGGCAGGATGATTGTTGTAACTTTCTATACTGTAACTGTTGTGCTGAACGTTGCCGAACAATGACACGTTAAGATAGGAGCCGAAACGCAACGAAAGATTTGCATTCAAACCATAGGAATATGAGGAGCCGAGATTGTAAGGCATGCTGAAAGAAACATACCTCATGAGCAGTTCGTCATATTCGTAGTCGCTTATGTAGCTTATTTCGTTTGAACTGTTTTTGTAAAAGGCATCCATTGAAAAATAACTGCCGCTTTTTGCGTATTTCGACCAGTTTAGTTCCACTCGGTGAGATATATGGCTTTTCAAATCTCTGTTGCCTACACTATAGCTGTCTGTCGAATAAGACTTGAATGTAGACAATTGTGAAAAGGAAGGGGCGGTGTTTTTCAACGAGTAACTGAATCGGAAGTTGTGATTGTTTTTTGTTTTGTAAGAAAGGTGCATGCTCGGATTGAGGTCAAGGGAAACAAAAGATGTGTCATCCAAAAAGAAACTGTTGCCTTCCCTGAAGTCACTTCCGTTAATCGTCGCTCCGGCAGACAATTGAATGGAGAAATCATTTATGTTGTATTTCCAGTTGAAATAGGCGTTTGCACTTTTTGTTTCATAGTCAAAATCGTAAGACCTCAGATTGTCCGTTAACAGATAATCCATTCTTGCCGAATCGAAGTCCTGAGCAAGAGTCGAGGAATTGTGTTGACTGTAATCCATGCTTATGCCGCAGGATATTTCACCTCTCTTGCTGTAAGGATAGACGTATCTTGTACCAAAGTCCAAACTATAACCGTTTCCATGCTCTTCGGATTGTCTGTTAATGTTTTCGTATGTGGGATGGTCGTTCAGATATCTTCTTATGTCTGTTTCATTGTTGTAGGAATTGCTCCTGTTCATGCCCAATGAGAATATTATGTTACCTTTGTTCTCGAACCTGTGTCTGTAATCCATGTTGATATTCCCCCTGATATATACGTCCTTGTATTCGAATTTGGACTCGTAACGGTTGAACGCATAAGGGTCAAAATCGTATCTGTCAAGTGTTGTCTCGTAATTGGAGACGGGAACCATGCCTGAAATCATGCTCCAGACCGAAAAGGTGTTTGATTCGTCTATATTATAGTCGAAATTCATGAACAGATTGCCTGAATAGAATTTGTTTTCATTGCTTGATTTTGAATCTTCACGAAATACCGTGTCTTTTGAATTGTCTTCCGTGTCTTTCAAGGATACTTTCGAGTATGTCTCCTTGCTGCGTCTGTTGCTTAGAGAGCCTGCCGCATAAACCGAAAAGGACATTTTGTCATTGGCCCATACGTAAGAGAGCCACGGCATGGCATTCGGTTGACTTGATGCATTGAGACCGAAACCGAAGAAGTTGTTTTTCTTTATCTTGTTGTTGGTCACTATGTTTATCACCGCATCCGATGCCGTTGCATATCTGGACGAAGGATTTGTTATCACCTCTATTCTGTTTATTGCGCTTGCAGGCAGTGTCTTGAGAAACATTTTCAGGTTCTCTCCCGACATTTTGGAGGGTTTGTCGTCAATCCATATATCGACAGAGCCTGCACCTCTTATGCTTACGTTGCCCTCCATGTCAACCTCCACACCCGGAGCATTTTGCAAAGCATCCGCCGCGGTTGACGTCTGTACGCTCGGGTCGTCCTCCACGCTGTAATATACCTTTTCTCCGTCCGCATACAGCATCGGTCTTTCGGCAGTGACATTTATCGCTTTCAAATCGGTGGAGGAAGACTTTAATGGAATAAAGCCCAAATCCGTTTTGCCAGAATGTACAAACCTTATGGTTTTTACCATGTAACCAATAGATGAAACACGCAGAAGATATTCTCCGTCCTTTATGTTTTTTACTGAGAAAAATCCTGCGGAGTCTGAGGCTGCACCTCTGACAAATGACGAATCTTTCAGGTTCAATACTGCCACATTTGCAAATTCAACAGGATTGTCCGACAGGCTGTCTTTCAATATTCCGTTTACCTGAGCGACAATATCGGCCGACATACATAAAATACAAAAGGCAAAAGAAATCAAATAGTTTAATTGTTTCATAAGGCTTATATATTTGTTTCTATTTCAGTTTCAGAGGCGAAAGTTACGGCTTTTTCTTGAAATGACAATAATTTTCATTTATTTGTTTTGAGAAAATGCAAAGAAAATATCGCCATATCGTTTGGCAATCACTTACAGAAAAATGAAACGGCGTTTTGATTTCTCTATACAAAGATTGGATTCAAAGCTATTTACACTCTTTTTTGTTTTCAATCCTTAAAAAACGAAGTCCAGTAGAATCATATTTTAGAATAATTGTAGAATCGCTTTCTTTCTCTACTTCCATATCAATGGATATATTGAACATGTGGGGAAGATCATCCGTAATCCAAAGATAATAGTCTTTTCCATTTTTGGTTCTTTCTTTTATTTCAATGCCAAAAGGCATTCCAAATGCAGCATCTCCCGATGCAACCACGTCCAAATAAATCTTGTCATAATCGATAACTTCAAGACTCCATTTGTATCTGCCGAGAAGGAACTGTCTATAAAGGTCATTGTTGTAAAATTCAAATACGGCACGGGACTAAAATTGTCGGTGTGAATACCGTTTATCTGTTTGTCTTTCTTGTCAAGTAGTCTGAATGACGAAGATTCATCTTTTTTGTCATAACTGCCACTGAAACAATATACAAAGGTTGAGTCGTCGGCTCTGTTTCTTATCTCTTTAAACTCATACATTTCTTTATGGGCAGATATTAACAGTACTTTGTTGTTTTTGAATATAACTTTACCTCGTACTTCTATGCCTCCCAACCAGTAGCTAAACTCAAAGCTATTGTCTTTATTTATTTTCAAGACTTTTCCGTCGTCAATACCTACACAGTTCCAATACTTTCCGTAATAATCTTCTCTGGTATAACTGTTTTGAACCTGCCTGCATGACACAAAAAAGCAAGGCAAACAAAATAATGCAAATAATCTTCTTTATAATACATTGTAATTAAGTAGGTTATATAAATTCATTTTGTCTGTGCCGTACGGCAGGCAGTTGAGCGTCTGAACAACTGTTCCATTGTCGGCAGTAACGTCTCTAACTCCTTTCGCATTTTAATTACATGTTGTGTATGGATTAGCACACTGGAATTCGGGAGGTAGCCAACCTGTTTTTTGTTGCTTGTTATCCCGATAATTTACGTACAACCAACCTTGAAAACAGTCTAATATCTCAACAGGATACCATTCGGGAAAATCTATGAATGTTTTTCCAGAGTTAGTATTAGGATTGTCATAAATAGGCACTTGCGAATCCATTACCAAGTAAATACTAATGTATCTCAACTCCACCCAACCCTTGGGGATGCTTTCTTGAGAAATAGCGTACTCACCTTCTACTTTTGCAAATCCGTCTTTGATTTGATAAATCGTACCGACAAAATAATCTTCTCTAAGCGTATCATTCATAATAAAACCAATAGAATCGTTTCGGTTACAATCCCTATACACTGTAACTGCCTCTTGTGTCTGTGATAGCACTACATTGGCATTACAACAATTCGTATCAGTTGTCGGTTGTAGAAATGTTAGAAGATACGCTAAAAACATGCTTTTCATTTTCTTTTGATTTTTAAACAGAAACTATCAATATCTTTTGATTGCGTTTTAAATCTATTCAATTGATCTGGAAGAATCAATGGGTAGTCTTCAGATATTCCGCCGTATTTATTTCCTTTTTTTTAATGTGCCTGCAAATTCATTGATTGTTTTTCATACCGTTAAACGTTACTGTTTCAGTGGCGAAAGTTACGGCTTTTTCTTGAAATGACAATGATTTTCATTTATTTGTTCTATAGAAATGTTTTCTGAATCCGTTTTTTTCTTTCTTGATTCTGATTTTTTCTTTCTTGATTCTGTTTGAGCCAAACAAAGACTTGTTGTGTCATGTTTTTAACACGCTTTTGCATATTGTTTGCACAAACCACAATATTTGTCTTGTAATGGGTTGAATCCGAATATTTCGGGGACAATATTTAGCGAATATTATTCGAAAAGAAATTGCAGATACGGAAAATAAAAGATGCATGGTGTTTTTTAGAGAAAAGAAAAAATACCATGCACCTTTTATCATTCAGTTGTCAACATTCTGCTGTTTTATTTTACAGGTTTTGGAGACAGATAGCCGCAGTAAATGCCTTCCTTTTTATCATAAATGATTGTAACGGCATAACCTTCGGCGACTCTTGCATCCACCCATTCGTAAAATTTTTCTTTGTCTTTAGAGGCAAAATCAGGTTCTACGTCTACTTTACTTTGACTCTGATTATTCACATAATGAAAATACTTTCCTGCTTCATCTATGTATACAATCAACCCTGTAGGATAGTCTTCCAGATGAAAGATGTCGTTCAGCAGTAACGCTTGGTAAGGAATCATGGAATCATCCAATAATAAATTCGATGAAGTCCTTTCCATTTGGTTTTGACCGTTCGTCATGTTGTCAAAATCATCTTCCTGCTGTTCGCAAGATATTGCAAACAATGCCATGGCTGACAATGCAACCATTCCCAATATATACTTTTTCATATTTTATCTGTTTTTATTATATTACCTCATTTGTTTTCCTGATAGAACTTTTGGCGGTACGTTTTGAATATCGCACCGCCTTATTCAGGATAAAGAATGTAGTCTTAAACGCAAAATAAGGCAAAAATCAAAATACTTCATAAAGAGAATGTTTTTTTTGATTATACAAAAATACTGCATTCTGAAGACGATTTGCAAATTTTTCGTCATAAAAAAAGTTAATCTCTTTATTCTGTTGTTTTGAAAAGATATTTTGAAGGTATTTTGTTGCTCAAATGTTTTATCAATATCATGAGTCCGAGAGTGAATACCAGCCTAAGGATGAATATCCAGAACCAGTGGGCGCCCATTGCAATCATAAGCAGATGGTCCTCTATTATGCTGTGGAACAGTGAGAGGAAGGCGAGGGAGAGGAATATGTCACGACCCTCCAGAGGTTTTTCCCTGCTTTGTGCAACTATCAGTCCTCCGCCGTATGCCAGGCCGAGGGTCATGCCTATCAGGGTTATCGGCATTACTTTGGGCGAAATGCCTATCAGTTTCACAAGAGGAGACATTATTCTCTCCAACATTCTTGTTATTCCCAGCCTGTCCATGATTTCAAGCAATACGACCAATGCCAGTACGACAAGGGAAATGACCATGTAACTATAAATGATATATGAATGCTGAAAGGTAAAAAGCGTAATTCAAGTGAAATACTATATAAAGAAAAGTAAATACAATATTTGTTTTATTTTTTTCGTTATATGTTTGTAAAGGGAAATTGAGTTTATTATTAATTGAGATGTTTTATTGTTTTCTTGTCAAGAATAAAATGATTAGAAACTATGTTTTGGTTTTTCGTTTATTGTAAATATTTGTTTTTTATATGCAAAAATAAATTCGTTTAGGTTGGGGTGTCACGACTGAGGGGCATTTTGCGGATTTTTTTTGTGACACCCTATAAAAAGTTTTGTGATGTTGTTGATCACTAATTCAAATAGAGTTAAAACAAAAAAAATAATAACGAAATGGAAAAAAGGATTTTGATTTGCATAGTTGCAATGTTATTTTTTGTAAGTTGTGAAAATTCGAATGAAGATGTTTATCTTACTAAGGACGGCAAACAGATAGAAAATATTGATAATGTTTCAAAGGGTTTGTTTCCTATGACCTATAAAATTCCAGATGGAGTTAGAATCAGGGATGGAAATGGTGATTATTGGACTGTTACTGGAACAGTTGTTTTAGATGTATATCATCTTCCTCCGTTTGTTCAGATTACGCATTGTGATATCATATTGACTAATACGCGTACAGGGGAAACAATGCATTTCTATGGTGCCCCTAAGCTGTCAAATGATGGCAATGTAACAGGTTTTGATGGTACCATAACTAATGACAGAGGGGTGGATGTAGAGTTTGCGACATGTTCAGATTTGTTTAATTTGGTGAATGATTACATAATAAATAATTATGAGCTATGGTAAAGTCAATGAAATGGTTGCTATTGTTTTTTATGGTATTTGCAGGTCTTGCTTTTTGTTTCGCACCAACTGATTTTTATAAAGGCAAATATGAAGTGGTTGAAATAATGGATTTTGATGAAAGCGACATTAAAATCAAAGACATGGATACTGCGGAATTTCTTTCCCAAATACTTTTGTATATGATTGTAAAAATGTCTCCAGATGATGCAGATAGGATTTTTCCTATACCGATAGAATTTACAGAAAATAAAATGATTGTGAATCTTTCAGATACCATACGGTGTACTTATGAAGTAGAAAGTGACACCTTAGTTAGGATTTACCCTGAGGGAGAAAAAACGTATTTATCTTTGGTACTTTCGGATGACGTCTGTTTAAAAGGAGATTATCTTGGTGTGAGATTGAAAAGAAAAGACTGACCTTTAAGCATAGGTATATGGAGTAATGAAGTTGCGGCACGGTATTTTTGTATACGTAATACCGTGCCACTTTTCTTTTTTGTTATTGCGGCTCTTTGAAAAGATATTTTGAAGGTATTCGGTAGCTCAAATGTTTTATCAATATCATGAGTCCGAGAGTGAATACCAGCCTAAGGATGAATATCCAAAACCAGTGGGCGCCCATTGCAATCATAAGCAGATGGTCCTCTATTATGCTGTGGAACAGTGAGAGGAAGGCGAGGGAGAGGAATATGTCACGACCCTCCAGAGGTTTTTCCCTGCTTTGTGCAACTATCAGTCCTCCGCCGTATGCCAGGCCGAGGGTCATGCCTATCAGGGTTATCGGCATTACTTTGGGCGAAATGCCTATCAGTTTCACAAGAGGAGACATTATTCTCTCCAACATTCTTGTTATTCCCAGCCTGTCCATGATTTCAAGCAATACGACCAATGCCAGTACGACAAGGGAAATGACTGCATATTTTTTCAGTTCTCCGGCAATCCATGTCCAAAGTCCTTCGTCTTGTACAACCGGCAGGGTGAATGCGTCAGTTGGGGTTTGGCACCAGGAGCCGGCAAGACACAACTGTGCAACGATGAACGCGAATATGTAGGCTCCGGCAAAACGTATCAGAAAGATTGGCAGAAATCTGCATCCGGCCTTTACGCATATCGGAATCTCTATCAGAAAGGTATGGGCAAAGAGCACGAGTGATGCAAGTGTGGTTATCTGTGCCACGTTGAGCGGTGATTCAAGCGGCAAGGATGCGTATGTCAGCACTCCTCCGTATATGTTGGAAAGCATGGCGGAAGCCCATACCAAACCCATCTCTCCCGGAAGGTTGAGCGGATACATCAGAAAGCTCAAGGCCTCGCCTATATAGCGTATCAGGTCCAGTTCCTGAAGAATCTTGATGATGACGCTTACGGGAACCATTATCTTGAAGAACAGCTTGCAGGCCGAAAACCATTTCCTTGCAATTGTTGACAGAATCTGTTTTATTTTTGTCCGTTCCATGCTTTTTTGTTGTACAGGGGATGATACAGCATTATCGTTTCCCTCAGATGTTTGGTTGAAAGATGAGTATATATCTGTGTTGAGGTTACGCTTACGTGTCCCATCATGTCTCTTACCGCGATAAGGTTTGCTCCTCCCTTTATAAGGGCTGTTGCAAAGCTGTGTCTGAGAGTGTGGGGATGTACGTTCTTTGTTATTCCTACGCTTTTGGCGGTATCCTTTATCATTTGGAAAACGTATTGTCTTGTCAGTCTTCCGCCTCTTTGGTTAAGGAAGATGTATGTGCCGGATGCTTTGGCGGGCTTTATTTTGGTACGGTGGTCGTTTATGAACAGGTTCAGACGGCGTAGCGCTCCGGAACAAATGGGTACAAGACGTTCCTTGTCGCCTTTGCCTATGACCCTGATGACTGTCTGTTTGGTGAATACGTCTTCTATTCGCATGTTCAGCAGTTCGCTTATCCTCAGTCCGCAGGCATACAGTACCTCTATGATGAGTGCGTCTCTGTATCCCATGAAGCTGCTTTTGTCGATGCTGTCAATCATTCTGTTTATTTCTTCGTCCGTAAGCACCACTGGAAGTTTCTGTTCCATTTTTTGTGTGTCAAGCAATTCGCATGGGTTGTCTTTTATTTCGTCTGTAATCAGAAGGTATTTGAAAAATGTGCGGATGCTGCTTATTGTCCGTTTTTGGGAGCTTATTTTAAGCAGTTGGCCTTCCTTGCCTTTGAGCGGGGTGGTTGCAATTGATTTGAGAAAACTTTGCAGGTGTTTCAGTTGCGTGTTTTGAGGTCCTATGTCGGGATGGTTTTCCTCCATGAATGTGAAGAACTTTTCGCAGTCTCTGACATAAGCTTCGAGAGTGTTGTTTGAGTATGAGCGTTCTATGGCTATGTATGACTTGAAGTCGGTGAGGTATTTTCTCCACATTGTCTTGCGTTATAGATTTACCGGGCCAACAAGACGCATGAGATACATTATCTTGTTTGCTCTTCTGTTCAGGTATCGTGACGGATGTGCGGGGTCGCGTTTCAAAGGGTTAGGAAGGGCTGCCGCAAGAAGGGCGGCTTGTCTTTTGGTCAGTTTTTTTGCGGGTTTGTTGAAATAGTGTTGGCTTGCGGCTTCTACGCCATAGATGCCGTCTCCGAATTCAATCACGTTGAGATACACCTCCATAATCCTTTCCTTGCTCCAGAAGGTTTCTATAAGTACTGTCTGATATGCCTCAAGTGCTTTTCTTATGTAACTCCTGCCGTTCCAGAGGAAGACGTTTTTGGATGTCTGCTGGCTGATGGTGCTGGCTCCTCTTGGCGGTTTGCCTGTTCGTTCGGCATCCTTACGGGCTATTTTTATCTGTTCGAAATCGAAGCCGTTGTGAGACAGAAAACGGTTGTCTTCGGCTGCAACCACGGCTCTTATCATGTTGGGGGAGATGTCCTCTATGTCCACCCAATCTTTTTCCAGCCGAACCTTTCTGTCGTCGGACAATGCTTGTTGTACGCAGCGTTCAATCATGAGAAATGTAACGGGAGGGTTGACAAAGATGTACAGAATGGTTGTAAGTACGCTCAGACCCACGTATGCAAGACAGATGATTCCTATCCATTTAAGCATTCTCTTCAAAAAACTTTTTTTCTGTTTGCTTTTGCCCATCCCTTTGGTTGTTTTACATTTTTTCGGTCGGCAAAATTACAAAATATGTTCTCAAAATCTGCTTTTGATTCCGAAATAATGTCTATCTTTGCAAAATTATGAATAGGGCTTGTAGAGTAATATCTTTGTTTTTGTTGACCTTGATGTTTTTTTCGTGCAGCAGTACGCGTCAGCACAAGAAACTCTTGAAGAGTGATGACCATGAGGCCAAGTACGAGGCGGCGATGAAAGCTTATGAGAAAGGAGATTACAGCAGTGCGTTGCAGTTGTTTGAAAATCTTCTTTTGTATGCAAGGGGAAGGGAATATTCCGAGAAGGTGAACTTCTATTATGCCAAGAGCCTTTTGGGGTCAGGTGACAATTATTCTGCGGGTTTTCAGTTCGAGAGCTTTGTTAAATGGTTTCCTTATTCGGAATATGCGGAGGAAGCTTTGTTTCAGTCTGCTTATTGCAAATATATGGAATCACCGGATTATATGTTGGATCAAACACTCACCAAAGAATCCATGGACGATTTTCAGTCCTATGTGGAGAGATACCCGAAGTCGGAACGGGTTGCACAGGCCAACAAGATAATGGATGAATTGAGAAACAAGCTGATAAAGAAAGATTATTACACGGCTTATAATTACTATAAGACAGGGGAATATCAGGCTGCTCAAACGAGTCTCAAGAACTTTTTGAATGATTATCCTGATGCCACTTCCTATAGGGAGAATGCAATGTATTATATTGTATTGGCCGGTTACGAGTATGCAAAAAAAAGTGTTGAAGACAAACAAAAGGAAAGATACGAATCCGTTATTATGGATTATGAAAGGTATGAGGTAACCTTTTCCAATCTTAAAAATGACGTGCGAAAAAAAGAATTGGAAAAAATATATGCTGACTCCAAGTCTAAGTGTGATTTGTTGAAATAAGTAAAAGAAAAAGATAAAAGTTGATTAGTTGTTATGGATTATAAAAAGACAAAGGCGGATACTACCATTCAGACGAGAAATCTGAATGATTTTGATACGTTGACAGGTAATATTTACGAAACTGTTGCCTTATTGAGCAAGCGTTCCGATCAGATAGCGGCTGACTTGAAGAAAGAACTCTACAAGAAGATTGAGGAGTTTTCCACGAACAACGATACATTGGACGAGGTTTTTGAAAACAGGGAACAGATAGAGATTGCCAAGTATTATGAGCAACTGCCTAAACCATATCTTATAGCCATAAAAGAATATCTTGACGGTAAGATTACTTTTAAAATGGCAAATTCCGAAAATAAAGATACAGAGGAAAGCAAATAAAGGCGAATCCTTATGTCCAAACGAGTCGTTGTAGCCATAAGCGGAGGAATAGCTGCCTACAAAATACCAATTCTGATAAGGCTTCTGAAAAAAGGAGGCTGTCAGGTGAAGGTCATAGTAACCAAAAACGCACTGAATTTTGTTACTTTACAGACTTTACAAACCTTGTCCGAGAATACGGTTTATTCTGATATGTTTTCGGTCTACAACGAGCATATCACAGAACATATAAGCATAGCCCAATGGGCTGATGTGTTTGTCGTTGCTCCGACAACGGCCAATGTGATAGGGAAATATGCCAATGCGATAGCGGATGATTGCCTTACCACTTCGTTGCTGGCATTTGACAAGCAGGTCTTTCTTGCTCCTGCAATGAATACCAACATGTATAACAATCCAGGTGTTAAGGCCAATATAGAGACTTTGAAAAAAAGAGGGGTTCGTGTAATTTCCCCTCAAACGGGTCATTTGGCCTGCGGAACGGAAGGCGAGGGCCGCATGGCCGAAGCAGAGTATATATACGGGGTATTGAGAGATTATTTTGCGCAATCTCTTGTCTTGAAAGGAAAGAACGTATGCATAACCGCAGGACCTACCTATGAGCAGATAGATGCCGTTCGTTTTGTCGGTAATTATTCTTCGGGAAGAATGGGATTTGCGTTGGCTGAAGCCTTTGCGGAAAAAGGCGCTCATGTAAAGTTAATAGCCGGCCCCGTAAATCTGAAAGCAATCCATAAAAACATAGAAAGAACCGATGTCAAATCGGCGCGACAGATGTATGATGAGGCACTGAAGGCTTTTGAATCCTCCGATATAGCCGTTTTGTCTGCAGCCGTAGCGGATTACAGACCTAAAAAAACATTCGATTCCAAATTGAAAAAGACAGATACGTCTTTGATATTGGAATTGGAACCTACTGAAGACATACTTGCAGAACTCGGACGAAGAAAACGTGAAAATCAGTTATTGGTCGGTTTTGCATTGGAAACGGACAATGAGTTGGACAATGCCAAGAAAAAATTACGTAAAAAAAATTTGGATTTCATTGTCATGAATTCATTGAGGGACGAAGGTGCAGGCTTCGGTACTTTGACCAACAAGGTTACCATAGTGGATTCTTTTGAAAATATTCATGTGACGGACCTTCTTCCGAAAGAGGAAATAGCGGAGGAAATAGTGAAAAAAGTAGTCTCTATCTTGAATTAATTCAAATATATTTGTTATCTTTGCTACTCAATCTCCAAGGTCTATGAGAAGAGTAGCGGTTTTTATTTTGGGAATTCTTTTCTCGTGTTCTGTCTTTGCACAGGAGTTCAGGGTAAGCGTGAGTGTCAGTTCCCCGCAAATACAAGGGACGGATAAGGAAATATTCCAAACGATACAGGAACTGCTCAATGATTTTGTTAACCAAAGGAAGTGGACAGATTACACATATGAGGAATATGAAAAAATCGAAGGCACTCTTTCCTTTAATGTTACCGAACACAGTTCTCAGGAAGACTTCAAGGCCGATTTGAACATACAGCTCAGACGTCCGGTTTACGGTTCCACCTATACCACAACACTTCTCAATACGCAGGAAAAGGAACTCGTATTCAAGTATATTGACGGACAGACCTTTGAATTTGATCCTAATAATTACACAAACAATCTCATATCAACGGTAGCTTTTTACCTTTATTATTTTCTTGCCCTTGATGCGGATTCTTTTGCTCCCAACGGAGGAACGGAGTATTTCAATGTTTGTCAGAACATAGTTACTTCGGCACAACGCTGTCCAAACAAAGGATGGAAAAGGGCTGAGAGCAATGATAACAAATATTGGATGTTGGAGAACTATACCAATTCCACATACCGTACGATGCGTGAGGCTTCATATCAATACCATAGATTGGGATTGGATATGATGCAGGGCGAAAGCCAGGCGGAGGCCAGAAACAACATAATTGAGGCTTTGGAAAACGTACGCAGGGCGTACAGGGAGAAGTCCAATCTTGTAATAGTGCAACAATTCATAGATGCAAAGGCCGATGAAATCGTAAATATTTTCAAAGGTGCTCCGGAAAACGAAAAGACAAGGGTTGTCAATTTGATGAAGGAAATAAATCCGGCCAATACAAACAAATATGAACAGATAACACAAACTCGTTAGAGTGAAATAAAAAACAGTGATTTTATGCAAAATATACCATTTGACAGAGCATTAGTCGATAAGATTATTGCAAAGAACAACATTAAAAGTGTTGGTGCTGCCTCAATAAGAGAGGTAAAGAAAATTATTGATGATGTGGAGGCCGCAACGTCAGAGAAATTCGTAAGAATGGAGATGGGTGTGCCAGGTCTTCCGGCTGTTTCCATAGGTGTGGAAGCTGAAATAGAGGCATTGAAGAACGGATGTGCAGCCATTTATCCGGATATCTACGGAACAAAGGAACTGAAACAGGAAACGGCACGCTTTGTGAAGAACTTTTTGGATGTGCAGGTGCCTGAAGATTGCTGCGTACCGACAGTGGGAAGCATGCAGGGCAGTTTCGCCGCCTTTATGACAATTGCCCGTTTGGATGGAAAGAAAAACAAGATTCTGTTTGTCGATCCGGGTTTCCCTGTTCAAAAGCAGCAATGCAGGATATTGGGTATAGAAACAGAACATTTCGATGTTTACGACTATCGTGGAGACAAGCTCGGTGCCAAACTTGAAGAGTATTTGTCCAAAGGGGATGTCGCAGCCTTGATATATTCTTCTCCTAACAATCCTGCATGGTTTTCGTTCAATGAACAGGAACTGCAGACGATAGGGGAGACGGCAAACAAGTATGACGTGATTGTAATAGAGGACCTGGCTTATTTCGGAATGGATTTCAGAAAGGATTATTCCAAACCGGGCGTTCCTCCTTTCCAGCCTACGGTGGCAAAATGGGCAAAGAAATATTTGCTGATGATTTCGGGCAGCAAGGCTTTTTCGTATGCCGGACAAAGAATAGCCGTGACAATCATGAGTCCTGAACTGTTTGAATTCAAGACGGATTACATGAAAAACTATTTTTCTCAGGATACATTCGGAAGAGCATTGATATTTGGTTCGTTGTACGCGCTTACCTCTGGAACAGCCTTCTCTCCGCAATACGCATTGACGGCCATATTCAAGGCATGCAACGATGGAACCTACAATTTCGTCGAGCCTTTGAAGGATTACGGACAAAAGGCGCACCAGATGAAGAAGGCTCTTGTTGAAAACGGATTCAAAATCGTGTACGACAAGGATTTGGATGTGGATATAGCCGACGGATTCTACTTTACGTTCTCCTATCCCGGCTTTAGCGGGGAAGAACTGTTGAGTGAATTGGTATATTACGGTATCAGTGCCATTTCGTTGACCATTTGCAGAAGCAAGAGGACGGAAGGAGTAAGGGCATGCGTATCATTGGTGCCTCACGAGATGATAAAACCTTTTGAGGAAAGGCTTAAAATATTCCACAAAGACCATCCGATAAAATAGAATGAGGTTTTGTAACAGCGGAATCAAATTCCGTGAAATCCTTTTCTGAATTCATTTTTTTCTTTTCAGAAAAGAAAAAACGCAAACAAAGTTTCAAAAATACTTGCTTTGTTTGCGTTTTGCTTTTGTGCCCTTATGGCTTATTTCGTTTTGCTTGCAGCTTTTACGAATGAAACGAACAGAGGACTTGGTTCCTCAACCGTTGACTTGTACTCGGGATGAAACTGTACTCCTATGAAATAAGGATGGGACGGAATCTCCACGACTTCTACAAGATTCGCTTCCGGATTTATTCCAGTTGCAACCATTCCCGCCTTTTCGAACTGTTCAAGGTAAGCATTGTTGAATTCGTATCTGTGACGATGCCTTTCGGATATAAGGTCTTTGTTGTAAGCCGCATATATCTTGGAACCTTCTTTCAGTTTGCACTCATAGGCTCCAAGCCTCATGGTTCCGCCGAGATTGGTTATCTTTTTCTGTTCTTCCATCATGTCTATGACCGGATAAGGTGTAGAGGCCATCATCTCTACCGAGTGTGCATCATTATATTTCAATACATTACGGGCAAATTCTATTACCGCACATTGCATTCCGAGGCAAATGCCGAGGAAAGGAACCTTGTTTTCCCTTGCGTATCTTACCGCTGCTATTTTACCTTCTATTCCTCTTGTACCGAAACCGGGAGCAACCAGTATTCCATGCAGACCCGACAGTTCGGCTTCAATGCTTTCGGGGTTTTCTTCCAGCTTTTCGGAATGTATCCACTTCAATCTTACCCTGCATTGCGTTGCCGCACTTGCGTGGATAAACGATTCGGATATGGATTTGTAGGCGTCTTTCAATTCGACGTACTTTCCGACAAGCCCTATGTTTACTTCATTCAAAGGATTCTTCAGTTTGTAAAGGAACGATTTCCATTTGTCCAAATTAGGTTCTCCTTTTGCGGTTATTCCGAGTTTTTTCAATACCTGCACATCCAATCCTTCCTTCAGCATGTTAAACGGCACTTCGTAAATTGTAGGAGCGTCTATTGACTCTATGACAGAGCCTCTGTCCACATTGCAGAACAAGGAAATTTTTTCTCTTACGGCTTCGGTGAGGGTATGTTCCGTCCGGCACACTATTATGTCCGGCTGAACGCCCTGCTCAAGCATTTCCTTAACCGAGTGCTGTGTCGGTTTTGTTTTCAGTTCGCCTGCCGCCGCAAGATAAGGTATGTATGTGAGATGTATTACTATGGCATTGTTTTCCAATTCCCATTTAAGTTGTCTTATGCTTTCGATGAAAGGAAGAGATTCAATGTCTCCGACTGTACCTCCTATTTCGGTTATGACAAAGTCATAGTCTCCCGAATTACCCAAAAGACGTACTCTTCTTTTTATTTCATCAGTTATGTGTGGGATTACTTGAACCGTTCCGCCAAGATAGTCTCCGCGTCTTTCCTTTTCTATTACGGATTTGTAAATCCTGCCGGTTGTGACATTGTTTCGCTGCGATGTCCTTACGTTAGTAAACCTCTCATAGTGGCCCAAATCCAAATCGGTCTCGGCACCGTCCTCGGTGACATAGCATTCGCCGTGTTCATACGGGTTAAGGGTTCCGGGATCTATGTTGATATAAGGGTCGAGTTTTTGAATCGTCACTCTGTAACCCCTTGATTTGAGCAGAACTGCCAATGAGGATGAAATAATGCCTTTTCCCAAGGAAGAGGTAACTCCTCCGGTTACGAAAATATATCGAACGTTGAGCATATTATCAAGTATTGTTGTTGTCTTTGTGAATAAACAACTGCAAAATTAGAGAAAAAAAGCGTTGCTAGGAAATAATTCGAACTATTTCTTCCAAATTCAAATCCAAAGCGTTAAACGAAAAATCCGCCTGAGAGTAAAACTTCTCTCTTGAATCAAGATGATTGGTTATGAAAGTCTCAAGTTCTTCCGGTCTTATGTTTTTAAGCAGCGGGCGTGTTTTGT
Source organism: uncultured Bacteroidales bacterium (assembly GCA_944320415.1). Lineage (GTDB taxonomy): Bacteria > Bacteroidota > Bacteroidia > Bacteroidales > P3 > Onthomorpha. The sequence goes on from CALUHJ010000007.1 coordinate 26,766, forward strand.
GTGAATCGTTGTTTCTTGATATTATTGCCTTTGGAGATATTTTAAGGTAAATGGATGTGCCGTTTTGTCTTATTATGTTCATGTTGTCGTCATGGCATGGGAGTCCTCCGCCGGTTGCAATGACGACATTGTCCATGGATAGGGTTTGATTAAGAATCCTTTTTTCCAATAATCTGAATACTTCTTCACCGTATTTTTCAAAAATATCATCCACACTCAGCTTGTATGTCCATTCTATAAGTTTGTCCGTGTCAACGAATCTGTACTTCAGCCTTTTGGCAAGACGTCTTCCGAAAGAACTTTTGCCGGCAAGCATGTAACCGACTACAAATATTCTCATGATGTCTTATCTTGTGTATGCGGTCAGATCCAAGGAAGCGAATTCTTTGTTGAAGTACTTGAATAGTCCAGCGCAACCAACCATGGCGGCATTGTCCGTTGTATATGAGAATTTAGGTATGAATACCCTGCAACAGTGTTTGTTGCCCAAAAGTGTCAGACGTTCTCTTAATTCTGAATTTGCAGATACTCCGCCGGCTACGGCTATTGTCTTTATGCCGGTATCCTTTATTGCTTTTTCAAATTTGGCTAAAAGTGTATCCACTACGGCTTTCTGAACCGAAGCAGCTATGTCTGCCATGTTTTCTTCCAAATATTTGGGATTGGATTTCAGTTTGTCTCTCAGCGTGTACAGAATGCTTGTTTTCAAGCCTGAAAAACTGTAATCGTAACCTGGTATATGACTTTGGGAAAACTTAAGACTGACGTTTCCCTCTTTTGCCAGTCTGTCTATGTGAGGACCTCCTGGATATGGAAGTGACAGTATCTTTGCAGCCTTGTCAATTGTTTCTCCTGCTGCGTCATCTATCGTTTTTCCTATTGTTTTCATTTTTCTCGGTCCTTCCAATAAGATTATCTGAGTGTTTCCCCCTGAAACCAATAAGCACAAGAATGGGAATGAAGGGATGTTTTGTTCGGGCGAGTCTTTTATGAAATGGGCCAGAACATGAGCTTCAAGATGATTGACCTCTATTAGCGGTATGTTCAGTGCGGTTGCAAAGCTTTTGGCAAAGCATACTCCTACCAAAAGCGAGCCCAAAAGCCCCGGACCTCTTGTGAAGGCAACAGCAGACAGGTCTTGTTTGTTTATTTTTGCGTCTTTGAGGGCTTTGTCAACAACAGGCACTATGTTGGATTGATGAGCTCTTGATGCAAGTTCGGGAACGACACCTCCGTATTCCTGATGGACTTTTTGAGAGGCTGTAACGTTGGAAAGTACATGAAAATCGCTGTTTATCACAGCGCAGGATGTATCATCGCAGGATGATTCTATTGCAAGTATATAAGACATGTCAATTTTTTCTGTTGGTTTAATAATCTGCAAATGTACTAAAAATGCTACAAACGGTCATTTTGCATATTATAATGCTTACAAGAGATGAAAATTATTTCACGGAACAAAAATTAATCAATAATTTTGCATACTAAAGGTGTTTGAGGTGAAAAGCAAGATATTCAAAATACTCGTGATTGCAAGAAAAACAGTTTTGAGAATCTTATTCTCGTTGTTTTTACTTGTTTATGTTCTTGTGGCTTTACTCAACAGCACCATAGTCCAGTCTATCACCGCAGCCAAGGTTGCGGATTATTTTTCCGAACAGTGGAGTACCCGTTTTACAATAGGAGCGTTGGAAATCAGACCTTTGTTGAATGTGGCTCTCAAGGATGTTTACCTTGAGGATTTGAAACACGATACCATTGCAAACATATCCTATGTCAGTGCCGGGCTTTCTTCATTTACTCCATCCAAGCAACTGGCATTCTCGGATGTCGTTCTGTCAGATGTTGATTTTAATCTGAAAATAGAAAACCGAAAGTTGAATTTTGCATTTATCATAGACTATTTCAAAAGTGACAAACCCAAGAAAGACAAACCCAAGTCGCGTTTTGCCGTCAAGGTGAAGAATTGCAAGATGAAGGATGTAAATTTTTCTTTGGATCTTAACGATAATCCGAAACCAGTACCTGAATTCGGGGTCGCGGTAAATCATATGAAGTATTCAGACATAAATGCGACCATAAAGGACATTGAGGTAATATCCGACTCTGTCAGTGCGAATATTTCCAAATTTTCGTTGATGGAACGTTCGGGTTTTAAACTCAAGGAACTTAGAGGAAGGGTGATAGCAAGCCCCAAACGTATATTGTGTGAAGGTCTGCACATTCAAACCGAAAATTCAGATTTGTATATGCAGGCTCACATAAAGACGGACAGTTGGAAGACTTATTCTTCTTTTGTTGATTCCGCATATTGCATGCTTTTTGTCCGTTCAGGCAGCAAAGTGGGCATGAAGGATGCTACCTATTGGGCTCCTGTATTGAAAGGATTCAATCAGACTTTTTATTTGCATACCGCAATAGAGGGAAGGGTTGCCGATGCCGAGTGTTCCGTACTGGACATAAAGACATCGGATACTCATCTTGAAGCGCGTGGTCGGATAAAGGGTTTACCCGATATAGAGAATACGATGTTTGACCTTACATTGAACCGTCTTACCACATCGGCTAAGGATTTCAATTCGTTTCAATTGGGAGAAATATTGTCCGGAGTCAAATTGCCGCAGATTTTGGACCGTTTGGGAATGATTGATGTTAAAGGCGTTTTTGCAGGGTATTTGCATGAGTTTGATGCATCGGCTGAAATATTTTCCGAGACAGGTGGTTTGAAAGCCGATGTAGTTTCGAAAAGAGATGACAAAAGCAGGAAAGTAAGTTACAGGGGTAGAATAGACAGTGACGATTTTAATGTTGGAGTTCTGTTGAATCAGTCCATGTTGGGTTCTACCGATATTAATGCACAGTTTGACGTAACACCAGGAAAATTATCCGACATGAAGACAGAACTATTGGCTCAGTTGTATAATTTTTACATCAATGGTAACAATTACAATTCTATTCTTCTTGATGTCGAACTTAATTCCGGAACGTTGAATGCCCAATGTGATGTATTCGATGAGGCCATAATGATGAATCTTAATTGCAATCTGGATCTGTTTAATGCCAAGGACCTGAAGTTGCAGGCCGAAATAAATTACGCAAACCTCAAAAAGATAAATTTCTTTGCATTTGAGGATACGACTGTTGAATTGTCCACAAGTCTGTTTGCACATATTCATAATTTTGATCCGGATTCCATACGTGGGGTTGTTGATTTTCAGACAACATGCTTAAAGACGTCTGAAAAGGATTATTTCATTGATTATTTGAATATGAAGGTTGAGGATGAGAAATTGGTATTGAATTCCGATTTGTTGGATTTCAACCTTGACGGAAAATTTGTATTGTCTTCCTTTATTGAAGACGTAAACTACATAAATCGTATATATGTTCCTGAATTTGACCTGTTGAAACCTCTCGAACAAAGAACAGTTGTTCGGGATACGGTTGACTTAAACTATGGAATTGCATCAAATCTGGATTTTTCACTTCTTGTAAAAGACATATCTTTGTTCAAACACCTGTTTTCCCTTGATATGGATATTGCATCCAATACAACAATAGAAGGAAAACTGGATTCTACAGAACTGTTCTTCTTGAAACTGAATTCTGACTATTTCCGTTTCGGAGGCATTTCAATCAATGCTCTTTCTTCAAGCGTTAAACTTAAGGATAAAGACGTTTCAACTTATTTCAGTGCGGACAGACTTAATCTTTCGGACAGCCTTGTCCTGTATTCGCCTGCCATGGATATTACATTCAATAAGACGGATATGGATTTGCTTGCGAGATTTGGGCCGACGGACGGAAACGGGATATTGGGCCGCTTGAACCTAAGGGCGTTTTTTACAGAGAGCGGATTGCAGCTGTCTTTCAGGGATTCCTATGTTGATTTGGCTGGAGCGAGAATAAGGTTCAACGATAATCATCTGATAAATTATTTCAATGACAAACTGAGCCTTATCAATTTTTCAATCGTCAACGGTAATGAAAGCATAGTAGTGAACGGTGATGTCTCAAAAAATCCAAACGACAAATTGACAATAGCCTTCAAAAACATAAATATAGCCGATTTCAACCCTTTGCTTGCTTCAACGGGTTTGAAACTGGAAGGACGCTTGAATGAAAAAGTCGTGTTGAATGATGTATTGAGTGACATGAGCCTGACATCCAATCTTGTGGTGGATGGTTTGGTCGTAAACGAAGTGCCTTTGGGCAAGGCATGGTTCAATGTATCGAATGTACTTTCCAGAAAGGTTTTCTCGGCAGACATAAAAATGTTGTACAATATGGGAGAAACCGGTCAGACAATACCTTTGTCAATCAGGGGAACAATAAGTCCTTACGACAAAGCGAATAATCTCGATTTGCTTCTGACAATGGATAGGTTCGACATCAAGATAATAAAGAACTATATAGCCTCTTTGTCCTCCGATATAGGAGGAACGCTTTCAACGGACGGGTTGCGTATTTCCGGAACATTCAAACAACCGGACATATCGGGCATACTGAAAGCCGAAAACGCACATCTGAAAGTGGATATGCTCAATACGGTGTATTATTTCAGCGACAGCATAATCATGAACAACAATGTCTTTACTTTCAAGGACTTTGTAATGAATGATGCACAAAACAACAAGATAAGAATAGACGGTTCGGTATCGCATGAGAACTTTTCGGATTTTGACATAAAGCTCAAGGCTGTTGCGGACAAATTGAAAATATTGGACACTGAGGCAAACAGCGAGCAGATATATTACGGTACTGCATACGCTTCGGCAATAGTCAATCTGTACGGCAATTTGGATTATCTGAATATAGAAGTGGGGGCAAGGACTGAAAAGGGAACGGTCCTTACAGTTCCGGTTTCGAGCAAGACATCGGCAAGCGAGAATTCGTTCATAACGTTTGTTCCTCCTTATTTTGCAGGCGATTCGGTTCAGGTTTTCAAGAAAAGAAATGAAACCTCGATGGGGTACAACATAACGGTCGATTTGAACGTCAATTCCAACGCACAGCTGTTTATTCCCATGGATTTTGCACAATTGAAGGGCGATTTGTCTGCGGCGGGCAACGGAGATCTGAGAATAGAAATCAACAGCGACGGATTGTTTTCCATGCTTGGTACGGTTACCGTTGACAACGGAGCGTTCAAGATGTCCGTTATGGATATGGTCACCAAATCCTTCGACATAGAAAAGGGAGGTACTTTGACATGGTCGGGAAATCCTGCCGAGGGTATGCTTGACCTTCAGGCCGTTTACAAGACCAAGGCATCGCTTGCCCCTATACTGGGACAGGAATATTCAAAGGCGGTGGACGTACATTCAATCATACACCTGACCGGTGAGATGATGAATCCGCAACCGAAGTTTGACATACGACTGCCTAATACCGATGCCGGAACGGTTGAAAGGCTTTTCATGAACATAGACCGCAACGACGAAAAGGCAATGTTGGAACAGACTGTTTCTTTGTTGTTTGTTCACCAGTTCTATTCTTCGGGTGGAAATTATGAGAGTTCCGTCGTTGAAACAGGCATTTCATCCGCTTTTGAAGCCGCTTTCGGACAGATAAGCGGCATGTTGACCGATTTGATACGGGTTGTCGATGTGGACATGAACTATTCGAGAGGAATCGATGGCAACTCCGACCAGGTCGATTTGAACGTTTCAAAGGAGTATGGCAGGATTGTGATAAATGTCAATTCAAGTTTCGACACAAGGAACAACGTATCGGCAAATGAAACTAACGCAATAATAGGAGACGCATATGTGGAATACAAGATGACGGAGAACTTCCGTGTCAGGGTGTTCAACAGATCCAACGCCAATGACTTCACAAAGTACAACATTGCGCCCTTTACCCAGGGAATAGGTCTGTTCTACGGACGTCAATACGACAGCTTCAGTGACATATTCGTAAGAAAAAAGAAACCGAAGGAAACCGGTTCATCTCAAAACGGGAAACGGGAAAATTGAAATCAAATTCCGTGAAAATCTTTTCAGAAAAGAAAAAAATGAATTCAGAAGACATTTTTCGCTTTTCAGAAACCGTTTGTCAGATATTTACGGACGTTGCAAACGTGTCTTTGTTTCAGGATTATGCGTAGGTAAAATTATGGAAATGAAAGAAAAAGAATATGCCGATGTTTTGAACTCCGATATACAATCGGCCGAAGGTAGTTTGTGTGGAAAGGATTCCGTATGCAGGGAATGCGAATCCTTTTCATATCCTTTGATGGAACAGTTTCTTTCCTTGCAGGGAGAGGGATTCAATACGGGAAAGGCAGCCTATTTCATAAGGCTGGCCGGATGTAATGTGAGATGTGATTTCTGTGATGTCAAACAGTCATGGAATGTTGCCGACAGACCTTTGGCAAGTGTGGGCAGTATTGTGGACAACGCCAGAAAGCATAATGCCTTAAACGCGGTTGTAACCGGTGGTGAACCGCTTCTGTATGATTTGAATCCCTTGACAAGAGCCTTGAAGGCCGAAGGGATATGCACATGGCTCGAAACATCCGCATCAAAACCCTTGAGCGGCATTTGGGACTGGATTTGCATATCGCCAAAGACAAAAAGGCCTCCTTTGGAAGAAAACATGATATACGCAGATGAACTGAAAGTCGTCATAAGTGACGAATCCGATTTTTCCTTTGCAGAACTTTATGCCTCCAAAACTAAAAGAGACTGTATGCTCTACCTTCAGGCGGAATGGGAAAGTGAAAAGAAAGTGATGAAATCCATAATAGACTACATAGAACATCATCCGATTTGGAGACTGAGCCTTCAGACACACAAGTATCTTGACATAAGATAATGCGTTTTCGGTCTTTCAGGTCGGCTTTCCTTTACAACAGGGCCCGTATTGCCAGTTCGTAGCCCTTGAGTCCGAATCCGAACAGGCTGCCCCTGCATACGGGTGCGAGCATCGATATGTGGCGGAATTCCTCCCTTGCCAGTATGTTGCTTATGTGCACCTCGATGACCGGAATGTCTATTGCCGCAATTGCATCCGCAATCGCAATGGAGCTGTGCGTGTATGCACCGGCATTTATTATTATTCCGTCCCTGTTTCTTTCCTCTTGTATTCTACTGACTATTTCTCCCTCTATGTTGGATTGGAAACAGTTCAGGTGCAACTGCGGAAACATCCTTTGCAGTTCAAGGAAATATTGTTCGAAACTCTTGCATCCGTAAATGCTTGTTTCCCTTTGACCCAGAAGGTTGAGGTTGGGTCCGTTAATTATACTTATTTCTTTCACGGTGTTTGAAATCTCTTTTCAGTACTGTCTTGTCCCTGCCTATCAGAAAGAGCGTCGGCACTGTCCATATATAGCTTTTGGTTATCGGAGTGCAGTCAACGCAATATGAATTTATCCACTTGTCCGGCATTTCCTTTTGGTATTCTTCCCAGGCCTGCATGTCAACTTCGGGAGCGACTGCGAGTACCTGCAACTGCCCTGATTCCAAAAGACTGTTTATCGACTTGGATTCCGCAAGTTTTTTTCTTGTCTTTTGGCAATCCTCACAGTCCGGGCTGTAAAAAAACACAAGAACGTTGGATTGGCATGAATCTATAAGGGAATACAGATCGCCTTTCATATTGCCGTTTTCGAATGTGAAGTTCACTGCCTTCATTCCGACACGGTTGTCGTTTTCCTTGTCAAATTGCTGGGCTTTTGTGCCGATTGCAAAAAAAAGAAGAATTATTGCCGTAACTGTTCGTGTCATATCTCAAAGCAGTCTCCTTTCTTGGGGATGTATATGTTTCTGTAGCCGTTTTTGTCAAGTGTTTTGGCGAAGTTCTTCTGTGTTTTTTCTTCACCGTGTACCAGTATGAGTCTTTTTATCTTTGTTTTGTCCTGACAGGAAAGGAAACGCAACAGTTCGTTGTAGTCTGCATGGGCCGAATACGAGTCTATGGTTCTTATTTCCGCCTTGACCGTGTGTGATATGCCGAAGATAGAAACACGTTTGTCACCTCTTAGTATCTTGTGTCCTAGAGTTGTGGGAGCGCAGTAGCCAACGCCGAGAATGGTTGTGCGCGGATTCTCTATGTTGTTTGCAATATGGTGTTTTACCCTTCCGGCCTCCATCATGCCAGAAGCGGAAATGATTATGCACGGTGTATTTGACGTATTCAGACGTTTGGATTCCTCCTTGTCTCTTATATAGTGCAGTTTTTCGAAGCCGAACGGGTCAGGGTCTGTCTTCATAAACTCTATCATCTCGTCATTGAAGCATTCGCTGTGGATGCGCATTATGTTTGTCGCGTTCAGGCTTAGAGGACTGTCGAGATAAACGTCTATCATTGGCAGCATACCGTTTTCCCACAATTTGTTCAGTGCGAAGATTATTTCCTGGGCTCTTCCTATTGCAAAGGAAGGTATTATCAGTTTCCCTTTTTTCTTGCAACACGTGTCTATTACTGCCTTTAGCAGTTCTTTTTCGCTCTCGTCAACATTTCCGTGCAGTCTGTCGCCGTATGTGGATTCCATTATGATGTAGTCAGCCTGCTCAAAGGGTTGGGGTTCTTTCAGTATGCGTTTCGAATATCGTCCTATGTCGCCGGTGAAGGCTATTTTTGTTGTCTTGTCTTTTTCGTTTATGGTAATATTACATGTTGCACTTCCGAGTATATGCCCGTTGTCGGTGAACATAAGGGAGAATTCGTCGCTTATTTTGAACCTTTTGTTGTACGGAATCGAGACAAAGAAGTTCATTGCTGCCTGTGCATCGCCCAAGGTATAGATAGGCTTGACTGGAGAAAGACCTTGACGGGCTCTTTTTTTGTTGAATGTTGCCGTATCGGCTTCCTGTATGTTTGCGGAATCGGGAAGCATTATGGCGCAAAGGTCTCTTGTCGCCGGAGTTGAAAGGATTGTTCCCTCAAAACCCAACTTCACTATATATGGAATCAAGCCTGAATGGTCTATGTGCGGATGAGAAAGTATAAGATAGTCGATTTCCTTAGGGTCGAATCCCAAATCTCTGTTCAATGCGTCTGTTTCAAGTCCTTTACCTTGGTACATGCCGCAGTCAAGCAGTATTTTTGTGCCTTTATCGGTTGTTATCAGGTGTTTGCTTCCTGTTACCTCTCTTGCTGCTCCTAAAAATTCTATCTTCATGTTTCTTTTGATTTGTTTTCTGAAAGCAAAGGTAATAATTTATTTTAGTCGATGTCCATGGTTTCTGATAAAAAGGTGTAATTTTGCACTGTATGGCAAATCGGAATAATAAGATGCTTAAGAAGTTTTTTACATTGTTAGTCCTTTTTTTTGTTGTGTTTTCCGTCTTTTTTTGTTCGTGCAGCAAATCAAAGGAGAAGGGTAAGATCGGAGGGAGTACTGAAAAAACGGATAATGGACGTAATGAGGACAAGGCCCAATATCTGTTGGATGGACTGGCAATAGGAGGGTTGAATATAAATGATACTACAAACGGTATCAGTGCCAGATTGCTTTTTCCGGTTATTAGGAACAAGGATTTCAAGTATGATGTAAAACCGGTCATTGCATTAAGTGAGGAATATTTCAGAGCTTTTGTTGAAAAGGCCAAAAAAAGAGGGAAAATCGACGGTTCGTTTCATCAGTATGTCATAAGGACTGTTTTTGTCAATGTTTATGAGGATATATTCAGCGTATTGATGCAGCAGAGGTTTAAAATGGCGGATGAGAAGGATTTTGTTGAGGAATATTATGCATTCAATTGCAAATCTAATCAAAAAACGGATTTGTCTTTTACGGATGTTTTAAATGTAAATGAGACCAATTACAAGGATTTTCAGAAATTGTTTTCCGGCAAATTGGACAGTGTTGATTTGAAACTATTGTCGGAAAGCGATTTTGCATTTGGAAGGGATTCCCTTTTTGTTTTTGTTGATTGCGGGCAAGGAGAAGGATTGCAATTGAAGGCGGCAGCTCCGATGAATCGGGCAAAACGGTTTGTTTTAAATGGCAGGTAGGAAATCGAGACGAAGGAAAAAAATATTGATTTTTTGCATTTGTGCGGTTTTTCTGTGCATTGTGGGATATTTTCTTTATTCCTACGGTGTGGATTATTACAGACAGTATTATGCTTGTCCTGGGGTTAAGATAGATTATTACCGTTATCCGGTAAGGGGAATAGATGTTGCGTCGCATCAGGGCAACATAAACTGGAAACAGGTATATGATTCAAAGATTTGCTTTGCCTTTATCAAGGCAACCGAAGGAGAATCTTTTGTGGATAAGAATTTTAAGCGTAACTGGCAAAGAGCCAAGGCTTGTAATGTGATAGTAGGGGCATATCATTTTTTCAGGTTCAACAAGGACGGCAAACAACAGGCATTGAATTTTATAGAAAACGTGGAATTGTCGGATGAGGATCTTCCACCCGTGCTTGATGTGGAGTTGTATGGAGGAAACAAATACAACATTGAAACGAAAAACAAGGTAATAAGCGAGATATTCAATTGTCTCAGGACATTTGAAAAACATTATTCCAAAAAGCCCGTAATCTATACGAATGTTGAGACTTATGAAAGTTTCATTAAGGGCAATTTCGATGATTATGATTTATGGCTTTGCAAGCTTTGCAATGAACCTAAAACCGTAAAGTGGACTTTTTGGCAATATACGCATCAGGCGGTTGTGCCGGGAATAGAATCAGAGGTTGATATGAATATCTTTAACGGCAGTTATACCGATTTTGTCAATTATTTGTATGGAAAAAATGCAGAAGAGGAAAATATTGATTCTTGACAAGACTCACAGGGTTCTTGTGGACAATCTGTCGAATAACGGATTCGATTTGGAGATACATACGGATTGGACACCGAAGGAACTTTCCGAAAACATAGAATATTACGACGGTCTTGTTGTACGAAGCAAGATGGTTATAGATCGCTCTGTAATAGACAAGGCAGTGCGTTTGAAATGTATAGCAAGAGTAGGGGCCGGGATGGATGCTATAGATGTTGACTATGCTCAAAGTAAGGGCATAGTTTGTCTTAATTCACCAGAAGGCAACAGAGATGCTGTAGGCGAGCATTGTCTCGGCATGTTGCTTGCTCTTTTGAACAAGATAACCATAGGCGACAGACAGGTAAGAAAGGGCCTTTGGCTTAGGGAGGAAAACCGGGGTGTGGAAATCAAAGGAAAAACGGTGGGTATAATAGGCTATGGCAATATGGGCAATGCTTTTGCCAAAAGACTCTCAGGTTTTGACTGTCAGGTGATAGCCTATGACAAATATAAGGAAAACTGCGGCAATGAATTTGCAGAGCAGGTTGGATTGCAGGAAATATTCTCTCAAACGGACATTCTTTCATTTCATGTTCCGCTTACGGAGGAAACCAAATATATGTTCAACAGGGAATTCGTGTCTTGTTTCAAAAAACCGTTCTATTTGCTTAATACCTCAAGAGGAAAGGTTGTTAGAATATCCGATTTGCTTGATGCAATAGATTCTGGAAAAGTATTGGGAGCCGGATTGGATGTATTGGAATACGAGGCTTTTTCAAACGAATTGTCAAATACTGAAAATGAAGTGGAATTGAAACGTTTGTTCTCTCTGAACAATGTTGTGCTTACTCCGCATGTTGCAGGCTGGAGCGTGGAATCAAATTACAAGTTGGCTTATTTTTTATCAGAGAAAATAATAGACTTTTTTTCGAGACTGGAATAACCATTTAGTTTTCCGCTTGCATTTCTTCCATCTTTCTTGTCAGCAATTCTATATCCACTTCCGTACGGGAGAGTTTGTCTTTGCATACAAGGATAAGTTCTTTGGCCCTTTTGACTTTGTCAAACAGTTCATCTATTTCAACCTGTCCTTCTGCCGCGGAATCAACCAGCGATTTTAATTCATTGAAGCATTCCGTATAACTCTTTTCCTTTGTCTCATTCATTTTTCTTCACTTTTTTTATTCTACAATAGAGGTAATCTCTCCTTGTGAAAAGCGAGTCACTATTCTGTCTCCCTTTTTTAGTTGATTGGCTTGACGTATCGTTTTGCCGTCTTTCAAAGTCACGGAATAGCCTTTGTTAAGAGTGTTGGTTGGATTGAGCAGATCTATGTATTTGTCCAACATCGACAGTTTTTCTTTTTCGTTTTCTATTCTGTTTGCACACTTTAATTTCAACATGTCTATCGTTTTATGCAGTTGTTCGTCCGTTTTGACAAACCGTTGCATAATAAAATCGGCCAAATCGGTGGGAGTTATTCCGTTATGAAAGGCTATCATTTCGCAGACCGTTTCATTGGTCGAATGACCTATGCCTGTCAGAACAGGCAACGGGCAATACAATACAGCCTTGCAAAGTTCGTAATTATTATATGCACTAAGCCCAAGGTCACCACCACCTCCGCGTATTATCACTACCGCATCGAAAAAATCGTAAACAAGCCTTATCTTTTCCAGAACCTTTATAATCGAACTTACCGCACCGTCTCCTTGCAGAAGTGAGGGAAACAGATAATAAAACACGGCATAACGGTTGGAATAAGAATTGATTATGTTGACAAAATCGTTGTATCCCTTGCTGCTTTCCACGGATATGATTGCAAGACGTTTGGGCAATAAAGGCAGAATTTTTTGTTTGTTCAATCCGAAAATGTTTTCTTTTCTCAGTCTGTCGATACACTCCTGTCGTTCCTTTTCCATCTGCCCTAATGTAAAGGCAGGATCAATGTCTATTATTCTCAGACTCAATCCATAAAAAGTATCATATATTATGGATGCCCTGAAAAGAATGTTGATTCCGTCTTTGAGTTCAATTGAATGATACAGTTTGAATTTGCTTGCAATACGTCTGAAATCCGACGCCCATATTACCGCTCTCATTTGAGCCACTACCGTTCCGTCTTTTTTTTCAATCAAATCGGGAAAGGCATTTCCGTTGTAAGGATAATGATTCAGTCGCAGCATTTCTCCCTCCACCCAGAAATCAGAGCCGTAACGGTTGTTTATCGTCCGCTTTATGCTTGCGCAAACCTCACTTAAAGAGAATATCTTGTTGTGTGTATTGCTGTCGTAATAAGGCATGAAAGACTTTTAAGAAAAAAGGGAAGGACAATCCCTGCAAAGACTGTTCCTCCCCTTTGTTATACTATTCGGATATTTGTTTCAATACTCTTGCGGTGAACTCCTTTTCTATTTGTTCTGCCTTGTCGACAATTGCTTGGCCTTTTGCCAATATGTCTTTTACGAATTCTTTATCGTTCAGGCTGGAACAGTTTATCTGCATGTTCATGAAAGCTCCTATGCAGGCCGCACGTGCACATAAAATTCCGACTGCGGCATCGGTTACGGAATTCGGATTGCCCGTCTCAACCATCTTTTGGCATACTTCAAATACTTCAAACGATTTGCACAATGTTCTGTAAGGTACCTCTATTGCGTATTTGGTTGCTTTCTGAATAGCTTCCGTTCTTGCAGCCTTTTCCTCATCCGTTTTCTTTGGAAGGCCAAATGCTTCCATTATAAGATTGAAAGAGTGAGTGTCTTCATCTACAAGGAACAACAATTCGTCTTTTATGGCCTGTCCTTTTTCCGCAACAATGGAGAACTCCTCCCATCTTTCGTCCCATCCTGCCTTGTGTGAAGAAAGATTGGCTACCATTGTGCCGAGAGCCGCTCCCAAGGCTCCCATGTAGGCCGATATGCTGCCTCCACCTGGTGCAGGACTTTCAGATGCCGTTTCATTGGCAAAGCCTTTGCAGGTCATGTCAATGAGTTTCTTTCCACTTTTGTCCTCAATCATGTATTCTATAACCTTCTCTTGAGGATTGAATGGTTTAAGGTCGTCCAATCCCATTGACTTTACCGCTATCTTGATAAGTTCCTCTTCATCAACTCCCAATGAACGCTGCTGTTTTGCCAGATAATACTTGCCGGCGTCTATAAGCGTCTTTTTCGGAACAAGGCCTACTATTTCAACTCCCGTAACCCTGACTCCTCTTGCTGCAGCCTTTGCACTCACTTCGTCAAAACATACGTGCAACGGCGAGGCATTGACATCCGTTATGTTCATTGAAACCTGAGCTATGCCGTATTCCTCTATGTACCAGCCTATGGCTTTTGTTCCTTTCAGTGTACCCGGAATCATTATCGTTTTTCCGTTTTCATCCTTCATTGGTTTGCCGTTGGGTTTTCCGCCTTCTCTTTTCGGACGGCCTTTTTCCCTAACGTCAAAAGCTATTGCGTTGGCTCTTCTGGTCGATGTGGTGTTCAGGTTGTAGTTTACTGCCAAAAGGAAGTCTCTTGCACCCACTGCCGTCGCTCCGCTGCGTGCAACCTTTTCGCTCCATGAGCAAGGACCGAAGCAAGGCTTCCATTCCTCAGTACAAATCCTTGCACTCAAACCCTCATACTCACCCTGACGACATGAAGCCAAATTCTTTCTCTTTGGCTCGAATGCCGCGGATTCATAGCAATAAACCGGTATTTCCAATTCCTTGCCTATTCTTTCGCCAAGCTCTCTTGCATATTTTACAACCTCGTCCATGCTTATGTTCGCTACCGGAATCAAAGGACAAACGTCCGTAGCACCAAAGCGAGGGTGATCACCGTGATGGTTGCGCATGTCTATCAGTTCCTGAGCCTTTTTGACAAGATTGAAGGCCGCCTGACATACATTGTGAGGCTCTCCAACAAAAGTGATGACCGTACGGTTGGTGGTCGCTCCCGGATCAACGTCCAAAAGTTTTACTCCATCCACTTTTTCTACTTCTGCAACCACTTGGTTGATGATGTTCATATCTCTTCCTTCAGAAATATTCGGAACACATTCTATAAGTTGTTTCATTTCTATGTGATTTGTTTAAATTTAATATGCTTATGACAAAATAAATACTGTTCAGTTCCTGTCTATAAAGTCGAATATTTCCTTGTAGAACTGATTCCTTGCAGGTTCTATGCTCAAGGCCAAATCATGTTTTCCCTGCGGTATTATTTTTTTTGTGACGTTTTCCCCCAAGTTGTCTGCTCTCGACTGTATATGTTCGTAATTCAGAACTATGTCAGATGTCCTCGGGTCTGCATTGGAATTGTCGGAACTCAAAACCAAAACAGGTTGTTTTATGTTCAAACCTTTTTTTATCTGCCTGTGACCTTTCTTTATTGCAGAAAGCCAATAGACACTTACTGAAGGCGAAGGCGAAATTTTCATCGTGGTGTCGTAAATCCATTCGCCCTCGAAATCCTTCAAAAGACTTTCCGCGTATTTCGAATCATCCCCCTGGGATATGCGCATGTTGCCGATGACGGGCTTGAAAAAGCTCAGGAAAGGAATCAGAACGTTTTTTTGATATGCGGGAAGATTGAAGTCCAAAAAAGGAGAATTGAGAATCAATGCCTTTATCGCCGTTTCGTTTTGTCGTTTGTCAAGATACAATGAACTTATCAGTCCTCCGGTTGAATGGGCCATGAAATATATGTCCTCGACCCCTGCGGCTTTCATCCTGCTTATCGCACTGTCTATGTCGGGAAAATATTCCTCTATGTCCCTTAATTCAAACCATGTCTGATTCTCCAGCTTGCTCCTGCCGTATTTTCTCAGTTCAATGGCATAAAAGTCCAGGTTGTGTTTCAAAACACTGTCCGCCATCTGATGCTGGAAGAAATAGTCGTTGTATCCGTGCAGATAAAGCACCGCTCTTTTGTTGTTAGTGTTGCTTTTGTGCGATATGAGCGTGCAAACAACCTTTCCCTCATAGTCATCGGCCTGTTCTATTGTCTGATAATCAAAATCATTTTCCGAACTTTGAGCATGCAGTCCCAAAGAACAGAATGCAAGCGCTGCCGTAAACAAAAACGATGCAAATTTCATAATTGTGTGTTTAATCAATATTTTTGTATGTCTATCAGTCTGACTCCGTCAAGCCAAACGGCTACACATCCTACAGCTCCTTTTACGCTCGTTTGCTTTATCGGTTGCAGCGTCACAGCGTCCACAATCTCGAAATACTCGAGTTTGAACTCCTTTCTCATGTTGAACTCCGACTCGACAAAACTCTTGATTTGAGAACATGAGAGAGTGGTGCTCATCTTTTTGGATTTGGCAAGTATTTCGTGGATTTTCGGAGCAATCTTTCTTGCCTGCTCCGACAGCCTTTTGTTGCGGGAACTGGTTGCAAGTCCGTCCTCATCCCTGTATACAGGACATTCAACTATCCGTATCGGAATGGAATACTGCCTTACAAGATCCTTTACTATCGCTATCTGCTGATAGTCCTTTTCCCCGAAATAAGCCCTGTCCGCTTTGCTCCAGTTGAACAGCCGGTGTACTATAGTGGCAACACCGTTGAAGTGTCCCGGTCTGCAAGGTCCTTCCAGAACCTGCTCCAATGCACCGAAGTCATAGGCAATAGTGGGTTTCTCGGCATAAACCTCCTCCGCACTCGGAGCAAAAACCACATCGCAGCCTATCTCCTCAAGCATCCTTATGTCGGATTCAAGGTCTCTCGGATATTTTTCCAAATCCTCCTTGTTGTTGAACTGTATGGGATTGACAAACACGCTGCATATCAATACGTCATTTTCTTCCTTGGCTCTTCTTGCAAGGGAAAGATGTCCCTGATGCAATGCACCCATAGTCGGTAAAAGACCTATCGTCTTGCCTTCCTGTTTGAATTTGTCCACAGCGGACAACAGCTCGTTTATCGTATAACAAACCTGCATAACACGGTATTTATTTTATTGGTTATTTCGTTTTATCCTCTTTGTTCTTTTCTTCCTCGGTCACATCTTCGTAATCCGTAAATCCGTCATCCTCATTCCCGTCATCCTTTGCGGAAAACATTTCCCTTGCCTTTCTTATCCTTTGCGGCAAGTCAAGCAGAAAACTGATTACCGTCACAACTATGCTGAACAATATGGCATCCCACAGACCGTCCACGTGAAAGCCTTTTACAAGATGAGAGGTCAGAAGGATGATAAGCGCGTTTATGACGAGTGAGAACAGTCCGAGCGACATCACTATCAATGGAACGGAAATCAAAAGGAGCAATGGTCTTAGAAAGGCGTTCAGAAGGCTTATCACAACGGCGGCAACAATGGCCGAAAGAGGTGAATGCACGTCCGCAATGTCGAACAGAAGCGATGTTATGAAGATGGCAAGAGCCATGACAAGCACTTTGGTCCAGAAACTTCCTTTCATCGGAGAAGGATAGCCCGAATTGATATTTATCTTAACGATTTTCATCCGTTTGTGATTGATTTGTTTTCCGTCGGCAAAGGTACTAAATAATTTGCTTGTCAATGCCAAAAAGCGTGATTTGATTTCATTATGCCGGAATCAAATTCCGTAAAATCCTTTTCAGAAAAGAAAAAATTGGATTCAGAAAAGAAAAAAACGGATTCAGAAACGGATTTTTCAGTGTCTGGTTCGATGAAATCCGTGTTGCATACGGGTCTTTCAAGGGTACAATTCAGTTTTTCGCCGTTTTTATTGCCGGTACAGTTTAAATGATATAATTTTGCCGCACGATAGGTTTAATACTCAAAAGACTGTTTGATAAGATATGGACATCATTATAGCCGGAGACGGTGAAGTAGGATTTCATTTGGCGCGTTCCCTGTCCAAGGTGAAACACAACATAACCGTTGTGGATCCTCATTCCGAATTGCTCAACATGCTTCAGGCCGATTCCGACCTTTTGACCATAGCGGGCAATTCCACATCTTTGGAAACGCTCAAGGAAGCGGGCATATCCTCATGCGATTTGCTCATTGCCGTTTTGCACGAGGAAAGCATCAATCTTATGACCTGCATTCTCGGCAAGAGACTTGGGGCAAGGCGATGCATAGCAAGGGTATCTTCGATAGAGTATCTGAACGAGGACAACAAGAACATGTTTAAGGGATTGGGAGTGGACGAGCTTATATGTCCCGAAAGAATAGCCGCAAAGGAAATAACCAATCTCATAACCCGCAATACGGCTACGGAGATATTCGATTTCAGCAACGGTCTGCTTTGTGTCTACATGATGCGTCTTGATTCCCGTGCGGAGATACTTGGCAAGACCATGGCCGAGGTTGCTATACTTCATCCGGATATGGAGGCCAGGGTAATATGCATAATACGCAAGGGAAGGACCATAATACCTTTCGGAGCGGACCAGTATCTGAAGGACGACTTGGTTTATCTTATAGCCAAGCCTTCAAGCATAGAAAAGATAAAGGAACTTGGCGGAAAGAAGGATTATGAGATAAAGAACGCGATAATTCTCGGTGGCGGCCGTATAGGCCGAAGGGCCGCACTGAATCTTCAGAACGACATAAACCTTAAGATAATAGAGAAAAGCAGGGAGCGTTGCTTTGAACTGGTTGACGATTTGAGCAGGACGATGATAATAAACGGCAATGGTAACGACATATCCCTGCTGATGGATGAAGGAATAAGGGAAATGGATGCCTTCATAGCCGTTACCGGTTCGACTGAAACCAACATACTTTCGTGTCTTCATGCCCACAAGCAGGGCGTTAAGAAAACGATAGCCCTTGTCGAGAATGTCAGTTACATAGACGTGTCTCAGGAAATAGGCATTGACACAATCATAAACAAGAAGCTGATAACGGCGAGCTACATAGCACGTTTCACCTTGGCGGCCAACGTCACCTCAAGCAAATGGCTTTCCGGTATAGATGCGGAAGTGGTGGAGGTATTGGTCAAGGACGGGGCGCCCATTACCAAAAGACAGATCATGCGTCTGGATTTGCCTGAAGGGGTCAGCATAGGGGGCGTGATAAGAAACAATGTTGCCTATATAGCAAAAGGTAATTTTCAGATACAGCCGGGAGACAAGGTCGTGGCATTTACCATACCGGAATCCGCGAACAAGCTTATGAAGCTGTTTAACTGAGGTTTTGGCCTATGCTTTTGAAGAGGGAGTTCAACAAAAGGATATTCTTTTATGTTTTGGGCATGAGCCAGTTGTTTCTGGCGGTGGTGTTCATTCTTTCCATGCTTGTCTCTTTCGTTTATGAGGAAGGCAGTTGGCCGCATTTCTTCCTGTCCTTTGCAATAGCTGCTGCGACAGGAGGATTGCTGGTTTATTTCAACCGTAACTACAATTCCGCCATTTCCAAGAAAGACGGGCGGCTGATAGTTGGTCTTGCATGGGTTGTGATACCTGTGTTCGGATGTCTTCCCTTTGCGTTGGATACGCAGTATTTCAACCTTACCGACGCATTGTTCGAATCCTATTCCGGGTTTACTACGACCGGAGCTACGACATTGAAGGACGTTGAGTCGGTTCCCAAGGCGACATTGTTTTACCGCAGTTTCATTCAGTGGGTGGGAGGACTTGGTTTTTCCGTTTTCATAATAATGTTTGTAAGAAACTTCCGCAATGGGGCAAACAACCTTTTCAATGCAGAGTTCAACTCGATTGAAAAAGAGAAGGATTCGCCTCATATAGACAGTACGGTATTCAGGTTGTTTATAGTCTATTCGTGTATGACCGTTGCCTGTTTCATACTGTTGTTGTTTGGAAATATGACACCATTCGAGGCTTTGTGCCATTCTCTTACGACAATACCGACAGGCGGTTTTTCGGTTGCAAATCGCAATATGGCGCAGTATGACACTTATTCTCAAATTGTGGTAATGTTCTTCATGTTTCTGGCCGGCATGAGCTATTTCCTGCTTTTTTATCTATTGCACGGGAAATGGAAGAAGTTCATTAAGGATGAACAGTTGCGCATGTACATGTTCATCATTTTCTTTTTTTCGTTGGGCTTTGTGTTTTATTTCGTATACAGTTTGAATTATACGTTCTCCGATGCGTTAAGAACTGCCTTGTTTTATGTTGTGTCAGTTGTTTCCAGTTGCGGGTTTGACCTTAAAGTACAGGATATGGGTATGTTTTCCACTTCTGCGCTTATATTGCTTATGTTCATCGGAGGCTGTTCAGCTTCCTCAAGCACGGGGCTTAAAATTGGAAGGGTTATCGTTCTTTTGAAATACATACCTGTTTCAATCAAAAGGCTTTTCCACCCTCGTGCCATAATACCGGTCAGATACAACGGCAAACCTTTGAGGGATGAAAACATAAGTCTTATATTCGGATTTTTCTTCTTGTTTCTGACCTGTTTTATTCTCGGAGCGTTTGCATTGTCGGTTGCGGGTAATGAATTCATGCATTCATTGGCGTTGTCAGCTGCAAATATAAGTAATGTGGGCCCCATAATGGGTAATTTGTCTGAAGGATTCTCCTATGCGGATTTGAATATGACATCCAAATACATACTTATTGTTTTGATGATGATAGGAAGGTTGGAGATATATGCTTTCTTTGCTATATTTTCATACAGTGTCTGGAGCCGGAATTAAATAGATGGATGATATGACTTTGATTGTAAAACATCAGATTATAACTGTTCTAAGGGTTATAGGTTTGCTGCTTATACTGGAAGGGTGTTTCATGTCTCTTTCTCTTATTCCTTCTCTTGTTTACGGGCAAAACGATTTTTTCCCTTTGCTGTTATCTACGTTGATAACTGTCGCTGCCGGTTTGATTTGTCGTCTTCCGAAAATAAGAAAAGAAATCGATATAGACAGACGCATGGGTATATTCATTGTTGCTGTCATATGGATAGTGATGACCTTTTTTGGAGCCATGCCTTATGTATTCGGTGGGTATATACCCAATGTTGTCGATGCCATATTTGAGACAGTATCAGGTTTTACCACAACTGGTGCTACGATAGTTGCTGATGTGGAAGCCTTGCCAAAAGGTATATTGTTCTGGCGCAGTCTTACCCATTGGATAGGTGGTGTGGGTATAGTCGTCATAGTCATTTCGTTCATTCCTTTTCTGGGAGGTGGTGGTATGGCTTTGTTTTCAGCCGAGAGTGCAGGACCGAGCAAGACAAAGATAAGCCCTCATATCCGTACGACAGGCAAGATAATCTGTTCAATTTATGCAGGATTGACAGTTGTATGCACAATGGTTTATTTTATTTGCGGCATGGATTTCTTTGATGCGCTCTGTCACGCTTTTTCCACTCTTGCATCAGGCGGATTTTCAACTAAAAACATGTCTGCAGCCGCATTCAGTCCATTATTGCAGTATATGATGATTCTTTTCATGATTCCGGCTGGAACAAATTTCATCCTTATATATTATTGTGTAAAGGGTGATTTGTCGAAAATAAGAAAAAGTGAAGAGTTTAAGGTCTATATGCTTATTATTCTTTTTGCTACAATTCTAATATTCGGATGGACATATACGGATGCCCAGGGAATTGTTGTCAGTTTGCGACATGCCTTGTTTCAGACGGTAAGTTTTCTGACAAGTACGGGTTTTGTTTCCGTGGATTATTCAAAATGGGCCGTACCTGCGATATGGATACTTATTCTTTTGATGATTTCAGGTGCTATGAGTGGTTCCACAACAGGAGGATTGAAGATAGTAAGGGTTATATTGTTGTACAAGAATGCCAGGAAAATGATTAAGCAAGGTGTTCATTCAAATGCGTTTTTACCCATAAAGCTTGATTCAAAAGTTGTGCATGATACGGTAATTAATAATGTCATGGGCATGTTTTTGATGTGGATATTGTTGATGCTTGTTATCATTTTCTTTCTGATATATTTCGGAATGGACATGGAGGAGGCAATAGGAGCGACACTTACCTGCTCATCCAATATGGGACCAGCACTTGGAGATTATGGAGGCTTTGGAACATTTGCCCCGATAAACGATGCATGCAAGATGTTGCTTTCAATCGCCATGTACCTTGGACGTTTGGAAATAGTCACGGTGCTTGTCCTGTTCATGCCGTCTTTTTGGAGAAAATGAAACGGAAAAAAGGTTTTGTCTTGTTACTGTTTTCATAAATAGTTTCGGCTTTGTGTTTGGACGTAAAAAAAATATTACCTTTGCAGGGTAGTATATTTTTGAGATGGTTTTAAAGACAGTAAGGATAGTAAAACATATTTTTTTCTTGTTTTTTAGTCTGGCGTTGTTTTTCCCGTTGTATCCGGACGGTTTGAAGGCGGAAGAATTTTCGGCAAAAGACATAAAGGATCCTAAAACGATATGTCCGGAATGTTATGTGTCGAATGGTGACGGTATATTGAGTGATGATTGTGTCCGCAGGGTAAATGAAAGAATAGAATCTTTGAATAGGAAAACGGGAGTACAGATAGCTGTTGTTGCTGTAAAAGGTAACGAGACTACCTCGGCAAGAGAACTGTCCATGGATTTATTTGATTTGTGGAAGGTTGGGCAAGAAGGAAAAGATAACGGTATAATCATTTTGTTGACTTTGAAATCGAGGGAGATTTTCATAAGGACGGGTTATGGCATTGAGGGTATAATAACCGATGCTGTGGCTGCAAGGACAGTCAACAGTTTGATGGCTCCGCGTTTCAGGCAGGGCAAATGGGACGAAGGCATGTATGCCGGAGTGAATGCTGTTTGCGATATGATCGAAAAGCAGTATGTCGGAGAGGAATCGGGTTTAAAAAAAGACGTGAACTATATGCCTTATGTGTATGTTTATCTTGTGGCCTGTCTTTTCATGCTTTGCTTTGCGGTATTTGACATAAACAGAAAGCACAAGCACATTGACAACAACTTTAAACTCGAAAAGATAAAGGCTGTAAGGCAGGCTGCATATTCATGGACGATAGTGGGTGTATTGTTCTTGCCCATGCTTCCGTTTTTGATGGTATGGATTTACGGCATACTCATTCCGAGGATAAGGAAATCGAAGGTCAGATGTTCGTGTTCTGCAAACATGAGGTTGCTTTCCGAAAAGGAGGAAGACGCATACTTGAGCGAAAAAGCCCAGATAGAGGAAAATGTGGGCAGCAGGAATTATGATGTATGGTTATGTGACGATTGCGGCAACATTGTCGTATATCCTTATGATAAGACTTTCACCCAATATGAGGAATGTCCCAATTGTCATGCCAAGACCTACGGCAAGACCGGTGAAAGGATAATATTGAATGCCACGGCTACAAGAAACGGTATTTTGAGAAAGACTTATTTTTGTCAACACTGCGGACATAGTGCTTACAGAGACAGTACGATTCCGCGAAATGATACGGTATTTTTGGTTGCCGGCGGAATGCGCGGTCATTCGGGGGGAGGCTTTTCGTCCGGTGGCGGATGGGGAGGCGGTTTTTCCGGCGGAGGCGGCGGAGGCGGCAGTTTTTAAAGTGAAAAACAAGACAGTAAAATATTAAATACAAGAATAGAATCATGAACAAGAAAATTATTCCCGTTGTTGTCATAGTTGCGATAGTCGTGATATTGGCAGGATGGATTGCAACATCGTACAATTCCATGGTTTCCAAGGATGAGAACTGCTCTAAACAGTGGTCCAAGGTGGAAAGCCAATATCAAAGACGTATGGATCTTATTCCGAATCTGGTAAGTACGGTCAAGGGTTATGCTTCACATGAAGAAGCGACGCTGCTTAAGGTAATAGAGGCTAGAAACAATGCAACACAAGTGAAGATTGACGCGAACAACATGTCGGAAGCTCAAATGGAACAGTTTCAGGCAAGTCAGGATGCCCTTACGTCCGCATTGAGAGGTTTGAATGTGGTCATTGAACGTTATCCTGATTTGAAAGCGAATCAGAACTTTTTGGAATTGCAAAGCCAGTTGGAGGGTACGGAAAACAGAATAGCGGTAGAAAGACAGCGTTATGCCGACATGGTCAAAGAATTCAATACAAAAATCAGAAGATTTCCTTCAAACATAGTAGCCTCTCTTTTCGGCTTTGAGAAAAAACCTTATTTTGAAGCTCTCTCCGGAGCTGAAAATGCCCCTAAGGTTGAGTTTTAACATTATACAGGCAGATGGAAGAAAACCAAAACAATACACCATCCCAATATACAGGCAAGACCACTTCCATAAGAGGCATGTTTCAGGACTGGTTTTTGGATTATGCCTCCTATGTCATATTGGAGAGGGCTGTACCTCACATAAACGACGGACTGAAACCCGTTCAAAGGAGAATACTCCATTCCATGAAAGAACTCGATGACGGTCGGTACAACAAGGTGGCCAACATAGTGGGCAACACCATGAAATACCATCCCCACGGCGATGCTTCAATAGCGGGGGCATTGGTTACCATGGGACAGAAGGACCTTTTGATAGACTGTCAGGGAAACTGGGGCAATATACTTACTGGAGACAGTGCGGCAGCACCGCGTTACATAGAAGCAAGACTTTCTAAGTTCGCTTTGGAGGTCGTATTCAATCCCAAAACCACAACATGGCATCCGTCCTATGACGGACGTAATGAAGAACCTGATACATTGCCGGTGAAGTTTCCTCTTTTGCTTGCACAGGGAGCAGAAGGCATAGCGGTGGGTCTTGCGTGCAAGATATTGCCTCACAACTTCAACGAACTGATAGATGCATCCATAGCAATATTGCATGGAGAGGATTTCAGCATTTACCCAGATTTTCCTACTGCGGGACTGATTGACGTGTCCAAATACAATGATGGTCTGCAGGGAGGAAGAGTCAGGGTCAGGGCAAGGATAAAACAGTTGGACGCAAAGACGATAGTCATAACGGAGATACCTTTTACAACCACTGCGGACTCGCTCATAGACTCCATAGTCAAAGCCTGCGAGAAGAATCAGCTGAAAATAAAAAAGATAGACAACAATACGGCTCAGGATGTGGAGATACGTCTGAGTCTTCCGGCAGATACCTCTCCCGACCAGACGATAGACGCTCTTTATGCCTTTACGGACTGCGAGATAAGCCTTTCTCCCAATTCATGTGTCATAGAAAACGAGAAACCCCGTTTTGCATCGGTATCGGACATTTTGAGAGCATCCACACAAAACACGGTCAACCTGCTCAAACGCGAGCTTGAAATAAAACTTGGTGAACTTAACGAAAAAGGTTTCTGGATTTCGCTTGAGAAAATCTTCATCAAGGAAGGTGTCTACAAGCTTATGGAAAAATGTACGAGCGACGAACAGATAGACAATACCATAACGGAAGGCTTGAAACCTTTTGTCGCCAATTTGATAAGGGAAGTCACCATTGAGGATGTGCACAGGTTGAGAAAGATTCCCATAGACAGGATTTCCAAATACAACAGTGACAAGGCGGATGACAATCTGAAGGCAATAAAAGACGAGATAAAAGCTGTAAGATACGATTTGGACCATCTTACGGACTATGCCGTGGCATATTTTGAAAGAATAAAGGCCAAGTACGGAAGAGAAAGGAAAACCGAAATAAGGAATTTTGACTATATAGAGGACAGTTCGGTAGCCATAGCCAACGAAAAACTTTACTGCAACTACAATGAAGGCTTTGTTGGTTACAAACTGAAGAATGACAGCTATATATGTGACTGTTCATCCATGGATGACGTCATAGCAATAAGAAAAGACGGAACATTTGTCGTCAAGAAGGTTCAGGAAAAGGAATATCTGGGCAAAAAACTCATACACGTAGGCGTTTATCACAAAAATGACGAAAGGACAACCTACAACATGGTTTATCAGGACGGTGCCTTCGGTAAATTCTATGTGAAAAGGTTCAATATAACTGGCGTTATAAGAGGCAAGGAATACAGTCTTACAAAAGGCTCCAAAGGAAGCAGGATAGTGTATCTTAGCGTAAATCCCAATGGAGAGGCGGAAAGGATAAAGGTAAACTTGAAACCTGCTCCGCGAATGAGATTGAACTACATAGAATACGATTTTGCAGAACTTGCAATAAAGTCCAAGAGTGCCCAGGGCAACATCCTTACACCGAGAGTCGTAACGACAATAAGCAAGAAAAGCGAAGGAATATCCACTCTCAGTGCAAGAAAGATATGGTTCGACCAGTCAATAAGACGCTTGAACGATGACGGACGGGGATTGTTTCTCGGAGAGTTCTCGGGTGATGACAGAATTCTTACCATTTATGCTTCGGGTCATTACAGGCTTACAAATTATGATCTGTCCAACCATTTCGATGACGACCTTATTGTAATAGAGAAATTCAATTCCGAAAAGCCGGTTTCTCTTTTTTATCTCGAGGCGGAAAGCAAATGCGTTTACTTCAAGCGGTTTTTGATAGAACAGAGCAACAAGAAGATAAATATCCTCGAAGAACAGAAAGACTCGAAACTGATATGTGTTTCGACGGATTGGAGACCCGTTGCGGAGATAGACGGCAAGGAAGCGGTTATAGAGGATTTGAGTGATATCAAGAAATACAGGGCAAAGGGCAAAAAAATATCAAAGGACGATAAGTGCGATGTGAAATTCACAACACCCTTGCCTTATGAGGAAAAAACAGAGGACAATACGGTGACGGACGATGACGGAAACGATGAATTAAACGACAAGGACGGAATACAGGCCTCCTTGTTCTAAAAAAGTACGGTGATATGAATAATAGATTTTTTTTGATTACGGTTCTTGTCCTTGCAGTGTTTGGTTTTTCAAATCTTAAGGCACAGCAGGCGGCACGACAGTTCAAGTTGAACCAGAGAGACAGCGCGTCAAGAGATGTTGTTTATTTCTGTTGTACAGACCGATTGATTCTGACAAATGACAACATAAATCGAATGAATCTCGATTTGGTCGACAGTGCGACGGGAAATGAATTGATTAAAAAGTACACGGATATTGTAGACAAGGTCAATGACAGCATTATATTGTCGACATTCAGGAACGGATTGCTGTCCAAATTGCGTTTATACGGCTTTGAGGTTGTGGAAGTGAAAAAGGAGGATATGCCGAAACAGTTCGACATAAGACATCACACCGTTGAGGTTGCGCAACTGGAGCTTGAGGAATATTCTTTTGTCGACAGCGTAAGCACGATGCAGGGAGAGCATCGTGCGATGCAGAAGATGCTCAACGGCATAAGGCTGAACGCCTGGATAGTATACAACGGAGAGGACACCAATTCCATGCAGACGTTTTTTTGTGACGAACAGATGACGGATGAATTCCACGGTTTTGTCGAAAAGGAATCAGATAAGTATTATGCGAATTACACCCTGACCAGGATAAATCCAAATGATGCCTATATCCTTTCCGACTATACGGCAAAGGTTTGCGCAAGATATTTCTTCAATTTTCTGATAAACCGTTATGTATGGTTCCAGACAGGGGGGCAGGACAAGAACTATTACGGCATAAATGAAGATAACGAACTGATGTATGACTCTTCGCCTTTTGACAATTTCGACATAATAACGCAGGAGGATTAAAGAAAACGCTTATAGTTTGAAGTGTTTTGTTCAAATCAAAATCCGTTTTTTTCTTTTCTGAATTCATTTTTTTCTTTTCAGAAAAGATTTTTGCGAAACTTGATTCCGGAATCATGAATTTTGAAGACATACTCGATTACAGGCAGAAACAGAGATATTATTCCGAATTGTGCACTATGATTTCGCCCGAAAGGGTTGCCTTGTTTGAAAAGGTGGTTGAGGAAAGGACTGACATGCAGTGCGTTGTTTTGGAAAACATATACCAGTCACAGAACGCTTCTGCCGTTTTGCGCACGTGCGACTGTCTCGGTCTGCAACAGGTGCATATAATAGAGAATGACAATCTCTACCGTATCAATCCCGATGTCGCTTTGGGTTCGAGCCGCTGGTTGGATTTGCACAGATACAACAGGAAGGCCGACAATACCTCGGATTGTCTTGCCTCGCTCAAGGCGAAAGGCTACATGATTGTGGCCACTCTGCCTCATGAAAAGAACGTTTTTTTGAACGATTTGGATGTAACACGGAAACTTGCCGTGGTATTCGGCAACGAGTTGAACGGTTTGTCGGAGGCGGCGATTGAGGCGGCGGACATATACATGAAGATACCGATGTACGGTTTTACAGAGAGTTTCAACATATCTGTTTCGGCTGCCATAACGATGCAGAACCTTGGTACGAGACTGAGAGAAAGCGGAGCGGATTACAGGTTGAGTCCTCAGAGGAAACTCGATACATTGATAAAGTGGGCGAAACGCTCCATAAAGCGCAGTGATCTTGTGGAAAAGGAGCTCATGAAACGATTGTTTGACTTGTAACATTGAATGATATGGATTTTTCCGCGGAGATAGCCGGTATGATGTCTTTGCCGGTCGGCAATGTGGCCAATGCCATAAGGCTTTTGGAGCAGGATTGCACCATAGCTTTCATAGCCCGTTACAGAAAGGAGGCTACGGGTTGTATGGACGAGGTAGAGATAGACAGGATAAGGCAGGAGTTGAACCGTCTGAAGCAGATGGAGGAGCGCAGGGCGTTTGTGTTGAAGAGCATAGGGGATCAAGGCGGACTGGATGAGGATTTGAAAAGACGGATAGAGGAGGCCGGGAGCCTTAGCGAGATAGAGGACTTGTACATGCCTTACAAGCCAAAACGCAAGACCAGGGCGGTTATGGCAAGGGAGAAAGGGTTGGAGGACCTGGCCGTTGCGATAATGCGTGAAAGGGATGTTGATGTCGGGTCTTTGGCGGAACGGTTCGTGAATCCTTTGAAAGGCGTTGCCGATGCTGAAAATGCTTTGGAGGGAGCAAGGGTCATAGTG
The DNA here is from genome assembly GCA_944320415.1 of uncultured Bacteroidales bacterium. Taxonomy (GTDB): domain Bacteria; phylum Bacteroidota; class Bacteroidia; order Bacteroidales; family P3; genus Onthomorpha. The sequence continues at coordinate 55,279 of CALUHJ010000007.1, forward strand.
GCGGAATGGATAAACGAACAGGCCGTACTAAGACAGAGGGTGAGGAAATACTTTTTTCGCAATGCCTTTGTGGAGGTCGGCAAGGCAAAGGGGTACAGGCAGGATTCCAAATACGCACAATGGGTTGAGTGGAGGGAAAGGGCGGCGAAGGCTCCGAGTCACAGGGTATTGGCCTTGTTCAGGGCGGAAAGGGAAAATGAATTGAGGCTGTCCTTTCAGGTGGAGGATGAAGAGGAATTGAAGGAACTGGTTTACCGGACGGTGACAAGGCGCAGGGACACATCGTGTGCAAGGCACAAGATGAAGGCTGCGGATGATTGTCTTGGGCGATTGCTTCTTCCGTCTTTGGAGACGGAGTTGAGGACGTTGATGAAGGACAGGGCGGATGTGGTTGCGATAGATGTGTTTTCACGTAATTTGAGACAGCTTTTGATGTCTTCCCCGTTGGGAGAGAAAAGGGTTCTGGCGATAGACCCGGGATACAGGACGGGATGCAAGGTTGTTTGTCTTGATTCCCATGGCATGTTGCTGCATCACGATGTGATATATCCTTTTTCTCAAAAGGAAAAGGCCGGAGATAGGCTTTTGTTTCTTGTGAAAAAGTATGACATTGAGGCTGTTGCGATAGGTAATGGTACGGCTTCGAAAGAGACTGCGGAGTTTGTGCGTTCGTTGGATTTTGATGGGGATTTGACGGTTGCGATTGTCAATGAGAGCGGAGCGTCCGTTTATTCCGCTTCGGAGCTTGCAAGAGAGGAACTGGGAGATTACGACATAACTGTAAGGGGAGCTGTAAGCATAGGCAGGCGTTTGCAGGATCCGTTGGCCGAACTGGTCAAGATAAGTCCCGAATCCATAGGAGTGGGGCAGTATCAGCACGATGTGGACCAGAAAAAGTTGAAGGAAAGCCTTCAACAGACAGTAGAGAGTTGTGTAAATCAGGTAGGAGTGGAGTTGAACACTGCAAGCAGGGAGCTGTTGTCCTATGTCTCTGGCATAGGTCCTGTTCTTGCCGGCAACATAATCGAATACAGGAAAGAACACGGGGGATTTGCCACCCGCAGGGACTTGTTGAAGGTAAGGCGTTTCGGACCTAAGGCTTTTGAACAGGCGGCCGGATTCCTGCGTATAAGGCATTCGTCTAATCCTTTGGATGCAACGGCGGTTCATCCCGAAAGATACTCTCTTGTGGAGCGTATGGCGAAGGATGCGGGTTGCACTGTGGAACAGCTGATAGCGGACAGGGACAGACGTGAGGCGGTAGTGTTGGACAGATATGTCGGAAAGGATTGCGGTATGCCCACATTGAGAGACATAATGCAGGAATTGGAAAAGCCCATGAGGGACGTGCGTACTAAATTTGAGCAAACGACGTTTGATAAGGGGGTGAATACCATCGAGGAACTGCGTGTCGGACAGATACTTGACGGTGTTGTCACCAACATAACGGCTTTCGGGGCTTTTGTTGACGTAGGCGTTCATCAGGACGGACTGATTCATATCAGTCAGGTGAGCAACCGTTATGTCGATGATTTGAACAGTATTCTGCATCTGAATCAAAAGGTCAGGGTGAAACTGATTGACCTTGACATTGCAAGGAAAAGAATTTCCTTGTCCATGAAGGATGTGGATTGAAAATAGATATTCTGAATATGAAAAGGTTTTTTAAGATATTGTTTTTTGTTTTGCTTGTCCACTGTGCAGCCTTTGATGCACGGGCACAGTTGTTCAAGGCGTTTGTAATAGGAGGTGTGAACATAGCACAGATAGACGGTGACGAGGTTTACGGATACAAGAAGGTTGCACCGCAGTTGGGAGCCGGTGTTATGGTGCCTTTGAATCCCCGTACGCCATATAAGGGATGGCAGGCGAGCCTTGAGTTGCTTTATTCTCAAAAAGGAGCGAGAGAAACGCTTGATCCCTTTGCATACAAATCTTCCTTGCATTATGTCGATATACCGCTTATGATTCATTATATAGACCCTTACGGAGGCTTGACCTTCGGATTGGGATTGCAGTACGGAAGACTGTTCAAAATAAAGGAGGATTGGGGTCTGCCTGAAAAGATAATAAACGGTTTCGAACGTCCTATGGTAAACGGTGTGCCCGCATTCAACAAGAACGATTTGAGTTTTCTGGCCGATGTCCGCTTTACCGTATGGAAAAATTTCAAGCTGAACTTCAGATACCAGTACTCGCTTCTGCCTATAAGGGAAGATGTGTGGTATTACAACGGTTATCCGGCAGGGACTCAGGAATTCAAGAGCTGGTCAAGGGATTTCAGAAACAATTACATGAGCCTGCGCGTGATATATGTCATAAACGAAAGGGACAGCAGGCAGTTGGACAGAAACATTAACAGAACAACTTATTGACAATGGAGAAAAGAACGGCTTTATTTCCCGGCAGCTTCGACCCGATAACCAAAGGACATGAATCGGTTGTGTTGAGAGCGTTGCCATTGTTTGACAAGATAGTAATAGCGATAGGCTACAATACGACGAAACACTCTGTCTTCCCGATAGAAAAGCGGATAGAATGGATAAGACGCACCTTCGAGAATACGGACAAGATAGAGATAGTGACCTTTGACTGTCTTACCGTTGACTTTTGCAGACAGATAGGGGCAAAATATATTTTGAGAGGATTGAGAAACTCCTTGGATTTCCAGTATGAAAGAAACATAGCAAGGGTAAACCAGGAGTTGAACGCCGAAATAGAAACGGTCTTTCTGTTGACCAAACCTGACGAGGCGGCAATAAGCTCCTCGCTTGTCAGGGAAATACTCAGCTTCGGCGGAGATGTTTCCAAATTCATCCCGGACGGTATAAGCATAGGGGTTGAAGACATCATGAAAAGATAACGGACAAAAGTAATAATGAATAAAGATAATGGGAAAGGTATCGTTTAAACCCGGCACGATGATATATCCTTTGCCGGCGGTGATGGTCAGTTGCGGAGAAAACGAAGGGGAATACAACATAACGACGGTTGCATGGACTGGAACCGTCTGCTCCGATCCTCCAATGTGCTACATAAGCCTGAGAAAGGACAGACACTCTCATCAAATCATAAGCAGGACAAGACAGTTTGTAATCAATCTTACGACCGAGCAACTGGCGGCAGCCACGGATTGGTGCGGTGTGAAAAGCGGCAGGGATTTCAACAAGTTCGAATCTATGGGACTTACCGCGGTGAAGGCTCCCGATGTGAATGCTCCGATGATAGGGGAGAGCCCTTTGAATATAGAATGTGAGGTTGTCGAAATAAAGGAACTGGGCAGTCATGACATGTTTCTATCGAGGGTTGTGGGCGTTCTGGCTGAGGAAAGCCTGATGAAGGAAGACAACGGGCTGTTCGATTTGGAATCGGCCGGCCTTATGGCTTATTCTCACGGCAAATATTATTCTTTGGGCAGGCGTTTGGGATTCTTCGGCTTCTCTGTACAGAAAAAGAAAAGGAAATAGATTCCGCGAAACGAAGACTCGGAGAATTCTTTTCTGAAAAGAAAAAAACGGATTCTGAATCCGTTTTCACTGAATTTGATTTGACTGAAACAGTATGCAAAACAGGATAATAAAAAGCACGGTCGGATTACGACCGTGCTTTTTTAAGTGTATTGTCTGCAAGTGTTTATTCAGCCCATGAACAACATAGGTTTCTGTCTCCGTAAGCGTCATCAACCCTTGAGCAACTTGGCCAGTACTTGTCGTCATGCTCCATAGGGAATGCGGCCTGCTGACGGGTGTAAGGTCTGTCCCATGTGTCGGAACATACGACCTGCATTGTATGAGGTGCATTCATTATGAGGTTGTTTGTCTTGTCCGCCTTTCCGTCCTCTATGTCCTTTATTTCCTTTCTTATCTGTATCAGAGCATCGCACAGACGGTCGAGTTCGGACAAAGGTTCTGATTCGGTAGGTTCAATCATTAGCGTTCCGTGAACAGGGAATGCCACGGTAGGAGCATGGAATCCGTAGTCCATAAGACGTTTTGCAATGTCTCCGCACTGAACTCCGGAAGTCAGGGAGAACTGGTTGCAGTCCATGATGAACTCATGTGCACACATTCCTTCTTTTCCGGTGTACAGTATGTTGTATGCCGTTGCTATCCTTGCCCTCATGTAGTTTGCATTAAGGATTGCGTAAGTCGTTGCTTTTTCCAGACCTTCTCTTCCGAGCATTTTCAAATATCCGTAGGTTATCGGCAACAGTCCCGCGCTGCCGAAAGGAGATGCGGACACAGGAGTACCTTTTTCGGAACCCGTTCCTACAACCGAGTGTGTAGGAAGATAGTCGGCCAATTGGGCGGTGCATCCGATAGGACCTACTCCAGGGCCACCGCCACCGTGAGGCATTGCAAATGATTTGTGGAGATTTAGGTGACAAACGTCCGCTCCCATGAATCCAGGTGAGGTAAGACCGACCTGAGCGTTCATGTTGGCTCCGTCCATGTAAACCAATCCGCCATTCTTGTGAATGATGTCTATAATGTCTATGATACCTTCTTCAAATACTCCGTGAGTTGAAGGATAGGTAACCATAAGGCATGAGAGTCTTTCCTTGTTTTCTTCCGCCTTCTGCCTCAAATCTTCTATGTCTATTTCGCCATCGGATGTCGTCTTTATAACCACTATCTGCATTCCCGCCATTGCAGCCGATGCAGGATTGGTTCCGTGAGCGGATGCAGGTATTAGACAAACCGTTCTGTCGGACTGTCCGTTTGCCCTCTGATAATTCCTTATCGTTGTAAGACCTGCATATTCTCCTGCTGCACCGGAGTTTGGCTGGAAACTCATTCTGGCAAATCCGGTAATCTTTGAGAGTATTTGGTTCATGTCCTCAATCATCTCATAGTAGCCTTGAGCCTGATCCTTTGGTACAAAAGGATGTATGTTTGTGAATTCCATCCATGTGAAAGGAATCATCTCTATTGCCGCATTGAGTTTCATTGTGCAGGAACCAAGAGGAATCATTGCCCTGTTCAAGGAAAGATCCTTTACTTCCATTTTCTTCAGATACCTCATCATTGCCGTTTCAGAGTGATAGGCGTTGAATATTTTCTGGGTGAGGAATGCGGACTGTCTTTTCAAGTTGGCAGGTATTGATTCCTTTGTTTCGGTTTTTGGTAACACAACAGGTTTGGATGCAGCTTGAGCCAATGCACTCAGTATGGCGTTCAATTCCTTTTCGCCCACGGTTTCATCGACTGATATGCTTATAGTGTTTTTGTCGATAAGGTTGAAGTTAATCTTGTTTTCGACTGCTGTTTGACAAACCTTTGCGGCATCCACCGGACATGACAGTCTGATTGTGTCGAAGAATGAATCGTTCAATTGTTTGTAACCGTATTTCTCAGCCGTTTCGGCAATAATCCTTGCATTGTTGTTGATATCTTGTGCAATCTTCCTTATGCCGTCCTGTCCGTGCCACGCGGCGTATTGTCCGGCCATAATGGCAACAAGAGCTTGGGCAGTACAGATGTTGGATGTTGCCTTCTCCCTCTTGATGTGCTGTTCTCTTGTTTGCAGTGCAAGTCTGAAGGCCTTGTTTCCTTGAGCGTCCAAAGTCTGTCCAACTATTCTGCCCGGCATTGTTCTTTTGAATGTTTCCGTGCAGGCGAAATAAGCTGCGGAAGGGCCTCCAAAGCTCATCGGACAGCCGAATCTTTGAGCCGAACCGCAAACACAGTCCGCTCCGAACTCACCCGGAGGAGTCAGAAGAGCCAAGCTCATAAGGTCGGCAACCACTGCAACAAATACGTTTTCAGCTTTGGCTGCAGCAATGAAGTCTCTGCAGTCCTTTATTTCTCCGTTCTTGTCTGGATATTGAACAATAGCTCCAAAGAATGTCTTGTCCAGTTTGGTCTCTTCAGCCTTGCCGATTACTATTTCTATGTTTCGCGGCAACGCTCTGGTCTTTATCACGTCTATAGACTGAACAAACAAGTCCTCGGACACGAAGAATTTGTTCACATTGTTCTTTTGCTGTTCCCTGCTTCTGGAGCCGTAGAACATAAGCATCGCTTCAGCACATGCTGTAGCCTCGTCCAACAGCGAAGCATTGGACAACGGCATGGCAGTGAGTGAACATACGGCAGTCTGAAAGGTGAACAAAGTCTCCAGACGTCCCTGTGATATCTCGGCCTGGTAAGGCGTGTATGAGGTATACCATCCCGGATTCTCCAATATGTTTCTCTGCAATACGGCAGGAACAATGGTATTGTAGTATCCCTGACCGATGTAAGAGGAATAAAGCTTGTTTTTTGAGGCCATTGATTTCAACATGCCGATGTACTCATACTCGTTCATGCCTTCAGGTAAATCCAACGGCTTATCAAATCTTATTTTTTTTGGAATCGTCTTGTCTATAAGCTCCTCAAGACTTTTCACTCCTATAACCTTCAACATTTTTTCAAGGTCTTCATCCTGAGGACCGTTGTGACGGTTTGAAAAGTTGTTTGTTATCATTGCCGACTATTATTTAATTAAACTGTTATTACGTTTCTATGAACCGATGGACTGTTTGTAGGAATTGTATCTGCACATTTTCCCTTTGCTTTTGCGTATCTTTTGTCTTAAGGTAGCTTCCGAGTATCCGAGGGATATGAGCAAGGGAACGCGTCTGTTGTCAGGTATTGACAGTATTTCCTTTACCTTTTTCTCGTTGAACCAGCCTATCATGCAACTGCCAAGACCCAAATCCGCTGCCTGCATGCAAAAGTTGTTCGCCGCAATTCCAATGTCCAGCAAAGGATATTCCTTGTCCTTTATGACCGAACCTATGGAAGCGGTGAGATTGGCCTTTTCCAGAACCACCGCAACAATCACCGGCGCCTGGAAAACGAACTTGTTCATGCCCATACTTGCCGTTGCCTGTTTTATTCTCAACAATGTTTCCCTTTCGTCCACAACAACAAGTGTCCATGGTTGGGAATTGCAGGCCGAAGGCGACAAACGAACAGCCTCAATGCACTGTTCTATCTTCTCCTTTTCGACAGGTCTGTCGCTGTATTTGCGGTCGCTCTGTCTTTTCAACAAAAGTTCCTGAAAACAACTCATCGTACGAATCTTTTTTCAGATGCTTGCCGAACTGAATGAAGCATCGGCCTTTACTTTCTTTATAAGCCCCTGAAGAACCTGTCCCGGACCTACCTCTATGAAAGTATCGGCTCCGTCTTCAACCATTGCCTTGGATATCTGTGTCCATCTTACCGGACTTGTCAGCTGCTTTACCAGATTCTCCTTTATTTCCGCAGGGTCGGTAACCGCCTTGGCGTTGACGTTCTGATATATCGGACAGACAGGACGGTGTATGTCCGTCTTTTCTATCGCACTTGCAAGCTCAACTCTTGCAGGCTCCATCAAAGGAGAATGGAACGCTCCTCCGACCTTTAGAGGCAAAGCCCTTTTTGCTCCTTCGGCCTTGAGGATTTCACATGCCTTGTTCACGCCTTCAATCGTTCCGGAAATGACCAGCTGTCCCGGACAATTGTAGTTTGCGGGAACCACAACATCGTCTATGGAGGCACAAACCTCTTCTATTTTCTCGTCGCTCAAACCTATTATGGCTGCCATGGTGCTCGGTTTTGCCTCGCATGCCTTCTGCATCGCACCCGCTCTTGCGGCAACAAGACGCAATCCGTCTTCGAATCCCATGGCCTTTGCTGCAACAAGGGCTGAAAATTCTCCCAATGAATGTCCAGCAACCATGTCGGGTGCAAACCCTTCACCCAAAGCATGGGCCAATATCACCGAATGAAGGAATATGGCAGGCTGTGTGACATTCGTCTGCTTCAACTGCTCGTCCGTTCCCTCAAACATTATGTCCGTTATTCTGAAACCAAGTATTTCGTTGGCTTTTTCAAACATCTCTCTGCAAGATTCGTTTGCCTGATAAAGGTCTTTGCCCATGCCGACAAACTGTGCTCCCTGTCCGGGAAATACATACGCTTTCTTCATACTTTGTCCTTTCTGTTTTGATTGTCTTTCAATCGTTTTGACAATTGTTTATAAAACGTTGCAAATGTACGAAAAAAAAACGAGCCTGAGACCTTCTTCTTCATAAAAGCGGAAGGAAGGTCTGTTTTTGTGATACATATCATTGAATAGGTAATACACGGCAATGACAAGGCTTTGTATTACAGTTGATTACACTGTCAATATGCCATTGCTTCAATCGGCAGAAATGAATTCAGAAAAGAAAAAAACGGATTCAGAAAAGAAAAAAATGTTTTCTGAATTCATTTTTCCAGAACTTGAAAACAGAATTTCAAGTCTCTCTCGGGGTTCTCCCATACGGGCGAGCGTCTTGTCATACGCCATTGTCCGCGGTCGAATTCAGGGAAAAAGGTATCTGCCTCAAAGTCCTTGTACAGCATTGTGATGTATAGTTTGTCCGCATGCGGCAAAAATTGCCCGTAAAGGCTTGCCCCGCCTATGCAGAATACTTCCTCATCGCTGTTTTTCAGTGTTTTAATAAGTTCTTCCGTATTGTTGCATATCTCAGCTCCTTCGGCCTCATAGTCCTTTTGGGATGTTACGACTATGTTCCTGCGGAATTTCAAGGGCTTTACGGGAAGGCTTTCCCATGTCTTCCTTCCCATCACGACCGTTTTCCCCTTGGTTATCTTCTTGAAGTATTTCAGGTCTTCGGCAAGATGACACAACAGAGCGTTGTCTTTGCCTATCGCCCCGTTCCGGGCCATTGCAACTATGATGCTTATCATACCGCAACCTCCGCCTTTATGTGAGGATGTGCCTGATAGTTCTCTATGACTATGTCCTCGTATTGGAAATCGAAAATGTCCTTTATGTCGGGGTTAAGTTTGAGAACGGGAAGGGGATAGGGGGTTCTTGTCAGTTGCAGTCTTGCCTGTTCGAGATGATTGTTGTACAGATGGGCGTCACCGAGGGTATGGATGAATTCTCCGGCCTTGAGGCCGCACACCTGTGCAATCATGCAGGTGAGCAAAGCGTATGAGGCTATGTTGAAAGGAACACCTAGAAAAATGTCCGCGCTTCTCTGATACAGCTGACATGACAAGCGTCCGTTGGCAACGTAGAACTGGAAGACAATGTGGCATGGCGGCAAGGCCATTTCTTCTATTTCGGCAACGTTCCATGCACTCACCAGCATCCTTCTGCTGTCGGGGTTGTGCTTTATCTGTTCTATCACTCCGCTGATTTGGTCTATCGTCCTTCCGTCGGCACCCTGCCAGCACCTCCACTGCTTTCCGTAAACCGGACCGAGGTCACCGTTTTGGTCAGCCCACTCGTCCCATATTGTAACCTTGTTGTCGTGAAGGTATTTGATGTTCGTGTCTCCTCTCAGGAACCAAAGCAGCTCATAGAATATCGAACGGGTGTGCAGTTTCTTTGTGGTCAAAAGAGGAAATCCCTCTTGCAGGTCGTAACGCATCTGATAACCGAACACAGAACGGGTACCCGTTCCGGTTCTGTCGTGTTTTGCGTTTCCGTTTTCCAATACGTGTCGTAGCAAATCCAAATATTGTCGCATCTTTCCCTTTATTTTTCCAGTTCAATCAAGTCTTTGCCTATGTCTCTTCGGAAAGTCTTTCCTTCGAAGTCTATTTTCTCTATGTTGGAATAACATTTCGCAAGGGCTTCTTCCATATTTGTACCAAGGGCCGTAACTGCCAATACCCTGCCTCCGTTGGTTACCGTTACGTTTTCGCTCTCGGCCTTTGTGCCTGCGTGAAAGACGGTGCATTCCGTGCATTTGTCCAGTCCCGTTATCCGTTTTCCTTTTTTGTAATGTTCCGGATAACCCTTTGAAACCAGCATTACGGTGGTGCATACCGAAGGGTTTACCTTCAGTGTATAGTCGCACAATCTGTTTCTGCCCATAAGGTCGAATGCCTCCACAATGTCGGAATCTATTCTCGGAAAGACGCTTTCCGTTTCGGGGTCTCCCATTCTTACGTTATACTCTATCACGTACGGTTCACCCTTAACATTCATCAATCCTATGAAGATGAAACCCTTGTATTCGATTTGTTCGTTTTTCAGGCCGTTTATGGTCGGTTTTATTATTTTCTCCTCCACTTTTTCCATGAAAGCCTTGTCGGCAAATACGACTGGGGAAACGCTTCCCATGCCCCCGGTGTTCAGACCTGTGTCATGTTCGCCTATTCTCTTGTAATCCTTTGCTTCGGGCAGTATGCAGTATGACTGTCCGTCGGTAAGGACGAACACGCTGCACTCTATACCCTCGAGAAACTGCTCAATGACCACTTTGGATGAGGCATTGCCGAATTTGGACTGCTTCAACATCGCATCCAGTTCCTTTTCCGCTTCCTGCAATGTTTGACATATTATGACGCCTTTGCCGGCTGCAAGGCCGTCGGCCTTAAGCACGTAAGGCGGATTGAGTGTTGTAAGATACACTTTGGCCTCTTCCATCCTTTCAACCGTAAAGCTCTCGTATCTTGCGGTTGGAATGCCGTATTTTGTCATGAACCATTTGGCGAAGTCCTTGCTTCCTTCAAGCATCGCGCCTTTTCGTTTAGGCCCTATGACGTTAATGTGTCTTGTTTTTTCGTCCGAGTCGAAGGCATCGGCTATACCGTCCACCAAAGGCTGTTCGTTGCCGACTACCATTATGTCTATGTCGTTTTCAATTGCAAAACGCTTTATCTTTTCGAAGTCTCCGCCAAGGTCAACACAGCATGCCGAATCTATCATGCCGACATTGCCCGGTGAAACGAACAGTCGGTCCGTCAGTTTGCTTTCCCTTATCTTTCTTGCAATGGCGTGCTCTCTTGCTCCAGAGCCCAACAAAAGTATGTTCATCATTCAATGTTTTATGTTACCGTTATTATTCTTCAGAATCAACTATAAGGAAATTCATCCTTCGCTTGAACAGGTCGACAGAGTCTATCCTTACCTTTATCTTCATGCCGAGTTGATATATTCTGCCGTTTGTCTTTCCTATTATTCTGAAATTGTCTTCGTCAAGCACGTAGAAGTCGTCGTTTATTTCACGCATCGGGACAAGGCCTTCGCATTTGTTGTCATCCAACATTACATACAGTCCCCATTTGCTCACTCCCGATATTATGCCGTAAAATTCCTGACCGACCTTGTCGGAAAGAAATTCCGCCTGTTTGTATTTTACCGAGTCGCGTTCGGCATTAGCCGCTTTCTTTTCCATGTTTGAACAATGCTCGCACTTGTCCTCGTAAGTGTCTTTGTCAACCGAGCCCCTGCCTTCAAGATACAGTTCGAGAAGACGGTGTACCATAAGGTCGGGATAACGTCTTATTGGTGATGTGAAGTGAGTGTAATAAGGGAATCCCAAACCGTAGTGTCCTATGTTGTCGGTCGAATAGAAGGCTTTGCTCATCGTACGTACCGCAATCATGCTTATCATGGTCTCTTCTCCTCGTCCGACAACTGATTCGAACAGATGGTTCAAACTCTTGGCCAATGAACTTCGTGTCTTGTCCTGAATGCTGTATCCCAGTTTGCCTATGAATTCCTTGAATGTTGACAATTTCTCCTGATTTGGCTCGTCGTGTACTCTGTAAACAAAGGTTTTTGCCTTTTTTCTGTCCTTTTGCTTGCCTATAAGCTCGGCAACCTTCTTGTTTGCCAAAAGCATGAATTCCTCTATCAGCCAATTGGCTTCCTTTGATTCCTTTACGTAAACGCCAACAGGTTTTGCATTTTCGTCCAGCTTGAACTTTACTTCCGGATTGTCGAAGTTGATGGCACCGTTTTTGAAACGCTTGTCACGCATCGTTTTAGCCATATTCCATAATGCATTTATTTCTTGGCTGTATTCGCCTTCACTGCTTTCTATTATCTTTTGGGCCTCTTCGTATGTGAAACGGCGGTTGGAGTTTATAACAGTTTTTCCAAACCATTCCTTTACCACTTCCGCTTTTTGATTCATCTCGAAGACAACCGAAAAACACAGCTTGTCCTCACCCTCTCTTAGTGAACAGACATTGTTGCACAGCTTCTCGGGAAGCATGGGTATCGTCCTGTCAACAAGATAGACCGACGTACCTCTTTCATATGCCTGTCTGTCTATGCTTCCGTTGGGCTTGACATAGTAACTCACATCCGCTATGTGGACTCCCGCCTCTATGTTCCCGTTGTCCAGCATTCTGCATGAAAGAGCGTCGTCGAAGTCCTTCGCATCGCTCGGATCTATCGTAAAGGTTACCGCATCCCTGAAGTCCTTACGTTTTTCAATCTCTTGACAAGCTATTTCGGTATCTATCTTTTCAGCCTCCTGTTCCACCTCTTTGGGAAAGGCAAGCGGGAAGTTGTATTCCGCAAGTATGGACTGCATCTCCACATTGTTGTCTCCAGGCTTTCCGAGTACCTTTATCACCTTTCCGAAAGGGTTGTTTGCCTTTTCAGGCCATTCTGTCATTTCGACCAAAGCCTTTTCCCCGTCATTGGCACCGCCCAAATCCTCAAGCGGAATGAAGATGTCGAACGGCATGGAATTGTTGTCGGTAACCAGAAACGCAAAACGCGGATGTTTTTCTATCACACCGACAAATGAAATCTTCGCTCTTTGTATTATCTCCACTATCTGGCCTTCTCTCTTGCGCTTTTTGCGTTGAGGAAACAGATATACCTTCACCTTGTCGCCGTCAAGGGCATGGTTGGTGTTGTTCTGGGATATGTAAATGTCTTCGCTGTCATCCTCCGGAATGACATATGCCTTTGCAGTCTGCTTCATGTCAACAGTACCTATGACATAATGTTTCGGCAACAGGTTGCTGTTCACGTATTGCGGATTCAGTTTGTAGCGTCCTTTTTCCTGTTCTATGAGAATGCCGTCACCACTCATGGAAATCAGATGGTTCTGTATCATTTCCTTTGACCCTTTGTCTGTGAATCCGAGTCGGGAGGCTATTTGCTTGTAGTTGTACAATTCAAATGGAGTCGCCGCAAAAATCTTCAGAATTGACGTTGCGAACGACGACAGGTTATTTTTCGTGTTTTTCATGACGTTCTTGTTTGTAAAACTACTGCAAAGTTATAATTTTCTTTTGTTTGTCCGCAGTTTTGTCCGCAATTTATCAAACTTGATTTTAGAAAAATGGATCTTGATTCGGTGAAAATGGATCTTGATTTGAAATTTGTGGAGATTTATAATGTAAAGGTGTGAAATGAAAACAACATCCAAACAAGTGCAAAGAAAACGGCTTTATTACAGGGATTT
>CALUHJ010000008.1 GCA_944320415.1 uncultured Bacteroidales bacterium
GTTTTCGCCTTGTCGGAATGTCGTGCTTTACCGATAGGCAAGGTGCTGTTCATTCCTGCAATTCTGTTGACCGTTTTATTATCTTGACGGTTTAGAGACCAACCGACCATGATGCTAACCAATAATTGGGCAAACCAACCAACCGACTGTTATTTGTTGGAAGCAACAAATAATATGACCAATCTCAAACAAGCATCTTATCAAAGACAATTCTTCTATTTTTAGTCGTGATTTCCATGCTTAAATTTTATGTTCAAGCGAACATGGCAAGTTGTGTTTTGGGGCGCCCGAAATGTTTTCGGTGCCCCAAAACTACTTGCCAAAATCTTTCCATCCAAAGTCGGGAAAAGCATACGAATAAAAAGTAGTTTACTTTGAATTACCGAATCAAATAAATTCATTACCTTTGCATATAGTTCAATTTAATGATTGATATGGAAGATATAAATAGGCTCAAAATAGTTTTAGTCGAAAAAAAGAAAACAGGTAAATGGTTGGCCGAACAGTTAGGCAAAAATCCGTCAACCGTTTCAAAATGGTGTTCAAATGTATCTCAGCCAGATTTGGCGACGCTTGTTAAAGTTGCCGAGTTATTGAAAGTTGATGTGCAAGAATTGATAAATAAGTAAGTAAGTAAGATATTTATGGCTAATAAAAATCTCAATAAAGCTAAGGAAGCAAAGAAAGATGAATTTTATACCCAACTTGAGGATATAAATAGTGAATTGCGCCATTACCGTGAACATTTTCGAGGTAAAACAGTCCTTTGTAATTGTGATGACCCTCGTATAAGCAATTTTTTCACCTATTTTGCATACAATTTTGAGTTTCTTGGATTAAAGAAACTTATAACCACCTGTTATAAAAATCAAGATATAGACTTGTTCAGTACCAATAAAAGCGAACAAGCAGTGTATCTGATTTACGAAGGTGATAAAAACGGAGACAAAATTCCTACAGCAGACGAGATAGGTGTACATCCCTTAAAAGGAGATGGGGATTTTCGAAGTCAAGAATGCATCGAATTATTAAAAGAAGCAGATATTGTTGTTACTAATCCGCCCTTTTCTTTGTTCCGTGAATATGTCGCTCAACTTATCGAATATGATAAAAAGTTTCTGATTATAGGACATCAGAATGCAATTAAGTATAAAGAAATATTCCCTCTCATCAAAGAAAATAAACTATGGCTTGGCTATGGTTTCAAAGGAGGCGCAGGACATTTCATCTCCAATTATGAAGATACAGCTACAGCAGGAGACCATAGAGAAGGAATGATTCGAGTTTCCGGTGTTACTTGGTTTACCAATCTTGAAATCAAGAAACGTCATGAGGATTTAATTTTGTACAAAAGCTATAATCCAGAAGAATATCCTAAATATGAAAACTATGATGCGGTTGATGTGTCTAAAACAACGGAAATCCCATGCGATTATGATGGACTTATGGGAGTGCCAATTACGTTTCTTGACAAATACAATCCTGAACAATTTGAAATCATAGGAAATACGTGCGATACAGATTGGATAAGATCCGTTGGTTTTAAACCTATGGGGCAAGATACAATAGACAATCTAAGAAGGCAAGGGAATAAAGCGCATGTTACAGCTAACATGAACTCTCCATATATACTAAAAAATGGACTTGTAACTTTGCCATATGCTCGCATAATAATCCGTAAAATTCAAAAGTAAGTTACCATGAATATAGAATTGCAATCCATACCTATACGAGATTTAATCTCTGGTTATGTCAATGACCCTGACAGCGGTGTTCGTGCATATAGTGGCAAATTAAATGTTCGGCCACCATATCAAAGAGAGTTTCGTTATGATGAAAAACAAAAACAAGCGGTTGTAGAAACAATCCTGAAAGGTTTTCCGCTCAATATCATGTATTGGTCGGAGGAAGAAGATGGAACATTCGAAATGATTGATGGTCAGCAGCGAACTCTTTCTATATGTGAATTTTACACACACGATTTCAATATCGTAGACAAAGATAGAGGGGTGTTGTTTTTCAATACATTAACTGACTCGGAAAAAGAAGCTTTTCTTGACTATGAACTGACTGTGTATTTCTGTTCCGGCACTGACAAAGAGAAACTGGATTGGTTTCGAGTCATAAATATCGCGGGGGAGAAACTAATGCCTCAGGAACTTCGCAATGCAGTGTATGTTGGACCGTTTGTGACGGATGCCCGTCGGCATTTCTCAAAAAATGGTTGCCCAGCATATAAAATAGGTCATGACTATATGACAGGCAAGCTTGATGAACAGGCTTATCTCGAAACAGTGTTAGGTTGGGCTGCACGGAAAGAGGGCCTTAAAGATGAAAAGGAGAAGGGTATAGATAAGATTGATAAGTATATGGCAATCCATCAGTTTGAACCCAACTCAAATAAACTTTGGGCTTATTACATGCAAATCATAACATGGGTTCGCTCTACATTTCCCAAATACCGTAAAGAGATGAAAGGACTTGATTGGGGCGCAATGTTTGACGAATTTGGTGAAGGAGTGTACGATACGGAAGTTCTTGAAAAACAAATTCATGACTTGATGGAAGACGATGAGATAATGAAGAAGTCAGGTATCTACCGTTATGTATTGAGCGGAGATTTACGCGACCTTAGCTTCCGCACTTTTGACAAAAAGCAAAAACGTGAAGCATATGAACGACAAAAAGGAATATGTGTCCATTGTGGCAAACATTTCGAGTTGGAAGAAATGGAAGCAGATCATATTATACCTTGGAAAGAAGGCGGCACAACCGTAGCCGAGAATTGCCAAATGCTTTGCAGAAACTGTAATCGTATTAAAGGAGGAAAATAATAATGAAATGTCAATTTTGTGGTCAGGAATTACCAGACAAGGCTAAATTTTGCTTCAACTGTAAAAAGCAAATAGTTTGTCAGCAGTGTGGCGAGAAACTAATAGATGGGGCAGAGATTTGTATATATTGTGGAACAGAGATAAATCCTACAATAATAACTAATAGCCAAAATCATATTAAATATATCGAAACGCAAACGGAGAAATCGTTTGAAGCATCTTTTTCTAATGAAACAGCAGGGGCTGTCGTTGAAACATTTGCTAGTTTTCTTCCATATAATAGAAAACGAAGCAATATAATTGAATTTACTAACAATTCAAATGAGGCCAATTTTTCAGAAGTAGAGAATGTTACGCCCAAGTTATTATCCTCTAATTCGAATGGAGAATCCACAACTAATAATGAAACTTATTCTATTGACAAAATATTTAAGAAAAGAGGAGAAAATGAAATTTATTTGCACGAAACAAGTTTAAAAGCTAATAGTAAGAGAGACTATGCTGGACGTTTGACAATTCTCTATTTGTATTATAATCAAATACATGGTATAGAAGAAGTCAAAAGGACAGAAGTAAATTCTTTTCTTGAAAAAACAGGACTTAAAAATGACGGAAATTATCGAAAATGGCTCAGTGAGGAAAAATCATTATACAATATTAATAATGGCTCATATTGCTTATGTAGGGCAGGTGAAGAACGAGCTAAATCATATTTGGCTGATATATTCGATAATGAAAAAACAGATGGGTGGAAATTGGGAAATAGTACAAAAGATAATTCCAAAAATAGTGGTACAAATAAAACATCAAAAAATCCAACAAGCTATTCTTTTATTACAGAGTTAAACTTGAAGCCAGAAGGTAAAGACTCTCTTAAAAATTTTGTATCCAAGTATAAAGCATCTAGCGGAGCAGAATATAATCTTGTATTTGTTTATTATCTTCAAAATATTCTTGGTGAAAAGAATATAGGGCCTAATCATATTTATACCTGCTACAAGGATTTAAATTTTAAATTCCCGTCTAATATACGTCAGAGCCTTATTGATACAAAATCAAAGAAAGGTTGGATAGACACATCGAATATGAATGACATTAAGGTGTCAACGGTTGGAGAGAATGCTATAATTGATTTAACAAAATGACGATTGAAGAATATATAAATAGAATTGAAGGTTTTTTATCATTAAAATCTTCTGAACAGATTCCTTACTTGGGATATTATTTGACAAATTATCAGGACAAGGAGTCTTTTACAGCAAAGAGTATTGAAGATTGTTTTATCTCTTTGCAACTCCCGCCTTATAGCAATATCTCTGCCTACCTTTCAAAAGAAAAGAAGTCTAAGCATATGATAGCTCATAGAAACGGAGGATATAGATTAACAAAATCAGTGGAGGCAGATATTTCTAGCCGGATAGGAGAAGTGAAGGTCAATGAACCATCAGACAATTATTTTCCATTAGAATTATTGGATGGTACTCGTTCCTATTTAATTAAAACAGCAAGACAAGCCATATTGTGTTATGATTATCAGCTTTACGATGCTTGTTTGGTTATGACACGCAGATTGGTCGAAACATTAATTATTGAGGTCTTTGAAAGATATGATATAAAAGACCGTATTAAAGATGCTAAAGGAAATTACTTCTTTTGTTCTGATTTAATAGATAGCCTTATGGCAGAAAAGAGTTTATGGACAATAGGTCGTAATTCGATAAAGGCTCTACCTGATATCAAGGCCAAGGGAGATTTAAGTGCACATAATCGTAGATTTAATGCAACTAAAAGTGATGTTGATTCCATAAAATCAGGTTTGCGGATTGTCGTTGAGGAATTAGTGCATCTTATTAATTATGAGCAATGGAATAAGGAAAATAAGAAAGTGGTCATATAACAATGAAACGAATCAAAATATTCATAAGCAGTGTGCAGAGTGAGTTTGCGGAAGAGCGAGCGATGCTTTGCCATTATATCCGAACAGATGCGTTATTGGGAAAGTTCTTTGAGCCATTTATTTTTGAAGAAGTTCCAGCAAATGAATATCCTACAAGTCATGTGTATTTAAAGGAGGTGGAACTGTGCGATATATATTTGGGATTGTATGGTAATTTGTACGGATATGAAGATGCAGAGGGTATTTCACCTACAGAACGGGAGTATGATTTAGCTGCTGAATTACATAAGAGCCGTTTGATTTATATCAAGAGCATTGATGAGAGTAATAGGCATCCGAAAGAGACAGCTTTCATAAGAAAAGTTGAGCGAGATATAGTCCGTAAGACCTTTGTAGATATGGATGGATTGCGGACCTCTGTGTATGCATCCTTGATTCGTTATTTGGAAGAGAAGGAGTATATCAGGTGGAGGCCATTCGATGCTTCTTACGACAATGGGGCGACGATAGATGATTTGGATGAAGATAAGATTCGCAGTTTCATTCAGGTTGCCCGTTCAAAACGAAATTTTCCACTTTCAGTGGATACGCCAATAAAAGAGTTGCTTACTCATTTAGATTTAATCGATGAGAATGATAGGATTGCCAATGCTGCAATTCTGCTTTTCGGAAAGAAACCTCAGAAATATTTTATCACTTCGGAAGTGAAGTGTGTGCAGTTCTATGGTAATGTCGTGAGAAAACCGATGCCTGCATATCAAATATATCGCGGTGATGTGTTTGAATTGGTGGATCAGGCAACAAGTTTTGTGATGAGTCGTGTGGATAATTGGGTAGGAACTCGTGACGAAGGAGAAACAGCATCTGTTCCAACGCGTCCGGAATTGCCTATTGATGCAGTTAAAGAGGCGATTGTAAATGCCGTTTGCCATAGAGATTACACAAGTAATGCAAGTGTTCAGGTGATGCTATTCCGAAATAGGCTGGAGATATGGAATCCGGGGCAATTACCGTATGGACTTACGGTACAGAAACTTCAAGGCCCTCATAAGTCGCTGCCGACTAATCCTCTGATAGCTGATCCGATGTATTGGAAAGGGTATATTGAGAAGGTTGGTACCGGTACGGAGGATATTATTGAGAAATGTCGTGATTATGGATTGAAGACTCCGGAGTTTTATCAAGAGGAAGATTTCAGAGTAGTCATCTGGAGGGCAGCAGAAGAAAGGCAAAGCGATCCAAAGCGATCCAAAGACGATCCAAAGACGATCCAAAGCGATCCAAAAGAAGTAGAAGACCTTATAGGATTGATAAAAAATAATCCTTCGATATCAAGAGCAGAACTTGCAAGACAACTTGATTTGAGTGAACGACAAGTGCGTAAGATGATGGATCAGTTACGAGCAGATGAAAGACTGACCAGAAAAGGAGGTAAAACAGGAGAATGGATAATAATTGATAAATAAGATAAAGTAGCCAAATCCTTGCATTATTAAGGATTTTGGCTATTTTTGCAGCTGAGTTATTTGACAGTCAAACATAGCGAAACGTTGAAATTTGCACGGTCTCTTAGTCGTTACTACTATTTCTCAAATAATTCGCTAAAAGTTTATTCTTCAACTGGTTAAGTCAAACTGTTGAAAATCTGAAATAAATTTCTTTTTTCCTTGATAACATTTTTCTTCGGTTGAACGTTAGCACTTAACGGATTGTGTAATTTAAGTTTGGTGCTATGGTTAAGATTCTTTGGGTTGATGACGAGATAGACTTGTTGAAGCCTTACATATTGTTTCTGAATGCCAAGGGATATGAAGTCATTTCCGCAGTAGATGGAAATGAGGCTCTTGATGTCTTGCAATCGCAGAATGTGGATGTGATGTTTTTGGATGAAAATATGCCCGGACTTACCGGTTTGGAGGTGTTGGACATTGTCAAGGGTAAGTATCCTGCGCTTCCGATAATAATGATAACCAAAAGCGAGGAAGAGCATATCATGGAACAGGCCATAGGCTCCAAGATATCGGACTATCTGATTAAGCCAGTGAATCCGAACCAGATATTGCTTGTATTGAAGAAACATCTTGATACCAAACGGTTGGTCAGCGAGAAATCCACAATGGGTTATCAGCAGGAGTTCCGGCAGATAGGAATGAGACTGATGGACCGTTTGAACGGGGATGACTGGATTCAGCTTTACAAGGATTTGGTTCGTTGGGAACTGGAACTGTCCGAGTCTGACGATGTGAGCATATTTGAAATACTCAAGCAACAGAAGGATGAGGCCAACGTACAGTTTTCGAAGTATTATGAGAACAACTATCGCAATTGGATAAGTGGCAAAGATGATTCTTCCCCTTTGTTCTCACATCAGTTGCTTCAGAGAAAACTGTTTCCTTTTCTTAAGGATGACAAACCTACGTTTCTTATAGTGATAGACAATTTCAGGTTTGATCAATGGAAAGCCCTTCAACCCATAATAGAAGAGTATTTGAGGGTTGAAAAAGAGGATGTTTATTACAGCATCATACCGACTACGACACAGTATGCGAGAAATGCATTGTTTGCAGGTCTGATGCCGAGTGAGATAAAGAAGGTTTATCCCGATTTGTGGATAGACGAAACAGAGGAGGGCAATAAAAACCAGAACGAGCATATATTGTTGCAGAAACTTTTGTCGCGTTACAGATTTGACATAAAAACAACTTATCACAAAGTGCTTAATGCCACTTACGGAAAGAGAATGATAGACAATCTTCCGAATCTTATGCAGAATAAGTTGAATGTTATAGTCTACAATTTCATAGACATGCTTTCGCATGCCCGTACCGAGTCGGATTTGGTAAGGGAATTGGCAGAGGATGAAAACGCTTACAGAAGCGTTACTCGTACTTGGTTCATTCATTCCCCTCTTTTTGAAGTTCTGAAATACTTGAGTATTAGACAGGCAAATGTTTTCATTACTACTGATCATGGTTCGGTAAGGGTCAGCAGGCCGGTAAAAATAAAGGCTACAAAGGAAGCATCCGTCAATCTTCGTTACAAAGTCGGTAGATTGTTGGATTATAATCCTAAAGACGTTTTTGACGTTAAGAATCCGGAAGATATATTTTTGCCGCGGCTTTCCATTATGTCTCCTTTTATTTTTGCGAGGGCGAACGATTTTTTCGCTTATCCGAACAACTACAACTACTATGTGCAGTATTATATGAATACTTTTCAACACGGTGGCATATCAATGGAAGAGATTCTTGTCCCTTTCATTCAATTAACTCAGAAATAGCATTTTTGTATGGAAAAAACTTATTGGGCAGATAATCCGGAAGATTTGGATGTTGTGGCAGAAGCTTTCTTGAAAGACTTTCCCGATTGCAGGGTTATTGCTCTTGAAGGTGAAATGGGGGCTGGAAAGACAACATTTACAAAATATGTTTGCAAACGTCTTTCTGTTGAGGATAACGTGTGTTCTCCTACATTTGCAATAGTGAATGAATATAGGAGCTCTACACATGGAAGTGTTTATCATTTTGATTTTTATCGCATAAACAGTTGCAGTGAGGCGTTGGATATAGGATTGGAAGAATATTTGTACAGCGGAAATTATTGTTTTATGGAATGGAGCGGTAAAATAGAAGAGTTAATACCTGATGATTGTACGTATGTATATATCAAAGATTTAGAAGGCAGGAGAAAAATAACGGTGATTGACAAATGAGATTTGTTTTTTTAGTATCTTTGCCACTGGATTTAGGTTGATATAAAAAATGGATGAAGGTTTCTCTTCAGGCAATATTAAAGAGTCTGATAAATTTATAGATCTGGAGAAATTGATTGCAAGCAAAAACAAAAGACTTTTGCGTCTTATTCCGAAGTTTGCAATGAATTGGTTCAAGAAACTCGTTCATATAGATCAGATAAATGCATTGTTGTACAAATACAGGGATGTTAAAGGTGTTGATTTTGCAAAGTGTATAGTTGAAAAAGAATTGGGGGTAAAGATAGTCGTAAACAATCCTGAGAATATACCTACTAATTCCAGAGCGTTGGTTGTAGCAAATCATCCTATAGGCAGTATAGACGGGATGGCACTTATGATTGCCGTAGGGAAAACACGTAACGATATATTGTTTCCTGTGAATGACATGCTCTGTGCACTTCCTCCTTTTGAAGGGATTTTTGTTCCTATCAACAAGTATGGCAGAAACAATTCTAATCATGATATATTGAATGAGGTTTTTCATTCGGACAGTTGTGTGATGTTTTTTCCGGCAGGAACGGAATCCAAATACATAGACGGGGTATTTCAGGATTTCTCATGGAAAAAGACTTTTGTGAAAAAGGCCGTGGAATTTGAACGTGATGTTACTCCTGTCTATATCGAGGGTATTAATTCAAAAAGATTTTACAGACTATCTTCGATAAGGCGTTTTTTCGGTATTAAATTCGATTTGGAAATGATACTTTTGCCAGACGAGATGTTCAAATATAAAAACAAAACAATTACTCTTACATTTGGAGCTCCTATTAGTTACAAGGAATTCGGTAGTGACAGAACCGCATTGGAATGGGCAAATATTATGCGGGAGCATGTCTACAAATTGAAAAATGATATACATGTAAAATTTGAACCGAACGTGAAATGATAAACGGATACTATGATGAAAGATAAAGTTAATAAAGTTGATACTTCTTATGTCATACCTCCGGTGGATAAAGCCATTGTCAAGGCTGAACTCTCGTTGGCCTCTTTTATGAAGAAAACAAATTACGGAGGTAGGGAGATTTATGTCACAAACGCTCATAAAACTCCTAATATAATGAGAGAAATAGGGCGTTTGAGAGAGTTGAGTTTTGGTGCAGAGGGTGGAGGAAGCGGAACGGAATGCGATATAGACAGGTATGATATTTTACCGGAGCCTCATTGTTACAATCAGTTGTTTATATGGGATCCTGTTGATGAGGAAATAATAGGTGGATACAGGTTTATAATAGGTAGTGATATTCTTGAAGAAAATGGTGAATTGTTGAGTGCTACGGCGGATTTGTTTGTATTTACCGATCAGTTTAAACGTAACTATTTGACCAATACGATGGAACTTGGACGTTCTTTTGTTCGTCCTGATTATCAGCCTACATATAATCTGCGTAAGGGAATGTATTCTTTGGATAACTTGTGGGAAGGACTTGGATGTATTGCCTTGAACAATAGAACGGTCAAGTATTTTTTCGGGAAAATAACCATGTATCCTTCAATGAATACCCTTGCGCGTGATTATATATTATATTTTTATAAAAAACATTTTCCTGATAATGAAGGTCTGGTCTTTCCGCGAGAATCTGTGGAAATAGAGGCTGACTACAATATGCTTGTAAAACTTTTTAATGGTAAAAGTTATAAAGAGGACTACCAGATATTGGTTAAAAGCGTAAGAGAATTGAGTGAAAATATACCACCTCTTGTAAATGCATACATGAATTTGTCTTCTACCATGAAGAGTTTTGGAACATCTGTAAACAAGCATTTCAGTAATGTTGAGGAAACAGGCATTTTGGTTACTATTGCTGATATTTACGAGGATAAAAAGAAACGATACATGTCTATATAAATATTGCAGATGGTTATAAAGACAGCCGATTTTTTGAAAAGTAGTTCTGATTACAAGCAGTGTCCAGGTGAGGATAAGCCTGAATTCGCTTTTATAGGAAGAAGTAATGTTGGCAAAAGTTCTTTGATTAATGCTTTGGTAAACAGAAAAGATTTGGCCAAGACAAGTTCGCAACCAGGGAAAACGCAACTTATAAATCATTTTGTTGTAGATAGTAATTGGTATTTGGTGGATTTGCCGGGTTATGGTTATGCAAAGACTTCCAAGTCGACGAGGGAATCATGGAATAGGATGATTAGAAATTATCTGTTGAAAAGAAGAAACTTGATGACAGTTTTTGTCCTTGTCGATTCCAGACTGGAGCCTCAAAGAATAGATTTGGAGTTCATAAATTTTTTGGGAGAGAATTCGGTGCCGTTGATCGTCATATTTACAAAAACAGACAAACAGTCTGTAAAGAAAACAAATGAAAACATAGAAGTGTTTAGAAATGCCTTATCAGAATATTGGGAACAATTGCCTGAAATGTTTTTAAGTTCGGCTAAAAATAAATCTGGACTTATTGAGATATTGGATGAGATAGAGCGTATAATACCTTATTTTGAACAGGACAAAGATAATTAGAATATGAAAAGACTGATGGTCGTGACGGGCGGAGGAGATTGTCCCGGTTTAAATGCTGTCATAAGAGCTATTGTCAAGAGGGCTTCACAAGAAAAAGATTGGGAAGTTGTAGGATGTATAGAATCTTTTAACGGTGTTTTGAAAGAACCGACAGAGGTTGTGATATTGGACAATTCCAAAGTATCCGGCATTTTGGTACAGGGAGGAACTATATTGGGTACTACAAACAAGGGTGGTCCATTTGCCTTTCCGGTAAAAAATGCAAATGGTACATGGACTATGGTTGATATCAGCGATCAAATGATAAGGAAACTGCAATATATGGGAATAGATGCAGTAATTAATGTAGGAGGAGATGGATCTCAAAGAATATCAAAGGCGCTTTTTGAAAAAGGATTGAATATAATAGGAGTACCAAAAACTATAGACAATGACCTTTCTGCAACGGATTTTACTTTCGGATTTCAAACTGCTGTACAAATAGCAACTGAGAGTGTTGACAAATTGGTGACTACAGCTGCGTCACATAACAGAATATTTATACTTGAAGTTATGGGGCGTGATGCTGGATGGATTGCATTGAATGCTGCAATAGCTGGAGGTGCGGATGTTTGCATTATTCCAGAAATACCATATAACATAGATAGAATAAAGGAAAAAATAGAATCAAGGTATAATAAGGGAAGGGGGTTTTGCATTATTGTCGTAGCTGAAGGCTCCAAGAATGACAAAGGCAAAAAGGTCGGACATGCATCAAGTGAAATAGGATACAGAAATTTTAAATTGGGTGGCATAGGACAGGTCTTGAAGTTGGAATTGGAGGAAGCAGGAGTGGAACATGATATAAGAGTGTCGGTACTTGGCCATTTGCAAAGAGGAGGAACACCGACTGCATACGACAGAGTATTGGCTTCCGAATTTGGAGTTAAGGCTTTTGAATTGGCGAAGGCAGGTGATTTTGGCAAGATGGTTGCATACAAGCATCCGGATATAATAGCAGTTACTTTGGAGGAAGCTTTGAAAGAACCTCACCTTGTGAGTCCTGACAGTTTTTTGGTACAAACGGCAAAAGGTTTGGGCATAGAGTTCGGTGGTTGATGAAAAGAATAATTTTAAAATAAATAATTCAGATGAAACAAATTAGGGGAGCTTTGATATCTGTCTTTCATAAGGACGGATTGGACAGGATAGTCAGAAAACTTGGTGAGTTGGGAGTAAAAATATATTCGACAGGCGGTACGTATGACTATATAAGGAGTTTGAATGTGGAGGCTGAAGCAGTAGAGGAACTTACCTCTTATCCTTCTATACTTGGAGGAAGGGTAAAGACGCTTCATCCAAAGGTTTTTGGGGGAATATTGTGCAGAAGAGATAATGAAGACGACCAAAAGCAGATTGCTCAATACGGGATACCTGAAATTGATTTGGTTATAGTGGATTTGTATCCTTTTAAGCAGACAGTTGTAAGCGGTGCTTGTGAACAGGATATAATAGAAAAAATAGACATAGGAGGTATTTCGTTGATTAGGGCGGCTGCAAAGAATTTTAACGATGTGGTTATTGTTCCTTCTAGCGATCATTATGAAGAATTTCTTGAGATTCTGGAAAAACACAACGGATGTACAACTCTTGAGCAAAGAAGATTATTTGCAACCTATGCTTTCATGCAGTCTTCCGATTATGATACTGCTATTTTTGAATACTTCAACAAGTCAGTCGGATTAAATGCGTTCAGAGAGAGCTATAATAAATTCAAGTCATTAAGATATGGTGAAAATCCACATCAAAAGGGTGTGTTTTTCGGTAAGTTGGATGATTTTGTGGAACAGTTGCATGGAAAGGAGATTTCATATAACAACATAGGTGACATAGATGCCGCATGCAGATTGATTGATGACTTTGAACAAACTACATTTGCAATTATAAAGCATAATAATGCTTGTGGAATATCATCACGTCCTACGTTGAAACAGGCTTATTTGGATGCGTTGGCAGGAGATCCCGTTTCAGCATTCGGGGGCGTTTTGGTTTGCAATCGGACGATAGATAAGGAAACAGCGGAAGAAATGAATTCTTTGTTCATGGAGATTTGTATAGCACCTGATTATGAAAAGGAAGCTTTGGATATTCTTACATGCAAGAAAAACAGAATTCTTTTGAAACGTAAGAATATAAAGGTCGCTCCTGTTCAGTACAGATCTGCATTGAACGGTGTGCTAGTGCAGGATGCAGACAATAAGACGGAAAAGGAAGAAGAACTGAATTCAATAACGTCAACAGCTTTTACGGAAAAACAGAAAGCAGATTTGATTTTTGCCAATAAGGTTGTTAAACATACAAAATCCAATGCAATCGTTTTGGTGAAAAATCTGCAGCTTTGTGCCAGTGGAACGGGTCAAACCTCAAGAGTGGATGCATTGAAGCAAGCCATAGAAAAAGCAAGGAACTTCGGTTTTGACTTGAATGGTGCCGTAATGGCTTCGGATGCTTTTTTCCCTTTTGCGGATTGTGTTCAGATTGCGCATGAGGCCGGAATAAACTGCGTGATTCAGCCGGGAGGAAGTATAAATGACAAAAAAAGTATAGACTATTGTCAGGAAAACGGCATGGCAATGGCAGTTACAGGATTCAGACACTTTAAACATTAAAATCAAATCTTGTTCTGTTTTGAAACACAAAGTAAACAATGTCGTAAAACTATGCGAAAACAATTGATTTAATATGGGTTTATTTTCATTTTTGACTAAAGAAGTCGCAATAGATTTGGGTACCGCAAATTCTATAGTGATGTGTAATGACAAGGTTGTTGTTGATGAACCTTCCATCATAGCAATAGACCAGACAACCAAAAAGGTCATTGCCGTTGGTAAGAGAGCGATGCAGATGGACGGCAAGACGCATGACAACATAAAGACTATACGCCCGTTAAGAGACGGAGTGATTGCTGATTTTGACATGGCCAATGATATGATTAGAGAACTTATCAAAATGGTCAATATAAAAAAGACGCTGATTCCCCCTTCCCTTAAGATGGTTATTTGCATACCGTCCGGTATTACCAATGTAGAGGAAAGGGCTGTTAGGGATACTGCCGAACAGGCAGGAGCAAAAGAGGTCAGACTGATACACGAACCTATGGCTGCGGCAATAGGAATAGGAATAGATGTGTTGGAGCCCGTCGGAAACATGATAATAGACATAGGAGGCGGTACAAGCGAAATAGCGGTTATAGCCTTGGGAGGAATAGTGTGCAATAAATCCATACGTATAGCAGGAGACGAACTGAATCTCGATATAATAGAATATATGAGAAGACAGCACAATATGTACATAGGGGAAAGGATGGCTGAAAGAATAAAGATAGCTGTCGGAGCAGCAACAACCGATTTGGAAAACCCTCCTGAGAATTTCGCGGTACAGGGAAGAGACATAGTCTCCGGAATTCCTCAGGAATTGTATGTGACATATCAGGAAATAGCTCATGCTTTGGATAAGTCAATATCAAAAATAGAATCAGCAGTATTGGAAGCCTTGGCAATGACTCCTCCTGAACTTGCTTCGGATATTTATCATACCGGTATTTATCTTGCCGGCGGCGGGGCATTGATAAGAGGTCTTGATGTGAGACTGCAAAGCAAGACAAAATTGCCTGTTCACGTCGCAGACGACCCTTTGAAGGCTGTTGCTAAAGGAACAAGCAAGGCTTTGAAACATTATGATGATTATACTTTCCTTATAAAATAGATATCAGATAAAGATAATAGACATAAAAGACGGCGTATAGGAGTATTCATTTCGTCCTTTACGCCGTCTTTCCATTTTTCAGGAACATTCTCTTGAAACCTGAGCATATAGGATTTCCTCTTTTTGCAAGGCATGTTTAATTGCCTGTCTCTGAAGTTTGGATTCATTTTTTTGCATTATCTTTGCGGACAAAACAAAGAAAGAATATGATAAAAAAAATCTTTATCTGCACTTTTTGTTCTGTCGTCTTCTTTTCGGCGAACCTTCTTGCACAAAACATGGATTCTATAATAAACGAGGCTCAGAGGCTTATAGATGCCAAAGAACTGTATCAGGCTGAAAAATATCTTAAGGACGTATTGGATAATGGTACGGATTCGCTTGCAGTTCATTACGAGCTGGCATGGTGCTATTATTGCATGCAGGATTACAGGAAAGCGGCCGAAATACTGGAAAGCCTGACGCAGAGAACCGATGTCGTGGCTGACGTTTATCAGCTTTTGGGAAATGCTTACGATGAAATGAAACAGCCTAACAGGGCTATGAGCGTATATGAAAAAGGTCTGGAAAGATTTCCTGATGCCGCGTGCCTTTATCTTGAAAGAGGAAACGTATCATATAAAAACGGGGATTTCCTCAATGCCCTTTACTATTATGAGAAAGGTATTGAGGCAGATCCTGAATATGCTTCGAACTATTACCGTTCGGCAATGATTTTTTTATCCTCGACAGAGGAGGTATGGGCCGTAATGTACGGTGAACTGTTCATGAATCTGGAGAAAAATTCAGAGCGATGCAAGAAAATGAGCAAAAATCTGTATGATACGTATTTTAGCGAAATAAGTCTTGAAAGAAACAAGGTCGTGGTGGATTTCAACAATTCCGTCATAGTTTATTCAAACTCGGTGGAAAGACCAAATCTGTTTCCCGAGGCTTTTCGAAAAGCCATGACCAAGGCATGTAAGGGAGAAAGATTTCTGGATATAAAGACACTCATAAGAATAAGGACAAGATTCATTCAGGAATTTTATCGCTCTCATTCGGAATTTGACAATGTTCTTTTCGAATATCACAAGAAACTTATGCAGAACGGTCATTTCGAGGCCTATAATTATTGGTTGTTTGCCTACGGAAATTCCGTTGAGGCAGCCAATTGGGCAAAGGCAAACAAGTCAAGGTGGGACAGTTTTCTCAAATGGTTTGAAGCCAATCCGATAAAGATAGACCGAAATAATATCTTCACAAGATACAATATGGAATAAGGCTTTGCCGAACTTGATTTCAATTTTTTCTTTTCTGAAAAGAAAAAAACGGATTCAGAAAAGAATTTCCGGAAATCAAATGCGGTGAAATCTTGATTATGACAAAGACAATGCGGCAATGGAAATATTTGCGCGTTGTCTTTTATTTGCGTCTCTTTGCTGTTTTTTTATGACAAAAACACAAGGTGTAATACGATATTATGAATATATGCGTTGTTATTGTTACAACTAAATTAAACACAAATAGATGGTTTATGAAAAAAGTGATGTTTTTATTGATGGCATGTTTTTTTGTCGTCAGCGGATGGACTCAGCAGTTGTATCTTAACGAGTCCTTTACAAATTCGACTTTCCCTCCGTCCAACTGGATTCAGGCTAAGGGATTGGTGTCCGAAGCGTTTAACGGCCAGTCGCCTGCAGCGGGCAGTTCGTCATGGCAACAGACAGACGAAACATACGGTTTGGACGAACCTCATGCAAAAGTGAATGTTTACGGTACCACCTGCAAGGAATGGCTTATCACTCCGACCATAAATCTTGGGGAGGATCCGGATGAAAACAACAAATTGATGTTTGATCTTGCGTTGACGAATTATGGCAACGATGAACCTGTCAGTGATCCTCAGGGTCAGCCGGATGACAAGTTTATGGTGCTTATATCTACGGACAACGGTGCAAGCTGGACGGCTGAAAATGTTCTTATCACGTTTGACAATACTCAAGGTGGAAACATTTACAGTGAAATACCTTATGAAAAGACAACCATGACAATACCGTTGAGTACTTACAGCGGTATGGTTAGAATAGCGTTTTATGTGGAGAGTACTCAAAGTAACGGAGACAACGAGTTGCATATAGACAACGTGATAGTAGGAAACATCAGTTGCGGTACGCCTTCAGGTCTTGCGATATCAAATGTTACAACCTCTTCCATGGAGCTTAACTGGAGCAGTACTTCCGAGGTTTCGGCCTGGCAATTGGCTTACAGGACAGCAGGCAATGAATGGACTTATGAGTTTATTGACCAGATGCCTTACATAATGAGTGTGAACCCCGGTGCTTTGTATGAGATAAAGATGCGCAGCATTTGCGGAGAAGGGGATACGAGCATGTGGTCAAACAGTGTGACGCAGGTTACTCCGTGTGCCAGCATGGATATTCCCTATACTCAGAACTTCGAGCAGTTGTGGGTTGATTCGGAAGACGGCATAAGCAATGTTTACAGACCTTTGTGCTGGTTCAATGTAAACGGAGCCAATCAGGACTATTATTGGAAATCCTCTCCTAGTGAGTCTTTGTCTGGAGAACGATCCGCAATGATGAGCGGTTCCATATCATCGGCCAATACAATAAGTGACTGGTTGATAACTCCGGTAATTAATTTGACGGGAAATGAAAGACTCAGCTTTTACATCAAAAAAGTGACGGAAAGCAATCCCGTAAGGCTCAAGATATACTATTTTTCCACTGCAATACAAGATATTTCATCAAGTGCTGACACTTCTTTGTTTACATTGCTTGAAACGGTTGATATTGCCGATATAGAGACATTGCAATGGCTTGAGTCGGAGGTCATTCTTTCGGAATTGAACGGACCTTATCGTTTGGCTTTGGTTTCGAATGACAATTCCGGACCTTTTTGTGTGGATGATTTAAGCATAACGACGTTGCCGGAATGTATGCGTCCTGCGATAGGAAGTCTGGAGGCGGAGACTGTTACACCAACGTCCGTTACTTTAAGTTGGGATGATTCTCATAACAGCAGTTGGAAGATTTATTACAGGAAAACATCCGAAACACAATACATGGAAATGCTTACATCCGACAATCCTGCAACAGTAGGCGGCTTGGAAGCAGGTCAGGAATATACAGCATACGTTGTGACGGTTTGCGGAGAGAATGAATCTGAACCTACTCGTTCTATAACGTTCAGAACGGCTTGCGGAGTGATTTCCGATTTTCCTTGGTTTGAAGGATTTGAGGAAACGTGGAATGGGGAGAATCTTATTGATGAAACGATAGAAGCTCCTTATTGTTGGATAAATGTGAACGGCGGAAGTTCGTCTTTGAATTGGATACGGGGCACTTTCGGCGCGTTTCAGGGAAGTGGCTATGCTTCGAGCAGGGACAACAATCCTTCGGATGCGGAGATAGCGGTAAACAGTGATTGGCTGATAACACCTGTCTTTGAGTTGTCCGGAGAGGAAAGTCTTTATTTTTATGCAAGGAAGATATCCTCGACAGGCAATCCTGCCTTGAGGCTTTATGCCTTGAATGTGGCTTCCGGAGATTTTGCGAATGTAAGCGATACCGTTGATTTCGTATGTTTCGATACGGTTTCGGATATATCGTCCGATTGGTCATTGCATGAAATAGACTTGTCGGGATTGAACGGTCAATACAGGTTGGCCTTTGTAAGGAATATGTCTCCTAATCAGGGAATAGTGTATATTGACAATTTGGAAATAATGGAAACGCCTTCATGTTCTAGGGTTTCCGATTTCAGAGTTGTTTCAGTCGGTTCCGAGGATGTTGAACTGGCATGGCAGGCCGATGAGGGACAGTCTTTATACAAGGTCTATTACAAGCCTTCCGCTTCATATTCATGGACGATTGAGAATACGACGAGCAATTCGATTATTCTTACGAATCTTTCTCCTGCCACGGAATATGTTTTCAACATAAAGGCTGTATGTGAGGATGGATCGGAAACAGGGTTTATAGCTTCGGCGGATTTGGTTGCCACAACTGCATGCGGTGCTTTTTCAGCACCTTTTGCGGAAACGTTTGATGAATATACTGCCGGAGAAACGACAAGTTGTTGGAAAGAAGGAACTGGCTTGTGGGATGACGTGGTTTCAGGAGATGCGTCAATAGAATTCGGTTCGAGCAGTTGGAGCGGAGACAACGGAAATGGTTTTGACTATCATGCTTCTATGGAATACTACAACGACAAGGCAGAATGGTTGATTACTCCGGCAATCAACATAGGTGACGGCAGTACAAGCTATGAACTGAGTTTTGATGTGGCATATACCTATTGGAACAATGATTCTCCAGCCGTAAACAGCGGATATCAGAAATTCATTGTTGCATTTTCTACCGATGGAGGTCAGACATGGGATGAGCAAACGGCTTTGATTTGGGACAGTACTTCGGATGAACAGACCAATCCTCGTATTGACAGATTGTCAAATCAACCTACGAGAATATATTACAACCTTACGCAGGCAGGATATACGGGAGAGATAACGGTAGGATTCTATGCCGAGAATCCTGAGACTGCTTCAGATATATCCGGAGACAACAGAATTCGTTTGGACAATGTAAAGATTGAAGAAGCAGTCTCTTGCCCAGACATGTTGTCAATAGACGTTGATTATGCAAGCTCTACAAGTGTTGCCGTAAATTGGAATGCTTTGGAGCATCCTTCAGCCGAGGGATGGAAGGTGTCTTATGCGGTTGGCAATGTCAATTCCAATCCTGATGAAAACGAATATGTCTTTGTGCCTTATGGTTCTTCTTTCCCTTATATAATAGACAATCTTATTGAAGGGGAGACATATACCTTTGTCGTTCAGTATGACTGCCAGGGAACATGGTCCAGTCCTACAACAATCACTCTTCCTGTCGGTATAGCCGATGTTCCTTATTCTTGTGATTTCGAACAGGAAGACGAAAACTCCAAATGGATAATAAAGAACCTTAACGGAAACGAGACAAAGTGGTATATAGGACAGGAAACGGCTGTAACGGATGATCAAAACAAAAAACTCTTCATATCGAGAAATGACGGAGCAAATGCTTGGTACAATTACGATGAAGGAGAGTTGGTAGTGTTTGCTTACAGAGATATATTGTTTGGATCCGATGCTGCTTATGAACTTTCGTTTGACTGGAAAGCCGGCGGAGAAGGACACTACGATTTCATGAAAGTTGCCATAAGGGATTATGAAGAGGAAATAAATGCAACCGATGATATATTCGATGTCGATTGGACTGCTTATGACAGTGAGGACTGGTTGGTTTATCCTTCGGAAGACAGATTCTTCAGCGAACAACCGGAAATGCAGAGAACAAATATTTTCATAGACGGAGCATATGTCAACAACAGCATCAAGAGAGTTGTGTTTGCATGGATAATGGACGGTTCCTCTTATACTGATTCCCTTTCTGCTATAGTGGATAACATATCCATAAGGGCTGTAGAATGTTTCAGGCCTACGGCCGTATTGATAAATCCGTCCGATATCCAGACCAATTCGATAACATTGAATCTTGAAACCGAATCAGGTGAAAGTTGGGAAATACAATACAGAGAAATGGGTGAAGAGAATTGGATTACTCAAACCGTGACCTCAAATGAAAACATACTACTTGACAATCTTGCTTCAGGAACGGTATATGAAATAAGAGTACGTTCTGTATGCGGTGACGAAACAAGTTTGTTTACGGATATTGTTGCATGTCAGACCAAGTGTGATGTGATTGAGGTAACTCAGACGACACCTTATTTCGAAGGATTCAATCAGGATGAATGGTATTCGATAGGCAATATAACTTCCTTGGGTAGCAGCGCTCCGGTTTGTTGGTACAATATTAACGGAAAACATAACGGATATTCTTGGAAACGTACAACGATGGGTAGTACTATTTACGAAGGCGAGGGAGCCTTGAAGATGGAATCTTCTGTTTCCGCTTCTGCCGATACGATTTCAGATTGGTTTGTCAGTCCCGTATTTGATTTTAACGGTAATGAAACAATGAGTTTCTTTGCCAAGAAAGGTTCTGTTGACGAGAGCTTTAAGATAATGTATTACAGTCTTGCCTAAAACGGACAGGATATACACTCGGCAGGTGATACCGCATTGTTCGAGGAATTGCAGACGGTAAACCTTACTCAGAACGGATGGTTGAATGTCGATGTACCTCTGCAAGGATTGACAGGTCAATACAGATTGGCTTTTTATGCCGATACTCCGGGTGAACGTATATTGATAGATTCATTGTCTGTTTCCGTTCAATCATGTCTTCGTCCGAATGCGGCTACCGTAACAATAGACAACATAACTTCAAACAGTGCAGAGATAAATTGGACTGATCAGACAAACACTTCTTGGACCGTATATTACAAACCGGTAAATGAGGAATCGTGGAATTCGCTTGAGGTTACCGTATTGCCTGCAACACTTACGGAACTGGAGTCTGGAGTAAACTATGAATTTTATATAGTTGCCAATTGTCAGGAAAGTGCTGAATCCGAGCCTACTGCAATGTTCGGTTTCAAGACAGAATGCGTACCTGTTGCGGAATTGCCGTGGGAAGAAGGCTTCGAAGACATAGAAAGCGAGAATACAATGCCGATGTGTATGGAAGCCACAAGTCTCGGTTCTAAAGTTAAGACCTTTACTTCATCTTCTTCCTCCAACTCAGCTTTGACTCCTCATCAGGGGGAAAAGTTCGCATCATTTGTTTACGGTTGCGATGACTACATATTCACTCCCGGATTTGAACTTGACGCACAAACGCTTTATTCCTTCTCGTTCTGGTATCTTACCGACGGAGGAAACGGATGGACTACTTTGGAGGCACATCTTTGCAAAGCACAGTCGGCAGACAGTATAGTATCCGGCATAGGCACTGCATTGAACAATCAGACAAATGTTTTGTATGAACAGTTTACAGGAGACTTCAGCGTTGAGGAAGACGGCATTTATTACATTGCAATTCATTGTTCGGCAACAAGTGCCCCATGGTATCTAAGCATAGACGATTTGCAGTTGAGTGAAAGCGGACAAGTGTCCGACCCTTGTCAGCAACCAACCAACCTTACGGTGGACAATATTACCCAAACATCGGCACAAATCACTTGGGACAGTGAACCTGAGGGTGCATCATGGCAGGTAAGGCTTGGAGAAGAGGGTGAGGAGGTCAATGTCACCGTTTCAAACCACACATTTGAAGGATTGACACCTGAAACTCAATACACGGCTTATGTAAGGACAGAATGCGAGAATTCTCAATCAGAATGGGTTTCGATTTCATTCACTACATTGGCAGAGGATGTTGTTGAACCTGTAGTGACTACCTTGTCGGCAATAAACGTTTCCCATTCTGCCGCAACGCTTAGGGCAAATGTTGTGGAAGGCAACCAAACCATAACCGAAAGAGGCTTCCTGTACAAGGAGGAATTTTCTGAAGAATGGTCGGATGTTCAGGCACAGGGAGTGGAAAGCCTTATTGCAACGGTTGAAGACCTTAATCCTGCAACCAGATACGAGTTCAAGGCTTATGTCAAGGTTGATGAAAACACATATGAAGGAAATGTGGAAACCTTTATGACAAGCTCAAGTCTGGAAGATGCCGTTACCGGAACGATAAATTCAAGGATTTATCCTAATCCTGCTGAAAACGGAGTGACCGTAGAGGTCAAGGGATTGAATATGGAATCATCTGTAATTATATCCGATTTGCAGGGAAGAGTGCTTGAAAGAAGTACGTTGAAAGCCGGGGATGAGGATTGTCATTTCGACCTTTCGGATTATGCAAGCGGCGTTTACTATATAAGAATAGTGAATGAAGAGGCAGCCGTAACGCATAAACTTATTGTAAAATAACGTATAATCTTCTTCATTTGAAGGGTGGCGGATTTGTTTCCGTCACCCTTTTTTATTGTAATTTGATTTGGTGAAAATGGATTCTGAATCCGTTTTTCTGTTTTCAGAAAAGAATTTTTTGAAATCAAGTTTTGACAAAACTGTAATTCTTTATATCTTTGCAATATTTAGACAGGTATAAATGTAATGTCGGATGAGATTGCAGCAGATAAGCGATTGTGTAAGCAGTGAGTTTGAGGAATTTGACAGATTGTATTCTCACAGCGTGTCTTTGGAAAAAGGTACGCTGGGACAGGCTTTGAATTATGTCCTTTCCCAACAGGGTAAACGTATAAGACCATTGCTCATCATTCTTATGGCGAAGGCATGCGGTCGCGTGATGGATTCGACTTATCGTTCTGCAGTGATACTGGAGTTGTTGCATACCGCCTCTCTTGTCCATGACGATGTGTTGGACAAAAGCGAAACCCGACACAACCGTCCTACGGTGAGCAGAAAGTGGGGTAACAATACTGCTGTGTTGTTGGGAGATTATCTGTATGGTTTGTGTCTTCAGATAATAAAGACTCAGGAAGATTTTGAACTTATGTCAATATATTCCAGAATAGCACGTGAACTTCCTATGGGGGAAATATTGCAGAAGGATATATCCGAAAGACAGGATGTGTCTTTGGACTCGTATTATGAGGTCATAAGGTACAAGACGGCCAGTTTGTTTGCTGCCGCCTGCCATATAGGGGCAAGAACTTCTCAGGCACAGAAAGATTATGTTCCTGTTGCCGAAGATTTCGGCAGAAATCTCGGCATGGCTTTTCAGATAAGGGACGATATTCTGGATTTTGACACAAGAGGAGGTAGCGGAAAGGGATTCGGAAATGATATATATGAGAAGAAGATAACCTTGCCATTGATTTTCCATTTGGAAACCCTGTCTTCGATTGAAAGAAGCAGACTGTTCTCGTTCATAAGACAGGATGAGAAAGAAGACGGTAAGGTGTTGGCCTTTGTGAACGAAGTGTTGTTGTCTGGAGCTTTGGAAAAGGCGGAACAATTGGTTGAGTTTTACAGTGAGAAGGCGAAAAAGTCTCTTTTGTCTCTTCCGGAGAGTGAGTATAGGGACTGTTTGGGAGATTTGGTCGATTGTCTTGTGTCGAGAATTGCTTGATGTAATGTAAATAAAATTCAAAACATATAGTATATGAAAAGATTGATCTTGATTGTGACGGTGTTGCTTTGGTTCGGAGGAGTCTTTGGACAACAGGTTTTGCCTAATGTTAGTTTGAAAACTGTTGACGGAAAGGCAATAAATGCAAATGAATTCAATAATGACGGAAAGCCTTTTGCGATATGTTTCTGGGCTACGTGGTGCAAGCCTTGTCTTATGGAGTTGAGTGCGATTGCGGAAAATTATGAGCAATGGCAGGAAGATACTGGCATAAAGATTTATGCCGTTTCCATAGATGACAGCCGTACACAGTCAAAGGTTCAACCGTTGGTAAGTTCTTCGGATTGGGGCTTTGAGGTTATATTGGATGTAAACAGTGAATTGAAGCGTGCGTTGGGTGTAAACAATCCTCCTCATACCTTTGTCGTTAATGCAAAGGGTGAGATTGTATGGCAGCATGTCGGATATGCACCTGGAGACGAGGAGAATCTTATAGAGAAACTTATAGAGGTTTCCGGTGAGTAGTATTCTTTAATGCGGACTAAAACAATTGTCAGATGAGAAGATTATTACTGTTGTTGATTATGCTTGTTTCAGGTCTCGTTGTTCAGGCCCAGGGTATTTTTGGAGGAAAGGTGACCGGTAATTTCCAATGGGACATACAGGCTTCGAGAGAGGACTCTACAATAGGTGCCGAGAAAGTGGACGAGAAGTTGCTGAACAATGCCTTTGCCAACATCAATTACGTTAACGGAGACTTTTCTGCCGGTATGCGTTTTGAGGCTTATTTGAATCCTATACTCGGATTTGACAGTCAGTACAAGGGAGCTGGCATTCCATACCGTTTTGCTTCTTATAAGAAGGATTATTTGGAAATAACGGTGGGAAACTACTACGAACAGTTCGGAAACGGTTTGGTTTTCCGTGCCTATGAGGAGAGAAATCTGGGATTGGACAATGCGATGGACGGTTTGAGAGTGGTTGCGCGTCCTTTGGATGGTATAAGCATTAAGGGAATTATAGGTAAACAAAGATATTATTGGGAAGATATTTGGGACAGTGACAACGGATTGGTGAGAGGTTTGGATGCAGAGGTAAGCCTGAATGATTTGGTGGAGTCATGGAAAAACAGTTCCACACGTATGACGATAGGAGGTAGCTTTGTATCCGTTTATGAACAGGCTAAACCTAAATACGTTAATATAGGGGGAAGCGATTATCGTATGTCCATACCTGAAAACGTGGGAGCCGCGGCTTTTCGTTTCGATTTCTCGCACAAGTCTTTCTTCTTGTCCGCCGAATATGCCCAAAAGGGACAGGATCCTAATGCGGTAAACGGTTTCATATATAGAAAGGGTAATGCATTGTTGCTTAAGACTTCATATTTTATCAAGGGGCTTGCGATAGCTTTGGAGGCGAAGCGTATAGACAACATGAGCTTTAAGTCCAAAAGGGATGAAACCGGTAATATGCTTAATGTGAATTATCTGCCTGCGATAACGCGTCAGCATTCCTATTCATTGATGGCGATGTATCCTTATGCCACTCAGTTGAATGGAGAAATGGGAATACAAGCGGACGTAATGTACAAGTTCAAGAAAAATACCATGCTTGGAGGAAAATACGGTACGGAGGTAAAGTTCAATTATTCAAGAGTTCATTCCATTGACAAACAGCCATTGGAAGGATATGCTCTCAATCAGGCGGGTACTGAAGGATATACTTCGGATTTTTTCAAGGTAGGAGATGAATTGTATTTCGAGGAGGTAAACTTTGAGATTAACAAGAAGTTGACAAACAAGTTCAAATTGAACCTGATGTATTCCTATCAGAGTTTTAATCCGGTTGCTTTCGGGCATCCGGAGCAGCAGAACATATATGCTAACATATTTGTTGCGGACGGTCTTTACAAGTTCAACCGCAAACATTCCCTGAGAACGGAATTGCAATGGCTTTTGACTGAACAGAATTACGGAGAGTGGGCAAAGGGTGACTGGCTTCAGGCTACATTGGAGTACAATTTTGCAGGCAAGTGGTTTTTTGCTTTGTCCGACCAATGGAATTACGGTAACGAGAATGGAGATAGAACACATTATTACAACGTTTCTTTAGGTTCTACATACAACACAACACGTATTTCTATCAGTTACGGCAAACAGCGGGACGGAATAATATGTATAGGTGGTGTATGCAGGGAGGTACCTGCTTCAAACGGTTTGTTTATGACTATTACAAGCAGTTTTTAATTTTAATATGAGTATTGTATGAAGACAAGGATATATTATTTGTTTCTTCCGTTTTTGGCTTTTATGTTTTCTTGTGACGACTTTGACCGGGATGAACAGTTGGAATATTTGGGAGAGAATGTGAATATGTCAACGCCTTTGACTGTAAGTCAGACAGAACAATATGTTTTGTTGGAGGACTTTACGGGCTGGAATTGTCCGAACTGTCCAAAAGGAACTGAGGAAATAAACAGTATCATTTCTCAATACGGGGATAGGATTGTTGTTGCGGCCGTTCATGCCGGAGCATTTGCTCGTCCCAAACCAGACAACAACAATTTGGATTTGAGAACTGATTACGGTGAAAAACTATTGAAAAAGTACGGAATTCTTTCTTTCCCTTCTTTGATGGTGATGCGTAATGGAGAAACGAGTTCAACTCCGAGTGCATGGAAGGGTAAGGTGGAAGAATTTTTGAATTCATCCGAACATGATGCCAATATATCGTTGGGAGTAGATGTTTTTAATGATACCTTGCTTGTTTCCACGCAGGTGGAGTTGTTGAATGATGCCGACGGAGACCTTTTCCTTACCTTGTATGTTGTTGAAGATGGAATAGTTGGCATTCAGAATGATAACGGTACCATAAAGAATGATTATGTATTCAATCATGTTTTGAGAAATGGAGTAAAGGAAGATATGCCTTTGAGTTACGAACCTCTGCAGAAGGGTGATAAAGTCAGTAAAAACTATATAATGAAAACAGATGCCGGTTGGATTATTGACAATTGCAAACTTGTTGCAATATTGACGAAAAGCAATGGAAATGTGATGCAGGTAAATCAGATTGAAATAAATGGTTAGTAGATTATTATACAATTAAATATTAGTAATTATGAAAAGAGTTTATTTGTTTTTGACATTGATATTCTTTGCATTTGGATTGAATGCTCAGAATGTTCAAGTGACATTTGAAGATGAAGTTGTAAATGTTGATGACACGGTAAATATAGAGATATTGCCAAATGTGTCATTCACGTCTTATTTCTATATTGAAAATGTTACGGAAGAGCCTATAAATGCGATGGCAAAATACACAAAAATTCTTTCGGAAGAGGAAGATGAGTTTCTAATGTGTTTTGGAGAGTGTACCATTGGTAATGTGGCAGGTCCGGTAATGTTGAATCCTGGCGAGATTTTCGAAGGATTCGATATAGCGTTTACTCCGGCCAATACCAACAACAGATTGTTGAAAGTGGAATTGTATGAAGAACTTACGAACGATGTATTACATCAATATTATGTAAAATATTATTCGGAAACGGGATTGGAACAGGCAAAGTCTAACAGTTTTTATGTCAATGCATATCCTAATCCTGCAAACAATCATGTAAAAATCAGTTATTCCATACCTAATAAGTATTCTACTGCCAAGATTGTTATTAGAAACATGGTAGGACAAGTGATAGAACAATATGAGGCAAATGTATCGCACAATGCTTATGTGAATATAAACACTTCAGATTTTGTCAATGGAGTTTATTTCTACTCTGTTATAGCAGATGGTGTTACATTGTCTACTAAAAAAATGGTTATAAAACATTAATGCGGATTTCATTGTTGAACAGCTTGATGTAGCAAGGAACGATTGTTTAATTTTGAGCAGTCGTTCCTTGAATAAAAGAGAAGGGATATATGTTTACCGCGTTTTGATATAAGTTAAATTGTCGCATGCGATTTTTTTGTTGTTATTTGAATTTTTTTTGTTGAAAAGGATATGTGTAAAACTAATTGCTGTTCTGATAAAAAGGTGTAATTTTGTTGAACGGAATATTCTTATAAATTGAATACAGAATGATAGATACTGTTATTTATGCAATTTTAGCGTTAAGCGTAATAGGTGCGATTTCTGCACTGATATTGTATTTTGTTGCTCAGAAGTTTAAAGTATATGAAGACCCACGTATAGATATTGTTGCTGATAAGTTGCCGGGGGCCAATTGTGGTGGTTGCGGCTTTGCCGGATGCAGGGCATTGGCGGAGTCTATCGTAAAGTCGGAAAGTCTGGAAGGAAAGTTTTGTCCTGTCGGTGGTGCTTCGACAATGGCTGATATTGCTCAAGTGATGGGATTAGAGGCAGTGGCTTCAGATCCTATGATTGCTGTCGTTCGTTGTAATGGCGGTAAATGCAATACCACTAAAAAGGTAAGTTATCAGGGTGTGGATAATTGTTTGTATGCGCATATGACATTTGTGAGTGAGGGTGGTTGTGCCAATGGTTGTTTGGGCCTTGGCAGTTGTGTGAAGGCTTGTAAGTTCGATGCATTAAAAATAAATGAGGAGACAGGTTTGCCTGAGGTTAATCAAGATAAATGTGTGGCTTGCGGTGCTTGTGTTAAGGCTTGTCCTCGCAATGTGATAGAGTTGCGTAAAAAAGGTAAAAATGATAGGAGAGTTTTTGTTTGCTGTATAAACCAAGACAAGGGAACTGTTGCAAAAAGCAATTGTAAAGCGGCTTGCATAGGATGTGGTAAATGTGCCAAGGTTTGTCCTTTTGAGGCTATTGTTGTGCAAAACAATCTTGCATACATAGACTTTACGAAATGCAAGTCTTGTGGTAAATGTGTGGAGGAATGTCCTACAGGAGCTATACATGCAGTTAATTTCCCAAAGAAAAAGATTGTAGAGAAAGAAAAAACTCCTGAAATAACAATTTAGAGTAGTATTATGAATACATTTCGTTTGGGTGGTGTTCATCCTGAAGAAAATAAGTTGGCGAGTAAGAGTAATATCGAAAAGTTACCTTTGCCCGATAAGGCTGTTGTTTTTGTTTCCCAACATTTGGGAGCCCCTTCCGTACCTGTCGTTCAGAAAGGAGATAAAGTAAAGGTTGGTCAATTATTGGCCAAGGCGGAAGCATTTATATGCGCCAATACACATTCCCCTTATTCAGGTACAATCACGAAAATAGATTTGGCAACGGATTTCAACGGATATAAGAAACCTGCTTTCTATATAGATGTTGAAGGAGATGAATGGGAAGAAGGAATAGATACATCCGACAGCATAGTCCGGGAGATTACTTTGGATTCAAAGCAAATAGTTGAAAGAATAAAGGACAGAGGAGTAGTAGGTTTGGGAGGTGCTGCGTTTCCTACTCATGTAAAATATATGATTCCTCAGGATAAAAAAGCCGAGTATTTGATTATCAATGCGGTTGAGTGTGAGCCATATCTTACCTCAGACAATAGGGTATTGCTTGAAAAGGCTGAGGAAGTATTGATAGGTATAGAGGTGATGAAAAGGGCATTGGGTGTTGCCTGTGCTTTGATAGGAATAGAGAACAACAAACCTGAGGCAATAAGTCATATGTCCGAATTGGCCAAAAACTATAAGGGAACCAAAGTCGTTGCATTGAAGACCAAATATCCTCAGGGAGCGGAAAAACAATTGATATATGCTTTGACGGGGAGAGAAGTTCCGAGTGGCAAACTTCCTATAGAGGTCGGATGTGTGGTGAATAATGTGGGAACTGCTTTGGCAATATACTATGCAGTACAAAAAAATATGCCATTGATTGATAATATTCTTACATTTACAGGCAAGAGCGTTAAACGAAACAGGAATTTACAGGTAAGGGTAGGAACTCCTTTGCAATATATCATTGATTATTGCGGAGGATTGCCGGAAGATACCGGGAAACTTGTTAACGGAGGTCCTATGATGGGTAAAGCCATTGTCGATTTGAATGCACCTACCGTCAAGACTACATCCAGCATACTTGTCATATCACAAAAGGAGTCGATGCGCAAGGAAGAAACCAATTGTTTGAGATGTGGCAAATGTGTTTCCGCATGTCCTATGGGTTTGGAACCAATATTGCTGTTCAATCTTGCAAAACAGGACAGATGGGAAGAGGCTGAAAAGGAATGTGCAATGGATTGCATAGAATGTGGCTGCTGTTTGTTCAGTTGTCCAGCCGGAAAACCTCTGTTGGATTTGATAAGGGTGGCAAAAAATAAGATAGGGGTAATAAGAAGGCTTAGAAGTCAAAGATAGAAAGACATAATGGAAAAACGAAAGAGGTTTTCGTTCTTGTTCTTTGTAGTTTTGTTGGGTTTTGTTTTCAGTCTCCAGTCTCAGGGAAAGGCTTCTTATTACAATAGTGCGGGAAATTACACAATAAATTATCCTGAATCCTGGGAACGGGAGGTTGGTGCTGACGGTGAAGTTTTGAGTCTGTTTATCCCTTCCGATAATTCAACTGATGTAATTCATAAACAGTTGCAGGTGAATGTTATCCGATGGGAAGAGGGAGATGTTGAGGATTTTGTGAAAATAAATTTCGACATTCAAAAATTGAAACGGAACTATGAAGAATTTGAATTGATTTCTTCCGTTAGTGATGAAGATGAACAAGGTCAGATACGGTATTTTGAGTTTTCGTATAGGATTTATGACTCACAAGTTGTGACTTTGTGCTATTTTAAAAAGATAGGTGATGATGTTTATACCTTTTTGGCCATGACTTCAAAGGATGATTACAGTCTCTATAAGAACCAGTTTATGGAGGTTATAAAATCAATGGATATTGGTGATTGAGTAG
Source organism: uncultured Bacteroidales bacterium (assembly GCA_944320415.1). Classification (GTDB taxonomy): domain Bacteria; phylum Bacteroidota; class Bacteroidia; order Bacteroidales; family P3; genus Onthomorpha. The sequence goes on from CALUHJ010000008.1 coordinate 30,578, forward strand.
TGGATTATTTGAGAATAAATAAAGAATATAAATAACAAAAAAATAAAGATAGATATGGCAATACTTACTGTTTCAGGCTCGCCGCATGTCCAAAGTAAAGATACGACAAGGTCTATAATGTGGACTGTGGTTATAGCTTTGATACCTGCTTTATTGGTTGGAATATACTATTTCGGCTTCAGGGTACTTGGCGTTACTCTGGTATCGGTCGCGTCGTGTTTGCTGTTCGAATGGCTCATACAGAAATTCTTGTTGAAAGGCAAACAAACCATTTCGGACGGTTCTGCCGTAATTACCGGAATCCTTTTGGCTTTCAACCTGCCTTCAAACATACCTTTCCCTTTGGTTGTTTTAGGTGCTTTGGTAGCAATAGGAATAGGAAAAATGACTTTCGGCGGATTGGGAAAGAATCCTTTCAATCCGGCTTTGGTTGGAAGAGTGTTCTTGTTTTTGTCTTTCCCGACTTATGTGGCAATATCCGAATGGCCAAAGCCTCAACCGTTGTTTTCTTCGGCTGTGGCTGATGCATTGACAGGCCCTACACCTTTGCTTATGATGAAAAACGGTCAGATGCCAGAGATGTTCGATATGTTTTTGGGTGCGACCGGTGGAAGTTTCGGAGAAGTGTCCGCTATAGCCATTCTCTTGGGTGGTATTATAATGTTGTTCAGAAAAGTCATCACATGGCATATACCAGTTGCGTATTTGGGAACTGCTGGAATTTTTTCGCTCATATTGTGGTCGGCAGGCATTACGGTTAATCCCGTTTACCATTTGTTGGCAGGTGGCATGATGCTTGGAGCCGTTTTTATGGCTACGGATATGGTTACAAGCCCGGTGACCAGGAAAGGACAACTCATATTCGGTGCTGGATGCGGATTGTTGACCATAATATTCCGTTGTTTCGGACCTATGCCGGAGGGAGCTTCTTTTGCTATTCTTATAATGAATGCAGTAACTCCGTTGATAAACAAGTATTGTAAACCGAAGAGGTTTGGTTATTAACCATTAAACAAGTATCAGATATGGCTAAAATGGAATCTACGCTGAAGAATATGGTTATGTCCTTGACCGTCATAGCCTTGATAGCATCCTCCCTTTTGGCAGGAGGATATGTTTTGACCAAAGAACCGATAGACAAGGCCACTCAGGCTAAAAAAGACAACGCAATAAAGGAAGTCCTTCCGGATAAAACGGCGGAAATAGGTCAGGCAGTTGAAGTAAAACTTGAAGGCTTTGAAGATGCTTTCGTTGTATATCCAGCCACAAAGAACGGAGAACTGATAGGAGCTGCAATAGAAACTTATGACAACAACGGCTATGGAGGGAAAATAAAAACCATGGTAGGCTTGGATGCGGAAGGAAAGGTGGTAAATTATGCAATATTGCAGATGAGCGAAACCCCGGGTTTGGGAGCCAAAGCTCCGGAATGGTTCAAAACCAAAGGAGACATAAGAGGCAAGAATCCTGCCGAGGACAGTTTCAAGGTAAGCAAGGACGGAGGGGAAATAGATGCAATAACAGCCTCTACCATAACCTCGCGTGCTTTTCTCGCTTCGGTGAAATCCGCATACAATGTATTCGTAAAATATAAAGAACAACAAAAATAGGGGGATACGATGAATAAATTCAAGATAATCTTAAACGGAATCATTAAGGAAAACCCTACATTCTGCCTGTTGCTCGGAATGTGTCCTACCTTGGGTACGACAACATCGGCAATAAACGGTATGGGAATGGGACTGTGTACAATGTTTGTCCTAATCTGTTCAAACATGGTTATATCCGCAATAAAGAATGTGGTGCCTGACAAGGTCAGAATACCGGCATTCATTGTTGTAATAGCCTCTTTCGTGACTATATTGCAGTTGTGCATGCAGGCTTATCTGCCTTCGCTTTACGAAAGTCTGGGACTGTTTATTCCGTTGATAGTTGTGAACTGTCTTATATTGGGAAGAGCCGAAGCGTTTGCAAGCAGAAACAATGTGATTGATTCCGTATTCGACGGAATCGGTATGGGATTAGGATTTACTTTGGGATTGACCATATTGGGTTCGGTAAGGGAGATATTGGGTTCAGGTTCCATATTCGGCATGAAGTTCATTGGCGATGCGGACGGAATGCTTGTCTTTGTCTTGGCTCCCGGCGCATTTATAGCATTGGGATATCTTATAGCATTGGTAAACAAATTGAAGGCAAAATAAAGACCTGATTGATGCATACGTGATTTCACGGACGCAACTTTTGAAACCTGTGGTTTCGTAAGTTGCGTCCGTTTTTCTGTATTCAAAACAGACCTTATTCTTTTCAGAAAAGAAAAAAACGGATTCAGAAAAGGATTTTTTCTTTTCTGAAAAGAATTTTCCGGAATCAAAAAAGGAAATAAAGTCTCTTGAAACAAGGAAAATCTATCGGTATTCGAATCTTTGCAGTTCAAGACACGTACCGTTCCAAAGGGCAAAACAACTCTGGTTTAACCATTCGCCTACATTGATGTAACGCGCATGGTCACCAATATGCATATCGCATGCCAGATGTCTGTGTCCGAATATGAAATAATCTATTTCCAGTTTTTTGTGTGCCGACATGCAGTACTTGTATATAGGTTCCTCCTGTTTCAGGTCGGTAAGGTCTTTGGCCGAATGCGATTCCCTGCTTTTTCTTGACCAGAACCTTCCCAACGCAAAAGCCAGACGAGGATGAAGAGTTGCAAACAGACCTGTACATATCCTGCTTTTGAACAAGCTGTTTATCAATTTGTATTTTTTGTCTTTTGTATCCAGTCCGTCGCCATGGCCTATCATGAATCTTTTTCCGTCTATTTCGATTATCTCCTTTGTCTTGTGCAGAACGAATCCAAGTTCCTCTTCAAGGTAATCCCTTTGCCACATGTCGTGATTGCCGCAGAAAAAGTGTATCCGACAACCCCTGTCGGCCATTTGTGCCAGTTTGCCAAGGAATCTTGTCTGTCCTTTAGGTATAAGGTCTTTGTATTCGAACCAGAAGTCGAATATGTCTCCCAGAAGGTAAATCTCCCTGGCAGAATCTTCAATAGAGTCAAGCCATGCAAGCACCTTCTTTTCCCGTTCCCTGCTTGAGGCTTTGTCAGGTGAGCCGAAGTGAAAGTCAGCAACAAAATAAACGTTATTTTTTTTCATTGCCTTCTTGTGTTTTCTTCATCTGCTCCTCTTTTTGCTTGACGAAGTTTTCCAATATGAGTGTATGCTGGTTTTCGGGCATGGTTTGCTTCAGACCTTCCAAAACCTCCTTGTACATTGACAGATCAGATCTGTAATCGAACAGGGGACGTCCTTCGAAAGTCCTGTACAATGCGACCAGTGTAGTCAACGAACCTTTGTTTTTGCGGATGAATTCCGTTGAAGACTGCAATTCTTTTTGTTTCATCAGTTCCAGTTGACGTAAAAATACCTCACGGATTGAGTCAAAGTTGTTTATATTGTTCGTTTTCAGAAAATCGCTCATGCCTTTGAGGGTTGCACGTCTGTTGCTTGTCTCAACGTTCAGTTCCTTTAGCAGTTCGGATTCTTTAGAGCCTTCTATGGTATACGTCCCCGAAAAGTTGTCTGCCTGGGCGTTGATTTTTATTCTTTCCTTTGCCTGAGGACAGATGACAATGTAGTCTTCGGCGTATGACAACGAAAAAAGGGTCGGTTGTTCCAGGTGTATTATTTTTTCGAAACGTCCTTTTTCATCAATTGTTATGGTATAATTGTCGGTGAAACCTGCTTTCTGCATTTCCATGAGAATCATTTGGGTCTCCTTGTTCCCGGTTATGGTTCCCGAAATCTCGAAACTGTTTTCATCTAGTTTCTTTTCCTTTGAACAAGCTGCAAACACAAGCATTGCACATAACAGAACGATTGTCGTTTTTATATTCATGGTCTTATCTTTTTTCATATTGAGAACGTTTTATGAAGTCGGCTATGGTCAATGCGGCCATTGCCTCGGTTATTACGCCGCATCTGAGTACGGCACAAGTGTCGTGTCGTCCTTTGTTTTCCGTTTCCTTTATTTTTCCTTCCCTTGTTATGCCCCGTATCAGCCCTATGCTCGAAATGGGCTTGAAGCCAACGTGCATTATTATGTCCATACCGTTGGATATTCCCGCCTGGATTCCGCCGCAGTGGTTGGTCTTTGTGGTGAAGTCTTCGTTCCAATGGTCTATGTCCTGACTGCCGAATCTTTTACAGGATTCTTTTCCGTCGCCTGTTTCAAAGCTTCTTGCGGAAGGAATACTCATCATTGCATGGGCCAGAACGGCCGAAAGCTTGTCAAAGACCGGTTCCCCGAGTCCTGCCGGTACGTTTTGAATCGTGCATTTTATTACTCCGCCGAGGCTGTCGGATGATTCTTTGGCCTTTTTCAGAGCCTTTTCCACTTCTTTTCTTTGTGTGATATAGTTGAAACCGCCAATGGACTCTATTTCTGATTTTATCGTTATGTTTACAGGCTTAAGGAACAGTTTTGCCAATGCTCCGCCCACAACTCTTGTCGTTGTTTCTCTTGCGGATGCTCTTCCGCCTCCAGATAAGGCATTGATGCCGTATTTGCGGAAATAGGTGTAATCCCCGTGAGAGGGGCGGAATATGTTTTTAAGATTGTCGTAATCCGACTTTCTTGCGTTATTGTTCCGGATGATGAATGCCAATGGGGTACCGAGCGTTTTGAAGTTTTCCATGCCGCTTATGAATCTTACCTCGTCGTCTTCGGTTCTTTGTGTTGAATATGCGGAATGAGGTTTTCGTCTGTTCAGTTCCGACCGTATGAAATCAAGGTCTATTGTCATTCCTGCCGGCAAACCTTCCAATATTCCCCCAATGAAATCACCGTGACTTTCTCCGAATGTAGTCAGCCTAAAGTCTTTTCCGAATGTATTGGAATCCATAAACAACAGTTTGTATGCGAATTGGGTTGCAAAGGTATTCATATTGCGATAAATAATCGAACAAAAACCCTTTTTTTTTCTTCAAGTGAAATAAACTTGCTACCTTTGCAGGAATTTATTGGGTTTAATCGTTTGTAGTAAAGAACATAAACATATAATACGATGACAGCAAAGGATGTTATAAAAAGAGAAGATGTTGTAATCAAGTTTGTTGGAGATTCCGGAGATGGAATGCAACTTACGGGTACGCTTTTTTCTGATACTTCTGCTTTGGACGGGAATGATATAGCTACGTTTCCGGATTATCCGGCAGAGATAAGGGCACCACACAACACGGTAGCTGGTGTTTCGGGTTTTCAGGTGCACATAGGAAAGAAAATTTACAGTTCGGGTGATAAGGCCGATGTGTTGGTTGCTATGAACCCCGCTTCTTTGAAGGCCAATCTTAAGTGGGCGAAAAAAGGAGGTGTTATAATAGTTGATGCTGATACTTTTGATGAGGAGGCAATTGAAAAGGCAGGTTATACTTCCAATCCGTTGGATGACGATACTCTTTCCAGCTATAAGGTTATAAGGGCGCCTATAACGAGTTTTACCATAGAGACAGTAAAGGATATATTTACGGACAGGAAATCTGCCTTGAAATGCAGAAACATGTTTGCATTGGGTATGATATTCTATATTTTCGGAAAGACACTGGATCATACCGATGCTTATCTTGAGAAGAAGTTTGCTAAGAAGCCGGAGGTTGTTCAGGCCAACAAGTCTGTTGTGAGAGCCGGATACAATTTCTGTGAGAATACGGGGGTTATGGAGAGTCAGATGTTGGTTCAGCAAGCTCAAATGCCTAAAGGAAAATACAGAAACATAACGGGTAACATAGCTACTGCATGGGGATTGCTTGCTGCTGCGGAGAAAGCAGGGTTACCTTTGTTTTTAGGTTCTTATCCTATCACTCCCGCAACAGACATATTGGTTGAGTTGGCAAAGCACAAATCGTTGGGAGCAAGGGTTTTCCAGGCTGAGGATGAGATTGCCGGCATATGTTCTGCAATAGGTGCGTCGTTTGCCGGTGCAATGGCTTGTACTTCTACTTCTGGACCGGGTTTGTCATTGAAGAGCGAAGCTATAGGCCTGGCTGTAATGACGGAATTGCCTCTGGTTATAGTTGATGTTCAGAGAGGTGGTCCTTCGACAGGTTTGCCGACGAAGACGGAACAGGCTGATTTGGTTCAGGCCTTATTCGGAAGGAATGGAGAGGCTCCTTGCATAGTTTTGGCAGCATCTTCTTCGGCTAATTGTTTCAATTGGGCATTTGAGGCTGGTCGTTTGGCATTGGAAACCATGACTCCGGTAATATTGTTGACTGATGGATATTTGGGAAACGGCTCTCAGTTGTTCAGAATTCCTAAAATGGCTGATTTGCCAAAGATAAATCCACCGTTCGCAAAACCTAATGATCCTGATTATGCACCATATAACAGGGATCCTGAAACGTTTGTAAGACAGTGGGCTTTGCCGGGAATGGATGGATTACGTCACAGAATAGGAGGATTGGAGAAATTGTCCGGTAAGGGTAGTGTGTCGACCGATAGTGCAAACCATCAGCAAATGGTTGAATATAGAAAGAAAAAGGTGGAAAAGGTTGCGGATCGTATACCTGAACAGACTATAGAAGGAGATAAGGATGCGGATTTGTTGGTTGTAGGATGGGGCGGAACTGAAGGAGCTTTGCGTTGCGCGGTACAAGAGTTGCAGGCAGAAGGAAAAAGTGTCGCATTTACGCAATTCAATTATATAATGCCGCTTCCTAAAAATACGGGAGATATATTGAGACGTCACAAAAAGATAGTTGTATGTGAGCTTAATATGGGACAATTTGTGAATTATCTGAGAATGAATTTCGAAGGATTAAGTTTCCGCCAATACAACAAGGTTCAAGGTCTTCCGTTTGAGGTTAGTGAATTAAAAGAGGTTTTCAATAAAATATTAGGAGAGTAAGACGTATGGCAATAGAACATTCAAAAGTGGAATTAACCAGAGCAGATTTTGCCAGTGACCAGATGGTTAAGTGGTGTCCCGGTTGCGGAGACCATTCTATTTTGGCTTCGGTTCTTAATGTGTTTCCTAAGATAGGTTACAAGAAGGAGAACTTTTGCGTTGTTTCAGGTATAGGTTGTTCGAGCCGATTCCCTTATTACGTAAATACTTACGGATTCCATTCTATTCATGGAAGGGCTGCAGCCATTGCGACAGGGGTGAAGATTGCCAATCCTCATTTGTCTGTTTGGATAAATTCGGGAGACGGTGATGCGACAGCCATAGGCGGAAATCATTTCATCCATGTTATAAGAAGGAATATGGATGTAAATTACATATTGTTCAACAACCGTATATATGGTTTGACTAAAGGTCAATACTCTCCTACGACCAAACAGGGACAGATAACAAAAACATCACCTTTCGGCGTGATAGATTATCCTTTTAATCCTGGAGAATTGGTAATAGGAGCGAGAGGTACTTTCTTTGCAAGGGCCATAGACAACCAACCTCAACAGTTACAGGAAGTTTGTATGCATATGGCTTCACATGACGGAGCTGCAGTGGTTGAGGTGTTGCAAAATTGTGTAATCTTCAACGATGGCGCCCACAAGGAAGTGACAGACAAGGAAGTAAGGGACGATCGTCAATTGTGGTTGAAGCACGGAAAACCTATGATCTTTGGAAAAAACAAAGATAAGGGTATAGTTTTGAGAGGAACTCGTCTTGAGGTTGTAACCATAGGTGAGAACGGAATAACTGAAAAGGATATACTCGTACATGACGAAACAACAGAAAATACGGGTATACATATGATGCTCGCGCAGATGCGTCCGCCTCACTTCCCTATGGCATTCGGCGTAATAAGAGCTTATAAGCAACCTACATACAACCAGTTGTTTGAAAAACAAATGGAAGAAGCTAAGGTGAATGCAAAAATAAAATGCGTTGACGATTTGCTCAACAGCGGTGAAACTTGGGAAGTAAAATAAAGTGTTGGGTCACAATTAAAGGAATAAACGAAAAATAGCAACTGTATGCGGTTGCTATTTTTTTTGATTTGTTTGTTTCAATCTCTAACCATACCTTTGCAATATGGAACAAATCTTGGAAAAATATCTAACTTCAGTTAAGGTTGATTCTCTTGTAAAAAAAATAACGGATAACAGAAACAGATGCTGTATCAAAGGGGTGACCGGCTCCTCCCTTGCATTCGTCAGTACGGCGACAATAAGGAAAACAAAAGAATTCACTCATGTTTTCATGTTTGCCGACAAACAGCGGGCAGCTTATTTTTTCAACGACTTGGAGAACCTTTTTGACGACCAGTCATTGGAATATTCAAAAAAGCAGGTATTGTTTTACCCCGCCTCATTCAATCATGACAAGGATGTCGAAAGAACTCAAAACGCCAATGTGGTGTTGCGTTCTGCTGTTTTGGAACGTTTGGCGGACAATACTGCCAAAATAATAGTCACTTATCCGCAGGGATTTTGCGAAAAGGTGGTAAGCAAGAAAACCCTGCAGAACAGAATGATTAAGATTTCGGATAAGGATAAGACGAGCATAGATTTTCTGATAGATGTTTTTGATGATTTCGGTTTTGAAAGGGTTGACATGGTGACGGAAGCAGGTCAATATTCCATAAGGGGAGGAATTGTCGATGTGTTTTCGTTTTCAGAAGAGATGCCTTTCCGTATAGAGTTTTTCGGAGATGACATAGAGAGTTTGAGAACGTTTGACATAGCCACGCAATTGTCGGTGGAGGAAAAACGGGAATTGAAGATAATGCCGAATTTCTCTTCCGTGACAGTGGAAAAAAAGGTCTCTCTGGCCGATTATTTCGATTCCTCAAGCATAGTATGGATAGAGCAGTCCGATATGTTTTTAAGTAAAGTTGCAAAACTTGAAGAAGAAAACAGAGACAAGGAAATGTTTCTTGCCAAAGAGGAATTTATCAAAGTTATCAAACCTCTTTCAACCGTTTTTGTGGGAGATGATTTCAGTGGAAAAAGCAATGATTGTATAGTCTTCAATACGGAACCCCAACCCTCATTCAACGGCAACTTCGAGTTGCTTACAAATACTCTTATTGACAAACAGGAACATTCATACGATACGTATTTCGGAGTTTTGGATTCAAATCAAAAAGACAGAATAAACAAAATAGTTGACGAATTTGCAGTAGGAAAGAATATTTTGCCATTGAAGTTCATTCAGAAGAGTTTTGAACAGGGTTTCATAGACAATGACGAGTCTTTGCTTTTTTTTACAGATCATCAACTCTTCAACCGTTATCACAAGTATAAGATAAGGGATGGCAAAAGTCAACAGGAAAAATTGACGATGGAGGAATTGCTCAGTCTGAAGCCGGGAGATTATGTAACGCATATAGATTATGGAGTGGGAAAGTTTGCAGGGCTGGAAAAGATAGACAACAACGGCAGAAAACAAGAAGCAATCCGACTGGTGTATAAAGACAACGACATATTGTATGTGTCTATACATGCTCTGCACAAAATAAGCAGATATGTCGGAAAGGAAGGTACTGAACCCAAATTGAACAGACTCGGTTCAAATACGTGGAACAACCTGAAGAACAAGACAAAGCAGAGGGTAAAAGACATAGCCAAGGAATTGATAGCCCTTTATGCAAGGCGAAAGGCCTCCGTCGGATTCGCCTTTTCGGCAGATACTTATCTGCAGCATGAACTGGAAGCATCGTTCATGTATGAGGATACACCGGACCAATACAAGGCCACCCGGGCTGTCAAACAGGATATGGAGTCTTCTCATCCAATGGACAGACTGATTTGCGGCGATGTAGGATTCGGAAAAACCGAGGTCGCAATACGGGCAGCCTTCAAGGCGGTATGCGACGGCAAGCAGGTCGCCGTTTTGGTTCCGACAACCATTCTGGCTTTTCAGCATTGGAAAACATTCTCGGAAAGACTGAAGGACATGCCTTGCAATATAGATTATCTGAACAGATTCCGTTCGGCAAAGGAAAAGAAACAGGTACTCGATGATCTGGCCCAAGGCAAAACAGACATACTGATAGGAACACACATAATAGTCGGGAAGGATGTTAAGTTCAAGGATTTGGGGTTGCTTATCATAGACGAGGAACACAAATTCGGAGTGGCGATAAAGGAAAAGCTGAAAAAACTCAAGGTAAACATAGATACCCTTACGCTTACTGCAACGCCTATACCGAGAACATTGCAGTTCTCTCTTATGGGAGCGAGGGATTTGTCCATAATCAACACTCCGCCGCCAAACCGACAGCCGGTGGAAACGGAAGTCACGGTATTCAACGAGGAATTGATACGGGATGCGATAATGTTTGAACTTTCAAGAGGGGGACAGGTTTATTTTGTTCACAACAGAGTCCAGAACATAATGGAGATATCGGCGTTGATTTCCCGCCTTGTACCGGATGCAAGAGTGGTTGTGGGACACGGACAGATGAAGGGAGAGGAACTGGAGGAAATAATGATGGATTTCATAGAGGGAAGATACGACATATTGGTATCTACCACAATAGTCGAGAACGGATTGGATATACCCAATGCGAATACCATGTTCATAAACGATGCACAAAACTACGGTCTTAGTGATTTGCATCAGCTGAGAGGCAGGGTGGGAAGAAGCAATAAAAAGGCTTTCTGCTATCTTATTGCACCTGACATATCACTATTGACTCCGGAAGCGGGCAAAAGACTAAAGGCTATAGAGGAATTCTCGGCAATAGGAAGCGGTTTTTCGATAGCAATGCGTGATCTTGACATACGAGGAGCAGGAAATATACTCGGAGCGGAACAGAGCGGATTCATATCGGAAATAGGTTTTGAAATGTATCACAAAATATTGGATGAGGCGATAGAGGAATTGAAAACGACAGAATTCAGAGACCTTTTTGCAGAGTCTTTGGCCGAAAGGGAATACTATGTAAAGGATTGCGTAATTGAAACAGACCTTGAGATACTGATACCGGACACTTACATAAGCAACGTGGTTGAAAGGCTGAAGATATACAAACAGTTGGACGGAATGGAGAATGAAAGTGAGCTGGAGAACCTGAAAAGGGAACTTACAGACCGTTTTGGCAAGATACCTAAGGAAACGACTGATTTGTTTGAAATAGTCAGTCTGCGTTCCCTGGCGAAGAAAACGGCCGTTGAAAAGTTGAGTATCAAACGTGGAAAGATGAGTGCCGTGTTTGTTTCGGACAAGAATTCTCCGTTTTTCTCAAGCGAGTTGTTCGCAAATCTGATAAAGTATATTCAGATGTATCCTCAAAAATGTTCCTTGCAGGAAACGGATGACAAACTTGTTTTCAACGTTGCCGGCATTACGGATATATACAAGGCCGTGAAGGTTTTCAGAGACATTACCGCTTGAAGTTTTTTTTGTTCTCGGATATTCAAAAAATGAAATCAAGTTTCAATTTTCTGAAACTTGATTTCATTTTATTGGAATTTGATTCTGTTTTTATGGAATTTGATTTGGCCGGGACAGGTTTTAGTATTGTTCAGACTGGTTCGGGAAGTCGGATGTTTTTACATCGTTTACATAGCGTCCTATGGCATCCGTTATTTCTTCTCCTAGGTTGAGATATCTTCTTAGGAAACGCGGGGAGAATTCCTGCGTTATTCCAAGCATGTCATGCAATACAAGCACCTGACCATCCACACCTCCGCCGGCACCTATTCCTATTACGGGTATTTTCAATTCCTCGGCTATTCTGGCAGCAAGAGAAGAAGGTACTTTTTCAAGGACAATTGAAAAGCAGCCTGCATCTTCCAGTATGTGAGCATCGCGTACGAGTTTTTCGGCTTCCTGTTCCGAGGTTGCCCTGACGGCGTAGGAACCGAACTTGTTTATGGATTGCGGAGTCAGACCGAGGTGTCCCATAACGGGGATACCTGCTGAAAGGATTCTTTTTACCGATTCGAGTATTTCTTCACCTCCTTCTATTTTCACCGCATTGGCTTCGGTCTCCTTCATCATTCTTATCGCTGAACAGAGTGCCTCTTTGGAATTGCCCTGATAGGTTCCGAAGGGAAGATCGACCACAACCAATGCCCTTTTGCAGGCACGCACCACGCTCGAAGCATGATAAATCATTTCGTTAAGAGTTATCGGCAGTGTGGTTGAGTATCCTGCCATAACGTTTGCGGCAGAGTCCCCTACCAGTACGACATCGGCCTTAGCCATGTCGACAAGTGTTGCCATTGAATAGTCGTAGGCCGTTATCATTGCTATTTTCTCGCCTTTGTCAGCCATTGTCTGCAAGGTCTTTACGGTTATTCTTTTGGTGTCTTTTATCGCTGTTGACATTTTCGCTCGTTTTGTTTTTCGCCGCAAAAGTACTAATGTTTTTTTATTGTGCACGTTTTTATGCCATATTTATTGGCAGACCATGACCGCATTCGACAATTATTCGTATTTTTGTTGCAAAATAAACTGTTTATGTTTGAATTCTTTGAAGGTCCTTTCGATGAGATTACGCCTTCTTATGTTGTTGTGAATTGTGCGGGCATAGGTTACAGGATAGAGATTTCGCTCACGACATATTCTGATTTGAAAAACAGGGAGCGTGCAAGAGTTTTCGTTCATCACATAGTGAGGGAAGATGCCCAATTGCTGTACGGTTTTTCCACTGTCGGAGAAAGACGTTTGTTCAAGGCTTTGACAAGCGTGTCAGGAATAGGGGCCAATACGGCAAGAATGATGCTTTCATCCATGAATACCGAAGAACTGGTCAGGGCAGTTGTGGAGGAGAATATAGGTGCGATAAAGTCTATAAAGGGTATAGGACAGAAAACAGCCCAAAGGGTTGTGGTGGAGTTAAAGGATACTCTTTCCAAATTCGATATAGCCGATATTCCTTCCGTAAATCATAATAAAAATAAAGAGGAAGCGTTATTAGCTTTACAGACATTGGGATTTAATAAACTGCTTGCAGAGAGGGCATTGGACAAATTGATTCAGGCGGAAGGGGAAAAAAGCGTTGAGGATTTGATAAGAATGGCCTTAAAGGTCTTGTAGCCCTTGTTCGTTTTTGTGTATGAGTTTTTTTGTTGGAAGACATATAACACATTTACTGTTTGTTGCATTTGTTTTTTCATTTGCATCCGTTACGGCGCAGACTGACAGTTTGCGTTATTCCATAGATTCAGATTCTGACAGTCCATTGTATTTGCAGACTCCAGAAAACGTCACTTCGTCTGTTGAATACGACCCGGTAAAGAACGAATATGTTTTGATAAAGCGTGTAGGTGATCTGGTGATAGAAAAGCGTATCTTGTCCTTCTCGGAATATCAGAACTACGACATGGACAAGATGATAAGCGATTATTGGAAGAATCGTTCCGCAACGTCCAAGGTTAGTGCCGGTTCCACGGAAGGTGTCTTGGGAAATCTGATACCGCAATTGAGAGTCAACAGTGAGTTGTTTGAAACCATATTCGGAGGTCAGACAATAGACATAAGGCCTAGTGGAAATGCGGAATTGAAGTTCGGAATCATAAACAACAGAAATGAGAATCTGGCTTTGAGTGAGAATCAGAGAAGTGTCACCAGTTTTGATTTTGACATGAATTTTCAGTTGAACGTAATGGCCCAGATAGGAACGGCCATCAATTTCAACTTCAATTACAATACCGAAGCCACGTTTGATTTTGAAAATGAGTTAAAGCTGAAATACGAGGGTAAGGAGGACGATATAGTCCAGTTGATAGAGGGAGGAAATATCAGTTTTGCCCTTCCGCTTACTCTGATTCAGGGAAGTCAGTCTCTTTTCGGGGCGAGAACCAAGCTAAAGTTTGGTAACCTGACATTGGATGCAGTCTTTTCGCAACAGAAATCGGAATCGAGTACGGTTACTGTTCAGGGCGGTGCTCAAATGCAGGAGTTCAATTTCAAGGCGGACGACTATGACGAAAACAGACACTTCTTCATTGCGCAGTACTTTTACGACAACTACAACAATGCGATGAGTACGCTGCCCATAATCAATTCCAATGTTGTCATAACCAAAATAGAGGTTTGGAGGACTAACATAGGTTCGGCCGTCACCAACAACAGGAATCTGGTTGCTTTTGCCGATTTGGGAGAGTCTAAGCCTTACGGGCAGAATCCGTCGATAGAGTTGCCGGGAGGGTCGGTTCTGCCGGACCAGAAACGTTCCAATCGCCTTCTTGATGTGATTGATGTCAATACGTTGAGAAGCATAAACAACATAAGTTCATATTTGCAGGGTTTGGGGTTTGTTTCTGGACAGAACTATGAAAAGGTTGAGAGTGCAAGAAAGCTTTCGTCGTCGGAATATACGTTTAATTCACAGTTGGGATTTATTTCATTGACACAGGCCTTGAGTGCGGATCAGGTTCTGGCGGTTGCGTTCCGGTATCAGATAGTTGGCGACACCACGACTTATCAGGTGGGAGAATTTTCAGACGAAGGGGTTGCCGATCCCAATACTTTGGTGGTAAAGTTGTTGAAGAGTTCTTCGCTCAATGTCAGGAATCCAATGTGGAAGTTGATGATGAAGAATGTTTACCGTCTGGACGCCTATCAGATATCGGAAGAGGATTTCAGACTCAACATATTGTATCAGGCGGATGAAGACGGAGTTCAGACTGGTTATTTTCGGGATGGTGAAAAGAGCGGAACTCCGCTTTTGCAGGTCTTTGGATTGGACCGTATGGACAATCAGCAGAACATGTATCCTGATGGAGTGTTTGACTTTTTGGATAATGCGACTTCTTCTGGGGGAACGATACAGAAGGACAAGGGTCTGATATTTTTCCCTACGGTAGAGCCGTTCGGAAAGGATTTGCGTCAGGTGCTAAATGATGAGGAATTGGCCGACAAGTATTGTTTCGATTCTTTGTATGCCTTGACGAAGTCTCAGGCCGAGCAGTATCCGGACAAAAACAAGTTTTATTTGGAGGGAAGGTATAAATCCTCGTCCGGTTCTGAGATTTCGTTGGGTTCCTTGAATATACCTCAGGGTTCCGTAAAGGTTATGGCAGGAGGAATCACCTTGACAGAAGGGGTGGATTATACTGTTGACTACGCGATGGGAAGGGTGCGGATAATCAATCAGGCGTATCTCAGTTCAGGTACGCCTATAAGCATATCGACAGAGTCCAATTCGGTTTTCAGTTCGGTTACGAAGCAGATGTTTGGTTTGAGAGCCAATTATGAAGTTAACAAGGACTTTTTGATAGGAGCCACTTTGATGAATTTGCATGAGCGACCGTTGACGCAGAAGGTCAATTACGGGGAGGAGCCTTCAAGCAATACGATATGGGGAATGGATATAGCCTATCAGAAAGAGGTGCCTTTTATTACCAAATTGGTGGATTTGCTTCCGTTTTATGAGACCAAGACTCCTTCAACCTTGAATTTTACCGGTGAATTCGCGCATTTTATTCCCGGCAATCCGAGTGTAATAGGCAGTAGCGGTACGGCATACATAGATGATTTTGAAGCGGCCAAGCGTTCATATGATATGAAGGCTATAGGTTCCTGGTTTTTGGCGAGTACTCCTCAGGATTATAATACGGCTCAGGCTCTTTTCCCGGAAACTCAGAAAGATCTCGGATTGACTTACGGATTCAACAGAGCGAAAATAGCATGGTATACTATAGATGATAATTTCTATGTATCGCCTCCTTCAAACATAACCAATGAGGATAAATCTAAACCTTATGCACGGCAGATACTTGAACGGGAAGTTCATCCAAACAAGGAGATTCCTCAGGGTCAGGCTACCAATATAAGGGAATTCAATATTGCATTTTATCCTTCAGAGCGCGGACCTTACAATTACGATACTACTTCAGCTTATTCGGCCGGTATGAATCCGGACGGGACGTTGCGTTCACCGGAAACAAGATGGGGAGGTATAATGCGTAAACTGGATGCAACGGATTTTGAAGCTGCCAACATAGAATACATAGAGTTTTGGCTGATGGATCCTTTCATAGAGAATCCTCAGCACAAGGGAGGCAAACTTTATTTTAATTTGGGTGAGATTTCGGAAGATATATTAAGGGATGGCAGGAAATCGTTTGAGAACGGATTGCCTACATCTGCTGAAGTTGAAAATGTAGATACTACAATCTGGGGAAGGGTTCCTCGTTTGCAGTCCATTGTAAATGCATTCAGTAACGAGTCTAATGCGAGACAATATCAGGATGTCGGATATGACGGAATTTCCTCCAATGATGAAGCAAGTTTTTTTGCCCGTTTCCTTGCGATAGCTCAAAATCAACTTGAACCTGACGCTTATAACGCATTGTTGGCAGACCCTTCAGCCGATGATTTTATGTATTTCAGAAGTGCGGAATATGATCAGAACGACATCAAGATAGTTGAACGTTACAAGAAATACAATAATGCGGAGGGTAATTCCTCGGTCGTATCAGACAATTCTGATTATTCTTCCCAAGCCACTTCTTTGCCTAATGTCGAGGACATAAACCAGGATAATACATTGTCGGAAGCTGAGAATTATTACGAATATGTAATTGACATAAACCCTGAAGACATGGTTGTCGGCAAGAACTGCATTACCGACATACAGGAAGCGAATAATATTTCCCTGCCTAATGGAACGACTACTGATTGCAAATGGTATCAGTTCAAGATACCGATACGAGAACCTCACAGAACGGTTGGAACAATCAATGGTTATCAATCGATAAGATTTATGAGGCTTTTCCTTAAGGGATTTGAAGAACCGGTCATTTTGCGTTTTGCAACATTCGAACTTGTCAGCGGAGAATGGAGAAAATATACCGATAACCTGCTGTCACCCGGCATTTACCCAGGAGGAGAACAAACTGAAAATACCACATTTACCGTTGCTTCCGTAAATATTGAGGAAAACGGAAAACGAAGCCCTATACCGTATGTACTGCCTCCTGGAATAGACAGGGAAAAGATGTACAGTACAACCTCCATGACAAATATGAACGAGCAGGCTCAAAGTATGAAAATAGGAGATTTGGCAGATGGAGATGCCCGTGCAATATATAAGACAACAGAATTGGATATCCGTCAGTACAAAAGGCTTAAAATGTTCGTCCATGCCGAACAGCTGAATGAGTTTGACGACTATAAGAAAGGCGATATGACCCTTTTCGTGCGTCTGGGAACGGATTTTACCAATAATTATTATGAATATGAAGTGCCTCTTTCATTTACACCTTGGTACACCGGCACAAGCAATAGAGAAGCCATTTGGCCGACAGACAATGAGGTTGATATAGATTTGGAACGTTTGGTAAAGGTAAAGGAAAACCGTAATGAAAAGGTTAGAGGCGGAGACCAGACTGTTTCATCCTTGATTCCGTACTATGAGGTTGTTGACGGAAAAAAACTGACAGTACTGGGAATGCCTAATATTGCAGGAGTAAAGGTGATAATGATTGGAGTGAGAAATCCGAAAAAACAAAACGAAAACGACAATGACGACATGCTTCCAAAATCTGCGGAGATATGGATAAACGAATTGCGACTTACGGATTTCAACCGCTCGGGAGGTTGGGCTGCAACTGGTTTTGCAAGGACAAATCTGGCAGATTTGGGAGATGTGTCCCTTGCTGCATCATATCGTTCGGCAGGTTTTGGAACATTGGAACAGAAAGTATCCGAAATATCTCAGGACAATGTGGGAACATTGGATTTTGCAACAAACATAGAAGTGGGAAAATTCTTCCCTGAAGAATGGGGAATCAGATTGCCTGTACATTTCGACTATTCACAGTCTGTAAGTAATCCCAAATATAACCCTTTGGATCCTGATGTCAAGCTGGAAAACGATTTGTTGAGCTACCGTACGGAAGAAGAAAGGGATTCCATAAGACATTTGGTGCAGGATTATGTCAGCAGGAAAAACTTCAGTCTGATGAACATAAGAAAGGATCGTCTGGGAGACAGAGCATTGGAAAGACATTTCTACGACATAGAAAACTGGAATGCATCCTATTCCTATTCTTCGACATATATGAGAGACGTCGATATAGACCACAATACCAAGATACAGCACAGAGGGTCGCTTGCCTATCAGTATGATGTCAGCTCAAAGGGTTGGAAACCATTCTCTAAGATAAAGCTGTTCAAGTCTAAGGCATTTGCAATTTTGAGAGACATGACAATTTATTATTACCCGAAATCATTCTCTTTCAGGACGGAAATAATAAGAGACTTTGAGGAGACGCTTTTAAGGGCTAAAAGCCAGGGGTTGATTATCATGGAACCTTATTATTACAAACAGTTCTACATGAACAGGGCTTATACATTCAAATACGATCTAACCTCAAACATCAAATTCGAATATGATGCCACCGTCAATTCTCTTATAGAGGAGCCGCGTGGAAGAATAGATACGAGAGAGAAAAAGGATTCGGTCTGGAGTTCTATTTTGGAACTCGGAAGAGCTCAGCAGTTTACGCAAAACTACAAGTTGAATGTCAATGTCCCTATAAACAAAATACCGATTTTCGATTGGGTTCGACTTAACGGTTCTTACAGCGGAACATACAAGTTCATTGGAGCAACCGAGGCTACGCGTTCTCTTGGAAACAATATTGAGAATTCCCGCCGTATTTCCGCAACGGCCAATGTCAGCCTGACGACCATATACAACAAAATACCGATAGTGAAAAAGGCATACGACGAATTGCAGAAGAACTCTTCCTTCAGTTCTTTTGTTCCGAGAAAGATGGACAAGAAGTCAAAGGATGACAAGAACAAGGAAGAGGAAAACCCGGAGGATACCGTATCTGCAACAACAAAGATATTGAAGAAGGTGTTGAATTACAGCATAAGGTTGGTTACCGGTGTGAAATCCGCATCGTTTAATTACAGTCTGACCGAAGGAACGAGCCTTCCCGGTTTCATGCCAGTTGCAAAATGGCTCGGCAGTACACCGGACAAGGATTTCGCTCCAGGATTCGGTTTCATTTTCGGTTCCCAGGATTTGAGCGTTGTAGACAGAGCCATAAGAAACGGCTGGTTGAGCCAGGATTCCATGCTCAATACCGCGCTTAATCAAAAACGTACCGAAAACATAAACGCACAGGTAAAGATTGAACCTTTCAAGGAATTCAACATAGACCTTACCTTCAAACGGAACAAAAGCGAGATTTTCAGTGCTTACTATAAATTCGACAAGGAACTAGGACAAGTGACCGGTCCTCTTTCACCCATGAATACTGGTCGGTACAGTATTTCCGTCATAGCCATAGGAACAATGTTTGCTTCGGTGGATGAGGATAATGTAAGCTCGGTCTTTCAAACCTTCCTCGCAAACAGGGGAGAGATAGCGCGGAGACTCGCCGCTGCAAATTCGGCTGCCAATCCCGGTTACACGGGAGAGTTGATAAGGGATACGGTCAACGGGGAACTTTATCCGGACGGATATGGTGCAGTAAGCCAACAGGTGCTTATTCCTGCCTTTCTGTCCGCATACATGGGCAAGGATGCGGCCAAACAATCCTTGTCGCCTTTCCTTGCAATACCTATGCCGAACTGGAAGATAACATATACCGGTCTGGGCAAGATGGAGGTGTTCAAAAAGTGGGTTAATTCCATTACATTGTCCTCCAATTACACCTGCGACTACAACATAGGTGCCTTTACCTCGGATGTGAGGGTGCCTTTGGATGACAGGTATGATTACGGTACGGAATGGGTGAGAAACGAACTTACAAACAATTTCATAGCCAAAGATGTCATTGACCAGGTTACGATAAACGAACAGTTCAGTCCTCTTTTGAAAGTGGACGTTAACCTGAAAAACAGTTTCCAGACGAATTTCGAGTTGAGGAAAGACCGTAATGTATCGCTTTCATTCTCCAATTCCCAATTGACGGAGGTGAATAGAATATCCTATGTAATAGGTGGCGGATACAGATTCAAGGATGTGGAACTCAACATAAGGATGGGAGGGTCCAATTCAAGACAGTTCAAGAGCGACATATTGGTGAGGGCGGATTTCTCCCTTAACATAAACCGTACAACCTTGAGAAAGATAGACCAGAATGTCAATCTTGTATCTTCGGGTTCAAAGGTGATGAACCTTAATCTTTCGGGAGAATATTCCCTTACGGAGAAGATTGTTTTGAGAGCATATTTCGAGATGACGATGAACACTCCTTTCGTGTCGAATTCCTATCCGAGCTCAACCACACAGGGAGGGTTCGCACTTAGACTTACATTGTAGAAAACGGAATTTGATTCGGTTAAAATGGATTCAGAAAAGATTTTTTTCTTTTCTGAATCCATTTTTTTGAAACTTGATTCTGTGGAAACGTATTTTGATTGAGCGGAAATCCAATGTGAACAAGTGGTTTAAAAAAGCATATTCATTTTCTTGTGCGGACTGATTTTTCTTTGTAATTTCGCAACTTGCAAGTTTGTAAACACATATAGGATTTATGTTTGTACTTTTCAGAAAGGAGATAGGCTCGTTCCTTTCTTCCTTGATAGGATATATGACGATAATCGTGTTTCTGATTGTCAATGGATTGTTCCTTTGGGTTATAGGAGGGGAGTTCAACGTGCTTGACTATGGTGTTGCGGGGCTGGATGGTCTGTTTGTTCTTGCCCCATGGGTTTTTCTTTTTCTCATACCCGCAATAACCATGAAGATGTTTGCTGAGGAAAAGAAGAACGGCACGATAGAACTGTTGTTGACAAAACCTCTGAGCGATATTTCAATCATAACCGCCAAGTTTTTTGCGGGTCTTGTTCTGGTTGTCATTTCCGTTCTGCCTACATTGATTTATATCGTTGCGGTTTATCAGTTGGGTTTGCCAAAAGGCAATCTGGATTTGGGCGGAATAATGGGTTCTTATCTTGGACTGGTGTTTTTGGGTGCCATTTTCGTATCCATAGGTATTTTCTGCTCATCCTTGACCAACAATCAGATAGTCGCCTTTGTGTTTTCTCTTGTTCTTTCGTTTTTCATGTACATAGGCTTCGATTTTCTTTCGGACATTCCCTTTCTTTCGGACATAGATTTGTTGATAAAGTCTTTCGGCATAAGCTATCACTATTCTTCCATAAGCAGAGGCGTAATAGATACGAGGGATGTCATATATTACCTCAGTGCGGTTTCCTTTTTTATTCTGTTGACCAAATTGAGTTTGGAGAGCAGGAACTGGCAGAAATAACAATCAAACAAGAGGACTATGAAAGGCAATTTTTGGAAAAGACTTTTTAAACCTGCAAGCGTTAAGGCCGATGTAAAGCGTACTCATATACTGCAACTCGTGTTGGGGTTGGTATTCATAATTTTTCTGAATGTCGTCGGCTATTATGTATTCACCCGTCTGGATCTTACCGAAGAGAAAAGGTACAGTCTGTCCGATTCCACTAAAAGGATGCTTAAGGATTTGGATGAGGTTATTTTCATCAGATGTTATCTTGAGGGGGACATACCTGCCGAATACAAGGAATTGAGGAATGCCACGAGGGAATTGCTGAATCAGTTCAGGGCATACAATTCTGGAATAGAGTATGAGTTTGTTGATCCCAACAATTTCAAGGACAAGAAGGACAGGGATGAATTTTATCAGAGACTTTTTGAGAAAGGTTTTTCGCCATTGCTTACCACAACAACCAAAAACAATGCACAGGTACAGCAATATATCTTTCCTTATGTTGAAATTGTCTATAAGGGACGCAGGACGATGACCGCCTTGATAAGCACCAAGAGCGGGCTTACGGGAGAGGGTATAATAAGAGGGTCAATTCAGAATCTGGAGTACAACATATACTCGTCCATGCGTTCGCTTGCCAACGACAACAAGAAAAAGGTGGCCTTTCTTTACGGACACGGGGAGTGGCCGATAGAGAACATATATGACTTTATCGTTTCCCTTAACGACAGTTACAGGGTTGATTCTGTAACTATCAACGAAAAGCTTAATGCTTTGACCGAGAGGGTTTATGACAGTGTTGACGAGAACAAGGTGACAATAAAAAACAAGTATGACTGTTTGATTGTAGCCAAACCTACCTCTATTTTTTCCTACAAGGATTTGTATATAATAGACCAGTATGTAATGCACGGCGGACGGATTTTGTGGTTGTTGGATCCTCTTACTGCCTCGATGGACAGTCTTCAGTCCAAGGCCAGCACTTATGCAGGTTCCAATTTTACGGGAGTTGACGACATACTGTTCAGGTACGGTGTCAAACTCAATACGAACCTTGTCATGGATATGCAGTGTGCACAAGTTCCGATAGTTACGGGACAGTATCAGGACAATACGCCGCAGATGACTTATTATCCTTGGAATTTCTTTCCGGAAATAAATCCGAATCCGGATCATATAGTGACTGACAAGATAAGTCCTGTGAAGATGGAATTCGTTTCCACAATGGATACTACGTACAGCAGTGCTGAAAAGACTGTTTTGCTAACAACCTCAAACAGTACGAGACTGTTGAATGCTCCTGTTGACGTTTCGTTGAGGATGTTGAAGCAGAAGCAGGATCCGCGTTTGTTCAATTCCGGCAGTCAGGCTGTTGCCATGCTTCTGGAGGGAAAATTCGTATCGGCGTTCAAGAACAGGCTTACTCAGACGATGGAAACAAGTTCGCAGATAGCCTTCAGGACAGAATCTGAGCCTACATCCATGATAGTCGTTTCCGACGGGGATTTGGTGCGTAATGATTTCATAAACGGAAGAATGGTGCCGCTTGGATACGATAAGTATACAAGACAGATGTACGGCAACAAGGAATTTCTGATAAACTGTGTCAATTATTTGTGTGGGGACAAGGATTTGATACCGTTGCGTTCTCGCGAGGTCATAATGAGGAAACTGGATGTTGCCAAGATAGAAAGGGAACGTGTGTTCTGGCAGGTGGTAAATGTGGTCTTGCCGGTGGTTCTTGTTATGGTGATGGGTGTACTTGTAATTGTTTTCAGGAAGAAAAGATATACAGAAAGAGTTGTTTTGAGAGTGCGAAATAAAAAAGGAAGAAAAGATGCGATTGAGTAGGAAGAGGAAAAACTGGTTGATAATATCGGTTTGCGTTGTTTTGTGTGGGGTTACGGCCTTTATTCTTTTGACGAGGGATGGTTCTACCATAGAACAGAACTATCATATCGAGGATGCTGATACGATAAGCAAGGTTATAATAGAGGATAAGGACGGAAGCAGGTTGAGTCTTGTCAAGAAGGCGAAGAATGATTGGGAGGTGAATGGACGACCTGCCAATCAGACGGTGGTTGACGAACTTTTGTTTACTTTTGAAAACATGAGGATAAGAGAGCCCATAGCAAGGGCGGCCAGGAATAATATAATAAAACAATTGGCTTCAAGTGGCCAGAAAGTACAGGTTTATCAGGATGATTATCTTGTAAGTCTCGGTTTTGTCAAACTGTTCAAGAAGGAAAGACTTACAAGGGTTTTTTACATAGGAATGGAGAGTCAGGACAATATGGGCAGCTATATAATGCTCAAAGGAGAGAACGACCCTTGTGTTGTCCACATTCCAGGATTTAAGGGCAATCTTTCCACAAGGTTTTCCGCCGTTGAGGATAACTGGAGGTCGCATGCCGTGTTCAAATATGGAAAAGACGATATAGTATCCGTGAAGGTGGAGATTCCGAACGATAAAAAGGAAAGTTTTGAACTGGAAAAAAACGGAGACGGTTTTGATTTTCGTCTTCTTGAAAGCAATCGTAAACTCACTGAGTTCGATACGGTAAAGGTTGTTGCACTTTTGTCAAGTTGCTTTGAACTTAATTACGAAAGCGTTGCAAAGAATATTTCCGATATTGAAAAGGATACGATTTTCTCAAAAGCCCCTGCATTTGTCTTTACCATAAAGGACAAGAACGGAAAAGAAAACAAGCTTACAACGTATTCGAAATTATATGACCCTACAAGCATAGCGGAGAATGATGAGGATTTTTACAATATTTTCGATGTAAACCGTTGCTATGGCATACACAGTCAAAACAAGGATACCTTGATTCTTCAATTCTTCGTATTGGATAATCTGATGAATCCCGCAAGTTATTATTTCAAAAGCGGGAATTGATGGCATGATGAATAATTAAAAAATCATAAGATATGAGATTCATAATTCATGGGGCGACATTGTCGCATTCGTTGCAGGCAATATCGGGTGTGATTCCTTCGAGCAGAACGATGCCTATATTGCTGAATTTTTTGTTTGAACTTGATGGTAATACCTTGACAATTAAAGCTTCGGATTTGGAAACAACCGCATCCGTAAGACTTGATTTGGATACGGTTGAACATACGTCTGTTGACAGAATAGCAATACCTGCAAAGATATTGTTGGAAACGGTCAGCAACTTGTCCAATCAACAATTGAATATATCCGTAAAGGAGGATTTGTCGGTAGAGATAAACGCAGGAGTAGGAAAATACAAGTTCTTGGGAGAGTCCGCCGATGCTTATCCGAAGGCAATTGATTTGGAGAATCCTCAAAGAAGCGTGATATCTTCAAGTGTGTTGTCAAAGGCAATAACCAAGACCATTTTTGCAACGGGTTCTGAAGAATTGAGACCTCAGATGGGCGGGGTATTGTGCGAGCAGACAACGGAAGGTACAGTATTTGTTGCAACGGATGCCCACAAACTGGTGAAATATACAAGAACTGATTGCAGTGTTGATGAAAACAGAAGTTATATTCTTCCAAAGAAGCCTTTGACATTGTTGAACAAGTTGTTGATATCCAACAAGGAGGATGTTGATGTGGTAATAGAAAACAATGAAACGAATGTCAGGTTCGACTTCTCCAACTATACGCTTGTTTCCCGTTTGATAGACGGAAAATATCCCAATTACAACGCGGCCATACCTTCAAACAATCCCAACAAGCTTATTATAGACCGGAACATGTTGTATGATTCGGTAAAGCGTGTTGCTGTTTTTGCAAGTCAGACAAGCAATCAGGTCGTATTCAGACTTAACGGCAACAAACTGTTGATTTATGCTCAGGATACCGATATGGCTACCGATGCAAGGGAAGAACTGAACTGCAACTATCAGGGCGAGGAAATGGAAATAGGATTCAATGCCAATTACCTTACCGAGATGTTGAACAATGTCGATACCGAAATGCTGCTTATGGAAATGTCCACACCGGACAGGGCCGGCATAATATATCCGTATGACGAGCAGGCAGAGGAAACTCAGGAGAATATCCTTATGCTTATCATGCCTGTTGTATTGATGAATTAACAATAAAAAACGATAGAAGCGATGAAAAAAATTATTTATTTGGTTGCATTGGCCTTGTTTGTATCATCCACGGCTTTTGCACAGAAGAAAGACAAAAAGAAAGAGGACAAAAAGAGTTATGAATTTACCCTTGTAAAGGAAAATCCTGCTTCTTCCATAAAGGATCAGTACCGTTCCGGTACATGCTGGAGTTTTTCGGGTGTTGCCTTGTTGGAATCCGAACTGTTGAAGAACGGTAAGGGAGAATATGATTTGTCCGAAATGTGGATAGTCCGCAATGCCTATATGGAAAAGGCCGAAAGATACGTGAGACTTCACGGCAACGCCACATTTGCTGCCGGAGGCGGTTTTCCTGATATTCCTGCCATGATAAAGAAATACGGTATAGTTCCAGAAGAGGTTTATCCCGGATTGAACTATGGCAAGAATAAACACGACCATTCCGAACTGGACAAGGTATTGGAGGCAATTGTAAAACCTATAGCAAACGCCCAGACTATAACTCCAGCATGGAAGACGGCTTTCAACGCGGTGTTGGACGCTTATTTCGGACCTATGCCGGAGAAGTTCACATATCAGGGCAAGGAATACACGCCTGAATCCTTTGCACAAAGCCTTGGATTGAACTTTGACGACTATATAGAGATAGGTTCTTTCACTCACCATCCTTTTTACGAGAAGTTCATAATAGAAATACCTGACAACTGGGCCATGGCTTCAATTTACAATGTGCCGTTGGATGAAATGATGTCAATAATAGACGAAGCGATAATGAACGGATACACCATCGGTTGGGGTGCTGATGTAAGTGAAAAGGGCTTTTCATGGAAAAACGGAGTTGCAATAGTGCCTGACGAGGAAAAGGTTGACTTGACGGGAAGCGAAAGAGACAGATGGGAAAAGCTTACTGCCGCTGAAAAAGCCAAAATGGCCTATTCGTTTGACGGAACGGCAAAGGAAAAAACCATAACACAGCAAATGCGTCAGGAGGCTTTTGACAATTTTGAAACCACTGATGACCATGGAATGCAGATTGTGGGAATATACAAGGACCAGAAGGGAACAAAATTCTACAAGGTGAAGAATTCGTGGGCGGCAGAGAATATCTATGACGGATATTTCTATGCTTCGGAAGCTTTCGTAAGGTACAAGACGATAGATTTCCAGGTTAACAAGAACGCCTTAAGCGCGGAAATGAGACAGAAATTGAACATAAAATAATTCGGGTCTGATTTCGGTTTTCCGGAATTTGATTTGAAAAAAATGAATTCTGAATTCAAAAAAATGAAACTTGATTCTGATATGACGGAATCAAGTTTCATTTTTTTAGTATGAAAAAAGGTGCACACAAGACGTGCACACCTTTCTGATTGTTATGAATTTGTTTTGTTGTTTTAGTGTTTAGGCTTGATGTCAAGCTTTACGGGAGCTATCATGTTTTCAGGTTTAAGGATTGTATCCAAATCCTCCTTGGACAATATGTCGTGTTCAAGAACCAAATCATAAACTCCTTTGCCGGTTTGTACCGCTTCCTTGGCTATTTTCGTGGAGTTTTTGTATCCGATTATAGGGTTCAATGCAGTGACAATGCCTATTGAGCCTTTGACCTGACGTTCGCAGTTTGCGGCATCGGCCTTTATTCCGTCTATGCACAATGTTCTCAGTGTATCGAAGCCGTTGGTCAACAGGTTGATTGATTCAAACAGACAGTAAACCAATACCGGTTCCATAACGTTCAATTCCAACTGGGCGTTTTCTGCTGCGAGCATTACGGCAGTGTCGTTACCTATAACCTTGTAGCAAAGCTGGTTCATCACTTCAGGTATGACAGGGTTTACTTTGCCTGGCATGATTGAGGAACCCGGTTGCATTTCAGGAAGGAACAGTTCGTGTATTCCGCATCTTGGACCGGAACCCATCAGTCTCAAGTCGTTGCATATCTTTATGGCCTTTAATGCTATTCTTTTCAATTCTGATGAATATCCTACCAGGGAAGAGGTGTCTGATGTAACCTCTACAAGGTCTTCTGCAAGGCGAACGTTCCATCCGGTTATTTCCCTTAGAGCTTCAACGCAAAGTTCGCTGTATCCAGGTTCTGAACATATTCCTGTACCTATTGCAGTAGCTCCCATGTTTATGCACAACAGTTCGTCCGCAGCTTTATCCAAGTTGGTTATTTCTCTTTTCAACAAATTGGCAAAGGCTTGGAAGGTTTGTCCCAAGGTCATCGGAACGCCGTCCTGCAACTGGGTTCTTCCCATTTTTATGATGTGTGCGAATTCTTTTGATTTTGCCTCAAGCGAAAGAACTATTTTGTTCAAGGCTTCTGCAAGTTTTCTGTTCTCAAGGTACAATCCGAAATGGAAAGCGGTAGGGTAGGCATCATTTGTAGATTGTGACGCGTTCAAGTGGTCGTTAGGGGAACAGAATTCGTATTGTCCGTGTTCTTTTCCCATTATTTCCAATGCTCTGTTGGCGAGTACTTCGTTTGCGTTCATGTTAACGGTAGTTCCTGCACCGCCCTGAATCATGTCGGACAGGAAGAACTCGTGATGTTTTCCCTCGAACAGTTCGTCGCAAGCCTGAGATATGGCTTTGAATTGTTCATCGCTCAATTTGCCTTGCTTGTGGTTTGCAACGGCTGCTCCTTTCTTTGTCAAGGCCATTCCTTTGATAAAGTTGGGATAGTCGTTCATCAGTCTGCCTGATATTTTGAAGTTCTCGAATCCTCTCAATGATTGTACTCCGTAAAGAGCTTCAACAGGGATTTCTCTTGTGCCGATAAGGTCACTTTCTTGGCGTGTTTTGCCTGAATATTTTGTTGAATCTTTCATTGTTGTGATACTTTTGAAATTTGACTTTTACATTTTTCAAATAAAGTGCAAAAGTACAAAAACATTTGATATAACGGTGATAAAAACCGTGATTTGAATAGGTTGGTATTCTTTTAACGAAAAACTTCCACAGTTCCGTTGAAATCAAATGATTTGTCTTTTCCTTTAGCCTTGAAGCGATAGAAGTAAGTTCCAGCTGCGGAGTTGGTTGCGGCTGGAGACCAAAAGTCTTCGTACCGGCTTATGTTCTTTTTATGATATACCATACGTCCGTGACGTGTATATATAATCAGTTCATTTTCTGTAAAGAAAGTTTGATTCAACAAATCGTGTATTTCGAAGACATCGTTGATGCCATCCCCGTTTGCGGAAACCATGTTTGGAAACATCAAACTTATTACGTTGAGGTGAAGAACGTAAATGCTATCGCAACCGTTTATATCGGTGTAAATTTGTACATATTCTCCATTTTCTTTTTCATTGAATCCGTGGGCAGTATATGAAGAGCCTCTGTAGATTTCCCCATCTATTGTATCCGAAAAAATTGGGAAAATTGTTAGATTCAAGGTTGTAATACTGTCGCAGCCGTTTATGCTTTGCAAATGGTTGGTGTATATACCTGAAGATGTTTCGTAAAATCCGTTGTCATCATATGCTACTCCACATAATTGCGAATATATCGTATCGTTATAAGTTGGAAAAACTGTAAGATTCAAACAAAATGTACTGTCGCAACCGTATATGTTATTGAACGATTTTGTATAGAATCCGGTTGCGTTTTCTGTGAAATTGTCATCCGTATATGTTTCTCCAGTACATATTTCAGCATATATTGTATCAAAATAGGAAGGATATACGGTAACATATTTTTTTGCTGTACCTCGGCATTCTCCGTTTTCTTTAACACTTACGCTGAATAGACCGCTTTCATTGGACAAAACCGTAATTGTGTCAGTTGTCTCGTTCGTATTCCATAAAAAAGATAATTCGTTGGATGTTGTTTCGTCGTTTCTTTCAGCGATGAGATCAAAATAATTGTTATGACAAACAGTATCTGGACCTAAGATGTGTACTGCATTGAAATCTATGTTGATAGGAATGAGCAGCGTATCTGAACAATAAGAATCGGACAATAGAGAGACAAGTCTTATTTCGTAATAACCGTTATCAGGGTAATATCTGGTTGTTATGCTGTCGTGTGAAATGGTATTGTCGTCGAACAACCAAAAAACAGAATCTACCATCTGATACGTATAAATTGAGTATGCTGTATCATAATAAACATAGCTTAGATCAGTCAGTTTGACTTCACTTTTGCATGAATCTATTTCATATTCGGCAACAGAATAAGGAACAACCTCTATTGATACTGTTGATATGGTAAAGTTGCATTCAGGTTTTCCTATAAATGACGCTTTACAATTATATACGTTTGTATCGACTGGAACAAGAATATCGTAATTGGTTGACAGTATAGTCGGGTCGTTCTCTTTTCTCCATTCATATTCAAATCCCAGAGGCGCTTCCAAGTGAATTGAATCCTGCGCATCGCATCTGTTTACGAGGTATATTCGTTTGTTGCCGCAGTCAAGATGAAAATAAGCGTATCCGAAATGACCTCCTTCTGCACAATCATAGGTTGTTAACCTGACTCTGATTGTTGTCCCATGGTATGGAGCTATGTCTATGCCTATTGTTGTCCAGTCTTTCCATAATGTAGTAGAGTTGTTTTCCTCAACCGAATTCCAGCCTAAGTCTCCGCTTGCATAGAAATCGGCAAATCCGCACAGTGAATCTATCAATTGATTGTTTTCATTCAGTATTTCGAGAGTAAAACGTGGTTGGTTTGTTCTGTCGTGATCAGGGTCTTGCAGCACAACGGCATATTTCAGTATAAGCATGTCGTTTACAGTTGAATCTACAAAGTATTCATAGGCTATGCTTTCAGCTTGAGCACCTATGTTGTCGTTACCCAATCTTATGGATGCTTTTTCTCCCGGAGGTATTATTCTAAGTTGATAATTTGTATGGGCATCATATTCATTGGTATCTATGTTTAAAACATGTCGCTCAGAGCCCCAAAATGCTCCGTTCGATCCGTTATGTCTGTAATTCTGATATGTTGTATCATAATATGGATCTTCATAGTTTCCCCAAGTCAGATATGTTGTGTTTAAGTTTATAAGATTTGTAAAGTCCAAACAGTTTTCTAAAGTTGTTTTATATTGGAAAGATGTTCCCGGAGAAATCTCACATTCATCGCATAACGTATAAACAAAGAAAGTGTAGTCGGTAGCTTCCTTAAGGTTGTTTATGGTGCATTCTTGAATTCCTCTTGCTATTGTGTCGTAATATGTAACATTATCAGAACTGTTCGTTTCTTTATAACCTACAACATAATAATCAATGGTGTCTATATCTTCCCACCACACGGTTATTGAATTGTGTGATATGTCCTTGCACCATGCAATGTTGACTTCAGGACATCCGAAATACACATCCTGTGTATATAAGTTGTTAGTACTATGAATATTCCAGCAGTTCATAGGAGAATCTCCTAATGTCCCGACAATAATAACACGTGTATTTTGATTGCAAATTTTAGGTAAAACCAAATGATTTGAAGAAACCGGATCATAGTCTTCAAGATCCGGTTCTGTTGCGAAGAACCAATTGACGCCCTCTACATCATCCCAGTTGAAATATATGGAGTCATCGCCGATTGTGTACGTAACATTTTCCGGTTCTATGCTTGCGCAGTATTCTCCCAATACTCCGCATCTGTCAACCGAGTTGCAATCTTCTCCGTAAACGTGATATGTTATTCCGGTATTGGGTGTCAGGTTTGTTATTGTTACAGAATTTGTGTTGCTTTGCACAGTATGTACCTGATATGAAGGATCTGCGAATGTTTTGTAGTAATAATGAGTTGTTGATGTTTCAACGTACTCTATGGTGTAAGGAACATTGTCTTCACCTTGCCAGGAGAGTTGTACGGTTGTTGAATCTATGTATTGACATTGGACATCGGAGGGAGGAATACAGTCGCAGGCTTCGAAATAAATCTCAAAACCTTCCTGAGGATCATCGTCATCAGCAGTGAATTTTACGCTTACGACATCCGAGTCGACATAGCACATGTATGTTTCCCTGTACCATAAGTGCTGTATTATGTCTGTCGAGGACGTATCCCCCTTTATTACTTCCAATCTTACCTTGTCAAAATTTAACCAGTCGAACCAGTCCAATTTTGATATGATTGTCACTTTAAAGTGATAGGAAGGATTTGTCGCACGAATGGTATAGGACGCATTGACCCTTGACGAATGATTGCCATTGCTCCCTCCGTCATCGTATAATACGCAATTGTCTGAAACAACTTCATTGTGTCCGCTTACTCCCATGTATAATGTTTGCTGGGAATAACCGAAAAGGTAACACAATGATAACATTATAAAAACAACGCTTTTTCTAATCATGGCAATGTGACAAATGATATTTCTTGGATACAATATTTTTTCTAATCATACCAAATAAATGAATATGGATTTTGCAAATTTATCATTCGTTTTCTATAAATACGCAGTTCTTGTTGGTTCTTATCCGCTTCTATGCGGATTTGCATATTCATTTTAAACCAAACCGTAAGAGTTTTTTTGTATCCTTTAAAAATTTTGCGGGTTGAAATATTTATCGTAATTCTGGAAAACTTCTGTTAGTACCTTATACAAAGGACTTTGGGATAATTACCCGTTTTTGAGGTAATGACTTGGCAACGGTACAATCTGCTGCGTTCTACCTTGAATTGCTTTCAAGTAACTCGTTTCTGTGTACAAAAATAATAGAATAGTCCGATGCACACAAGGTACATCAAAGAAAAAGTTCGACTATTTTTTTAGTTTGTTTAATCGCATTACAATCGAAGTTTGACTTCTACCCATTTTGTTTGCAATATATTTGACACTCTTACCTTCATTGTGCAGTTTCAATAAAAATTGGTCTGCACTTCTTGTCCATCTTTTATTGGCGTTAGGGTGCTTTACATAGCTTTCTTCTGACACCTTTTCGGGGTGCAAGAATTCATCCACAAATACAGACGGGAAACGCTTATCGTATAATACAAGCGTTTTTATCTTAGCCCTTGTTATTGCAACATAGAATAATCTTCTTTCTTCTCCGTATGGGAATTGGTCGCTCTTAGTGAGCACATAGTTAAGCACAGGGTCGTCACTCACCTGTGATGGGAAACCGTATGTATCTTTATTGCATTGTAAGAGTATTACATAATTCGCTTCAAGACCTTTTGACTTATGTACGGTTAAAAACTCTATTTTTCGTCCTCCTATCACATAGTAGAATCTATTACCCTCTTTAATTGATTGGTACATAAAAGAGAGGTAGTAATCATCAAAAGAGTAACGCCCCAATAGGAATATTGATTTATCCGATGGAATAGAAGCCACAAGTTGCCCTATCGTATTGCAGTAATCTCGTCTATCATAAGCATAGAATTCCAACTCGGTTCTCATTTCTGAGCTGAACGAATGGATATTCTTTTGTATTTGGGCTTTATTGCGTTGTATAAAGTTCGACGATAAAGAAACCAAAGGCTCTCCAAACCTGTATGTAGTTTCAATCTTGTTTATCTCCGTTGCTCCAAAATATTCGGGGAATTGATTGAATAGAGCCATATCACTTCCCGAAAAACGATAAATAGACTGCCAATCATCACCCACACAATACAACTTTGCAGGAGGATTACCCTCTCGCAATACTTTCAAGAAGTTGTAACGGTCAACAGATATATCTTGAAACTCATCCACTATGATATAATCATATTCAACAGGGTGTGAAGTACGACATATCTCAGTGGCTTGAAGAATAGCATCGGTAAAATCAATTTGGTTACTATCGCTTAACGCATTTATGTAGCGTTCATATACAGGTTGAAATATATTCTTGATGATAAACACACTTCGTTCATCATCTGCATTTTTGGCTTGTTTCAAAACCTCTTTAACTGATTTACAACTTGATTTTACCAATGTAACGAAAGTAACAACAAGTCGTATAAACGCCTTTTCCTGCTTGCTGCCTTTGGGTAGTACTAAATCGTATAACTCCTCATCGGTCTTTTCTTGAATTGGTACACCTGCTTCAGCTAATAGTTTACGGAGTTTATCCCTAATATCAGAATAATGGAAATCTGCACTTGATGTTACTAAAAGTTGTGTGCCAAATTTCTCGTGAGCAGTTTTCTTCCAAGTTATACCATCATTGTATTTCTGATTGGCTTCTTCGTAGGTTATACCCTTATCTTTTGCGAACCAAGCAGGAACAAGCCCGTGTTCATCAACTCCGAAATGTTCAAGATAGATGCGTTTGGTTACTCCTCCTTGCTTAAAATATATTGAGAAGTCGGGACGATATTGTGAGTGCATCTCATCTGCTAATTGATGTTCGTATGGTTCTTCATATCTGAATTTCACTCCCAGCGAGGACAAAGCAAAACATATTTTTTGTTCTTGTTCACTTCTCACATATATGGCTCTGCCGTCCATATCGGGGAACATCGCCTTTAGCTGCACATTCTTTAGTCCTGATAATTGCTCCCGTCTTTCATTCTTGCGTTGTTCCCAATCAGCTTCATTCGTTTGGTAATCAATAAAGTATTCCACTATACTTTTCTTGAAAGACGATTTATCTAACAATTTGTGATATATATCTACAAACAATGAATCTGTATTGTCGCAAATAGATGGTTTTGTACCTGTCGTTTTGCCTATAATATCAATGGCTAACTTATGGAATGTGTAACCTTTCAATCCATTGGTCGCCATTCTTTCGGTTAGTTCGGCTGCTGCTTTGTTGGTATAACTGATAAGTAAAATTCTTTCAGGTGCTATACCCTTGATTTCGGTGAGATATTTAACCTTACCGACAATTGAAGAGGTTTTACCACTACCTGCACTGCTGACTACTAAACAATTATCCTCTTCTGAAACAATTGAGCGTCTTTGTTGCTTGTCTAATGGGTATTTTAGGCAATGGTCGAAAAAGTCCCTGTGCGTGTCAAGTAGAAAGGTTATAACACCATCATTATGTTGTTTTACAAGTTTGTTGATTCTTCCAAAGTCGTTAATGAATTTGGATATGGTTTCTGATGGAGTGATGTTAAAGGCTTTAAGTTTCTTCAGAAGTGAATATGCCTCTTGGAAATGTACCTTATAATGATTGATGAAATCTTTTTCTTGCGTTGCGGAGATTACCCTGCCATAAAAGCCATTATTTAAGTCTGAGGGAATATCTATAAACGCCCCCTCCTTAAGAGCCGATAATCTCTCTTTTGCTTGCTCATAATTTGATTTCTCGCTATATGCAGATATATGGTTTAGCTTTTCTGCAAGCTCTTTGGATTTGTTTTTTAGGCGTGTTCGTACCATCGCTATTACAATAACCGAAATAGCAATTATACAAATTACCCAAATGAACAATGGCTGCATATTGGAAGTAATATTTATCTGAATCTTTCAATCCATCTATAATCATCCCCCTTAGTACTCCACTGAAATTTCCACATATCACCTGTATTATCGTTTATAAGATAGTATTGATACATACTTGTCAGTGGCTGAATAGAGAATATACACCTTTCGTTATTTTCTACTAATTCGTATTTATTTATAGGAATACAAAATAGGTTGTCTAAATCTTGTGTACTATATTGAACTTGCCATAGTCGTCCATTATATGAGTCCAACAATATAAATGTCCACATGTTGTCAGTGGCAAACATCTGAAATCTATTAGTCCAATTTGACGACTTCTCAGGATATGCAAGAGAAAATATGTTGATTGGTGCAGCAAACATGTAATCCTCACCCTTGACACTAAACTGGACTTGCCAATTCTTACCTGTATATGTATCAAGCATTATGAATGTCCACATATTCTGTGTTTCATAAAGGCGAAATCGTCCTTCTTTATCTCCTAAAATTTCTCTCGCACTACAAATTTCCCAAGACTGACCATCATCTTGAATTTGTTGTATTTCGCCTGTCATTGTATTTAAGCGAAGTTGATTATGATAGTTCCGAGTCTTATACATTTTATAGACTTGAGCATATGATGTAAAAGCTATAACCATTAAAGCGAATAATACGAAAAGCTTTTTCATAATTCTGTTATGTTATTATTTGACAATTAACGGATTGTATTTCTTATTCATGTACCAGATACATTTTGAATAAGTCGCATACATTGGATACTAAATATCCTCTAAATCTTTTTGAATTTTAGTTTCTACATTTTGAGAATCACGATAACGAATCATTACCATACCCTCATAAATACCAGAAGTTTTTTCTATCGATAATTCAATGTTTCCTCCTGTTACCTCCCAAGCACTACCCCAAACAACAGTTCCTTGATGAACTTCTGCCATTAAAGCTGTATTGGAATCCGAATGGGCAGGGTTCTTCTCTTTTGAAATAGTCGGATTGCCATATTTTCGGGTGTATAAATCTTTATAATAGTTATAAGTATTAACAAGCGTATTCCATTCACCACTTGGGTCAAACAACACAGCTACGGCAAATACACTTTTCCCATCATCTGTAGCTGTTACACCTATAGTTGCATTACGACCTGTAAAGTCTCCCATAAACAATGCAAGATTGTTTTCACTGCCAATAGAAGTGAATCCTTTAGCTTTTAACTTCTGACAAAATTCAGTCATACTTCCCTCAATGGGAATTCCCTTAAAGGTAAGGTGTTCGGAACTACTTTGAGCATACGATGTCAAAGCAATTAAAACAAATGCGAATGATACAATCAACTTCTTCATAATTTGTTGTATTATATTTAATAAACATTTTAGTCCAACCTACGAAAAAGCGTGAACTACAAAGCCACACTCTTACTTGAAGGTCGTAGGAAACCATAGATGCAGATGTAACAATAGCAGCCCACGCTATATGCGTGAGAACCACTATGCTATCCTTGCATCTAATTGAAAATTTCCTACGTTTTCAAGTACAAGATAAGCATAACGCTTCTTCTTTTTTTCGTATGTCTTGGAAAGAGTTGCCTCAATCCAATACAAAAGTATGAAAAATCCGTGATATACCATTCTACTATCACGGATTTTTTTG
>CALUHJ010000009.1 GCA_944320415.1 uncultured Bacteroidales bacterium
ATACAAGATAACAAGCGGAACGACACCTCCCGTATCTACATTGCTGGCTGACGGAGAAGTGTTGACAAAACCTGCCGGCATGTCCGAAAGGCTTTTCGAGGTCATCAGCCACTGCATGCAGGTCAAAAGACGCGACCGCCCACAGTCCGTTGACGAGTTCCTCGCCCTTCTGGACCGCAAACCCAAAACGGACAAGACACAACAAACTCGGCAGACACAGGAACAAACACAACAAACTCGCACCCAAAGCACCTGGGAGCAGACACGCCCCGCAAGCCCAATGCCGCAAAAAAAGAAAAGGAACGTCCCCGCAATAGTTGTCTTCAGCATACTCGGAGCAGTTCTTATGGGATTTCTTGGATTTTATTTATACGAACAATACAGCAACAACCAATACAACGACCTGTATTCATCCGAGGTATCAAACGGATTCACCAAGGACGTAGAGACAATAATTGTAAACGGAGTATCATTCAATATGGTAAAGGTTGAGGGCGGTACATTTCAAATGGGTAGCAACAACGGCGACGGTGACGAACAGCCCGTCCACAGCGTGACCCTTTCGGACTATTATATAGGAAAGACCGAGGTGACCCAGGAACTGTGGGAGGCCGTCATGGGCAGCAACCCGTCCAAGTTCAAGGGTGGTAGACGGCCTGTGGAGAATGTAAACTGGCAGGACTGCCATGAGTTCATAAGGCAACTCAATTCCCTTACCGGCAAACACTTCCGTCTTCCGACCGAGGCCGAGTGGGAGTATGCGGCAAGAGGCGGAAATATAAGCGAGGGTTACACATACAGCGGAGGGGACAGCATTGACGCGGTGGGCAGGTACTACGGTAACAGCAGCAACGGGACACATAACGTTGCGACAAAGCGTCCGAACGAGCTTGGCATATACGACATGAGCGGAAACGTTGGGGAGTGGTGCTACGACTGGTATGGTAACTACATCAGCGAAAGTCAGACCAACCCTAAAGGCCAGAGTTCCGGTTCTTGGCGGGTCTATCGCGGTGGCGGTTGGAACTTCGATTCTACCAGCTGCCAGGTGTTCAGCCGTAATCTTGACACCCCGTCCTACCGCGTCTGCAATCGTGGCTTCCGCCTTGCCTGTCAATGATAGCGGCAAGGTGACAAGAAACAGGAGCAAAACTGCACAAATCGGGAGCGGCAGAAAAAAAAG
Source organism: uncultured Bacteroidales bacterium (assembly GCA_944320415.1). GTDB lineage: Bacteria > Bacteroidota > Bacteroidia > Bacteroidales > P3 > Onthomorpha. The sequence goes on from CALUHJ010000009.1 coordinate 1,184, forward strand.
CGGGCGCCCCAAGGGCACCCGCCATCATGAATAAAACAACAAATCGGTCCGTCATCATTCCACAACGGCAGCTTGAGCCGCAGCCAATCTTGCAACAGGCACACGGAATGGAGAACATGACACGTAGTTCATTCCTGTCTTGTAGAAGAATTCCACAGACGCAGGGTCTCCACCGTGTTCACCGCAAACTCCTACCTTCAAATTGGACTTGGTGGAACGTCCCTTTTCAACTCCCATCCTCACCAATTGACCTACACCTTCCTGATCCAATGTCTGGAACGGATCGGCTGCAAGTATTTTGTGTTTCTGGTAATTGTCCAATATGGAGTTGACATCATCCCTTGAAAATCCAAAAGTCATCTGTGTCAAATCGTTCGTTCCAAACGAGAAGAAGTCTGCTATCGTAGCTATTTCGTCCGCAACAAGTGTTGCACGAGGTATCTCTATCATCGTTCCGTACAAATAGTTTATCTTGGCATTCATAGCCTTCTCCACCTGGGCATGAACCCTGTCGCATATATCCTTCTGATGTTTCAATTCCTTGGCCGTAACAGTCAAAGGAACCATTATCTCAAGACATGGATTGAAGCCTTCCTTCCTTAGCTCTGCTTCAGCCTCAAACAAGGCCTTGAACTGTGTCTCGGTAATCTCTGGATAGGTGATACCCAATCTTACTCCTCTTAATCCCATCATAGGGTTAACCTCTTCCAAATCTTCTATTCTTTTGTGCAATTCCTCAGTATTTATTTGCAATTCCTTGGCCAAAAGCGCAACATTCTCCTTGGTCTGAGGTACAAACTCATGCAATGGAGGGTCTATCAAACGGAATGTAACAGGTTTTCCGTCCATAACCTTCATCGTTCCCTTCACCGCTGCCTTGATATGTCCTTCCAACTCTCCAAGCCATTTCTTTCTTTCCGCTTCGGAACCTGAAAGTATCATCTTTCTCAATATGGACAAAGGCAATTCGGAATTTTCGCCGTAGAACATGTGCTCTATTCTGAACAATCCTATTCCTTCCGCTCCGAATGCCAATGCCTGTGCAGCATCTTCAGGTGTATCGGCATTGGTCCTCACTCCCATCGTACGGTATTTGTCAACTATCTGCATGAATTTCTGGAATAAAGGATTCTCAGTCGCATTTATCATTTTGACCTTGGTGTCATAAACAAATCCCTTCGTTCCATTCAAACTCAATACATCGCCTTCTTTGTACGTTTTGCCGGCTATCTCGACAGTCTTGGATTTCTGGTCTATGTGCAAAGCCTCACAACCTACTATACAGCATTTGCCCCATCCTCTTGCAACCAAAGCCGCATGCGAGGTCATACCTCCCTTGGCGGTCAATATGCCGGTAGCAGCCCTCATTCCTTCTACATCCTCCGGATTGGTTTCCTCTCTAACCAATATGCAAGCAGTACCCTCGGACTCAAGCTTCATAGCACCCTCATTAGTCATTGTTATTATTCCCACAGCTCCTCCGGGTCCTGCCGGCAATCCCTGTGCAATGACATTATGGTGTTTTTCGTCCGAACTGTCCAAAATAGGGTGCAACAATTCATCCAATTGTGTAGGGCTCACTCTTCTTATCGCTTCTTTCTCGTCTATAAGACCTTCGTCCAACATCTCCATAGCCATGGTCATGGCAGCCACTCCGGTACGTTTTCCAACTCTACACTGAAGCATGTACAACTTGCCATCCTGTATGGTGAACTCTATGTCCAACATGTCCTTGAAGTTATTCTCCAAAGTTGTCCTTATATCACAAAGCTCCTTGTATATCTCAGGCATGGCCTCCTGCATGGAATGCAAATGTCTGTTTTGTTCGTTCTTAGTATCTTCATTCAAAGGATTTGGCGTTCTTATTCCGGCTACAACATCCTCTCCCTGTGCATTCACAAGCCATTCACCGTAAAACAGATTCTCTCCTGTTGCAGGATTACGCGTGAACGCCACTCCTGTTGCAGAGTTGTCTCCCATGTTTCCGAATACCATAGCCTGAACATTGACAGCAGTACCCCAGTCATCAGGTATTCCTTCTATTTTTCTGTATGCTACAGCCTTCTTGCCGTTCCATGACTTGAATACTGCTTTTATTCCACCCATCAACTGTTCTCTCGCATCATCAGGAAATTCCACTCCTATATATTGTTTTACCGTCTTCTTAAATTCTTCAGACAAATACATCAGGTCTTCCGTAGTCAAGTCGGTATCACTCTTATATGATTTGGAACATTTGTACTCGTCAAGCATGTCATCCAATATACGACGTATTCCCACTCCGTTTGCAGGTTCAAGTCCCTCTGCCTTTTCCATTACGACATCGGCGTACATCATTATCAAACGTCTGTATGAATCATATACAAACCTTGGATTGTTCGTTTTCTTTATCAATCCCGGTATTGTAGCAGAACAAAGTCCTATATTCAAAACAGTATCCATCATTCCCGGCATGGAACTTCTCGCTCCGGAACGACATGACAACAACAGACAGTTGTCCTTGTCACCATAGATCATTCCCATAACCTGCTCAACCCTTTTTATACCTTCTTCCACCTGAGGCAACAAATCATCCGGCAACTGACAGCCGTTAGCATAATAATCCGTACAACATTCAGTCGTTATAGTCAACCCCGCAGGAACAGGAAGTCCCAAATGACACATCTCTGCCAAATTCGCGCCCTTTCCTCCTAACAAATTCTTCATCTCAGCCTTACCTTCCGCAGTCTTTCCACCAAAGGTATAAACATACTTTTTCGTCATCGTATCAACAAAATTAAAATCAATGTATTTATTAATATTACTTATATATCCCTATCCACAATCAATTAAAAAACAGTTTGCAAAGTTACAAAATTATCCTTTCGTATTTTTGCTTTAAAAGTTCATTTTTTGCAACACGGAAACATTCATATCATTACAACCTCTTTTAAGCTATCGTTTTTTCAATATACCAAATGCTTTTCTGTCTGTCGAAGGAACATACTCCAATGCCCCTATACACGGAGGATCGTTTCTGTACACGCCATTTATATCATAAGGAACCGTATAACTCCACACACCATCCCCCCTGCCTATGGCCGGTGACGAACTCTGCAAACACACATTACCATTGGCAACATCAACAAACAAAGGGGATTTGTTGAAAATACAGTTTGTGAAAATGGAAGAATAATCCTGCCACTTAGCATATTTCAAAAGACAATTGCCGAAATATATGTTAGCAACGTTCCCATTGAGTAAATCAAGCTCCATTTCATCCTCGCTCAATGAACCGTAAACAATACAATTATGAAAGTTAGCTCTTTCTATTTCACGATATTGAACAGCATCATACACATCAACATAATAGTCATTGAGAAGCAAACAGGCATCGGTACGGGTAGAATAGCTCCAATAGTTTGCAAACGTACAATGAATGAACTCATAACTTCCTCCCATGGTAAGGGCCACAGCATGACTGCCACAATTCTGCACAATCACATTCTTACCTTCCACTTTGGCACCTCGTGCATACAATCCAATATTCGAACAATTTTCGATTCTAGTATTGCTTATCGTCAAAGTTGGAGAACTGTTCACGCAAGTATCCACTATCAACCCTATTATATTGTTTTTTATGACAACATTATCCAGTACATTATCCTTACTGCCCGCCATAAAACGTATACAATTCCATTGAGAGGGAACATTATAATAATAGTCGTCAAGCCTCATTCCCTGAAACACTACAGGAGCCTCACGGTCTGCCTCTGCCTTCAATGTTGCAGCATTATATACCCAAAACTCCGAATTCTTGTCGAAATGCAACCTTGCATTACTGCCAAGATTAAGCGTATATGCGGAATCCACTGCACAAACTCCTAATATGACATGTGGTTTGTCTGTTTTCCAATAAATCTGATTACCCTCTACTTCAATACCTCTATCTTCGCAGTTCTGATGGGCAAGAGAATACCTTATAGTATCATAGCGATTTGTCTGCGTATTAAAAGACAAAAGAAAATGATCGGGTTTGTGAAAATAGGCATCCTGTCCATAAGCCTCCAATCTTACATATTGTGCCTTGTCATTGAAAAGAAACGCTATCGAATCATAGATCAAAAGAGGATTACTGGCATTGTTTGGATTTATTTCCGTCCTCACAAATATAAACATGCTGTCTTTGGCGGCTATCTCAACATCCTTCACTACCAAATCCGTACTACCGTCCACATTTAGACGATAATAACTGTTCGCACCATTAACCAAGCATATACGATCAATCTTTACCGGTTCATCTTCAGTATTGTAAACCATAAGTTTTTTTGTGACCGACCCCACCGTAGTAAAGACAGTATCAAATGTTATAGTATCGGAGCTGAACTTCAGCCTTACATAGTCTCCATGAGCAAATTCGTCTTCTCTTACGCAACTACTGAGGACAACAGTAGAAAACAACAAAACAACGACAAAGAGGAAGAATTTTTCTGATTTGCTCATCTGTCAATATTTATAAGCTGTTATTTTATCTCTATTAGAACGTACTTCTTGTTACCCATTCCCAATTTGGAGGCATAATCAATCTGTGGCAGACCGCTCTTTCCGCTTTCCTTCAAAAACGGATCTTCACATTTGTGTCCTTCTGCTACAAGATCGAACGAAGCTTGTTCTATAGCAACTATATCTTTGGATGCGACCATTCCTATATCCTCGGTAAAAGGCTTTGGTGCGTTGGACGAACAGTCACACACGGCCGATATATTGGCTAATACGTTTATGAACACCATAGGTTTCTTGCTCCAACCCACATAGGCGTATTCAACCAATCGTTCAAGGAACGTATCTCCTTCAAGACTTACCTTCTTTGGTGAAAAAAGCCTTAACGGGCACTCTGCAGTACATTTAGCACAACCTATGCATTTTGTAGTATCTATATGTATTCCTCCTTCCAAACTCAAAGCCTCGGCAGGACAGTTATTTACACAATTTCCGCATGCCACACATTTTTCAGGATTATTTATCTGCGGAAAATCAGCTGCATGCTGCGCCATTTTTCCTCCCGGAGAAGCAAATCCCATGGCCATATTTTTTATTGCTCCGCCAAATCCGGCCGAACCATGTCCTTTAAAATGAGAGTAAATTATATAATTATCATAATCCATAAAGTGCTTTCCATACTTTACTTTCTTGAAATGTTTAAGACCCATACCGTCTGTCGGTATATCTATCTCACCATCACTATCCAATATATCAATTGGTGCGAATGTAAAGCCATGTTCCTTCGCCAACTTAATATGAGAATCTGTAAAACGTCTCTTTCCTACATACAGCACATTTGTTTCAACCCACGTTGCCTTCATTTTCTGCATTAGAGGTCGAGTCAGTTCCGGATCAAGATAGTTCTTATTGCCGTCTTCCCCAAAATGCAACTTCACCGCTGTCTTGCCCTTGAAATCAACATCCAAGGTCTCATAAAGTTTCAAAACATTCTCAGGTGTTATTTCCCTGATAAAATAAACAACAGATACATCTTTTTGACCATTGTAATCCTTTTCGTCTATTCTCTGGGCAGAAGCGACAAAAGAGAAAAACAAAAAGCAAAACAGAACCGTCATCGTTTTTTTCATATTCATTATTTCTTTGTATTTAACAACATCGTAAAAATCAAACGCGAAAGTAGACAAATAATCTTAGAAATTCGAGATTTATACTCATAAAAAATTACAAAATTCATCCATTCCCAGAATATATACCATATTATTTTCTATATTTGCAACATGCTTCCAAAGAAGAACAAAGCAAAAAACTCTGTCCTTCAATGCAGGCTCATATCATCAAAATTATATCTAATCCAAAAGTAAACGGACTGATGGAAAAGAGAATAGGTACTATAAGCATAGTCATTCACGACAGAACCGTGGCGGGCAAAGTAAACAGACTGATATCCGACTACGGCGATTTCATTTTGGCAAGACAAGGTCTGCCCCTTCAGTCCAAAGGATTAAACATAATAACTTTGATAGTGGAAACCACCACGGATAAAATAAATGCCTTGACAGGTTCGCTTGGTCGCTTGGACTCTGTCGAGGTAAAAACAATAATGTCAAAATACAAGGAGGAACAAAAATGAATATCGAAGAAAGGAACAAGAACTTTATTGATAGAGATAAACTCTACGGATTGATAGATGGTAAAATCCCTACCGAAAACGAACTGGACAATATATTGAACAAAGCACTAAAACTCAAAGGTCTTAGCCTCGAAGAAGTGGCTGCATTGCTTAGAATAGAGGATGAGGCAATGATTCATAAAATAATGGAGTGTGCAAAGCAAGTAAAAGAAGCCATATATGGCAAAAGATTAGTATTGTTCGCTCCCATATACACAGGCAATGTATGCGTCAACAACTGTACATATTGTTCATTCAGAAAAGATAACCGTTTGATAAAGCGTAAGATACTCACCATGCAGGAAATAGCCGACGAGACATCTGCTCTTTTAAAGCAGGGTCATAAAAGAGTATTGCTTATATGCGGGGAAAACAACAAAAACGGAACAGACTATATGGTCGAGGCGATAAGGACTACTTACGGAGTAAGAGAACGTGGTGGCAAGGACTACATAAGACGTATAAACATTGAACTCGCCCCTATGGAAGTTGAGGATTTTGCCCGTCTGAAAGCCGAAAAGATAGGTACCTATGTATGCTTCCAGGAAACTTATGATCCTGTAAAATACAAGGATTTCCATCCGGCAGGCACTCCTAAAGCCGACTATCTTTACCGTCTAAGCGTTATGGACAGGGCAATGGAGGGTGGAATAGACGACATAGGAATAGGTGCTTTGCTCGGACTGATAGATTACCGATTCGAGGTATTGGCAATGATTGAACATGCAAATCATTTGGAACGCTGTTTCGGATGCGGACCTCATACAGTGTCTGTTCCAAGAATGGAACCTGCAATAGGTGCTCCGGATGCAGAAAAGGTACCTGCCCCCGTAAGTGACGATGATTTCAAAAAACTGGTTGCAATAATACGAATAGCCCTTCCTTATACAGGAATAATCCTTTCTACAAGAGAAAATGATATCATGCGTAATGAATTGATAAAGTATGGTGTAAGCCAGATATCGGCAGCAAGCAAGACCAACCCCGGTTCATACGCACATCAGGAAGAAGAAAGCGGCACTCAATTCTCTACAGGAGACCACAGATCCATGGAAGAAGTGATATCTTCACTGATAGATGCAGGTTACATACCTTCATTCTGTACAGGTTGCTACCGCAAGCACAGAGTGGGAGGCGACTTCATGGAGCTTGCAAAACCGGGACTTATAAAGCAGTACTGTCTGCCAAATGCCATGTTCACCTTCAACGAATATCTTGAAGACTTCGCAAGCGAAGAAACGAAACGCAAAGGCAAGGAGCTGATAAAATCCATGTTCAATGAAGTTGACAAAAAAGATCTCTTGCCAAAAATAGAGGATAATCTAAGCAAAATAGATGCAGGCGAAAGAGATATATTCTTCTAAAGAAACAACAAAGGCGGACTTTCAAGGTCCGCCTTTACATAAAAAAAACTATTTTCTCGTCCTATTTTTATTGAACTATCAGTTTTCTATTCATATTACCTATCTTCAAAAAATAGATGCCTTGCGCATAAGCGGATAGGTCTATATTCATTTCGATGTCTCCTCTTTGTGTAATCCTTTCCAATACCCTTCCCTGAACATCGCTTATGGTTATATCCTCATTCACACCTTTGGCCTGAAGGATGACATAGTTGTTTGCAGGATTAGGATACAATTTAAAATCCACACTCTGCACTTTGTCCAATCCCATCGTGACATCATCTCCACCGGTAGATGCAACATATTCAACAGTAAAAACATAATGATTGCCAGGGGTAAATTCTATATCATCTCCACGTGCATCCGTTCCTCCTGCAATCCAATACGCATCATTCGGCGTAGGGTTTGTTATGCAATAGTCGTAAATACCAGCAGGAACCGTTATGGTCATATCTCCCTCAACAAGTATCATATCCGTATTCAAAAAGAATTCGGTCTCTTCCGGTATCGTATATTCAAACTGGCCGTAAACATCTTCTGTAAGATCCGTCAAGGATAACGGTCCTTCAGCAGGTATTATACCTCCGAAAGTGTTGTGGTCCGCATCCATCAGAAACTGATAACCGGTTCCATCACCCCACACCTCTTCAGGCACGGAAAGCGTTACGCTACAATCCGAAGATGTTGTCTGGAACACCTGCATCCTGACCTTTGCAGTCTTTACTGTTTGTGCTGCGGCCGAGAATGAAAACATTGCCACAACCGCAAATAATAACAATTTTTTCATGACTAAAAATATTTAATTAAACCATTTAAACATTGCAAAGATAATTATTTCATCGAGAAAAACAATTTTTTTTCATCCTTTTTGCAGAAAATATCAAGTAACCATTACTTCAATGTCAAAAAAAAACAAAACACATGTAGGAATGATTCATCCATTTTGCTATGATACAAACAAGAATAATTTCTTTGGAAAAAACTTTCTGTCAATGAATTAGTATTGAGAATATCCAAAAAAAATATACCCCTAAATCCATAACTAATTACAAAGTGTCAATTCTCAATAAAATGTTATTACAGAGGAACATATATTATCTCCCCATTATCTAACTCATAGGCCGTACCTATCTTCCTGCCTTTTCTACTAGATTCCTTTTCAGAGTTTTCAGATGATACATAACGTTCTATTTTATTTCCTTTTTTCGTTATTATCTCCATGTTTTCCTTGCCAGGATTCTTTACCACTGTGTAATCTTCATTGCTGAATATTTCAGTCATATCGTAACGTGAAACAAGCGCAACCATAAGTGCAACAGCAAATATCATTGCAACATCAAACAAATTGCCGACAACACTCATAGGATCATTGTCACCCTCATCTCGCAACAATTTACCTCTTTTCATAAGATAGATATTTTTTATTTAACAATCCTTCTAAATATTCCAAATTAACCATATCGCGCATATACCATCGTTTTTTTACTTGATACGTAACAAAACCTATTCCTGCAGCAAATAATCCCACTACCGTAGTCGCAAAAGCAACCTGCATGTTGTACGCCATTGAAGATATATCACCTGAAGCAAGTCCTACGAGAGCAGGCCCCATAGGTATCAAAGTCCCCATAAGTCCTAGCATTGGACCCATTTTGGCAAGCATGTTAGATAAAGACAAATCTTTATCAGCCTCTATTTCAAACTCTGAAACCAGTCTGCGCAATTCCTCCGAATTATCTTTCTTGTCGCGCATCCTGCTTATATACGAAACAACCAATGAACTGTTTTCCAGGGGTAAATGCAAAAAAAGTTCCTCAACGTTATCCGCATTAAGTCCGTTAAATTCCTTTTGGAGAATCATATTGGTTTTACGAACATTTATATACTGCCCGAAAAAACCTCCTATCAAAATAAGAGAACGTATAAAAATAAAAACCAACAAAACAATGACAGGTACAAGTAGTCCTGTCGAAATCCAATAAAGGATGTCAGAAATAAATTTCATATCAGTATGTTTTTGAATTAAATATATTTTTTATTTTCATGCGATAAATGAAAAAACCTGTACAAGCTCCAATCATTACAAGTAACACAAAGAAAGCCAAACTCTTAAAATCCATATAATTACTGCCTTCCACAGCCGTTTTACCGTTTACAGTAGCTATTGTTCCAAGAGTTGCAATCAGTACATTTAAAAGGAACAGGAGCTCAAAACGTATTTCCTTTGTTGAAAGGATTCTTCCGACTAAAAAGGAAAGCAATGGCACGGTCATGAAGATCACTATTGCAAAAGACCATGCAATAAGCGAAAAAGATTGTCCTGGAAGTGAAAATACAACAAAAACCAATATACCGAATAATGTCGGGAATATGGTCAAATTCGGCAAAAAGCCCAAGACACGGCAAAGAAACAGCGTTTTCTTTTTCACCTTTTCATCCGTATAAATCTTTACCGACAAAAGACAAAAAGCCAACTGTATCATTACATCTATGCATATCAATATTGATATATTTAGCATAAGATTTGTATCAGACAACCAGTCGGATATCTTGGTCTTAGACTGTTCTATCGCCAAAGGATACATCAATCCAACAAATAAAGCCGATATTAATCCATATACAAAAACATATATATGTTTCCCATATATGAAAATCTTGACCACAAAACTTAAAGAAACTAAACACATAAGTAATAATAAAAGCATTTCCATGACACCTTAATATCTTTTTCGTTTAACGACAAATAAAAGTAGCAATGTAATAAGTATAACTGATACAATGGCTACCATGACATTGCTCAATACATTTTTGGACTCGTTCAGTTTATTGTTGTTTACAATTTGTTTTTTAAGAGTTACATTCTTTACAGTCCCTTCCTCTATCATGGATTCCCTTATATCTTTTATACTTTTACGGTACTTTTCCGCCATATTATTCTGAAGTTTGGATGCTATATATTCTGACAACTTGGTATTATCACATACGAAACCGGAACATGACGGCTTATACTTCAATATCAATTCTCCATGCAATTTCGCTGTCTGAGACAATTGAAACTCACTTGCCTTCCACATACCTTTTCGTGCTGTTTCCATCATTACAGCAGTTATCTCTTCGAGAGCAGCAGGATTTTCTCTTTCAAAATACTGTTTAATTCCAAGGTTAAATTTATCCTTAACATAAACATCATAAATGTCATTCCACATGCTTTCATTCACAGCTTCAGGTTTCATTACATTCCACCCGTAAGTATTCTGTATTATTTCCGCAAACGTATTGGCCGAAGATGCCCCTCCTTTCATTTTCTCCTTTATATATGCTGGATTAAATATTGTCGTACGACTTTCAATACCCACTGCTTCTTTTATTTCTTGCATGCGAGTGTTATTGCGATTGCGATAATCGCTAAGATAAGCATCCGGCTCTTTTCCGGTAACGGTTTTTATGGCAAGATTCATCCCTCCCATGAATTCATAAACATGATCGAGACTCAAAGCTCCCCACGTATTACTTTGACGAGGCTGTATAACAACATCCGCATTAGTCAAAGCAGCCTCAAAGGCAAATTGCACAAACTTTTCCCAATCCTGTTCACTCCCGTAAAAAGCTCCCATGTTGTTCAAATACACATCAGCTATTTCCTTTGTGTTTTCCCAACGATCTCCACTGTTTACCATATTGGTTATACCCGTTCCATAATTACCATTGACCCCTCCGAAAACTCTATAAGCAGATATTTCACGGGCCTGTTTCGGGGTCAGTCCTTTGTCCACCAATATTTTTTCTGTTTCAATCATATTCTGGACAACTTTATTCTCATATTTGTCATCCTTGGCATTTGCAGCCATTTGAACGGCCCTATTTATCAGAAACAAGCGTGAAGCCGCTATATCCCTTAACTGCCCGCTCGTTTGAACAACCACATCTATACGAGGACGGCCCAATTGTTCGGAAGGTATCAACCTTAAATCGTTAACACGTCCAAAAACATCCCGAACCGGCTCCACTCCAAGCATATAAAGCACTTGTGCAACTGTAGCACCTTCTGTTTCTATAAATTCACCGCTCCAAAGAGTATAAGTAACCTTACGAGGGATACTGTCATTATGTCGTTCCTTATATTTTGCAATTGTTTGATTAGCCAGCTGCATCCCTTTTTCCCATGCCGATTCACTGGGTGTAGCTTCCGCATTTATAGCATAAAGATTACGCCCAGTAGGCAACACATTCGGATTAACTATCGGATCGCCTCCCGGCGTAGGTTCGGTATATCCACCATTAAAAGCGTTAATGAGCGAATTCAATTCCACTTGAGGACTGTTTGTCAGAGCATTTTTATAATTTTCCACATTTTTTACAGCACGCTCTATTTCCAAAACGGCACGTGCATAATCTATTTCTTTCTTATCATATTTCTGCTTTCCTGACATAGCATTGATAAATGCTGACATATTTTCCTTCTCTTGTTTTGAATTACCCTTATTTTGTTTGGTCATCGCCAATTCCATTTTTTTCAGAGCCTCAGGACCTGCGCCCATCTTTTTTGCCATTGCCAAAGCTTTGGTGACATGCGAACTCTTACCTTTGGAAGTACTTTTATCCGCAGATACCTGCATTGACATCATAATAGACATCAAGTCTTTAGGCTCTAATGTTTTACCTATCTCCCTGCATTTGTATAAACTTTCAAGTGATATTCCGGCCAAATCGCAAATAAAACCATCAGTTGCGATGGAAGCTTTTTCGAACAGACGAGAAACTGTTTCTAAGGCTTTTGACAGATAAATTCTGTTGAACAAAGCTCTCTGTTTCTCTACATCCATATCCGACTTTCCACGTAATTTGTCAAGTGATAAAAGACTGTAAGCCACAGGTTCGGTTGTCATGGCATAAACACTACTTCTTATCTTGTTTTTATCATAAGGCTTTCCCATAATATACAACTGTCCTGTTATCTTCTCGTTAACCAATTCCTCTGCAAAATTCTCTATACGTGTAATTTCATCCTGTCCATAAGGTTTTGTCATGACACTATCCAATCCCAAATCGCGATGTATGCCCATTTTAACAGTCAGCTTTTTGACTCTCAAAGCCAATTTGTCTGACTGCCCAGAATTGATATTGTCATTATAATTTTTTATTGCGGTAATCAATTCATTGTATGTATTGCGTAATCCGCTCTCTGTAAACGGAGGGGTAAGATAAGATTGCAGACCTGCATAAGATCTTCTTTTGGCTATAACTCCTTCACCGACATTTCCTATCGAATACACATAAAAATGAGGCAAAGATCCGACAAGACGATCCGGCCAATCACAATCACCCAACGCCACTTGCTTTCTCGGAGTAAACTCAAGACTTCCGTGTGTGCCAAAATGAATTAAAACATCCGCCTTGAATCCATACCGGGCCCAAAGGTAAGAAGCCACATAAGAATGGGGTGGAGCTAGTTCCGTTCCATGCACAACCTTAAACGAATCTCCCTTGCCGGCTGCTACCTGAGGAATCAACACAACATTACCGAATTTTATACGGTTCACAAATATATTCTCATTCATTGTTGCAGAACTTCCGGGAAATTCTCCGTCATTTCTGACAATATCCGAATACATTTCTTTGCTTATTGCTCGACTGATCCAATCAAGATATTGCCGTTTTGTTATTTTTTCCGGGTTCGACTTCTTTAAAAAATCGCTCAATGCCCCTTCGGCATATTCTCCGAATACAGAACCTCTTTTTTGTATGACATCGGCCAATTCTTCTGCCGTAGCAGGCAATCCTTCCACATCATATCCTTCAAACTTCATACGTTGAAGCAAGTTAAACAAAGAAGGGACAACTTCCATGCCGCTCGCAACAAGACTATTTGTACCTACACCTTTATAATAGTATATTGCAACACGTTTATTTCTGTTTGGCGTTTTTTGCAATGACACATAATTATTGACAGTCTCAACAAACACATCCAATCTTTCGGGTATAGCACGTACTTCTGGCACATTGTCTTTGTCAAGATAATTTGCAAACAACGCATAAGGTCTTATTGCCCCGTCTATTTCCGGAGTGACAATACTCTGAGACAGGAAGCCACCGTTCATACCCTGCTTGCTTTCTTTCCAGTCTTTCACGAACATATTGACATTCAATGGGGCAAACAAAGGTATATTCTGTCTTTTCAGATAATCAACCAAATAATCGCCCACTCTTCCATGTGCCATATTGATTATTGCCGAAGGATTAACCGTATCAATATGTCCGTTCATTATAAACTCTCTTATATTGCGTACGGCATAAACATTATTACCTGTTTCTTCAAGACGATGTATCAATTCCGAAGGTTCCCCCATTTGGCCGGTTATAACTATGGAAGGCGCTTTTTGTTTGAAAAGATTATTCGTCCTCAAAAAAGCATTGTATTGTCCAACAGAATTAAATCCTAACTCCTCATCAGGATTTTTCATACTATTATGATAGATAAGGTCGTCAGAACTTTTTACAAGTAATTCAGGCTCTTTTACTGATATTATCTTATGGTCAATGTTCTTTCTGACATAATTGAGCATACTACGATAATTTTTTCTGTTTGGATTGCTTAAATAAGCCACCAAAGTATCGGTATCTTTCGCATCCAAAGAGATAATATTATTTTCTGGATTCGTAGCTGATGTGGTAAGTATCGGAATCCCTTTATCGGCAGCATGCTCTATAACCGAACGCTGTTCTTCACTGATACGTAATCCCATACCGTTAACAAATACCATGTCATAACTATCAATATCTTTCACATTCTCTACATCAAGTTCAATTATTTTTATGAAAGAATTATCATTTGACTTGGAAATCTGTCCCAAATTTATAACCTGATAGTTTACAAAAGCTATTCGTGTTGTCGAAAAATACATGTTCCATAAAAAAAGAGCAGTAAAAAACACAAACAATGCACAAACAACATACAGGCTTAAAAACAAAACCTTTCTTTTATTCATAATAATACTTACTTAAAGAATTTATCAACATCAATTGAAATCCCAAGACTGAAAGTAGTTCCGACAGTACTTGGGGAATTACTGTAATAATAATCCGGAACGTAATTAAACAGATTATCTATGCTCATCGTCAGATTAACACCGCTGTATATCCTCTGCAACAAAGTCAATTTCCATATCATATATGCAGGATAAGTTTGTTTTACAGTCTGTTCATAAGAGGTCATTGAAACATACTCTTCGGTTGTAAGTTCGGAAAGAATTCTACCACTCAATATACAGTTGAATTCATATTTTTTCCATTCTTTTCCATATTCAATCCTTAAAGTTGCAGCATGTGGTCGTGTCATAGTCATTAGCGGAGTTCCGTCTATCATTTTTTCGTATGTATAAGCATATGACAAAGAAGCCGACAGACCACATTCGTAATTTACCGATATGTTGGCCTCCAATCCACACACACTCATGGGCGACATATTGGTATAAACCATTCCATTCAATGCCTGATTCCATACAGTGGTTATACGGTTATCCACCAAATTCTGGAATGCCGTAAAAATAAGGTTGTAATGTCCGGCAGGATATTCTGCACTCAAAGAAAAATTATGACTCGTTTCGGATTCAAGTTCAGGATTGCCGTAAATCATGAAAATATTGGCCATGTCAAAAGTCATATACATTTCCTTTAATGTTGGAGCCCTAAATCCTCTTGAATACAATGCCCTTAATGAACAATCAAAGAACCTGTACATAAGACCTATTTTGGGGGAAAGTTGATTAGATTCAGATTCCGAATAATAATCAGCCCTCAATGCTGAAATCATATTCAACCTCTCATTTATCTTCCAATCAAACTGAGCAAATGCATCTATCGTATTCTGTCTCTTGTTGCCTCCGTTTTCAAACTGATAGGACATAAGATAATCGTTCATATAGTCTGCTCCCACAGTAAGTATATTCCGACCATAAAAAGTATGACTGTACACAGTGCGAAATACATTTTGGACATTACTGTAATCCCTTACATCCTTATCGTTGATTAAGTGAAAGTCACTCTTGTCGTATTGGTCAAACGAATAGGATACTTCCAGAGTGCCATTATCACATATGTCATAATCTCCTTTTAATCCTCCATTGAAATCTCTATAACGTTCCTTGATTATTTCAGACGAATTGCGTTCTCTGAAAAAATATCCTGCACGTGCAGTAAACTTCAAATCATCATTAACTCTAAAAATCATTCTCTCCTTGAAGTTCCAAGTCTTATTGCCATAAATTTTATTATACACCCCTTCATTTTTCAGATTAATGGAGTCAATGCTTGTATATTGAACACTTGTAGTAGCACTCAACCAGCCTTTATTGAATCCGAATAATGCACCGTAAATCTGTTCATTAAAAGCCCCAAAACGGGAGCGAAGATTAAGCGACCATGGCTCCTTATTGGTTTTACTTATAATATTTACCACTCCGCCCACGGCATTGGAACCATACAAAGAAGAAGCTGCACCCTTTACTATTTCTATTCGCTCTACATCCTGCATGTTCAATCGACTGTAGTCCACATTGTCCAAGGTTTCTCCTGCCATACGTTCACCGTCAACAAGAAAAAGTACCGAATTCCCTCCAAAACCTTGCATATTGAGAGAAACCTGCTGATTCATAGAATAAGTGAACTCCAACCCAGGCAACTCAGACTGTAATACATCTTCTATATCCGCTGCATCTAGTTTTTCTATGTCATGGTTAGTTATCACTCTTGTGACGATGGGAACGTCCTTAAGCGATTTAGGAGTTCTGGTCCCGGTAACAACAAAGGTATTCAACTTCCGTGCATCTTCGTGCAAAACAAAATCCAAACAACACGACTGACCTTGTCCTGCATAAATCTTTCGTTCGACATCCTTATAACCGACGTATGTCACAAGCAATGTACAACTATCCTTTACTGTCAACATCAAACTATATCTGCCCTTATTATCCGTAACAGTACCAACATTGCCTTTCTCCTTTAGAACTATATTGGCTCCGTCTAACGGATTATCATATTTGTCAACTACCGTTCCGTATATAACACTCTGTGCGACCATGGTTACATTCAAAAACAAGCATCCAACAAAGAAAAAAAGTATTATTCTTGACATTTCCCCAAATTCAATGGATAAACATAATCTATGGTCATGAATCCCTTTACCGACGCATCATTCATATAATTCGACAATCTGACGGCCGCGAATGTATTGTCACTCAACTTAATCAAATAGACCTTTCCTGACAAGGTATAAACAGGAGGCATGGTAGCAGTGTTCACATCCAACCATTTTGAAAGCACCTCATTGACATAACTTTCTGAATATATTATATTGCCGTCCATCATTCCGGACATATCGATAACAATCTTCGACCACACATCAGAAACAAAATGATCCTCATTCACATGAGAAATTTTATTCACATCATCCAACGATACAAGATTGGTCTGCAAGACAGAGCCTCCATTTGTTTTTGCATCGTACCTATGCACTGCGACGTCCCAGTTTGGAGGTTCTGTCCCTACTCCTATACTTACGGTATCAATCGTTTTAGTATGAAAATCTATATACGTCCACAGTGAATAGGATGTAGCATCTATATAAACAGTACCCTTGTTACCGTTGACGTCCACAAAACCAAATTCCGTGTTGTTTTCATTCTGTGGTTCATCGTACACGTCATCAAAAACACCTTCACATGATGGGAATAAAAAAACAGTTATTCCCATCATAAAGACAGAACGGAAATTCATCAGTCAATTATTTTTCGCCTGTGAATTTGGCACATACATCCATAGGCATTGCTCCCGGTTTTACGGCAAAGGTCACTTCCGCTTTATTGTTTTTAACAAATCCTTTTACAGTCCCGGTATAAGCTACCTGTTCAACGGTTGTATTCACGGCCGTCTCCACCAAGTTATAAGTCACCTGGTCATTTGTGGTAACCTTAACATTTTCCACCGAAATTTCCCCAAGTTGCATGGCGCCTTCCCCCACTCCGCCAACCAAGGTGACCTTAACAGTATTGTCGCTTCGTGCATCTATTCTGACCTTTGCGTCAAAAGAGCCTTGTTCCTGATTCATAACAGAAAGAGAAATACTTCCTTCATACAAACCTGCAACTGCTTTGGAACAATCAATCGTATTTTCCTTTTCTTTGTCCTCACAAGACAAAGCCAACAAAGCGACGAAAATCATTGCAAAAAAAATCCTCAATCTCATAATTCACTTTTTTGATTATACCATAAAATTTTCATCTGCAAAATTATGAGGGCAAAGAAAGTCCCACAATACCCAAAAAAGAGTATTTTAAAGGCTGTAAAATAATTGTAAATAATCTCTTGTGAGTAATTACAAGCTAGGAAATACGCGAAAAATCTTTCTGTACTTGCTGCCCAAACAACTGTTTGCGCAGCAAGACATTCCTTTCCAAAACCAACTGCGGGTCTTCCTGAATTATTTTTATCGCCAACTCTCTGGCCTGAACCAACATAAGGTTGTCCTTCACTATATCGGCTATCTTCAAATCCAACACGCCGCTCTGCTGCGTTCCGGCAACATCTCCGGGTCCCCTTAGTTTCAGATCTGCGTCAGCTATTTCAAAGCCGTTATTGGTTCTGCACATGGTTTCTATCCTGAAACGGGCCTCCGTCGTCAGTTCATGCTTCGTCCTAAGTATGCAGTAACTCTGCTGTGCACCTCTTCCCACCCTGCCTCTCAACTGATGCAATTGAGCCAAGCCGAACCGCTCCGCATTCTCTATGACCATAACGGTTGCATTGGGCACATCCACTCCAACCTCTATAACCGTGGTGGCAACCATTATATCGGTTATGCCTCGTTTGAACCTGTCCATCTCATACTCCTTGGTCTGCGAATCCATCTGCCCGTGAACTATGCTTATCTGATACTCTGGCAACGGGAAGTTATCCGCTATCACATCGTAACCGTCCATAAGGTCCTTCAAGTCGAGTTTCTCATTTTCATGTATCAAAGGATACACTACGTATATCTGTCTGCCTTCGGCTATCTGTTGACGCATGAACACAAACAAATCATGCGTATCCTTTTCATATATGTGCAGAGTCTTTACAGGCTTACGGCCAGGCGGCAACTCGTCTATCACGGACGTATCCAAATCGCCGTAAACGGTCATGGCCAGAGTACGCGGTATGGGCGTTGCTGTCATGACCAACACATGAGGAGCAATGGTATTCTTGCGCCACATCTTAGACCTTTGCTCAACTCCGAAACGATGCTGTTCATCTATCACCGCCAGGCCGAGATTTGAGAAAATGACATTATCCTCCAATATGGCATGAGTACCTATCAATATGTCTATATTACCTTCTGACAAGTCTTTCAACAATCCTCTTCTTTCCTTCTGTCTTGTAGAACCGGTCAGAAGAGAAACCCTCACCGGCATATCTTTCAGAAAGTTCATCACGCTGTTGTAGTGCTGCTGAGCCAACAACTCGGTAGGTGCAAGTATGGCAGACTGATAACCGTTGTCTTTGGCTATAAGCATGCAAAGCAGTGCCACAAGAGTCTTGCCGCTACCGACATCCCCTTGTAACAAACGGTTCATCTGATGAGAGGAACGCATGTCGTTGCGTATCTCCTTGACTACTCTCTGCTGTGCAGAGGTAAGAGCAAAAGGCAAATGGTTGTAATAGAATTCATTGAAACTGTCCCCTACTTTTGAGAAAACGAAACCTATACTATTATGGGTATTACGGCTTTTATTGTATTGGTGTTCCAACTGCATGTAAAACAGCTCCTCAAACTTAAGCCTTATCTTTGCGAAGGCCAAATGCTCGTCACTCTGAGGAAAATGTATCTGCTCAAATGCCTTCTGCCTTGATATGAGATTGTAGGTCGAAAGTATGTAAGCAGGAAGTGTTTCCTCTATCCTTCTGTCACACAACAGCAACAGTTCCAATACATACCTTGCAATTGTCTTGGAATTGATGAAGCTGTTCTTCATCCTTTCGGTCGTGATGTACATAGGGAAAAGAACCTGCCGTAAACCTTTTTTGTGGGCTTCAAGGGTTTCAAACTCAGGATGAGCGAAGTTAAACGAACCATTAAACAAAGTAGGTTTGCCAAAGATTACATAAGTCCTGCCTATGACGAAACTGTCGTTTATCCATTTCAACCCACGGAAAAATACAAGATCTATCACCGCCGTTTCATCTGCAAGACGAACCACAAGCCTCTGACCCTTACCTTGCACAAGTTCCTTTCCGACAACCCTACCGACAACCTGAATGTAAACATCATCACTGCAAATATCCCTTATCTTGACATATTTTGTCTTGTCAACATAACGATACGGATAATACTCAAGCAAATCGCCGAACGTAAAGATGCCCAGTTCTTTATTCAGTATCCCGGCTCTCTTCTCCCCTACGCCTTTCAAATATTCTATCCTGGTACTTAGAAAACCGTCCATGCCCGTATCTATTGATATTCCAAATGCAAATATACAAAAAAGGGCATTCCCTAAGGGATGCCCTGTAATGATTTTATAACGCTATTATTGAACGATTATCTTTTCACTCTTGACGCTCTTGCCGTTGCTTACCTTTATCACGTATGCTCCGGCTGAAACGCCGTCCAAAGTGAAGCTGTTGTCCGTCGTTGAGTAAACCTTCTGTCCCAAGGCATTGTAAACCTCAACCTCTATCGCACCCTGTGCCGATATGTTTACCCTGCGTCCGGTGTTGCTTACCCGGATAAGATTCTCTACTGCCTCGGCATCTTCCAACGATACGTTCTTCTCGCCTATCAACAACTTGAACCTCTCTGCATTCTCCCCGCTCGCTATGTCCGTAGTGTAAACCATGCCTTCGGTCAACTCCACCTCCTCATCTCCGTCTATCAAGGTTGCACTGTATCCCTCAGGTATCGCATCGGCAACTATCTCTACCGTGCGGGCCTCTCCGCTCTTTATGTTCATAGTCGCGTAATACGGCATCGTTGCTATCTCCTCCTTGCAAAGGTTTATGCCCTCGGTTACGAAATAAGGCTCTGCAACACTGCCGTCGCCAAACATCTTGTTAGCGTCGAATATGTCATACTCCTCGCTTGCCAAATCATTCTGACATATCATAACGGGAACCTTGTAACCGTCCGTAGAAACAGACACCTGTACATATTCCCTTTCCCTTGCAACAGTCTTGGCTTCCGTGGAAGGATAGCCGACCATTTGAGAAGGTTGGAAAGTGATGCTGCTATTACCTTCCTTCATGTTGACAAAGAAACCTTCGCCGACAGGAACAGTTGTCGGTATTGTCTCTTGTGTATTAAAGCTCGTGCCATTATAAAGATAAACTATTCTTCCCTGGATTCTACCTGTATTATCATTGACAAACTTAGCCACTTCCAACTTTCCCAAATAAGGGTTTGCCAAGGCCATCCAATAACCGTTGCCATTAAGGGAGCCCTGAATATCTTTTGTAACGACAATGTTTTTTTCGATATGACTGCCATCTGTTTCGGCCGTTACCTCACCGTCATTTTCCGGCCATACGAATATGCCGTTACCTCTTGAAACCGTATCATGCACCTGGGAATTCCAATGCAGGAAGTGATCCTCACTCCATGCGTTGGACGCATAATCGAAAGGCAATGCCCAAATGTCATAATCAACATTTGCAAGCGGTGATACACTCTCCACATTCGGAAAGCCAACAAAATTCCATTCATTGCCCGAAAGATTTTTCTTTACCTTTACATTGGTTATTTCCCTCTCGTCCCCGCACAACAAAAGATTTGCTCCGTCTTCTATCGTTGTCCAGCCTTCATCCGTCACAATCACATCTGCATAAGCAGGAATTATCATTGTTTCGCCTCTCGGTATATCCAACTGATGACGTATGTGTATTTCCTGCAATATAGAAGGATAGTAGGAATAACCTCCCCAGGTAGAATCATTTCTGAACGAACCGTCCCTGGTCGTGTACATAAGTTCGCCTCTGTTAAGACTGATAGTTGTATCATTCAAAAGGAAAAAAGACGGCACATCCATTCCATAATTAAGAGAATCCACAAGTTGCGAATATGTAAAGTCCGTCGTTTCTTGAGAATAACAGTTTACAGGAATATCGTTTGCCACATTGGCAGTTGCGGAAACAGGCATATGAGCCAGAGTCTTGGCATAACAATGTTTTATTGTCACATTACCTTGATCCGCACGCAATACATTGGCTATGGCCGACATCGTTCCGGGATGTCCTTCCAGGCCCACCGTCAAACCCTGAAAAACACTGTCTTGTACCAATGAAGACCACCAACAAGACTCTATCACTGTCGTGTCTGAGTTATCTGAATTGTCAACAAGTCCGACTATACCCGCTACCGCATTAGGATGATAGCCTCCATAAGCGGCCGAGCAATTGTATATTTTACCTTTTTTCATATAACCAACTATTCCTCCCCCACCTTTGGAATCCTGAAGTTCAACAGTATCAGTCACGGTAATGGAAGCAACCGAACTAAAACGTATAGTACCGCCGTCCATAAATCCTGCTATTCCTCCGGTGTTCTTTCCATTGTAAATTCCTATATAGCTCAACATGACATGATCGATAAGACCTCCTTCCTTCAGATGGGAAGTAATTATACCTGAATTGTCCAATACGCCCTTAACGGTGACATTATGCACCACAAGATTTTTCACCGTTCCGCTTATAGGAGGGAAAAGTGGAGATTGCCTGTCGAATCTACACCCTATACCATTGCCATTGCCGTCATAGCTTCCAGTAAACTCTGTCATATCAAGGCTTCTAACAGAATCAAACAGCGTAAAAGAAGCCATTTGTATATAATTGCCATCCGGAGACATTGCCCAAAAATCCTCTTCATTCCAAATAGTATCCGGGACACTCTCTTGCTGCGAATAGACAAAAGAAACACAGAACGACATAGTCATACACAAAAAAACTCTTGTAATTTTTTTCATAACACACCTCCTTTTTTATACATATTTATACATGCAAATATACATATAAATTGTTTCACAAAGAAAAAGAGGAACATTCCATGTAGAAATGTTCCTCCCATAATGATTTGATGACGCTATATTATCTCTCTCTATTGAACGATTATCTTTTCGCTCTTGACGCTCTTGCCGTTGCTTACCTTTATCACGTATGCTCCGGCTGAAACTCCGTCCAAAGTAAAATTGTTGTCTGTCGTTGAGTAAACCTTCTGTCCCAAGGCATTGTAAACCTCAGCCTCTATCGCGCCCTGTGCCGATATGTTTACCCTGCGTCCGGTGTTGCTTACCCGGATAAGGTTCTCTACCGCCTCGGCATCTTCCAACGATACGTTCTTCTCGCCTATCAACAACTTGAATCTCTCTGCATTCTCTCCGCTCGCTATGTCAGTAGTGTAAACCATGCCTTCGGTCAACTCTATCTCCTCATCTCCGTCTATCAAGGTTGCACTGTATCCCTCAGGTATCGCATCGGCAACTATCTCAACCGTGCGAGCCTCTCCGCTCTTTATGTTCATAGTTGCGTAATACGGCATCGTTGCTATCTCCTCCTTGCAAAGGTTTATGCCCTCGGTTACAAAATAAGGCTCTGCAACACTGCCGTCTCCGAACATCTTGTTGGCGTCGAATATGTCATACTCCTCACTTGCCAAATCATTCTGACATATCATAACGGGAACCTTGTAACCGTCCGTAGAAACAGATACCTGTACATATTCCTTCTCCCTTTTGACAGTCTTAGGGTTATTAACTTCTGTATAATTATAAATTTGATTAGGTGTAAAGGTTATTTGATTGGCACCATCTGCCATATTCACAAAGAATCCTTCGCCGACAGAAACATTACCTGATTGTTTAAAAGTGAAAGAATTACCTCCATACGTATAAACACCCTGTCCTTGAATATTGGCGATGTTAGTATTATTATCATTGACAAACTTAGCCACTTCCAGAAGTCCAGTATAAGGATTGGCCAAGGCCATCCAACGACCCTCCGCCGCAGTTACACTTCCTGTAATATCATGTGATACCGTTATCTCATCCTCCATGTAACCGTTAGATGTGGAAATCACCGTATCATTCGTATCCAACCAAACAAAGATACCGTTGCCTCTTGCCAAAGCATCTCCGGCATGCAAGAACTCCGTACTCCAGTTATTCTGACTGTAATCGAACGGCAACGCCCATACATCCGGCATATCCTCTGCCGCCAAAGGATTAATATTCTCACTGTTTGCAAAACCTATAAAGTTCCAGCGACCTGCTATTAGATTCTTCTTTATGGTAACATTACCGCTGGTATTTATACCCGGAACAGTCATTTTATCATTCTCTATCGTAAATGAAGCCTCCTGTTGACGAGCGGTCATATTATTTGGAGTACTACTAATATTCATCACAATATACACTCTATTGCCGTCACTTCCATCAATTACAAAATTCATTCCTGCCGCAGACGATGCATCCGCTCCATCAGCGAAATTGGCAGTATAACTTCTATTGCCTGCCGCAGTAGAGAAATACTCTCCAATATACAATGCATAGTCCTTATCTGTCGTTGTCACAAACAAATCGCAATCCACTATACACCTTGCCAAGTTAATAGTTGATGGTTTAGCATCATAACGAGGCAGGAATCCAAGAAAACCTCCTAAATAAATTTTAGCTCTTTTACTTGAAAAAGAAATATTTATATTAATTGTTCCGGACACCTCACAATCATTCATCGTCAAAACAACGTTTTCACCCTTAGTAGTACCTATTAGTCCGCCAATATAATAGTACGTTTCCGTAGTTCTTGTATACAACATATCCATACTTACCTTGCAATTATTCAATGTAACAGTATCTGACACAATTGCAATAAAAGGTGAAAAGTCTACCTCATTATATGTAAAATTTGTCAGATCATCCCGAACAATAACACTGTCTATAACAACATTATTAAACACTGACGTTCCCGATACTTGTTTAAAAAGAGCGCATTTTCTCTGCACATTTTCTGCAAACTTTATCTTGTGTCCGTTTCCATCGTAAGTGATATTGTTCAATATACTCGCATTATAAGTTTCATTGCTCGTTATTGTTATATCACCATCCTGTACATAACTGTTATTGCCTTCAATTGCCCAAAACTTGTCTTCACTGTCAACTATTCTGCGGCCCTCTTCATCGGTAGTCCACTGTATTTGCTCGCCTTGCGCAAAAGCAGAGAAAGAAAAGAACAAACCGAATGCAAGCATCAACAATACTTTAATACTTCTCATGGCCTATTCTCCCTTCTTTTTGCTGTTCATATACAATTTGGCTCCGGTTACACAGCCCAACATCGACAAAAGCAACAATGTGGCAGAACCCACAGGTGCACCACCTTTGACGGTGTTGTTTTCCGTCTTGTTTGGATTGTCGTTAAAATTAGAACTGCCAAAAGGCTTTGGCGGTGTTTGCGCCTCAACATCGCAAACAAACACCGAACATACGGCAAATGCCGCAATCAATAATAGCTTTTTAATTTTCATCTTTTTTTTAATTTGTTATTTACATCATACGTTTACTATAAATAAATGATAATTCTAAAAACGCAAAGATATCACTTTTTTTTACTCAGTAAGTACCCCCCCCCCCCCATTTTAATCATTTTTATCAATATTTTAACTTTTAAAAATCACGAATAGTTAATAAAATAAGGGGTTCATGAAAAAAGCATAAATCTATTCAGAAAAGATTTTTTTGTATTCTGAAAAGAAAAATTCAGAATAAGGTTTCAGTCAGACGAAACAAAAAAAAGAGGTGTCTTGTTCAAAAGACACCTCTCGGAATCATTGTTCCAAATTCTTTTTTCTACTTCAAAGGTTTCAATCCCAAAATCTGACGTGCTTCGGCTGGTGTGGCAATCTCTCTTCCCAACTCTTTCGCAAGTCTTACCACCTTTTCGACAAGTTCTCCGTTGGATTTGGCAAGGACGCCCTTTGAAAGATATACGTTATCCTCAAATCCGACCCTTACGTGACCTCCGTCTATTATGGCCAATGCAGCCAAAGGGAACTCGTAACGGCCCACACCGGCAACGGTGTATGTGGAGCCTTCAGGTATTGCGCCCCTTAGGAAAGTGAAATCCCTGATATCTCCTCCTATACCTCCGTTCACACCGCATACGAAGTCGAAATGCATAGGGGTTTTGATATATCCTTTTTTTGCAAGACGCACCGCCATCTCTATCATGGACTTGTCAAACACCTCGCACTCCGGCTTGATATCCCTTTCTATCATTCTCTGACCGAAATACTTTATTGTGTTCTCCGTATTGACGAATATGTCGTCGCCTCCGAAGTTGCATGTACCGCAGTCCAGCGTAGCCATTTCAGGGTTAAGCTCGGTAGGTTGCAGACGCTCGTCGTCGCTCATTCCGACAGCTCCTCCAGTGGAAGGCTGTATGATTACATCCGGACATTCCTTTCTTATCGCCTCCATTATCACACGGAAACGTTCCTTGTCCTGAGTCGGAGTACCGTCATCCCAACGCACATGAAGGTGTATTATGCTTGCGCCGGCCTCATACGCGCTCTTGGCCTCGCGGACGCATTCCTCAACCGTATATGGTACTGCAGGATTGTGTTCCTTCAACACTTCCGCTCCGCAAATGGCAGCCGTTATTATCAATTTTTCCATATCACCGTATTATTTGTTTTTTCTCTGACATTGTTTCGGTACAACACATGTACCGCTTGCCCTGCATACCACTATCGGTTCCTCAAGCACATCGGCGGCAGAGTCCGACACGTCGGTACGTGGAGCTATCACCTTTCTGGCCTCGAACTTCATCTTTCTGGACGTATTGCCAACATGGGTTATCTCACCAACTGCCTCTATGTAGTCTCCGGCATAAACCGGAGCAAGAAACTCCACATTGTCGTATGCACAGAACAGACCCTCGTCACCGTCCTGTATTATTAGCAGTTCGGTAGCCACATCACCGAACAGGTTCAACATCCTTGCCCCGTCAACAAGGTTTCCGCCGTAGTGGGCGTCGTGAGCGCTCATTCTCACTCTTATCATTGATTTTGCAGCCATATATCTGTATTTTTATCGTTTTTCGATTTATTTGTTTCTTACTATATAGTCCACGAACAAGAAAGGAGTTCTGATGGTTTCGGGAGCCATGGAATCCACGCTTTCCTTCACCTCGGCTATGACCACATCGGCAGCCGTTGCCATCAAAGGATTGAAATTCTGACTCGTTCCCCTGTATATCAGGTTGCCATGCTTGTCCGCCACGGAAGCGCCTATCAGCGCGACATCGGCCCTCAAAGGCAACTCAAGCAGGTACTCCTTGCCGTCAACCTCAATCACTCTCTTGCCTTCCGCAGCCAGGGTGCCAAGTCCTGTCGTCGTAAGGAATCCTCCTATGCCTGCTCCGCCGATTCTCACTCTTTCGGCCAATGTACCCTGTGGCACAAGTTCCACTTCCATCTCTCCGTCCTTCATCTTCTGTTCGGTGACAGGGTTGGTGCCTATATGGGAAACTATACATTTTTTCACGCAGCCCGAAGCGACCAAAAGCCCCGAACCTTTGTCGGGATAAGCCGTATCGTTGCAGATTATGGTAAGATCCTTCTTACCTGCCTTAACCATTGCCTCGATGATTTTGTTTGCACTTCCCGCAGCAAGAAAACCACCAATCATAACGGTCATACCGTCCTTAATCATATCGACAGCCTGGTCGATTGTAATCTCTTTACTCATTTTATCACGTGTTTTTATATATTCTTTTCCCGTTTCGGAAAGCAAAGGTAATCTTTTTTTTGACTCCAACAAAGAATCGTTAAGGTTTTTATCCAAAGTCAATCCTTTCGGACAATAGTCGTCCGATACGAATATTTTTTATACCTTTGCCATTCCGAAACTTTTTAGCGAAAAAATCTTAACGGTATGTATACAGACAGTTTCATTGCAAACATAGAGGCCAACATAAAGGAAAACTGGGACCTGCCCTCATTGAGCGACTACAAGCAAGAACCCATATATTACAGGGATGTTGCACGAAGAATGGCCCGTCTTCACGTTTTGTTCGAGACTGCGGGTGTGAAAAAAGGCGACAAGATAGTAATATGCGGCAGAAACTGCGCATCGTGGGCGATAGTGTTCTTTGCCACCATCACATACGGAGCGGTAGCCGTTCCGCTTTTGCATGAGTTCAAGAGCGAGGCCGTGACACATCTTGTGAATCATTCGGACAGCAGGCTGATGTTCGTGGGAGACGTGGTGTGGGAAGGACTGAATGCGGATGAGATGCCGAAGCTCTCTGCCGTAATACAGATGCAGGGATTCGAACTGGTCAGTTGCAACGACGATAAATTCAGGCTGGCCTATGAAAACGTGGACAAGAACTTCGAAATGAAATATCCTGACGGCTTCTGCAAGGACGACATCGTTTATCACAGGGACAACCTGGAGGAGCTCGCCCTTATAAACTATACTTCCGGCACAACATCCATGAGCAAAGGTGTCATGTTGCCCTACCGTTCGCTTTTGAGCAACTACATGTTTGCATGCGAAGTATTGCCTAACATGACCGCAGGAATGAACATCATATCAATGTTGCCCATGGCTCACATGTACGGCATGCAGTTTGAGATGATATTCGAATTCATAAAGGGAATACACATACATTTTCTGACGAGAATACCTTCACCCAAACTGGTGGCGGAGGCGTTCGCAAGAGTCAAGCCCGACCTTATAATATCCGTACCGCTAATCATAGAAAAGATATACAGGAGCAAGTTGAAACCCATGCTTGACAAGACCATAGCAAGGGTATTGCTGCGTACTCCGATAATAGACAGCGTTCTAAAGAACAGAATACTGACAGCACTGAATGAAGCCTTTGGCGGAAGATTCTATGAAATAATAATAGGCGGCGCGGCTTTCAACCACGAGGTTGAAAGTTTTTTCAAGAAGATAGGCTTTGCACACACCGTGGGCTACGGAATGACGGAGTGCGGTCCGATAATATGTTATGCGGACTGGAAAAGCCACAAGTTGGGCTCATGCGGCAAGGCGGTGCCGCGAATGGAAGTAAAAATAGACTCTGAGGACGAACAGAAACAGGTAGGAGAGATATTGGTCAGGGGGGCAAATGTAATGCTCGGCTATTACAAGAATGAAGAGGCAACACAAAACGCTTTCAAGGACGGATGGCTTAGAACCGGTGACCTTGGTCTGAAAGACAAGGAAGGCAACGTCTATATAAAGGGACGCAGCAAAAACATGATACTCGGTGCAAACGGTCAGAACATCTATCCTGAAGAAATAGAAGACAAACTGAACAGTTCGGAATATGTAAGCGAAAGCCTTGTCAAGGAGGTCAACGGCAAACTGGTGGCTTTGGTTTATCTGGATCAGGACTGGATGGACTCCCATAACATTCCTTTCTCTTCATACAAGGACATATTGGAAGAGGTGAGAGTACAGGCCAACCAGTCTCTTGCTTCTTATGAACAGTTGTCAGCCATTTATCTTCAGGAAGAGGAATTTGAAAAGACGCCAAAGCGCAACATAAAAAGATATTTGTACATAAACAAATAACGGTTCTTAATCATGAAAAAGACAGTTTTTGCATTGTTTCTAGTATTGTTTGCCTGTGGGGTAAAGGCACAGGAAACGCCGTGTCATCTCACCGAATCGACAATAAACGGGAAACAGGTATTAAAAGGTGAACGCAACTACATGAAAACGGAATATGACCTGATGAGGGTATGCGTACAATTCGTGTCATGTGAAGGAAAAATGTTCATAGGAATCGTATTCGAGCCCAAAGGCGAGTTCAACATAGACTCCACAAATGTGGCTTATGTTCAGTTGCAGAACGGAAACGAACATACGTTAAAGCCCGAATTCGTCAACAAGGAGCAGAAAAACGGAAAAGTGGAATGCTGGTATCTTGTGGACAAACAAATAGAAAATGAATTTGCTGAAAACCTTATAGTTTCCATGTTTTTCTCATCAAGAGAATATCCTCAGATAGAGGTAGCGGAGATGAACAGGTACATTGCAAGAAAAATAATGACGAAAATACAGTGCATGTACAACGCGAAAGAACAAAAACAATAAAAAATAAAAAAGATACAGACATGGGTACAAAAGTAAGAAGAGAGCTGGTCAATCCCAAAAACATAGTTGTTGTGGGAGCGAGCAACGATACCTCAAAACCCGGAGGTGCGATATTGAGGAACATAAAAGAGGGAGGATTCAAAAGTGACATTTATGTCGTAAATCCCAAAGAGGATACAATTCAAGGTATAAAATGCTGCAAGAACGTACAGGAGTTGCCTTGTGTTGAACTTGCAGTGATATGTATAGCGGCCAAGTTTACCGAGGAGACCATCAAAGTTCTGACGCAGCAGAAAAACACCAAGGCTTTCATCATCATATCGGCCGGATTCGGTGAGGAAAGCCATGAAGGCAAAGAATTGGAAAAGCGAATAGTAGACATGATTGAACAGACGGGAGGATGTCTGATAGGACCTAACTGCACAGGTATTTTCACCCCGTATCATCATGCCATATTCTCAAAGCCATTTCCTAAATCTTCACCAAAAGGTGTGGACTTCATAACCGGCAGTGGCGCTACGGGATGCTTCATCATGGACATAGGAATGCAACAGGGGCTTCACTTCAATCACTGTTGGGCAGTGGGCAACTCAGCACAGCTCGGAATAGAAGACATATTGGAATATCATGACGAGAGCTTTGACCCAAAGACTTCATCCAAGGTCATATTGATGTATATAGAGAACATAAAGAATCCACAAAAACTGTTGAAACACGCACGCAGCCTAAGGATGAAAGGATGCAAGATAGCTGCGATAAAGTCGGGTTCGTCCGAAGCCGGATCAAGGGCTGCCTCGTCACATACGGGTGCTTTGGCAAGTCCTGATGTTGCGGTTGATGCTCTGTTCAAGAAAGCGGGAATAGTGAGATGCTACGGCAGGGAAGAACTGTGTACCGTGGGCAACATATTCACCTATCCTCACTTCGAAGGAAAGAACATTGCGATAATAACACATGCGGGAGGTCCTGCCGTTATGCTTACCGATGCCTTGAGCAAGGCCGGACTGAACATACCTCATATAGAAGGTGAAACGGCAAACGAACTACTCGGCAAACTGTTCGCAGGTTCCTCTGTGGGCAACCCTATCGACTTCCTTGCAACAGGAACCCCTGAACAACTCGGAACAATCATTGACTACTGCGACAACAGATTCGACAACATAGATGCCATGTGCGTGATATTCGGAACACCTGGTCTTGCACCTATACACGAAGCATACAAAGTGCTTTCAGAAAAAATAAAGACTGCAAAAAAACCTATCTTCCCTATCCTGCCTTCAACCCTTGTAGCGAAAGAAGAAGTGGAGGAATTCATAGAAAGAGGCAACACATTCTTCGCCGACGAAACCGTATTCGGAAATGCAGTATCTAGGATAGTGTCAACTCCTGAGCCAGCATCTGAAGAAGACACCGTAAAGATAGATACCGCAAAGATAAGGGAGATAATATCAAGATGCGACAACGGATACCTTGACGTGAAAATCATGAACGAGTTGTTGGATGCTGCAGGTATCAACCATGCCGTTGACATATCAAGCGACGATGTGGAAAAGATTGTAGAGTTTGCCAACAAGACTGGATATCCTCAGGTATTGAAAGTCGTAGGGCCGGTTCACAAGTCTGACGTTGGCGGAGTGAGTCTTAACGTAAAGGATGAAGCTCATGTAAGAGCGGAATTCGAGCGTCTGATGAAGATAAAGGACACCTACGCCGTACAGGCTTATCCAATGTTGTTCGGAACTGAAATATTCATAGGTTCCATGCGCACTCCTCTTTTCGGTCATCAGGTATTGTGCGGACTAGGAGGAATATTCATAGAGGTATTGAAAGACGTACAGTCCTCATTGGCTCCTATCGGAATAAAGGAAGCTAAACAGATGATAAAGAAATTGAGAGGCTACAAAATCATCCAGGGCGTGCGAGGACAGGAAGCCGTAAACGAAGACCTGTATGCCGACCAGATAGCAAGAGTATCGGCATTGGTGCAGGCCGCTCCTGAAATAGCAGAAATGGACTTGAATCCTCTATTGGGTTCTTCAACGGCAGTGGTCGCCGTCGACGCAAGAATAAGGATAGAAAAATAATCGGAACCAAACAAAACGTGATAAAAAAAAACGATACCGAAATTTCGATATCGTTTTTTTTATTCAGCCAAATAAGATACGATATTTTTTGGCAGTTTTTTCATAATATATTACCTTTGCATTGTAAAACAACACGAATAGAAAAAACATGAAAAGAATTATACCTGTTTTTATTTTAGTATTTACATCGTTCTTTTGCACCGTTGTATATGCACAATCAGACATGCAAGATGTCATTTACTGTAAAAACGGTTCCATAATAAGGGGAATCATAATAGAACAAGTCATAGGAGAATCACTGAAGATACAGACCAATGATGGAAACGTCTTTGTTTTCAACATGTCGGAAGTGGAAAAGATTGCAAAAGAGAAACCATTGACCAATAATATTCCGATTAAGGAAGAAACCGATATGTGCACGCTCGGCAAGGAAGATGCCAAAGTGCATTATAAAGGCAAAGGTGCATATGCACCTGGAATATGGTGGACAAACATACTTGCAGGCCCGGTATTCGCTCTGATTCCGACAGCAGCCGCACTTACCAATGATTTGAACGACAGGGAACTTAATGCCCCTGACAGGGAACTTATGAAAAACAGAGAGTACAACGAATGCTATAGTGAACAAGCCGAAGATATGAAAAACAAAAAAGCGTGGAAGAATTACGGTATATCTACCGGAGTATCCATTGCCATTTGGGCACTTTTGATATTACTATAATTAAGCCGCAGAAATAATAGACAAATACAGAATCAAAAAAGCGATGCCGTTTGCGGCATCGCTTTTTTGTTGATAATATTGCTGAAACAAAGTCAGATAAACAAAAAAAATGTATATTTGCACATGAAGAAACGACTTGTTCATCTTTTATGATATTGAAAATGTGAATAGACTTCATTTGTTGTTTGTTATCTCCTGTTTATTTACTTGTTCAAATCTTGTTGGACAGGACGTTCATTTTTCTTCAATCATGACTAACGATATGTTTCTAAATCCTGCAAAGACGACATTTTTCTCTTCAGACTTCAAAGTAGGAGCCGCTTACAGAAACCAATGGCAGACCGTTTCGGTCAGCGGATACAACACCTATCTGCTCACGGCAGAGGCCAAGCTCTACAAAAGCAGACGTTACAGACAATCACTCGGAATAGGCATAGGCCTTGCACGCGACGTGGCCGGAAGCCTACAATTCGGGCAAAGAAACATATTCGCAAGTCTGGCATACAACAAACAGATAAAAAAATCCAACAACCAGTTCATTGCCGCAGGTATACAAATCGGCAACACCAATTGGTCATACGACATATCCAACGCCGACTTCGGACAGTCGGAATCGGACAAGGAAGGAATACTATTGTCGCGTTTTTCAGTCTTCGACCTGTCTGCTGGACTACATTGGCAGATGGACATAAAGGAAGAAAACACCATTGCCGCTGGCATTGCCCTGTTCCACATGAACGAGCCGGCTCTGTCGTTCTACGACAATTCGGAAGTAAAGCTGAAAAAACGTTTCACATCATATCTATCATGGATGATGCCCACAAGTGAAAACACTGGCATTAAACTGCTTGTCTTGAGTTCTTTTCAAAACGACAACTACGAAATAACAACAGGAGCAGACATTGTGTACAACCTTTCCCGCACCATGGTGAACACCGAAGCGATAGGCCTCGGGCTTTACTTCCGCTCCAACGATGCAATAATCCTCTCTCCTTATTACCAATACAACTCATTAACCGCAGGCCTGTCCTATGACATAAACATCTCGGGCTTGAGCGCGGCAACCAAGACATACGGAGCATTGGAGCTGTGGCTGAGCTACGGATTCAACATATCAGGTTACAGAAAACAAATACAATCAATACCATGTCCAACATTCTAAAAACATTTTGCATTGCCGCCATGCTGTTTGCGGCAGGTGTGTCAGTCCATTGCAACGCTCAGGAAAAATATGCCAAGGCCTATGAGAAGAAAGGCGACAAGGCATTTGAACGTGGAGACTATGCGGAAGCCCTGGAATACTACATGATGGGCAAGAAATTCATCCTCAAGCCGCTGTCGCTTATCTTCAAATGCGGAGAAGCCTGCAGGATGCTAAACGATTATGACAAGGCCGAGTATTGGTATCAAAAGGTGCTGATAGAAAACGACACGCTGAACATAAACAAGGAATTTCCTTTATTGTACCTGCACCTGGCAGAGGTGGCCAAATGCAACGGCAACACAATTCAGGCACAACATTTCCTCAATACCTGCCTGATGGACTGTCCCGACATAACGATACGTAAAAAAGCCAAACAGGAACTGAAAAACCTCAGGTGGATATTCGACAACAACAAGGAGAAAAAAGACATAACAGTGACAAATCTCGGAGCAAACGTGAACAACGAATTTTCCCAGTCTTCGACCTTCATATTCAAGGACAGCATTATGTTCTTCGACTCTCCGACATTCAAACAGGAAACGGTAGACGGACAAACCCTTTATTCCGATGTCTACAACAATGTCTTCTACTGTTTCATAGACGAAGACTTCTACACCCCCGCA
Organism: uncultured Bacteroidales bacterium; assembly: GCA_944320415.1. Classification (GTDB taxonomy): domain Bacteria; phylum Bacteroidota; class Bacteroidia; order Bacteroidales; family P3; genus Onthomorpha. The sequence goes on from CALUHJ010000009.1 coordinate 35,500, forward strand.
AAACCCCTCGACTTCGGAGAGATAAACCGCAAGAGGAAAAACACGTCCAACTTCTTTTTCGACACGCTGACGCAAACCGCATATTTCACCCGTTGCAGCATGCGCAAGGGCAAGGACAACTGTCAGATTTATTACAGCATACTGTCAGAAGGCAAATGGAGCAAAGCCAAAAGAGTTGAGTCGGTTTATGACAAGGAATCCTCAAGCTCCTGTCCCGTTGTGACAAGAGACGAAAACGGAAAGGGCATAATGTATTTCAGCAGCAACCGTCCGGGAGGCTACGGAGGTTATGACCTGTGGTATGTCGATTTGTCAAACGACAAGGCCAACCCAGTCAACCTCGGCCCAACCATAAATACATCGGGCAACGAGGTCACACCTCATTACTGTCACGACGAACAGTCCTTGTACTTCAGCTCGGACCATCACATGGGATACGGTGGCTTTGACATATTCCGCAGCGAAGGATGGCTTTGCCGCTGGACAACTCCGGAAAACCTCATGCAACCGATAAACTCCACGGCCAATGACCTGTATCCTTACATAAGCATATCGGCAGAGCAGGGTTATTTCACATCAAACAGAAAGACGGAATACGCCAAGGAGAACAAAACCTGCTGCAACGACATATATCGCTGGGACAGACAAATGCCGGAGGTACCGACAGAAAAGGTGATAAAGGAAAAGGAATCGTTCAATCCGGCCTTTGATTTGCCGATAACGCTGTATTTCCACAACGACCAACCCGATCCGGGCAGCAATTCCGACACCACGGAGACATCCTACCTGGAATGCTACAAACATTACCGCTCCCTCATAAACCAATACAAGGCCGTATGCTCACAAGGACTTAACGACAGCCTCGAAGCCATAGAGGTGGAAAGGATGGAAAGGTTCTTCACCGACAAGATAGACAAAGGAATGACCAAGTTGGACCTTATGGCCCAATACATACTGAAACAGGTGGAGAACGGCCGGAAAGTACGCCTGCAAATAAGAGGCTATGCCTCTGCATTGTACAACGAGGGCTATAACTACATCCTGTCGGAAAGAAGGATAGTAAGCGTCGAAAACTATCTGAGAGAATGGAACGATTCCATACTGAATCAATACTTCGACAAGAAGGACGAAAAGGGAGAAGGACAGATATCGATAGTTCAAATGGCCATGGGCAAACTGGAAAGCACCTCCGAAAATCCTGAAAACGTGGAAGAAAAACGCCGCTCGGTGTTCACCCCTCAGGCAATGCAGGAAAGGAGAATAGAAATAAAGGTGGTGGAGGTTAAATAAAGTCCGCAACATACCCCACTCACACATAACAGTTTATAATATACAGGCCGTGTGTCAATGACCTAACGACATTGGAGCACGGCCTTTTTGAAACGAAACCGCACCGGATCAAACAATGACTTAAAAACCGGAAGGCATATTTTCAAAAAAAACAATCTCATGACAAATGACGCATCAGGTCATCCTCACGGCATTCCGACAAAACGGCGTTTGGGAAAAATGAAACAAAGAAAGAAAAAATTCTTTTCTGAATCCGCTACGATGAAACGGCCTTTCATTTCCATCTTTTTTTCTGATTAATACAAACGGCTGTCTTTCTGAAAAATACGACAAAACAAGACAAAATAAGGGATTTGACTGCAAAAAAACATTGCAATATTTGTGAGAAACCGGGTGTAAGATTCGTCTAATAATATGATGAGGTGTTTATAAGACAAAATGAAGACCAAGGAGGAAAAGGAAAAAGAACTGGCAGAACTGGTGAAAGAACACAATGCAAGCATATTGCGCATATGCAAGGTGTACTTTCCATACGACTATTATCTGCGGACTAATCTGTACAATGAGATTGTATACCGTATATGGCGCGGTTTGAGTACATTTCGCAACGACTGTTCGGTCAGGACATGGATATACAAACTGTCCATCAACACCGCGATAGAACTTTCTCAGGCAGAAAAGCGGAACAGAAAGAAAATGGAAGTCCTCTCCGAACTTGCCGACAGACTGAGCGGAGAGAAGAACCCCTTGTCAGACGAACTGTACAGAATGATAGATCGTCTGAGCTCCATGGAAAAGGCCGTCATTTACATGTATCTCGACCGCAACCCTCAATCTGTCATAGCGGAAACACTCGGACTTACGGAAACCAATGTATCCACCATGGTCGGACGCATAAAGCAGAAGTTGAAAAAATTCAAGGAAGATGAAAACACAATCGTTTGATTTGGACAATTATATTGAGGCGTGGAATGCTCAGACCATATCCGCAGGCATTACCGAGACGGACATTGTCGAGTGCATCAAGCGCCGTTACCCGCACAGGAACAGATACAGGAAAATGATTGTTTCCGAGGCGCTTGCCCTGATACTATCCTTTGTCTTCCTGTTTTTCTTCATAGGAAGATGGGAGAGTTTCAACGATGCGTCCGCTCCCAGGGCAAGCATCATGGGAGCTGTGGCAATATGTATTGTTGCAATAGCGGATTGCGTCGCCATGCTCTTCTGCATAATCAAAGCCACCTCATATGAGGTTACAACGCTGCAAATGATAAACAACCAGAGAAGACTGCTGAAGATGGAACGTTTTGAAATGCTTGCCATACCGATAGTGCTTCCGTTTGCGGTAACATTTGTCCTTCCGGCACTGATGTGGATATTCGATGACATAAACATATACACGGATTTAAAACATTATTGGGAGCTTACCCTGACATGCATCATCGTAGCCGTAATTGCCGTAATATTGGCGGCTTCATACATATACAGGACAAGCGTGCGCAAAATAAACGAGTGCATTGCAGACCTGGAAATAGCTTTTGAAATCAAGAAACACTAAAAAACAAAATCCTATGGAGAAAGTAATCAATTTCAAAGGGTTCAAGAACTACCCTAAGGGAAATGCAAACATTGCATTGTCAAACAACAGCCTTGTGCTTTCGGATATGAGTACAACGACGAACGGTCTTGTTGTAGAGACTAACGGAGTGCCAAGCTTTGAGATAACATTCAGACCGCACACGGTTAAAAGCGGAGAAGTCTTCGGATCTACATTCAACATAATGGACGGACTCAAAAGAATAAAAACAATAGGCCAATGGGCTTTGACCGAGAATGCGAGTGGAGAATATGCCTACCTTGTAGTCAACAGTCGTCTGGAAGGCGGAAACATACAGGTTATCGGAAAGAAAAACGGCGAAATAGTCTATACCAAAAACATAACAAACACTCAAAACGTCAATGAGCCTTACAACAACTTCATTGTTATTCTGGCAGTTGCGGTAATAGCCGTAACCTATGTGGTAGTAAAATCAACCTGCAAGAAAGAGAAAAATGTCAAAAAAGACAAGGACGGCAATACGACCGAAGTGGAAGAGAAAATAACCAAATCCATCGGTCTGAACTGCAAGATAGCTCCGATTGTGGAAAGTGTGGCGACTATAAACCCTACTCTTGACAACACCCTTATAGAAATAGACGAGGTGATTATTTCTTCATCACGTACCTATCCCGGTGAAATACCGTCCGAATTGGATGGCGAGATAGCGGAAGTCATATTCAACACCAACGCTTTCGAAGATATAATAATAGTTGATGAAAAAATTGTTGGATAAAGACAGTGTGTAAACGCAAAAAACAAATCATAATGAAATGACTATACAATAGTCTTGATTGAAAAATCTACGTCAATAAAATAAACTCAACTACTGAATGCCGTTTTCGCTTGTCGGAACGGCGTTCTTTATTTCTAATTTTCTAAAAATCAATTAATACCCCCCCCCCCATTAAAAAAAATACCTAAATTATATGTCATATAATTTTTTTTCATATCTTTGCCATATTATTACAACAATTGAATGATGATATGAGACGATTTGTCACTTACACTTCTGATTTCATCTGGGAAATATGCAAGAATGACGCAGAGCAGCGTCGGCTGCAATAATCGCAGAAAGAACCACTCTGACCGACTGCGTAGCAGCCAAAATATCATATCTTTCCAATATTGTAAAAACAGTAGTGCGAAACAGAGAACATAAGACATAAAGAAAAAGAAAAACATTATCATTAAAACTCAGTAACATGAAAAAAACTATATTTTATATCACATCCGCCCTTTGTCTGACCTTATCCATAGGGGCGTTTGCGCAGGATTTCAAAAAGCATAATTTCGGTATAGGCGTACAGACCGACATATTTTCAGGAAGCAGGGCGATAAACACTTTCAACCCTCCGCAATCATTCATAAATCAAGAATACAGCCATATCAAAGTATTCGATGTGAATGTAAAAAACAACTCTTATTTCGGAGCTTACTTCGAGTATCAATACAGGATTAACAAGTCATTTTCCCTTTCTGCAAGATTGGGATACAGTTACAGAAGAGTGGACTTCAGATGGGATGTACAGTCATACCTGGACAACGGAGATTTATTTTTGGGTGAACACCCACAGGATAAAAAGAATGCAGCAGCTGTATTCAATAATATTGATATTCCCGTATATTTCTCTTATACTCTACCCGTTAATGAACATATTTCATGGACATCTTCATTGGGTTTAGGAATTGCAGTCTCCGCTTTTAACGCGCCAAGTGACTCACGTACAGCAGAAATCTTTGACCCGGATGACGACATTCTTTCTATAAACCAGAGTCTTCATTTGTGGGAATGGGAAGTAAAACCTTACACATTGTTTCAAACAGGTCTTGACCTCACAATTGGCACGCATCGTCTGAGATCGTACATAGGATACAAACTCTCATTGTTTAACGACTATCAATGGGAAAGCTATGGTGAAGGTGCCAGTCCATATGAGTTTAAGTACAACCCTATATTGGTTGGTCTGACATTCTTCCTGTAGTTGAAAATAAATCTGAGGAAACAGACTTTAAAAACACAAACAACGCCGTCTTGACATATATCTGGACGGCGTTGCTATTACACCCTTACCCTCGGATCCAAGATTGCATAAACAATATCGGTTATTACGTTGATTGCTATCAATATCACACAAATAACCAACAAGGCTCCCATAAGCACGGGAAAGTCATACTTGTCCAAACTGTCGACTATTACGACACCTACTCCTTTCCAATCGAATATATATTCCACAAAAACGGCTCCAGCCATAAGGCTTGCAAACCATCCGCTTATAGAACTTACTACTGGGTTAAGCGTATTTCTCAAGGCATGTCTTCTTATTACCTGAAACATTGAGAGACCTTTTGCCTTTGCAGTGCGTATGTAGTCCTGCTCCATAACTTCATTCATGGTACTCTTGGTCAGTTCGGTTATAACCGCCAACGGCCTTATGCCCAAAGTAACAGCCGGTAAGATTATATTCTTAAGGCTAAGATACTCCCCCCTGCCGAAATCGTCAACGCTATACAGACTGCCGAACATGGACAAACCCGTATAGTCAGACAAGACAAAGGCAAATATCCAAGCTATCAATATCGCTGCAAAAAAAGAAGGCAGGCTCATGCCAAGAGAGGTAATTATAAGTATAGCCCTTTCAACCCATGTATTCTTGTAAACCGACGCAATGGCTCCAAAGAAAACACCCAAAACAAAGGCGATGGTTATACTTGCCAATGCGAGATACAAGGTATTTGGAAAAGCTTCCTGCAATATTTCACTCACAGGCTTATTGTTCTGATAGGAACGCCTTAGGTAAGGTTTTTTCAGTTCAAGATGATTGTTCTCATCCAAAGACAATGGACTTATGTCGTTGAGATAGTTAAGATACTGAACATACAAAGGTTTGTCCAATCCCAACTCTTTGTGTATTATCTCTATGCTTTCCTGATCGGCTCTCTGTCCGAGCATCATCCGAGCAGGATCTCCGGGCAGGATGTTGAACAGCACGAACACAAGCGTCACCACTCCGAGCAACACCAAAAAACCATATCCTATCTTCTTGAGTACGAACTTAAGCAAGCCTACTTATTATTTCTTTTTGAAATACTCGTCTTCATCAGGCAGACTTCTCCACGACCATTTATCCGCAACCCTGCCCTTTGATATCTTTATCACTCCGGGATTGGAGCGCAGTATGGTTTTTATGGACTTGTCATCAGAAGAATAAAATGGAATATCCTTTACATCAAACCGTTCCTGATAACTTACACAAACATCAAGGCTCGAAGCTGTAACAATCATGGCTCTTGCCATGTCTTCTTCCACAGCTTCCCTTACAAATTCCAAAGCCTCCTCCATACCTTTTTCACTTGCTTTCCTTATATCGTATGTAGTAATCATATAAAGATCGGAAGTAGTGTCGGACAATATGTCGAACGTATTGTCAACATCAAAGCCCAAGGCTTGCAAAGAAAAACCATCTGCAGCCACCTCATTAGTATTTTCAACTCTTGAATTGACAAAGGTCCATACGCTATCAAAAGTCTTATTGGTCTCATACTCTGCCATAAGTTCCTCCATGTTGAACTCCTTTTCCTCGCCAGTTGAGTTGTTTCTATATGTTGCATAGCTGATAGGCGGCTTTACATCCTCCCCCACCGGCACCATCTGGTTGCCTACCTTCCACGGTCTGAAATCTATTATAGGTTCATAGACCGAATTGTAAACAGCGAAACAAACCACCAAAACTGAAAATACAGATGTTATAAGTTTGGAATTTATCTTGGACGGCACTGTAGTAACTTTCCTGTCCAACAGGAACACTCCAAGGAGAATGACATCCAATACGATATTTTTCCAGAAAGTCTGCCAGTTTGTCAACGTAATTGCATCACCGAAACAACCACAATCACTGACTCTGTTTGTCAATGCATCAATAAATGTCAATATGGTGAAAAAGCACATTATTATTGCAGAAATCCACTTGGAGAACTTTCTGAAAAATCCGAAAAACATGATAATACCAATCATAAACTCCAAGCAACAAAGAAAAACAGAGGCTACTATAGGCAGCCAGCCAAAAATATCCAACAGTCCGTTCAATGCAAAGGCCGTAAGATATTCCTCTATCTTGTAGGCCGTTCCCCAAGGATCAACTGCCTTTACAAATCCCGAGTAAATAAAAACACCGCCGAAAATGGCTCTCAACACGAACAACAGACCTTTCATTTTTCCATCAATTTTATACATACAAATACAGAATAGTTTATAATATCTTCGTAATTAGCTCCAACGCCCTCACTTACCAACGTATGACACTCATTATCTTCGATTTGTTTTATTCTCAATATTTTCATCAATATCAAATCTGTAATGGAACTAATGCGCATCTGTCTCCATGCCTCGGAATAGTCGTGGTTTTTTCTTTCCATCAGAGACTTTGTATTTGCGATACATTTGTCGTAAAGTGAAAGTGCATATTCCGGTGTTATGTCACCTTCTTCATTACCCTGCTTCCTTTCTATTTGGATAAGTGCCATAATACCATAGTTTATTATTCCGACAAAATCCCAAAACACATCATCATCCACAAGTTGCACTCCCAATTCCTGTATGCTTCTTATTCTGTTTGCCTTTATAAAAATCTGATCCGTAAGGGAAGGAAGTCTCAACACTCTCCAGGAAACACCATAATCGGCCATCTTTGCCTCAAAAAGCTCCCTGCATTTTTTTATGACATTATCATATTCCAAACCGGTATTATTCATAAATTTACTATCTTTGCTACATTAAACGACATTCAAATGCTTAGAGAGGGTAAAATTACAACAATTTGTTCAAACAAAAGAATCGTCTGTCAAAAAAAAATCATCTCCCTGGAAAGTCCTCTCGTGATGGGTATATTGAACCTTACGCAAGACTCTTTCTATGACGGCGGTAAATACACTACAGTATGCAAGGCGTTAAACAGAGTTGAAGAGATCGTAGAACAAGGAGGCGATATAATAGACATTGGAGCCTGCTCAACAAGACCCGGAGCAAAACTCACTACCGCAAAAGAAGAGATTGAGAGAATACTACCGGTATTGAAAGAGACTAGGAAACTATTCCCCGAATGCATAATATCAATAGATACGGTTTGGAGCGATGTTTGTAAGGCTGCAAAAGACAACGGTGCAGACATAATAAACGATATATCGGGTGGTAGTTTCGATGCAAATCTTTTCAAAACGGTTGGAGAACTGAACATGCCATACATACTTATGCATACACCGACAACACCCGACAAAATGCAAATAAGCCCTCATTATGACGATATTTTCATGGAAATATCAAAATACTTCTGCGAACGATTGGACTTATTGTTACATGCTGGCGTCAAAGATATAATACTGGATCTTGGCTTCGGTTTCGGTAAAACGATAGAGCACAACTACGAACTTTTAAGTCGGCAAAAGGAATTTGAAATATTCAACCGTCCCATACTAACGGGCATATCCCGCAAAAGCATGATATACAAACCTTTGAACATTACGCCTGACAAAGCATTGAACGGAACCACTTTCCTGCATGCATTTGCACTTGCAAACGGAGCCGACATATTAAGGGTTCACGATGTTGCAGCAGCAAAAGAATGTGTCAACTTGTACAAACTTTATAAAAGATAGGCAGCTATGATACCATTGTCAATAATACAAGGCTTACCGTCTTTCAACATAATAGATTTGATAGACATAATAGTTGTCGCAACACTTTTCTATTACCTTTACAAACTCCTCAAAGGTACTAATGCAGTCAATATTTTCATCGGCTTTATACTGATATTCATAACATGGAAAGTGGTAAACTTCCTCAATATGAAACTATTGAGCGAAATATTCGATCAATTCATTTCAGTCGGTGTAATTGCATTAATTATTATTTTTCAAAGCGAGATAAGACAATTTCTTGTCATACTCGGTTCAAAAGGCATAAACAAAAGATGGAAGAAGATAATATTCTGGAAATCCTATGAAGAACATGCAAACAAACTGGACACAACACCTATAGTACAAGCTTGCGGCAACATGTCTAAAAACATGACAGGAGCATTGATTGTTATCTGCAAAAACAATTCTTTGGACAACATAATACATACCGGTGATGTGTTTCAATCACAAATAAGTTCGCAATTATTGGAAACAATATTTTTTAAAAACACGCCATTACATGACGGAGCTGTCATAATCAACAACAATAAAATACAGGCAGCACGTTGTATACTGCCTGTAAGTAAAAATACTCATATTCCTGTTTCAATGGGATTAAGACACCGCTCTGCAATAGGAATAACAGAGCAAAGCGATGCCATATCTGTAATAGTCAGCGAACAATCAGGAAAGATCTCTGTTGCAAAACAAGGTAAAGTAAAGCAGAATCTGTCATTAAACGAACTACAAAAATACCTCGAAGCCGAATTTAACAATTGACTTCATCAGTCTTTGCTGACAAACTTCAAAGCTCCTGTCTTTTCGTCAAAAACAATCTTGCTCGGGGAATCCATCAAATAGGATACAACTCCGAACTGGGATATCTTCAAAGTTTTCTTAAATGATTTATCCGCAATATTTACAGACACATTAACTGTTTCCGGAATTCTGTAATAAACTCCCACCCCTTTCTTAGCTATTGACGACTTTATTTTATCATTGTATGATTTTTGTTCCTCTATTTTGGCATAATTCTTAGTCGTATTCAAACTGTGTATATTAGCTACGATTGTAGTGGCATCCTTGTCTGTATTGGTCAATGGCAACACACCTTCTTTTTCCGAGAACTTGAATATTCCAAGCATTAAATCCTCTTCAACAATCAAAGGTTTTTGAGGTATAACAGAAAATGAATATCTGATTTTTTCCACAACTCTATCACCTGAAAACATTGCAACATAACCTGCAATAATTCTATCCAACTGCTTGTACATAAAATCAACTGTTGTATTCATGTAAGTTCCATCCGTACTTCCGGAAAGGACATCCAATTGCAATTCCTTCAATCTTTCTATTTCCTTTACTGCCTTTTCCGCAGTCATATTCGGCATGCTCTCAAGCATACCTTCTGACAACAATCGTTGTACAATTGTCGGACTGGTAATATCTTTTTCTTCTTTTTTAAGTTCTTTAGGAGGATGAGGCATATCCTTATGATTAACTATAAGGGCGGCATCATTGTCTTTATTATTCTCCATTTTCTTGCTTATTAAAGTCAGAGCGCCTATATCGGATTTAACTATGTTAACTCCTCCTTCCGTATTCAAAAAATACGTCTGTGACGCATCTGCAACAGCTTCAGGTCTTATCTTTATGTCTTTTATCCTATAGGTAACCCCGTCTTTTGTAACAACATTCCTCAAACCCAACATATAAGAGTAATCGGCAAAACAACCCTTGTATTCCGTAATCTTCTCAACCTCCACATCGAAAATCAATTCTGTCTGAGGCAATGAATAATACAAACCATTTTTATCAAAAGACATTGTCTCCAAAGAGTATGAACGATATTCCTGTCCTTGCAGACTATAAACGCAAGCCGAAAAGGCTAATACGAAAACAAAACATTTACAAACTTTATTCATAACCAACTATTTTGATTTATTAATAGATATAACTCCAAATTTATCCCCATCCTTTACTATATAATAATCCTTATTTGTATAGTAACTCATAACAAGGCTAGAAAACAAAACAAAAGGTTTTACTTTCTTCGTTGTATATATAACTTGTTTTTCTTCAAAAGTATTATCTATAAGGCTAATATTTTTATCGGAAACAACCAAAGCAAAACCCTCTCCGAAAAAAGGACCTGCCATATCATAATATTTATCTGTCAATCTCTCATATGATTTTTTATCCACATAGGTCCATCCATCCTTAAACCTGACATTCATCATACTATCCGTTTCATAGGTTATTGACAAAAATTCTTCCGGCGCTGTATCTCCATTCAGATATAGTCTCACTTTCCTTTTCTTCAACCTGTACTCTAAACAATCAGGCAATGGCAAAACCGAGTCGGTTTTTTCAAAATCTATCACTCTGCCGTCAATTGTTACCAACCTTGACCCTTTTCTACCACCATCAAACAATGCAATGTAATTATTGGTTGGAGAAACTCTCGCCTCCTTATAATCGAAACCCACGACAACATTGCCATTATTGTTTACAATACCCCATTTATCCTCTTGTCTAAGACATATCATATCATTCATTATGGTCAGCACTTCATCATATTTTGGTTCTATTAGCCATGAATGTTCCAAACTCATAAGTCCATAAAACAAATCCTTTTCCAATAATACGTTTATGCCACCCTCTTCCAATTGAATTATATCTATGATTCTATTTTCCGTCTCAAACAAGATTTCGCCATTAGCGGTAATAATCCTTTCTTTATCCGCCAATTGCGCCACAAAAAAAGTATCTGTTTTTATTACAACATCCACCCTTTCATACAATGGCGGCACATAAACAGTATTGTCTTTGCCGAGTATGCCCCATTTCATATCTTTGGAAACATTGTAGAAATCTGAAATATCCGCAGGTTCTGCAACACTATACAAAGGTTGTATAAGCAATTCTCCTTCAGAATTCATCAAAGCCTGCTCACCTTGCCTTATATAAGCCTTAACATAGATATCATCGTCATATTTTCCTGTTATGAAGTCTGTAAAAATAGGTTCGGACTTTATTTCACCCTCGTTGTTTACTATTCCATACAGAATATCTCCATCAAGACTTCTTACTCCGAAAGCATACAGTTTACCTGCCACAAGAGTTTCCAATGACAAATATTTTGCAGACAAGACCTCTTCACCGTCAGTATCATATATACCATACAAACCGTCCTTCTTTACAATTACAACATCTGAAAATCTGTCAATTATTTTCAAACTGTCACCAAAAACTTTTTCCATCCTGTTGTTCAGCAACTCATATTCCCCATTTTCATAAACAAGACATGTTCCGCCAACAAAAACATTAAGCTGATACTCTTCATAAGAATCTTCTTTTCCTACAACCGGATAGGTTGGTACAAGTTTTATATTGCCATTGGTATCCGCGAAACCTACTTTGTCGTCAACGACATAAGTAATCATACCATCTCCAAATACCTCTATACCATCATAAGAGCAATCCAATACAAATTCATTGTCTTTTACAACGCCCCATTTGCCGTCTTTCTTAACTGCAAAAAATCTTCCATCTAAAGACATTACAGAATCATATATCACATCGACACTCAAATAAAACAAATCCTGAGCACCAACAACCACATGATATATCATCAACAGAAAGTACAGCAATAGTCTCTTTATGTTCACTTTCATAACTTAGGTTCCTGTTGAGACAAACAATGGAAGCTACCCAAGCCCCAAATAATATCGGTAGAATCTATACCTATCACCTTCCTGTCAAAAATTTGCTCAAATATTTGCAAGGCAATGTCATCCTGTACACAATTATACAATGGAACAATTACCGCCTCGTTGGCTATATAAAAATTCGCATATGAAGCAGGAAGTCTCATGTTATCCCAAATCACCTTTTCCGGCATAGGAATCTCTATTATATCCGGTTGCTTTCCATTTTCCAGTCTTGCTCTCTTCAGCAAAGAAAGATTATCCTGCAAGATCTGATAATTTTCATCATTTTTATTATGCTCTACAACAGTTACTATCGTATCCTTATTCACGAAGCGTGCAATATCATCCACATGGCCATCTGTATCATCCCCAACTATTCCGTCACCCAACCATATAACATTATCCACATTGTAATACTGACACAACTTATTTTCTATCTCCATTTGGGAAAGATGCGGATTTCTGTTTTTGTTCAAAAGACATGAAGTAGTTGTAATAAGACTGCCTTCACCATTTACGTCAATAGAGCCTCCTTCCATTATAATATGAGGTCGAAAAACCTCCAAGTCCAATAATTTTGCTATCTGTTCGGGTATAAGATTATCCAAATCATGCGGATACTTACCACCCCAGGCATTATAGTCCCAATCCACCACAGCCTTTTGATTAGCCTTTAGTACAAAAGCAGGCCCGTGGTCTCTGCACCATGCATCATTAGTCCTGAAAAAATGGAAAAAGATATTGTTCATATCTGCCTTCATGTCCGACAACTCCTGTTCTATCCTTTCCTTTGCAACAGCATCCTCAATAATTATATTTACTTTTTCACCCTTGGACAACTCTACAATAAACCTGTTATATGAAGGAAATATGGCATCTATTTTTCCAGGCCACGAGTTTTCGTTATGAGGATAACTCAACCATGTACTTTCATGTTCATACCATTCAGCAGGGAAATAAAAACCCAAATCTTTCGGTGTTTTCATAATCGGTTAAATTTCATCTATAAATCTGTTTAATATAGGTCTATATGAATCTATTCTTCTGTCTCTCATATAAGGCCAATGTTTTCTGTAATGTTCCGTCAAATCCAAGTCCACTTCCACAACAGCCGTTTCCTCTTCAATATGCGATGCTTTGTAAAGCAACGTACCAAAAGGATTGGATACAAAACTTCCTCCCCAGAAAATCATATTTTCTTCCTTTCCCACTCTGTTTACGGACACCACATGAACACCGTTGGCAATTGCGTGTGAACGCTGAATACATTGCCATGCTTCATATTGTTCCCTATTGGTTTTCTCATCTTGTGAATCAGCCCAACCTATGGCAGTAGGATAGAATATGATATCAGCACCCATCAAAGCCACTATTCGGCTTGCCTCTGGATACCACTGATCCCAACATATCAAAACTCCTATAGTACCAAAACTTGTTTTAAATGTTTTATATCCCAAGTCACCAACAGTAAAATAAAACTTCTCATAATAACCAGGATCATCTGGAATGTGCATCTTCCTGTATTTTCCAAGATAAGTACCATCTGCATCAATGACCGCCGTAGTATTATGATACAAACCTTTGGCTCTTCTCTCAAAAAGAGATGCAACTATGACTATCCCCAACTCTTTTGCCAATTCCGAAAAAATTTGAGTAGTGTTGCCGGGAACACTCTCAGCCAAATCGAAATTCGAATAATCCTCCACATCACAAAAATACAAAGATGCAAACAATTCCTGCAGGCATACTATGTTTGCACCTTTTTCTGCACACTCCCTTATTTTTTTTATTGCCTTGTTCAAATTTGCCGTTTTGTCTTTTTCACAACTCATCTGAATCAATCCAACTTGCACTTTCATTTTATACCTTTTTAATTTTAATCTGACTTATTATCAAACCCGAAATCACTATCATTATTCCAACCGTCTTCATCACGGTGAAAGTTTCTTGACCAAATAAAACCGCAAATATTATGGTTACGACAGGTATTGCATTCGTAAATACGCTGGCCTTTGCTATGGAAAGTTGTTTGGCAGAATAGGAATATAGTATAAAAGCACCGGAAGAACAAAACACGGCCAAAAACAACAAATCAGATATGATTTTCCAAGACCAGACAACATCATTAAACTTATTAAGGTCAAATAACAAAAAGCATGGCAAAAACAACAAGGTTCCTATTATGTTCTGATATGTTGTTATGGTAACAGGTCCATATTCATACACCAATCTCGATAAGACAACACTATACCCAGCTCCGGATACTACAGCCAAAACAAGAAGAAGAACCCCTTCCTTAGATGCGGAAAACACAAAATTCTCGTTCATGCCCATCAATAATATACCTATTATGGAAATGACAACACCTGCTACCAGATTCCATTTAAACTTTTCATTGTTGAATATCCTTAACGCAAAAGAAGTAGCCATTGGCAAGGTCGCTATCATTATGGAGGCAAAACTTGCGTCAACATATTTCATACTGAAATTCTCTCCTAAAAAATACAGAAACGGTTCACATAATGCCAACAAAAAGAATAATGGAAAATCCTTTCTACGCACCCTGTCCAACTTACCTGTCAATAAAAAAAAAGAAAAAAGAATCAATGAAGAAACAAACAAACGCACAAGCAATATGAGAAATACCGGCAATTTTGCATTAAGCAGTTCCTTGGTCCAGACAAAGCTTACACCCCAAAATATCATTGAAAATATTACAGCCACATAACCGTATAAATACCTCTTAGCATTCATTACTTACGTTGTTTCTATGTGTCAATATCTACAAAAAACGGTGAGAGACAAACTCTCACCGCAAAATCCACAATTATGAAAACAAGAAGGCTCTTTGAGTGTAAGCCTTCGTAGTCTCGGGCGGACTTGAACCGCCGACCCCTACATTATCAGTGTAGTGCTCTAACCAACTGAGCTACGAGACTTCTTTTTTTTATATATCATGAAACCTGTAAAGTAGCGGATTTTAACCAAGTTAAAAATCTCCCATCTTCCTTTCCCCTCT
>CALUHJ010000010.1 GCA_944320415.1 uncultured Bacteroidales bacterium
ATTCCGTAAGAAGGCTCCCTTGTCCGTATTAAAAGTCTTTTTACAGTCCGGCAATCAGCTTTTGCTGAAAATTGATTCTGGAAAATCGAAACAAAGGGCTATTCTTTTGGATACAAAAAGTTGGGTTTATATCTTGGCACTTGTATATAAAATTCCAACCAGTTTAGATACTCAAGATAACCTCCGTCACCTAGATAATCACCTCTTGCGATATAACCACTGCAATCAGGGAAAACGGTAGAAAAGATTTTCGCTATAAACCTTTCTTTTTCAGATTCTGACAAAAAAGATTGTAAATCTCTCAATTGTAATTTGGATACTACTGCTACCTTTGCATTTGAATCTACCGGTTCAAGTTCAACTATTAAAAAAACACGAGCGCATCGTTCCGATTCTCTAAGATTGTAGAATTGTTCATATCTCTCTTTGCCAATTGCTTCACCCAAAAGACTGTCAAACGTAATCTCTAGAGATTGTGAACAACCAAGTTCATAATATTTTCTAGATTGAGCCATAATGTCATACGAAAGACATTGAATAATTACTAAAATCAAAACTAAATAGGTTTTCATATCGACAATAAATAATTCGGTTGTTAATCATCAAATAATAAAAAAAGGTGCTTAGGTAGTTTACATTTTGATTCAACTGTGTAATGCTTATGTATAGCAGCATTATCTAGTCCAGTATTTTTATGGCTTTTTCTAAAACAATCTTCGCCGGCACGGTATAAATCTGAAAAATCCTTAGATTTAACTTGGGATTTAGTAAAAGCATCCTTACAATTCATTAGATAAAAATCAAATAATGGTTTTGTCCACTCGGTATTTGGATGCCCTCCTCCAGTTTCAATTTGTATAACAAAAGTTGCTATTTTAGCTTCGTATTCGTAATTGAAATTCTCAAAAAAAACTTCATTTTTTTCGTGCTGAAAAGCATGAAACATCTCTTCAATAATTATATATCCTTCAGAAATAGATTGAGCGTTAGGAAATGTTATAGTCCTGTTTTTTCTATTATATTGTCCTTGTACGCCTCCACCATCTACAATTGACGTCTGCCCGACCTCCACTATGTATTTATGCTCAGATTCTGACAAAGTGTTATACATCTTTTGAAACAATGGACTCTTTGAGCATTTTTCTTCTACTACTTTATTAAATTTAATACGGTCTTCGTCTGTTAAGCTACTCAAATCCCATTCTCTTCCGTCCGGGTCTACCAGTATCACAGGATTGTTTGCACAATATGCGTAAGGTGACATTGACGGGTATTTGTCAGAAAGAGGGTCCACGCTTAACCAGTTTATCTTTTCGCTGTCGTAGTATCTTGCACCGTAGTAGTGGTAACCTGTCTCAAAGTCTTTCTCCTTGCCGTTGAACTTGTAAACGCCCAAGTTGTATGCTTGTGGATCTACGTTGAAATGTTGCAAATCCACCCAATCTTCGCCGTATGGCAGGTAGTTGAGTGTTTGAACAACTGCACCGTTGCTTGCAGTAACGTATGAAGCACTGCCCAAATGGTCACCGTGGTAGTAGAACGCAGGCTCGGCATTATCCTTGCCCAACAGATTCTCTACAATTTTGTACAGATTCACATTATCCATGATTTCAGGTTCGACAGACATACATATATGGAAGGACATGACAATACTTTCTCTCTGAATATTGAATTGCTCTTCGTAATTGTGTTTTACCTTTAAAACCTGAGAATTTAACTCACTTCCTGTCATATGAGCAAAACCACCGCCTATCTTGCTGCAAACCCTTTTCCCTTCTTCGAAAATATGTTTGGTGTAACCTTTAGGGGTTATCGTTATCAAGGCATTAGCATACAGAGTAGGCTCTACAAGTACTGGCTGTTGATAGTCGTTTCCGTTTTGATAAATGCTTGTGGTTTCCCCGGTGAATTTAAGGTTTCTTTCTCCGTTTGCATCATAGTTGTAATACGCACTTGCACCCTCCGTCTCCATGAATGCCTGCAAACGATTGTCCTCCGTCCAACAAAGACTGCGCCTCTTTTTTGCAGTTCCGTCAAAGTGACTTATCATATTTCCTTTTGCATCCCAGTCGCAACTGTCAAGAACTCCGCTCATTGCATCTTCTATTTCTTTCACTGCAAACGGATTCGTATTATTATCATAAATATACTTGTTCTCGTATTTAACAGTATGCAGTCCATGAATATTATTCAATCTCGTACTGTTCATGTATTTCACATTAAGTCTTCCATTTGGGGTATAAGACAAAACATTTTCGTATGCGAGTGTATTTGTGCTGTCACTCCATTCACCATCTGAACGAACCAATCTATTAATGTCATCATATACATAATGTTGTATTTTTTGGTTCTGTCCACTGTCAACTATCTTGGTTATATTACCTACATTATCATATTCGTAATAATTGTTTTGGAGGAAAGTGTGATAATATTCCGAGAAGGTTTTCATGTTAACTAATCTCCTCGTCTCATTGTCATATATATAGTGAGTCTCTACTCCGTCTCCGTTTATTTCTCTTATTCTTTGCTCATATTTATCATACATTATACTGTCCAAGTAATAATAATCGGAAGGTGTCAATCCAACAATTATGCCGCCACTGTTATTATTCCCGGATGACAGTTCTTTTCTGCCCCATACACGCTTTAGTTTTCCTCCTGCACCATATTCGTATATTACCTTTTCCTCATCAGGATACAGAATCAAACATACCCTGCCCCAACTGTCATAATCCCATTCGGTAGATAGAGTGATGGTTTCGTCAGTGTTAGGCAAGACGTAAGTGTGTCTGTTGAATGTTACGTTACCCATTTGGTCATATCCAAATTCCTGTACACCCGTCGCATCCTGCATACGTGTCACCCTGCCTGCCGAATTACCGGCGGTGCTGTCACCGTAAACGTAATACACATTATTCCATGGTCTGTCGGAATACTCTATATTGTTTAAACGGTTGTAGTCATAGTAATAATAAATCTTCTCATTGCTTGCAGTCTTTTGAGTAGTCATGTTACCTGCCGGGTCGTAAGCCCATGTTGTTGTTCCGCTGCTCGGATGCGTTCTGCTCAGACGTCTTCCGCCCTTGTCATAGGTATGTGTGGTCGTGAAATCCTCCGGGTCTTTGCTTTGAAGAAGTTGTCCCAAGGCATCGTATGTGAAGCGTGTAGTGCCGCCGATTGCATTCGTTATCTGCGTTTGCAGTTGGCGATGATCGGTGTATATCTTAGTGCTGTGCCCGTTCTGGTCTGTCATGGTTGTCTTGAATCTCTCCATATCGTTGTAATCCTCTTCCATTTCATACAGATACAACGATGAAGTGCTGTCCGAATAGGTTACAACCAAAGGTCTGTCCATTATGTCATAGGTCGTTGTCTGCGGCCTTACGTCTCCGACCGAATCGATTGGAGCGAAATCTACATAACCCATTGCCCCTATATATCTGTAGCCTTCATCCACGTATGCAGTGTCCACCGTCACCGGATGGTACTCCGCAGTGGCCCTGCCAAGCGCATCGTATTCTATGCGTCCTGATACAAGAGAACGCTCTACGCCGTTTTCCTCTATGTCTTTTCTAATCTGAATGACGCGGCCCAATCCGTCGGCATTTGTCAGCGTATTTATGTCATTGCCTGGACGTCCCGGGTCATAATGGGATGTCGTGGAATAAAGTATGGCCTTGATTTGTCTGTATCCTGGTATCAGCCCCGCTCCGAATGCTACGGGATATTTCCTCAAGTCCCAATAGTCGTATTTTATGGTATAAGGCCTATTGGATGCTATCTCCTTAGGACCAGTAAGCGTTTTCAAACGCCCACGGCTGTCATAAGTGTAGGCCATTCTGTTCCCCGATATATCGGTGACAACCAGAGGTTTTCCCCACTTGTAGTCATAGGTTGCGGTGGATTGATAACCGAAACTGTTTCTCGTCTTTACGGGATATGTATGGACAATGGAGTCGTAGGTGTAGCTTATGACCATCCGTTGACCATTGTTGTTCGGCGGCAGCTTTGCACTTGTGATATTGCCGTAGGTGTCATACGTATAGTCGTATATGCTGTTTGCGGTGTCGTTTATCTTTACGGACAACCATATCAGAGAACCGAGCGAGTCGTAAAGGGCAGAGCGTTGGCGAATGGTATCTCCGTCGTATTGCGATATCAAAGAGACCCGTCCAACCTGAGAGACAATATAACGGACGGTATCATAACTGTATTCCATTTCCGAGATTATGTCATCGTCCGCATAGGCCGTCACTTCACTATCCCAATATTCCACATCCATCTCTTCAGGGGCATAGTTACTGCTTCCGGCATCTGTAAACGAACTTACATTACCATATTCGGTATATGTGTAATATCTGTCCGTCTGTATGCCCGGAACCGAATCACCCTCGTAATACAGTGTCTTTTCGTGTTTCAATACAGGGTAAACATCACCTATACACTGTGCAGGGGTTTCGCTGTCAATGAACTCTCCCGATGTTATCTCTGCAGGAACATACAGATAGTGGTTCTCCACATATTTGTTGCCTCCTGCGTCCGATACGACATTATAATGGGACAGCCCTTCATACAGATAGTTATCATTATGGTATCTCGTTGTGGTCACTCTGTACAGTGCACCTTCAAGGTATTCCTTAGTCGTCACGCTGTCGTAGCCATAGTCTTTTCTTTCGTAGCGATCATATTTTCTGTTACGATATTCGAATGCATACCTCATCGTGTCGTCTCCGTCTCCGGTGTAACCGTCATAGACCACGAGCGAATCCATATTCCAATATCTCTGAGGACAGTCATAAGAACCGTCTTCGGACAGTTTGTAACTTATCCAATATTCCGACCCGAATATTGTCGATACATGGTTCAACAGGTTGACACTGCCTATGGTGGAATATCTTACGCCATCTTTGGTTACATAGTCAGGATAACCGTCATTGTTCATATCTATCCATTGACTTTCGGTTTCGGATTTGCTCCATGACATACCGCCTTTAGGGTTTAAAACGACCTTGATAAAGGAATTGGTAAATCCGAATGATACAGCAGCAGAAGCATCATAGCTATGCGAAATACTCATATCCTCAATGCCCGAACCTATATTTTGTCTATACTGACTGAAACCTTCGCCATTGTTGAACCATACACCGTTGCTACTTACAGCGTCGGGCAGACCGTCACCATTTATGTCTATCATAGAGTATTCGGAAGTATTTTTATAGCCACAACCGCCGATATTGAGTGTCAGGCTTGTATTTTTTATATTTTTAATTGCCTGTGTAGGCAATAGTGCTGTAATTTCTTCTGATAAGCCGCCCGAGGCATAGGCATTTACCGAAAAGCTGCTGTCTTCCATTATCCTGTTAAAGGTAAACGTTCCATCTGCCCAGCCGTAACCACAGTTGTATTTAACCCTCGTCTGCTCTCCATCACTATACAGCCTGTCAGGTAATCCATCACCGTTTATATCCATAATGGTCATTTGAGTGTTGTCTTTTCCTATTGTAGCTCCGAGACCTGTAGAGAATTTTGCTTCTATATTGGATTTAGCTCTCTTTATATTGTTAGAGGATTCTTTTACCATTTTCAGATATGAAGCTCCGGCCGTTGCTCCTTCGGAAGAATACTTTGTTTTGTTTATACCTACGACGCTTTGGTTTACAACAAGACTGCTTAGTCCTCCTGTTGGCTTGCTGTATTGTATGGCAGCCTCCGAAATAATATCAGGGTAACTGTCTCCATTCATATCCATATAGTCACTCAAAAGAGAGTTGTCCCCCCTGCTATGGCTGAAAGAAATCGATACATCCTCTCCCATAGAATAAGACCATGAGAAACCGTCGTTTAAATTCAATTTATTGACTGCAACAACCATACCTGTTGTTGTAGGCATTGGACTCAAAGTGTAGTCAGGCTCTTGATTTTCGGGATTTGTTTGACTTACTCGTGCATTACCTGCAAGGTCTTTGGTTGCAAAAATAATATCTCCATAACCTACCCAGCCGTTGTATTCGCTGTTGGCATTCATCGCAAAAAATTTATCCTGTAAAGGATTGTAGAAACCTTCAATGCTACTTTCAGGATTGTCAGACAGGTTGGCAAGAGCTATAGTGTCTATCGCACTTGGCAGAAAGTCTTCCGTTGAGGCAAATATATCGTTCAGATAAAGACTGTCTTCAACTATCAAACTGTCCGCTTCACTGTTTACCTTATATCCGAACTGTCCCCAATTGCGATACATCGTTCCAAACTTGTCATGGCTTTCCGGGTAATTAGTATAAATTCCGGCCTGTACTTCATTTGTTTGACCGTCAGAAGACAATAGTACTCTGTTTGTAGTTATTACCGAGGCATTTGGATAATAGAGGTCTATATAATATTTTGCTCCTGCTTGAAGTGTTATATCAGATAAAGATGCATAGTTGGAAGAAACAATACTTTGAGCCATAAAACCATCATCGTCTTTAAGTGTCATAATGCAAGCTGAGGCAGAAACAGGAAACTTAACCTTTATATTAGTCATTGTGTTTGTCGGAACAAATACAGTGCCAGGTACTGCCATATAGTCGAATGCTTTCTTATGTACGATAGGATGGTAGACAATATTATATTTGTTTTCTGCTGCATTGTATATGTCGCTTTGACTGAAAGTCTCATCGTAAGAAGCGATAATACTTGCCGTTAAGTCGGCATTTATATCCGTCCAATCCAATTGGTTGTAAACATGTTTTGGTTGCAAGACAAAAGACAAGCTCTGATTACCATCACTCAATTGCAATCCTTCACCCTCAAAACAAGGCACTGTATCAGACGTGATGACATTGTTGTTCTGATAATCTTTATACAAATCGATGTCAAATGTTATAACAGTATCAAGCACTATTCCTTTTGGGAAAGAAACCGTATGCACAACTATTGGAGAACTTTCTTCTGAACGGATAACATCAAACGATGTTGTATCTATATCATCGGCGTTGCAAGTAAAAATAGAAGAAAGAAAATTTGGATCGTATTGAAAGTGCATACTGTCTTTGATTTCGCTGTATCGGTTGATAAGGAACAATAAGGTATCTTTCAAGACTTTGCCGCCACTTGTGATATGAGCCTCTACTCTGAACCTGCTATCGAAAGGCGCACCAATCCTTTGCTCCTGACTCAAAGAAAAGTCTTCGCCATAATTGAACACAAATATGCTATCTCCGTTTGCGTCTACTCTGTTAAGAGTACTTTGAGGATATGTTGAAGATGTGGCAATAGGGTTGTTAGCAGAGGTATATCTTACGGTAGGATTCCAAGCTACTATATCATAGTCCCTCCTGTTCACCGAATTAATTCTGAAATATAGCCTATTACCTTTGTTTACCGATATATTGTTTACCGTCATATCGGTTGAGGAGTTGGACGGCGTAAGAACTCTCGAAATAAGATGTTCTCCTGCTTCTGACTTTTGAACTGTCAACCATACCCCGTCACAAACGTTGCTGTTTATGCCCAACGCTTCGAAATTCGTCAACAATGAGGCACTACCCTCAATGTTTACAACTCCTGAATATGGCGCTTCCCATACCCTCACAAGATCGATATTTGGTTCATATCTTTCTGGATATTCATAATACAGAGAATCAACTATTGTCCAACAGGTATCCACACTTGTATGTACATTATTCATTACGGTATCCTTGTACCACACGGTTAATTCCCAAACGGAATCTTTACCTGTCACTACCAATACGCTGTCAGTTATAGGAAACCATACCCTTTCATTAATACGTTCCGTCGATATTATACACGTGTCTCTTTCAAAATATTTCCATCCGGAAGAAAACAACGAAGTATCCACAACTTCATCATTGGTTATGAAATCATCTTCACATCCACCAAATACCGGTATTTGGGTGTCGTCCGTAAAATCGGAGAATGTGGGTATTCCGTCTTCATCAAGACGATTGAGATATATGCGTCCGTTTTCTATTATATCTACCAAACCGTCTGCATCTACATCAGAAAGATATGTAGAGGTTGCACTTCTGGAATCGCTCCAATTTGCACTTGCGCCCAATCCCCATAACTGTCCTTCCACTCCCCAATTGTCTGAAGTGGAAGAATTGTATTGGAAACCTTGTATGCCGATTATAGAAGTTAACTCACCGAATGTTACCGCACTGTTATTACCACCCGAAGAAGTATTCAGTCTGTACATAAGGTTATTTTCTCCTCTTATGAGTTTGTCGGGATAACCGTCTCCATTCAAATCGGTAAATGTCACTAAGCCATCAGACTCTTCTTTCGTGTAAAGATAGTTCCCACCTATCGTAAGGTCTTTTAATGCAAAATTAAATCCAACTCCTACATTAACTCCTCCACCAATATTCCATGAATATGAATTTGTTGCATTGATGTTGCTCTGTTCGTTTACATTCAAAAAATAATATGGAGAAAGATCAGGATCGTCATTGTCCTCATAGAAGAAAGAAGTAAAAGGTCCCAACAAAGAGTCTGACATTTGATTGTAATCAAAAGAATACATCAAATGAAAATATATCATATCCTTCGTTTCAAAATCACATCTGTTGTATGGATGAAAGTTCAATATATTTATAAGAGAATCCCATACACGCTTCTGTATCTGAGGATCCGGCTCATAACGTTGATATTTTGCACTGTCTTCAAATCCCTCAAATACACTGCACAACAAAGTCTTGTCGAATTCTCCGACATTGTAGCCGAAATAATATTCCCTTATCGTGTCAGAATCATACAGCACTTGTATTTTATCAAGCAGTTTCGCATCGCTTTCCTTGAATCCGTTCCTGTAAGACGTACTCTTGTCCGTCTTGTCCACAGTCTTGAATAAAACTCTGTATTTTCCGGCATCGTTGTCATTGATATTACCTGTATATTGTATATCGTTCAATACTTTCTGATAAATATTATCTCTATTTACGGTTTGATAGTTGTAAGTTATCGTGTTTCCATACTTGTCCACTACTTTTGTCAGATACCATTTGGCTATATTGCTGGCTTTGTTGTGATATTTTCTGAACACACCTGAAGGATCCATGACGTTGCCATCACTGCTTCCGTAGAAATATCTTGTTCCGTTCTTATCCGTCACTTCCCACCAATATGTCTTTGGACTGTTCCCATGTCTTATTATTTTTCTGAATGCTCCTTCCACTCGCGTGTAAAACCGTCTTCTGTCGGCATCTTCATCCGGTTCACCGTCCTGATCCAAGTCCATCCTAGATTCAGGTTCTCTGTGATATGCAGGCTTATGCAGTCTGAACATACCTTCATCATCATAGTAACTTGTCACAAGTGTTTCTCCATCCAACAAATATGTCTCCGTTTCATTAGTTGAATCATAAAGAGGAACGCCCCATCTTGTTTCCACACTAATGCAGGAGACTCCCAAATCCCATCCCAATCCTAACCAACCGCTCCCACCAGAACTGTTATATGTCAGATTTATATTAGGCTGCATTCCGTTTCTTCCGGCCGGTAACTGTATCGGATAAACCAAGTTGGCCGTACCACGATTATTTGCTTCGGGCGGACTCATAAGCGTCAATCCATCCAAAGGGTGCACTGCCTCCAGATCTTTTATGCTCGTAGGAGTATACGCCATGGCATCCGATGATTCGGGTACTTTCAAAATACCATTGATATAATCTGTGAAATGATTAGTTCTTGAATAAACGATCTGATTAATTTCATCCACACTATCCCTTTCTATTTGTTGCCATTGCTTAGTCTGCTCGTTATAAAAATAGGTATAAATATCCTGTGCGGTATAGCCAAAAGGTATCTGTGAACTGTCATAGCTTATGGCAAGGGTTATGTCCTTATCGAATTGCTGACCGTCAGGCAAGAGTCTGTAACCATGCACGTCCTTTGTGAGGTTTTGCATTTGCTCAGGAACATGAGGGATGTTCTCACTGTTCAATACGTTTATGCTTATCTCCGTAGCGGTTTGTACAGCCCCACTGTCTATTATGAGCTTTATCTCTTCCGTACCGAACTCTGTTATGTCATCAGGAGAAACAGATTTACTCTCAAGATGCATAGCGGCTATGTTCTCTGTCACCTTTCCCCGTTGCAAATATGACTCGGTATAATCGTCAACATTTGATTTTGAACATACTTCCGATAGCTTGGATGAATTATTACTATCATAAGACAAATCATCACGATGATCGTATGATGTCATACCAACATTGGTCATGATATCTCCTTTTACTCCAGAATCGGAATAGTTACTGCATCCGGTAATATTTGTTACTATCGCAAACAGAACAACTGCCAAACTTAAATGGGTAATATGCTGTTTCATGGTTCACTATTATTTAGTCCGTAATATTTTCTCTCTTTAACTACTTTGCTATGACGAGCTTCACTGTCCTTTTGGAATCGGGTGTCTGAACATTGATAAAATATATTCCTTCCCGTTCCATTGTGTGATTAAGGATATATTCCTTAGTAGCTTCAATACCGTTATGCATGTATATTATCTTACCTTGCGTATCCATTATATATATGGAAAGAGGTTTTTCGACAGTCTGTTCAACACTCAGCGTATAATCCCCTGTACTAGGATTGGGATTGATCTTTACCCTCATACTGTCACTATCATTCATACAATCATCGTTCAATGAGGTTTCAGAAATATTCTGAATGTCGCTTTTAGTAATTATTGGTTTGTATATGCTATCTCCTTCCATTATCACCCTTATATAATAATCCTCCCCTTCATGCCATGCCATATCGTCAAATATTACGCAACTGTCAGTTATCAAATCCGGAGACAAAATGATGCTGTTGAATGTATAAAACACACTGTCCTGTGTATTCACCAACATCCTTATGCTGCCTGCATTTAATTCTTTAGGGTAATTGTATGTTATCTTTGTTGTTGTCGAGTCCAAATCGGTGTACGCCCTTAATTTCCAGCCTTTTTCCAAAGGATGGTATCTTACCGTATCTATAAGGAAGTCGTCACTCATCAAGATGTTTTCACCTGCATTTTCTCCCCAAAGCAAATAATTGCCGTCTTCCAAAGCATTGCCTGCCTCAATTATCAGGCTGTCTTTGTATATTCTGCTTTTTGTCTGTTCTAAAGGATAAACATCATCTCTTCCTATACCTGCTACACCATAACTATATGCCCTGTCCTTACATTTGCTATCCCACAATGTATCATGAATACTGTTTACATATATGTTATGAAGCAACGCTCCATATTTTATAGCAAGGTAACTTTCCCATTTTTGTTGTTCTTCCTTGTCTATAGTACCCTTTATATATATGTATTCACAAAAATTCTTATCTCCATCGTTTACTCCTTCACGTCCTATAAAAAGAGTGTCTCCTATGTTTAGGGTATCAATGTCCTCTGTAAAATTGTAAACAAAACGTGTGGTATTTACTATAACTCCCTTTTCAGTTGTTTCCCGATATGTTATTCCGTAATCGTTATAACTAGCCTTTCTTGAATTAAGCCAAAGAGTTCTGTTGCTGTCTTGTCCTATTTCCCACAAGCCTACAATTGTATCTTCCTCCGTTTGATATGCAGTAAATACTGTTATCACAGAATCCCTTGACAGATCTTCGCATATAACTTCAATTACGTTTGAATCGTTAACCAATAGGCTAGGATTGAAATTGGTGACAGTTTGGTTTTCTATCTGTAATGACAAATTTTTTGAACTGTCTTGTACATCAACAATTCTGACATTAACAGAATCTTGTTTAAGCATCAACCACATTTCAGGAACAGATAACTCCTGAGCATTTATAATATTCAAACCAAACAATGCTGAAAATGATAAAAACAGTATTATTTTCTTCATAATTGCTTATTTTTTGTGATTAAAAACATATTATTTCAGCGGCGAAAGTTACAACATTTTCTTGAAATAGCAAAAACTTTTATTTGCTATTTTACGATATTTTTCATACATTACAATATTTCAGACTATTAGAAAAGAAAATTATTTTGCATTGCAAGAATTTAATATTGGATAATAATAGTGATATATCAATATTTTTGATATTACTTATCGAAATGAATGGTATGTATGTCAAATATAAAAATTCAAGAATTTCTTTTCCGTATAATCTTTCGGAAAAGGTATTTAACAATCAAACAGAATACCTTATGAAATAATCTCCGATTTGAATTATAAAAAAAAGCAACCGAATGATTCGGTTGCTTTAAAATGTTCATCAGTGAATAAACTACACATTAAAACGAAAGTGCATTATATCTCCATCCTGAACTATATAATCCTTCCCTTCTACAGACATCTTGCCGGCCTCTTTGCATGCAGTTTCTCCCTTCAGCCTTACATAATCGTCATATTTTATCACCTCTGCCCTTATAAATCCCTTTTCAAAATCGGAGTGTATGACTCCGGCGCACTGAGGAGCTTTCCATCCTTTGGTAAAGGTCCATGCCCTGACCTCCTGAGGACCTGCCGTAAGAAAAGTCTGAAGATTCAACAATCTGTAAGCTGATTTTATAAGTCGAGAAACGCCAGATTCCTTCAATCCCAACTCCTCCAAAAACATCTGTTTTTCATCCATGCTTTCAAATTCGGCTATGTCCGACTCTATCTTTGCCGCAACAACCAATATTTCCGCACCTTCCTCCTTTGCAGCTTTTTCAACCAATTCCGTATATCTGTTTCCGTTTACCGCACTCTGTTCATCCACATTGCAGACATACAACACCGGCTTGGCTGTAAGCAGACACAACTCTTTGGCCAATTTTATATCGTCCTTGTTTTCAAATACCACTGTTCTCGCACTCTTTCCCTGCTCCAAAGCCTCCTTATAGCGTTTTAGTATCTCAAACAAACTTTTCGCCTCTCTGTCTCCGCCTGTTTTTGCTGCCTTCTCCACTTTAGCATAACGCTGTTCAACTGTCTCAAGGTCCTTCAACTGCAACTCAAGGTCTATAATCTCCTTGTCTCGGATAGGATCCACACTGCCGTCAACATGCACTACATTATCATCATCAAAACACCTCAACACGTGAATGATTGCATCACATTCCCTTATGTTTCCGAGAAATTTGTTACCCAAACCCTCACCCTTACTGGCTCCCTTGACCAAACCCGCTATATCAACTATCTCAACAGTGGTCGGAACTATTCTTTCAGGGTTGACCAGTTCGGCCAACACATTCAGTCTTTCATCAGGAACCGTAATCACTCCCAAATTGGGCTCTATCGTACAAAACGGGAAATTCGCTGCTTGTGCCTTGGCATTTGACAAACAGTTAAACAAAGTTGATTTGCCTACATTAGGCAAACCAACTATACCACACTTCAACGACATTTATTGTTTTTTAATGAGTTGTGAAAAATCTTCCATTGAAATCTCCTTGATTTCGCATTTTGTCTGTGATTTCAATGTAGCGGTCAACTTTTGATCAAACAAGTATTCGTAAACCTGTTTGCCCTGTTCCTTGTTCTCCAACATATTGTCGGCAATTTTCTCAATGGACTTCTCCCTCTCGTTTTTCTGCTCTTCCGTTTCATTCTCAACAACAGGGAAATAATTGGATATCAAGGCATCTTTATAATACGTCTTTATTTCATCCTTACTTACCTCAAGTTTGTATTTTTCCATCAACTTGGATTCTATCAACTGCCATTTGATGGAATCTCTGTATGTATTGTAATTGTCTGTTATTTCCTTTTCATCCACCTTACCCTGATTCGTTTCAATAAGCCAACGTTTCATGAATTCGTCAGGTAACTCTATCTTGGAGGTCTCAACCAATTGTTTGCTTGTCTCATTCAGGAAATAACGGTCGGCTTCCTTGGAATACGTATTTACAAGATCCTCTTTTGCCGCTTGTCTGAATTCTTCCTCAGTTTTAATATTCCTATTGGCATAAGCCTTGGAATAGAGTTCTTCATTCAACTCATGCTTGGTTATTCTGCTTATTGAACTTATCCTGAACTCTACATCGGATTTAAATTCCTTGGCTTTCTCCTTGTCTATGCGCAACATTGCAGCCAATTCAGTAACATTCTTGAATGCCTTTGCAAGATTAAACACTATGACATCATCTTTCTTTGCACCCAAAAACTTCTTTTTTATGGTAACCATCGAAATCAAATCAACCGACAATGAAGTAGGAGTCTGAATACCTCCTTCCTTTACATTACCCTCCTGATCCAACTCCTTGATTTCTCCATAAACCAAATCGTTTTCTCCGACAGTTTCAGGTACTTCGAATTTTCCGAATCTGCGTTGTATATCTTCTACAAATCTGTTCAATATATCGTCAGTAGGTGTTATTCTGTAATACGTAGTATTTTGAGAGCTGAGATCTATATCAAAAGAAGGTTGCAAAGCTATGTCGAAATAAAACGTATAATCGAACTGATTGTCCCAATCTATCTGAGGAGTTTTATCGTTATTTGCCATAGGAGTACCCAGAAGTTCTATCTTGTTATCGCCTATGTATTTGTACATGGCCTCAGTCATCACATTCTGCACCTGTTCTGCCCTTACAGGCTTTTCATACATTTTCTTTATCAAACCCATAGGCACCTGTCCCGGCCTGAATCCAGGCATGTTTGCCTTCTTCCTGTAATTTTTCAATTCTTTCTCTACGGCTTCCTTGTAATCTTCGGAAGATACCTCTATCTTCAAAACTGCCGTCAAATCTCCTGTCGTTTCCTTCGTTACATTCATACTATGTCTTTTGTCTTTTATTTCTACAACTCAGAATTTAGCTTGCAAAAGTAGTAAATTATAATCAATTAATTTAGCATTCAACCTTATAAATTACTAAAAACCAATATCCAAATCCTTCAGACCTTCAACAAATCTGTTATCCGTTTCCGTAAATTCCACCTTCACAGCCCGTCTGCGTGATGCAAACAAACCATAACCATTGTTCACATTAGTATATATACCATTATCGGTTAGATAATTGCCTTGCTGCAAGGAATTACCATAATATTCGAACATGGACAAATCACAGGAATTGATATAAAGCTCACAGAACACACTCTTCTCCGTCCAGCGACGGACCGCTTCATAATCCAGTTCTTTCTTTATACCATTCAATATGTCTTGAAGATAAATATTGCTGTTCATTACAACGCCATACTGAGTACTCGTATTAAGTTTATACGGCAAAGGGACATCAACATATGTTTCGTCGCCATTTTCAACATAGAAAAATCGTATTACCGGTTGATACATCTTTGCAGTAATACCCTCTCCATTGACAGCGGAAGAGGAATTGATATTGTACCACTGACACTTTAAAATATAATTGTCTCCATCACGTTGAAAACGCATCGAATAATTCGGAGAAATTATATCATAATTACCTATCAATCGCGTAGTCGCATAGGTCTGTCCGCCTGTTTTGTTATTTCTAACAATTATCTTGTATTCTTTTTTCAGTTCTTCACCATAACTCAATCTACCTTTTGTCACACAATAATAGACAGGTGCCTTTTCACTGTAAAAATCCCCTTCCGGTTTTGAATATGTTTCCGTATAGTTGAACCAAAAGGTATCTCTCACATTTTCTTTTTCCCATGGATAATAGGAAACCATAAAAACATCTATTTCCTCCGGCTTATAGTAAACGGAATCTTTTTGCTTGGCAAATTCCAAATAATTGCCAACACCCACAAATCCTTTCTGCACTCTGATAAAAGTAGTATCATCATCCTGATCCATTAATCCGTATATCACAGTAGTCGGCCTCCACTCTCCATTAGGATCAAACTCCACCTCGCAAGATGTGAAAACCGAACAAACTGCAACAAGTGGAATAATCAATCTAAAACAATATTTCATAGCAAACATTTTCTGTTACTTGTAACCTGCAAAGATACAGATAAATTCAGTAATTAAATATTTTCTTGTACTTTTGTATTCGTTTTGGGAACAACGAACGAAATCAAAAAAATGAAATATTGCAGCGATTTTACAATAGTAGAAAACAAGGCATTAAATCCGACTCTTTTCAGACTGAAATTACAGTCCAAAGATAAATTAGCACCAGTAAAGGCAGGTCAATTCGTAGAGATTCAGACAATACAACCGAGTTCCGTATTACTCCGAAGACCAATATCCATACATGATGTAGATGAAGAAAGCAATTCTTTATACCTGCTTATTCAGAAAGTCGGCAAAGGGAGCAATGAACTTGCCAATCTCGAAAAAAATCAAACCGTAAATCTGATTTATCCATGTGGCAACGGATTTGACATTAAAGGAAACGATGTTTTGCTTGTTGGCGGAGGTGTAGGTATCGCTCCTCTGTTGTACTTGTCCAAATGCTTTCACAAACAAGGCATAAAACCGACCATACTTATTGGATTCAGAACAAAGGAACAGATGATACCATTAGACGAATTCGAATCATTTTGTAATGTGTACATATCAACCCAAGATGGAAGTTTCGGCCAAAAAGGTTTGGTAACGGAGAATACCGTAATGAATCATGTATATGACACGGTATACACATGTGGACCGAGCCCAATGATGCAAAGTATAGCTTGTTTTTTTGAGCAAAAAGGAATTCCATGCTTTGTTTCATTGGAAAACAAAATGGCATGTGGAATAGGCGCTTGCCTTTGTTGTGCTCAAAACACACATGAAGGGTATAAATGTACATGTACCGACGGTCCGGTATTTGACTCAAAAGAAATTATTTGGTAATTAACGCGAAGTATATAACAAATGGACAGATTGAGAATATCTATAGGGAATCTGAACTTGAAAAATCCCGTAATGACTGCTTCAGGTACATTCGGATTCGGAGAGGAATACTCTGATTTTTTCGATATACAGGCTCTCGGTGCCATAATAGTAAAAGGGACTACCGGAAACAAACGCGAAGGAAATCCTTCCCCAAGAATGTGCGAAACTCCAATGGGCATGATAAATGCAGTAGGATTGCAAAACAAGGGTGTGGACTATTTCTGCAATTCTATCTACAATAGGATAAAAGACTACGATACCAACATTATTGTTAACGTATCTGGCTCCGACATAGAAGAATACGTAACTGTAGCCGAAAAAATAAACGAATTGGAGAAGATACCTGCCATTGAACTTAATATTTCTTGTCCCAACGTGAAAAAAGGTGGTATGGGCTTCGGTACTGATCCTAATATGGCATTTGAAGTTGTAAATAATGTAAGACGAGTATACTCAAAGCATTTGATTGTAAAACTTACACCTAATGTTACGTCTATAGTTGATATAGCCAAAGCGGTTGAGGATGCCGGTGCGGATTCTCTATCGATGATAAATACCGTATTGGCAATGGCAATAGATGCAGAAAAAAGAAAAGCCTTGCTTTCCACCATAACAGCAGGTCTGTCAGGGCCTGCAATAAAACCTATAGGTTTGAGATGCGTATATCAAACATATAAAGCGGTAAAAATCCCTATCATAGGATTGGGCGGTATTACCAATGCAACAGATGCAATAGAATACATACTTGCAGGAGCAAGTGCCATACAAATCGGGACACAAAACTTTATAAACCCACGAATAGGACAGGAAGTAATCAACGGAATGAATGAGTATCTAGAACGCCATAAAATAAACCACATCTGGGATATAAGAGGTGTGATTTAAGACCTATAACTATCTTATTTTAATCTGGATTCTACAAATGTTTTTTCTGCCATATAAGAAGAACGTACCAATGGACCGCTTTCAACGTTATCAAAACCCATATCCATTCCTATTTGCCTGTATCTGTCAAATTTTTCAGGTGTTACATATTCATATACCGGCAAATGTTTTTTGGTGGGTTGCAAATATTGGCCCAATGTCATTAAATTAACACCGGATTTTCTCACATCTTTCATAAGAGATATAACCTCATCTTCCGTTTCTCCCAATCCAAGCATTATACCTGTCTTTGTGATGAATCCAGCCTCGGATGCAATTGAAAGCACTTTCAAACTTACATCATATTTCGCCCTGCTTCTCGTCATATCGGATAATCTTCTGACAGTTTCCATATTATGTCCGAATATATCGGGTTTTGCTTCAAAAACGATAGACAAAAGATCATTTCTACCGTCAAAATCAGGCGTCAATACTTCAATTATCGTATTTGGATTTTCTTTTTTTATTGCCTTTATTGTTTGTGCCCAATGATTAGCACCCTTATCCTCCAAATCATCCCTGTCAACAGATGTAACAACACAATGCCTCAAATGCATCAACTTCACGGATTCGGCTATTTTCCCCGGTTCTTCTTTATCTAATTCCAAAGGGACTCCTGTCTTTGTAGCACAGAATTTACAACTACGCGTACAAATATCCCCTGAAATCATAAATGTTGCAGTACCTATACTCCAACATTGTCCTATATTAGGACATTTTCCACTGGAACAAATCGTATGAAGTTTGTTTAATTCTACAATCTTCTTGACCTTAGTATAATTCTCTTTTGTTTCAAGTTTTATTTTCAACCATTCAGGCTTTCTTTCCAATTTATTCTCCATCTTCCAATACGATTTTTTTGTCTTCTTCCCGTTCCAATATCTTTTTAAAAGTTTTCTCGGAAGCCAGTTGCTCCGCTGCCTTTATAGAAAAATCTACTGCCGTCTCTTCCCCAACCTTATCTATAAAAACTTGAACATTGTATTGTTTCCTATGGTTTACTTCGATTACATCTACCACTTTAAACGATATGTCCTTCTTGTTTTTCTGGCACCAGTCTATAATCTTACTTTTATAATTCCACGTCTTATTTTCCAATTCATCCATATCAAGATAAAGCGGAAACAATTTATTAATCAAAACCTTATATGTAAAATCATAACCTTTATCCAGATAAAGTGCGCCAATCAAGGCCTCAAACGCGTCACCATCAATTGAAGCATACTGACCAGAGCCTACCATTTTGTTACATTCTACAAGTTTGGACAGCCCTATTTTACAAGATAATTTATTTAAACTGTTACGGCTTACTATTTTAGATCTCATTTCCGTCAAAAAACCTTCTCCCTTATGAGGATATTTTTTAAACAGAAAATCTCCTACTATCGCACTTAAAACAGCATCACCAAGATACTCCAATCTCTCATTATTCTTTTTATACCCAAAAGCGTCTTTATGAGAACACGATTTGTGTATCAAACTAAGCCTATAAAGAGAAATATTCTTAGGTTTACACCCAAGAATATTTCTCAAAAAATCCAATAATTTCTTATTTTCCTTTTGCTTTTTAGTCCCTAAGAAAGCAAACATCGCTATTTGACAAAGTTTTTAAAGGCAAGACATACATTATGTCCTCCGAATCCGAATGTATTACTCAAAGCCCCTGTTATATCCCTCTTTTGAGGTTTTCCAAACGTATAATTCAAATCCGGCAATTCAGGATCATCCGTAAAATGGTTTATCGTCGGAGGGACAATTCCATTATGAATAGCCAATATGGTTGCTATCGCTTCAATAGCCCCAGCAGCCCCCAACAAATGTCCTGTCATTGATTTTGTTGAATTGATATTTATATTTTTCGCTTGAGCCTCAAACAATTGTTCAATAGCCTTAATCTCTGCTATGTCACCTAATGGAGTAGATGTACCATGCGTATTTATATGCTGAACATCAGAAGTGGTAAAGCCTGCTTCCCGCATAGCCTCTCGCATTGCTCCCAACGCACCTCTACCTTCAGGATGTGGAGCGGTCATATGATATGCATCCGCAGTAAGACCAACACCACATATCTCCGCATAAATTTTCGCGCCCCTTCTAACTGCATGTTCATATTCCTCAAGCACCAACGCACCTGCTCCCTCTCCCAAAACAAAACCATCCCTATCCTTATCAAAAGGCCTTGAAGCAGTCTTGGGATCATCGTTTCTCTGTGAAATCGCATGCATGGAACTGAAGCCTCCTATTCCTGCATGTGATATGGCAGCTTCGCTACCACCACAAACCAAAATATCAGCCTTGTTCAACTTGATATACAAAAAAGCATCAGCTATTGCATTTGCAGAAGAAGCACATGCAGATACAGTAGCAAAGTTAGGCCCCCTCAAATCATATTTGATTGAAATATGTCCGGCACATATATCCGCTATCATTTTCGGAATGAAGAAAGGACTGAACCTCAAAGAACCGTCCCCCTTGACAAAATTGGTTATCTCTTCCTGAAAAGTTATGATACCACCTATGCCGGATGCCCAAATAACACCGCATCTATCCTTGTTCTCATTTTCAAAATCAATACAAGAATCCTTAACAGCCTGTTCTGCCGCAACTATTCCATATTGAGAGAACTTATCATATTTCTTTGCTTCTTTCTTGTCAAAATACTGACCTACATCAAAACCCTTTAGCTCACAAGCAAATTTTGTTTTTGCCAATGATGCATCAAAATGCGTAATAAAGTCAGCTCCACTTACTCCACCAAGCAAAGACTGCCAATATTCATCAACAGTATTACCTATAGGAGTAAGTGAACCTAAACCCGTAACGACAACTCGTCTCATTTCCATATGAAATGAAATTATTTCTTTGTTGCGTTCTCGATGTATGCTATCGCATCACCAACTGTTGCAATTTTCTCTGCTTGATCATCAGGAATGGAAATATTGAATTCCTTTTCCAATTCCATAATCAACTCTACCGTGTCCAACGAATCTGCTCCCAAGTCGCTTGTGAAATTAGCTTCAGGAGTAACTTGACTTTCTTCTACACCTAGCTTATCTACTACGATAGCTACTACTTTTGTTGCAATCTCAGACATATTTATAAGTTTTTGAATTAAACTGGTCTGCAAAGAAACAAAAAAAAGTCTACATGGGCAAAAAAAAGCGTGAAAATCCCTGATTAAAACGATTATAATGCTGACAAATAAGACATTAACAACAGAAGCCATTAAACATATATTTTCTCGTTTAAAATGCTTGAACACGTAAAAACAAACTCTATTCAAAACTTTTTTTTCTCTTAAATTACCTATCTTTGCAGAATAAAACAATTATCATGTCAAAAATCAGATTCCATGCATTAAAAGAGTTGTCAAACATACAAGCTCTGGAAGTGACAACCCCATCCGATAAACTATCCGACTATTTCGGATGCAATGTATTCAACCGCAAACAAATGCAGGAATATCTGCCTAAAGAAGCCTTCAACGCCGTGATGGAAGCCATAGACAAAGGCAGTCCCATCAGCAGATCAATGGCAGACCTGATTGCCAACGGCATGAAAAGCTGGGCCAAATCCAGGAATGCAACCCATTACACACAATGGTTTCAACCTTTGACAGACGAGCACAACGGATTCATTGAATTCGGCACGGACAGCTATGATATCGCAGAAAAATTCTCCGGCAAACTGCTAGCACAACAGAAAACCGATGCATCTTTATTCTCAAACGGAGACATTAGCATACGGGAAACCGTAAAACCATACCTGGACAAGATAAGAGACCATATAGATCATCTCGAAATGGAAATAGACGATGAAATATGGCCGTTGCCCAAATACCGAGAACTACTGTTTACCAAATAAGAAAGAGTAAAACATGAAAAAGATAGCAATATTCGCATCTGGAAACGGAAGCAACTTCCAGCAAATATGCGAATTCCTGAAGACAAAGGATGATGTGGTGGCAAAACTGCTGATTGTAAACAAAAAGAACGCTTATGTTCTGCAAAGAGCAAAACTGCTGGGGGTTGAAAGCCACTACTTCAACAGGGAACAATTCTACAACACGGATGAAGTTACACAACTGCTTGAAGAGAAGGGAATAGACCTTGTGGTTCTGGCCGGCTTTCTATGGCTTGTCCCCGACAACATAATCAAAGCCTATCCGAACAGGATTATAAACATCCATCCCGCCCTGCTTCCAAAATACGGCGGCAAGGGAATGTACGGGCACAACGTACACCATGCCGTTGTTAACAACAAAGAAAAGGAAAGCGGAATAACGATACATTACGTGAACGAACAGTACGACAGTGGAGACATAATCTTTCAGGCCAAATGCGAGGTGTTGCCGAAAGACACTGCGGAGGATGTGGCAAGCAAAATACACTTGCTCGAAAAGGAATTCTTTCCGACCGTGGTCTACAACATTGCCAAATCCCTTGAATAAACACTCAACCGATTTATCTTTTTTACCTTCATGGTATCTTGTCTTTCGATAATGTGCTAGTGGAAAACGTTTCTTGTTGTTTTCATGGAATATCGGAGCAATTATTTTTCACGATTCATGGGCAGCAAGGCAATGGGCGTGAAGCTTTCCTGCAATGAACCAAGGGTGAAAAGTCTCGGGAAAAAAGTAATAAGTCGTCAGGGGAATTTGAAAAGTCAAGAGGAAAAAATAATAAGTCAAGAGATCAACATGCAAAAAGTCGGACTTTTTAGGGTGAAAAGTCCGACTTTTTGAGGTGAATGATGACGTTTTACAACTTTCTTCTCTTGAATAAATACGATGACATGGCTTTTTTCTTCCGTAAGAATGCTCCCTTGTCCGTATAAAAGTCTTTTACAGTCCGGCAATCAGCTTTTGCTGAAACCTGATGCCGTAAAATCAGAACGCCGTTTTGTCTTTGCCAAACAAAGAACCATGACACTTATATTCATCACAAAAAGAACCGAACTACATTAATACAGAATATCAAAAACATCTTTTAACATCATCCCGTCATTACCGGGAAATAGTATGGTAAGAGTAACAGAGGAAATATACTTTTTGCCATCCTTACTATCTATGTTAAAGAGTATAGCATCATAAAATGTGGGAATTTCATTATACTTAGGCTTTAAAACATGACACCACAGATACCCTAAAACGGAAGGTTGTATAACTATTATTGATGATATTTGCTCAAAGTCGTCATATGCTATTTCTTTCAATAGAGCATTCAAAGGCGTTGTAAAAAGTACAAGCAAAGAATCACTTTTTATAAATGCGACCTCCAGCTCATATTCTGTTACTTCCTCACGTGGAAATTTTGTGTAAAATAATAAATCTTCTTTGCTCTTTATTGTTGCATATATTGGCAGATCATCGATAGTACCTTTGAAGATCTGTTGATAACCTTTGAATCTATGTTTTAATTCTGTTTTTGTACCTACATTTAATGAATGATTAAATAATTTTGTATCATCCGTAACAATTACCAATGTATCCTGTATTTTTAATGCCAAGAAAATTCTGGTTCTTAAACACTCTTGCAAATACTCCTCATTAGTGTATTGCGGATATAATCTATTCCCTACATATGTAGCATTTGATATAGCCCAATTTGGTGATATAGAATCAACTTTTATTTCATTTTGCCCAATAATTATTTTACTGAAGCCCAATATAATAGTTATGTATAACAAAAAACATCTCATATGCATACTTTTATTGGTTATCTACTCTTTAAAATCTAAAATAATATTGCAAACCATTCGTGACATATCTTATGGACTTAACCGTCGCGTGTCGTTCTGTTTATAACAAAACTATACCCTCAGCAAAAAAACAAAAGTCGTACACACTATAAACACAACGTTTTTTTTGTTGATAATATTTTACATATTTTGCTGTCTGTTGTTATATCGGGAATAAAAATCTTAACGTCATTGATATTGATATAGTAGTAATTGAATGTTTATTGTCGGATATAAATGTCATCGAACAGACATTTTAGAATCTCAATTTTCTTTTCGAATGTTTGATGTTTTTTCAATTACATATTTTATCAACAACGAAATTAAGGCGGATAGAATCAAAACGCCTGTTCTATAAGGCGCACTTTGAATGCATTTTGCAAAGAATAAAAGGAAAATAGCCAATGAAGAGATTAAAAGAATAACAGATGAGTATCTTATTTTATAGAGAAATAATTCAAAAACAATATTTCCGATTACAATAATTGATGCAATGATAAATATCGAGCAAAAATAGGTTATACCCCATGTAATACCCTGCCATGGACCTACTAAATAAGATCTGATATACCACGCGACTTCACACAGTAAAATATAGACAATAATTTGAATTGCACTTACAATCAATGATTTTACATATTTATTTCTTGTCATTATTACCTCATTTATTAACCCCATATTTTTTGAGTGCTATTATTATTCATGGATTTTGATACATATTAAGGTGACATTGAGTGGTATTTGTCAGAAAGAGGGTCCACGCTTAACCAGTTCATCTTTTCGCTGTCGTAGTATCTTGCACCGTAGTAGTGGTAACCTGTCTCAAAGTCTTTCTCCTTGCCGTTTATATGACAAACATTGCTTGTTTTCATACCGTTAAACGTTGTAGTTTCAGCGGCGAAAGTTACAACATTTTCTTGAAATGACAATGATTTTCATTTATTTGTTTTTGGAAATGCAAAGAAAATATTGTCATATCATGTCTGTATTGGATTCCAAAGACCCAAAAGGTCCTTTAACTGCCAACAATTATCTTTTACTGAAACCTGATTCCGGAAAATCAGAACAAAACCTTACATGTTTTTTGCATAACGATTGCAATCCGCCAAACTTCCCGCCTTTTTATTGTCGCTTTGCGGTAAATTTCCTAAAGACAAATCCGTAACTTGTCTTATATAATATCTTTATACTGAATCAATAACCACTATAACCACATGTAAGCAGTGAAACAATATACAAAATAAAAGCACTTATAATGAAGGCAAAAATCAACCAACCTTTCAACTTGGCGTTTTTTTCGGTCTTGTATTTTTTTGCGAGTTCTTTATATTTTTTTTCTTCATCACCAATTAAAACGCTTGTAATACAAATTACTATTAGCATCACTATTGACAGTATTATCACTAAGCCAGTGTAAGTGAGTTGTTTATCGAATAAATAATGCAATACAAAGATTATAATTGATGAGACAAAAAAACTTATGCTAAAACCTAAAACGTTACGAGTCATATAAGGTGGACGACACCTGTTCCAGCCAAAGTGCCAGCCACAGTCAAAATCCCAGTCCCAATATTTATAAAATTTAAAAACCCTATAAAACATATAATAAATCAAATCTTTTATTCTTTTCATGGTCCAATTATTTAAAAGGCATTGTTGAAGGAAGTCCAAGAATGCCCATTTCGAATTGTGGCATAAAGCCCGTATTCAACCTTATCTTCAAGCACAGGTGTTTGCAAAAAAATATTGTCATATCATCTTTTGAATGTTGTTTCGGGATAAACCGTCATGTTATTCTTGCAGCAAATCTACTCACTTGCACCGTTAGTGTAATACCATTTTCCAAAATATGAAGTTTTTTGGTAGATTATATCCCTGTTCGGATTGTATCTTATCTTGAATCCCATTAAATACCTGTCGTATTCGTTCTCTTTTGATGATTTGCCTTTTCGTGAAATACTCTCCGGATTGAAGCTGAAA
Source organism: uncultured Bacteroidales bacterium (assembly GCA_944320415.1). Taxonomy (GTDB): domain Bacteria; phylum Bacteroidota; class Bacteroidia; order Bacteroidales; family P3; genus Onthomorpha. The sequence continues at coordinate 25,387 of CALUHJ010000010.1, forward strand.
TACGCTTTGTTGTCGGATGTTTTCATGACATCCGGCATAAACCTTCCTTCATAGAATATGGTGTCTTGTCCGAGTATGATGACACCGTCGGGATTCAGATTGGCCATTGACTCAAGGCTTCTGTAATATGCCGTAAGATGAATGTCGATATAATCCTTGTAATTGTTGTCTATGTTGAGATACAATATGGTATTGTCTTCATTGAAATCCTCCTTGTATTTATCCATTTGTTTCACAACCTCTGCAATTGTACTCTTGAGGTCATTGTCCTTTATGTCCGCAAAGGGGATTTTCTTTTCAGGCAACTTTTTTACAGATTTGGCTTTGTTGGTCTGAATTATAATGTTGTCTTCCTTTCCTGAATATGTCACGCCTTCAAACTGTACGCTTTTTGAAACAATCAAATCCTGTCGTGGATAATATAATGTATAAATCTCAACTCCTGTAATAATAGGGTGTTTATACTGTATCTGTGCGGTACTGTCTTTCTTTACTGCGATATCTTTGTTGTCGGATTCGAAAGAATAGAACGACAATTCGTCTCCAAGACGGACTATACCATCATAATCATCCGGTTCGGCTTTGTTCCATCTCAGAACGTTCAAATCGTTAAGTGCTGCCAGCGTTATCAGGTAAGAGCTGCCATCTACGTTCTGACTGATATGCAATCCATATTTTACGTCCTCCTTCTTAAGTTTTTCCCTGAATACTACCCTGTCGTCACCTCCGTCTTTTATGTATTCTTCGACTTGCAACATTAAATCATTGATACATTTTTCAATCTTGCTGTCTTTGATTTCATAAACGTTGTATGGTTTCTGTGCATTCAATTGCGACGTTGTCATACAGCTCAAAGCAGAAAGCAGTAATAATTTTCCGATTGCTTTTTTCATTGTCGTCAGGTTTAATGTTTAACGTCATCAATTATTTTACAGGCATGTAATACCATTCTCCAAAGTATTGAGTCTTTTGGTAGATTATATCCCTGTTCGGATTGTATCTTATCTTGAATCCCATTAAATACCTGTCGTATTCGTTCTCTTTTGATGATTTGCCTTTTCGTGAAATACTCTCCGGATTGAAGCTGAAATACGCTTTGTTGTCGGATGTTTTCATGACATCCGGCATAAACCTTCCTTCATAGAATATGGTGTCTTGTCCGAGTATGATGACACCGTCGGGATTCAGATTTGCCATTGACTCAAGGCTTCTGTAATATGCCGTAAGATGAATGTCGATATAATCCTTGTAATTGTTGTCTGTGTTGAGATACAATATGGTATTGTCTTCATTGTACGCTTTCCTGCTTTCATTCATTTGTTGCACTATGTCTGCAATTGTCTTTTCAAGTCCCTTGTCCGTAATTTCAACAAAAGGGATTTTCATTTGCTGCGGTTTTGTTATGGATTCGGCTTTGTTTGTATGAATGATAGAGTCCTTTTTTCCGTAATATGTTACACCTTCGCAACGTATGGTTTTTGAAACAATCAAATCCCGCTTGTAATTATACAAAGCATGAATCTCAACACCCATAATAGCAGGATGAGAATAAGAAACTTGTGAACAATTGTCTGTTCTTACTGTAATATCCGTCAGATTTTCATCATGAGCGTAGAACAACACGTTCTCTCCAAGATAAACTATGCCGTCGTAAACACTCGGAGCTTCTTCCTCCCATCTGTCATAGTTCAAGTCATTGGAAACACGTAAGGTTATATTGTAAAAAGCCTTATCAATATTACTGATGCTCAATCCGTATTTCACATCCTCTCTGTTCAAGTTTTCCATGAATGCAAATCCGTCATCACCTCCGTCCCTTATGTATTCTTCTGCCTGATACATCAAGTCATTGACACATTTTTCTATCTTGCCGTCTTTAATCTCATACATGTCGTAACTCTTCCATATCTCATCCTGTGCAATCAGTTGCAATGTTGACACATGTAAAAACAGTAACGGCAACAACAATTTAGTTGTCAATCCTTTTGTCTTCATATCCTGTTTCATTGTATGATAATTATGTACACAAATCTTTACGTTTCAGGTCTGATAAGTATTGACTGTCTTCATACCGTTAAACGGTACGGTTTCAACGACGAAAGTTACAACATTTTCTTGAAATGACAATGATTTTCATTTATTTGTTTTGAAAAATGAAAAGAAAATATTGCCATACCATGTTTTGCATTGGATTCTAAAGAATAAAACTGTCTTTTAAACGTCTGGCAATCAGCTTTTACTGAAACTTGATTCCAAAAAATTAGAACGCCGTTTCATTTTTCTGAAACGGCGTTCTAATTTCACGAAACAAAGAATCGTTTTCAGAGTAACAACAGTCAACAAAACGTTACCTTCTACTGCCCTTGTACAATTCGTATCTGCAAAATCTGCACTCCAAATTGCTGTTGTATATCGTAATTCTTTTGTCAGGTTTCAGTCCGATTTTCTTCAATGCGCTCAAATCAGACGAAATAACCCACGCTACATTGCCTTCATATTTGGTTTTGAAGGCCGTACCTATCCTTTCATACAATGCAAATATGTCATCCACCTCAATCCTTTCTCCGTAAGGAGGATTGGTTATGACAAGCGTTTTGCCCTCCGGCGGTTCCTGTTCCTCTATTGCATTCCTGAACAGTTCTATATCCTTGTGCAGTTTGGCGTATTCTATATTCTCCCTTGCCTCGCTTATGGCATTTCCGGATATGTCCGAACCCCATATCTTATAGTCGAAATCACATATCATGCCATCGGCTTCGGCCTTTACCTTTTTCCACAGAGGAGCCGAATAGTCGCCCCATTTCTTGAAGGCGAACTTCTTTCTGTAATATTGTGCCGGTATGTTGTATGCAAACATGGCCGCCTCAATAAGCAATGTACCGCTTCCGCACATGGGATCAAAGAAATTGCAGTCCCTTTGCCAACCGCTCAACTGTATAAGTCCGGCAGCGGTGACCTCGTTCAATGGAGCCTGTCCGTTGTTGGCCCTGTAATTCCTCTTGTGTAAGGAATCACCCGAGGAATCCAATGAGATGGTGACCTGATTGTCATGTATATGCAGGTTCAGTCTGAGGTCGGCATCCTCTCTTCTCACACTCGGCCTTTTATTGAACATCTTGCGCAAACGGTCGCAAATGGCGTCTTTGGTCTTCTGCGAAGCATAAAGGGAATGGTTGAATATCCTGCTGTTGACCGAGTTGTCTATAAACAGAGTTCCGTCCGGATTGATGTATTTCTCCCACTTGATTTTATATACGTTGTCATAGAGCTCATGTTCGTTGTTGGCCGTGAACGAAGCAATCGGCTTCAATATGCTCAATGCCGTCCGGCAACAGTAATTGGCTCTGTACAAAGTGACCATGTCTCCGTCGAAACCGACAGCCCTGCACAGTTTCTCTATGTTTTTTGCACCCAACTTCTCCAACTCTCCTGCCAAAACGTCCTCAAGTCCGTACATCGTCTTGGCTATCATTCTGAATTCTTTTCCTCCAGACAAATTTGAAATCATCCGCTCAATCATTTTTTATTTTTCCCAAAAACCTGTCCTTGTCAACCACCACTCTCGAATGTGTGGCCTCCCCTACTTTTCCGTCTCCGTCGTAAACCGTCATGTTGAAAACAAGCTTCCGACCTTCAACCTTGCTGAGAAAGCTCTCGCAAGTGACCTTGCCTCCTATCGGGGTGGCCTTGATGTGCTGCGCGTTTATCTCTATTCCTACGCTCACATGGTTTTTCGGCATGTACTGTTTGACAGAATCATTGGCCGTTTTCTCCATCAAGGCTATCATGGCCGGAGTCGCAAATACGGGTACATCTCCCGAACCCAAAGCCGTTGCAGTATTGTTTTGGTCGACAACAACCTCCTGTTTGCCGCATATTCCTACGTTTATTTCCAATTCCATAATTATTCCTATTTATTTTTCAATCTCCTGTTTAAGTTCATTTTGCGCACGAAAATAATCTTCCTCCACACCTATGTCTATGAAATAACCTTCGCCAGACATCCCGAATATTATTCCTTCGTCAACTCTCTTTTCTAGAAAATCCTTTTCAAATGAAAAACGACCGCAAAACGTCCCTTCCGAAAAAAGACGTCGGTCAAACAAATATACTCCGGCATTTATCAGAGCCTGCTCCCTGAAAGTCTTTTCCTCAAAAGATATTATGCGGTTTTTCTCCAATAGGACAGAACCGTATCTGTCAACCGAATGCAACTCCTTCAGAAGCATCAGTACGGGATATTTCAATGAAGGATTGTCGCGGCATACCCTTTCATACTCTTTTTCAAAGTCCGCAAGATTAAAAGCCATAAACGAGTCGCCGTTCAGTATTAAAGCATTCCACTCTCTTGTCTTTCCGATAGCCTTTGCTATTGCGCCTCCCGTTCCGAGAGGAGAGTGTTCCACACTGTAATCCACCTCTACGCCGTTGAAGGAATGCCCATATGTCTGCATGATTTTCTCATACATGTATCCGACAGAAAGAATGACCCTTTCTATACCCTGTCTTTGCAGATAACGAATCAAATAATTCAGAAAAGGCTCGCCCGATACGGGAGCCAAGGGTTTGGGTACATCCTTCACCACATTTTGCAGTCTTGTTCCCTTTCCTCCTGCCAATATAATCGCTTCCCTAATCATATCTGCCAAGTCTCGAGACCTCTGTTTGTAAATTCAAATCTTCTGACCTTACCCTTGAAACGTGACAAGGCTTCAACAACTCTGTAACGCGTCATGCCGGGGCAATAAAAAAATACATATCCTCCGCCGCCCGCACCGGATATCTTGCCACCTGTAGCACCGGCCTCCAATGCAACCTTGTAAACCTTTTCGAACAAATCGGTCGTTATGCCCTTGGCCATTTTCCTCTTGTAGTCCCATACGGAATTCAATATCAATCCGATACTGTCCAGATCATTCTTCAACAAAGCCTCTTTCATCTGCAAAGACTGTTGTTTCAAATGAAGCATTGCATCTATGGACTGTTCATTGTGTTTTCTGACATTATCCTGCTGTTGTTTTATGATATGGGCGGATTCTCTGGAGGTCTCGGTATGGAAGAGGACAAGATTCCTTGACAGTTCGTTAACTATCTTGTCCTTTATACGCAAAGGATTGACTATCACCTTGCTGTTTGCATAAAACTCCATGAAGTTGAAGCCTCCGAATGTCGCGGCATACTGATCCTGCTTTCCTCCCGCAAGACAAAGATCCTCCCGTTCTATGGAATAGGCCAACAAAGCTATATCGTAATCGGTCAACGGAAGGGAGAACCATTGTACGAATGCTCCCAATATTGCCACAACAAGAGTGGAAGACGACCCTAAGCCGCTGCCGGCCGTTGCCTCTACATACGTATGTATCTCAAACGAAAGAGAAGGCAAATCAAAGTCCTTCACAACCCTGTTGTAAACGCCCTTGACCAAATCGGCTTCACCGTTTATCTGCAACGAACGGGCGCTGTCGCATTCATACCTTTGATTCCTGTCTTCGAGACAAATGACTATTTTATTGTCATCCCGCGGTATTATATCACAATAAGCATAAAGGTTTATAGTAGCGTTAAGCACATAACCGCCATATTCTTCCGAAAAGGGGGAAACATCCGTGCCCCCTCCTGCCAGCCCCAATCTCAAAGGGGCTTTACTTCTTATTATCATGGTGTGGAAATCTTGTTGTACATGTCTTTCATCGCCTTGGTCATGGTGCTCCATGAATACTTTTTCCTGGCCTGCGCCAAACCCTCCGAGAAGTCTTGTTTTTCCTTACAGAAGCGTTCCAATGACCTTGCTATGTCCTCTGCCCGTGGTTCACATACATAACCGCATACTCCGTCCTCTACCACCTCGGTCAACCCGCCTACGTTGGTGACCAGCATAGGCAAGGAAAAATGCAAGGCTATCTGGGTAACACCGCTCTGAGTAGCACTCTTATACGGCAAAACAAGCAAGTCAGAAGCACAAAAATAATGTCTTACCTCTTCATTCGGTACAAACCTGTTTTCAAGAGTTATCTTGTTTTCAAGGGAATATTCTGAAATCAACCGTTCATATTTTGAGCTGTCCTCATAGAACTCTCCTGCAACGGTCAAATGCAAAGGATAGTTCTTAAGCCTCTCATCCGCCATCGCCTCAATCAACAGATCCAATCCTTTGTAAGGCCGTATCAAACCGAAAAACAACAGATTTATATTCTCCGGATTCAATCCCAACGTTTTAACCGCTTCAGCCTTGTCCATCATGGAACCGAAATTATCGTACAACGGATGCGGTGTAACAACTGCCGGCGACTGTCTGTCAAACAATCTTATATCCTTATGAACATTTTCGCTCATGGCAATCCAACCGTCAACGCTCCTTGCAAGATATTTGGTAAACACTCTGTCCATCATCCTTTTTTCATGCGGGATGATATTATCGGTCAAGGCTATATGTTTCGTATGTCCGTTCTTTCTTGCAATCAAAGCTATGGTACCGAAACACGGAGACATGAAAGGCAACCAGCATCTTGTTATTATAAAATCCGGCTTATGCCTTTTAAGTTTCAATCCCACCTTTATCCAATTGAAAGGATTGACTGTATTTATCGATCTTTCTATCGGGAAAGTATTCTTATTTTCTTCCTGAGTATATTGCGTCTTTCCCGGAAAAAGAAAAGAAGGATACTGCAAAGTAAACGTCTGTATCTCTATCCTGTCTCCTTCCTTCTCAAATTCACGTGCCAAACGCTCGTCCACCGTTGCCAATCCTCCCCTGTACGGATAAGCCGGACCAACAAGAACTATCTTCATTTCGTTTTTATATATGGTGCAAAAATACGGATAATTCATGAAAAAGGTTGGCCTTTAAAGAAAGACCAACCTTTTTTCCATACTATTTTCATGTATTCGGAATCTATTATCAATTGTTGATAATATCCTGAAATTCTATCAAAGACTGATAACGTTTGAATTCCAAATCATTTTTTGCCTGATACTTGTAAGCAGGTTCCTGTTCGCAGGCCTGTTTCAAATTCTTTATAAGTCCCGGAACATCATCCAATCTTGCATAACAAACCGCCCTCAAATAATTCACCTCTGAGGTCTGGTCCATACAACAATCCAAAGTACGTATTGCATTGCCGGTATTTCCGGTCAACAATTGAATCAGCGCCAAATTATACGTACATTTGCGTCCGTCAAGTTTTTCAGCAGCTTCTTCATATTTACCCTGCTTGATAAGCACTATGGCCTCGTTCATTTGTGCCTGTTCGTTGCCGGCTTCTATTGCGCGCTTTACATACTGATCCGCTGCTTCAACATCCTTAAAGGCCAAAGACAACAACGAAAGATTGGCCAATACCATTCCATTGTTAGGAGAAAGCTTGTCAGCCGTCTCCAAGAAACGCTTGGAATCATCCAACTGATTCAAATACAAAGCAACAGCTCCGGCATTATTCCATCCGGCCCATTCAGAGCCGAAACGTTCCGTTGCCGCAGTGTATATCTGCAACTTGTTGGCATAGTTATGAGTAAGCGTTGCCGCATACATCAACTCATCAAAAGTAAGATTGTCAGGATTGGAAATAGCCATCTTCGCTATTTCCTGCTCCGTTTTCTGAACTCCAGAGAAATTAAACGCTATCTCTCCCCTACGCAATGTAGGCAGGATTTCCTCTTCTATTTGAGAGAAAACAACGGACATGTTTCTTATTTCCTGTTCCCTTCTTACCTTGTCCGGCTGGGATTTTACAACATTGATTACCGTATTCTTTTCCTTCAACGAAGAACCCTCAACCAATCTTATGAAGTTTTCCCAGTCCTCACCCTTTGCATTTGATGTAATGACAACATCCTGCTTTGCCAAGTCCACATATTTCTTGATGTCTGCCTTTTTAACATTCTCTGCCTTCGCTCTTTCAGTCAACGCCTCGGTAAGCATCTTGTCAACAAGCGCAACAGTTGTTTCCGCTCTGCGCTTTGACAAGCCTATGTTGAACGTCTCCTCTCCCTCGGGAGATGCCCACGCATTTACGAAAATCTGACGCGGAATCTGATTGTTTACAATATAGCTCTTCATGCTCTCATAACTCTTCTTGGCATCCATCTGCTTGTTGAGCTTGTTGTTCCAGTTCAGACTGTACATGTTTACCGTAAAGTATATGTCGGTTCTCATTATCTCATCCGTGCTTACGGTATAATTCGACGGTGCAATGCTCAAATCTCCCCTTATATCAACCCTGTTAGACGTGGAATTGACTCCTTCAGCTATTTTAACATTACCCAACCTTATCGCTCCTTCATTTTCCAATGCCTCGCTCCACGTAGCATTAGCCTCGTTCACTTTATCCGCCTTGTAGGCAATAGGGTCTAGGAACAATTTCGCACTCTCCATACCTTGACGGTAAGCAACCGTATCCTTGTAAACAAATCTGCCACCGCTTTTCTTTTCTATCGTCTTGCCGTTTCCCTCTACTTTAGCACCTTTCAAATTCATCGGAGAAAGTATTACCTCTCCCGTCTCCCATCTTAAAACAGGCTGCAGATAAACAACAGCATTCTTTTGAAAATACTTTTCCGGAATATTTCCGTTTATCGTAACTATGACTTTGTCTCCGTGAACCTCCATTGGATTAGGAGAAATCTGATAGCGCACCGTGTCGTGTTTCTTCTGCATTGTCTTTATGCTTCCACACGATGCCGTTAACAACAAAACACCCGCCAAAAGGGCACATGATATTGTTCTTCTCATTTTTTGTTATTGGTATTTATTATTTTCGCTATTTCTTAGAAACCATAATCTTTGCAAAGATAGCAAAAAATATGAATCAGAACGGTTTCAATATATTTTTTATTACTTAAGCCTTGCCCTTTTGAGCATGTATGGCAACAATATCTGATCAAAATCTCTGTTGATGTCCGCCTGTACAAAATCTATTTTCAGTCTGTTGCATTCCGAATGCAGAAAATCCGACTGTCTCATAACTTGTTTCCTGTAATCTTCCTTAACCTGTTCAACAGACAACTTTATCTGCTGATTGGTTTCCATATCCACAAAACGATACGGTCTGCCATCAAACTCCAGATTCATTTCACGTTTGTTGTCGTATACATGAAAAAGAATAACCTCATGTTTGTTGTGTTTCAAATGTTGCAAAGCATCCGTCAAATCCCTTGCCGATGAAAGGGTCGAAAACAAGTCCGTGAAAATAATTACCAAAGACCTTTTGTGAAGCTGTTCGGCAAACTGATGAAGAATGTCATCTATTTTCGTCTGTTTCGTTTCCAACTGTTTTTCAAACAGTTTTTCTTCGAGCATGGCAAACAAGCGTTGCTTGTGAGCGAAACTGGTCTTTATTTCAGAAACATATTCAACCTTATCAGATATGAAAGACAAGCCGAAAGCATCCCTCTGTCTGTAAAGCATGTGAATAATCACACCGCAAGCATAAAGAGCAAATGACAACTTGGTATGTCCGTTATCCCGCAAGGCGTCATCAAAAGGAAAAAGCATCGAAGAAGAGTCATCAACCATAAGCATACAACGAAGATTGGTCTCTTCTTCGAACTTCTTCACAAACAACTTGTCCGTCCTTGCATAGAGTCTCCAGTCTATATGTCTGGTGGATTCCCCTGTGTTATAAAGCCTGTGCTCGGCAAATTCAACCGAAAAACCGTGAAAAGGACTCTTGTGCAATCCCGTTATGAATCCTTCCACCACCTGATTCGTTCTGAACTCTATCGAACTGTAACGGGAAAATCTATCTTGTTCTTCGGACATTATGTCTCGGAAAGACTAAAGATATTTCTCTATTTTTTCCACAAAAGTGGCTTTGGTCTGGGCGCCGACCAACTTGTCAACTACCTCTCCGTTCTTGATGAATACCACCGTAGGTATGTTTCTTATTCCGAACCTGGTCGTAACATCGTTGTTGCCGTCAACATCGCACTTTCCTATGATTGCCTTTCCTTCATATTCCGTAGCCAACTCGTCTATTATAGGAGAAACCTTACGGCAAGGACCGCACCATTCAGCCCAAAAATCCACGACAACCAATTTGTCCGCACCTGCCACCAACTGATCGAAGGTGGCGTCTGTAATCTGTAATGCCATATCTTTAATGTTTTATCATGTTTATACAAATGCAAAACTATTCATTTTTTTTGAATTGGCAAACATCAGAAATTGAAACATAAAACCTATGATAACGTTCAACAGTTTCATGAAAGAGATTGTATTGGTTTTTTTGGGTGGAGGACTGGGCAGTCTGACAAGATATTCAATTGGTCTTGTAGTTGAGCGATTTCACATAAGATTCCTTTCACTGCCCGTACAGACATTGCTTTCCAATCTTTTAGGCTGTTTTATAATAGGTTTGTTAATCGGTTATCTAAGCCGTTATCCTAACAATCTTATGCGGATGTTTGCGGTTGTGGGTTTTTGCGGAGGTTTCACCACATTTTCCACATTCTCATTGGAAACCGTCAACCTGATGAGGGAGAACGCATGGTCTGCAGCCTTGCTGTATATTTTCGCAAGTATGTTTCTATGCCTTACGGGTACAATACTCGGCATTTATTTTATGAAGCACTGAATATCAATTTACAAATAGAAAGATGAAAGACATTTTAAATTCCAAAGAATTAAACGCCTCTAAAAAACAAAGAACGATAGAGGAACTCATAGTTTGTGGCAAAGAGAATACGGATAGTATCATTTCCGTTGCCGAAGAATTAAACGACAAGCATCTTGCAATCGTTTTGTCCGCTCTTGAGAGCATCAGCCGCAGTCATCCCGATATGGTTGGTCAAAAAGGTTTGGATTTTGCGACAAAACACATAGATTCGACCAACAATTCCGTGAAAAGGGAAGCTTCGCGCATTGTCGGCAATTTGTGTGGCTTTTATTCTTCGATACCTGATTCGGCTATACGGAAACTTCTCGACAACACCGACGATGAAAGCACTGTGGTAAGGTGGTCAAGTGCCTATGCCTTGTCAAGGATAATATTGACGAAAAAATATATATCCTCCGATTTGGTAAACAGGGTTGAGAACATATGTGAAAAGGAAGAGGACAACGGTGTAAAGAACCAGTATCTCAAATCATTGAAAAAGATTGCAAAGAAAAAGGTTTAGACTAGCAAAACGTTTCATATCCAGCATCTTTCAGGCATTTGTCATGTCGTACCATGGAAACCGGATATTCTTTTAAAGATTGCTCAAAAACCTTTTCTGAAAAGAAAAAAATGAATTCAGAAAAGAGAAAAACGGATTCAGAAGACATTCGGAGAGAACGCCCTAAAAAACCAAAGA
>CALUHJ010000011.1 GCA_944320415.1 uncultured Bacteroidales bacterium
CCGAATGTCTTCTGAATCCGTTTTTCTCTTTTCTGAATTCATTTTTTTCTTTCCTGCAAAGGTATATTAGAATTTTTGAACCTAAGACAATCTTTTCCATATTCATTGCGAAATCGAACAAAAGTATTATCTTTGCATCCGATATGACCTCCCACGCTTCCCGTAGAACAGCGCACCCGGGGAGGTCTTCGAGTTTTTATATAGTAGCTTCTGTTCTAATTGACTGATAAAATTGATTATACAAAGAAACCGTTGACTCTCGCCCAGCAAGTTGCACGGCTAAAACAACTCCGCCCTATTACAATGCGGTGTGCAGACACTGTTAGAATATTCCATTTGAAGAAGGAAAAATTTGAACGGCCGAGCATTGGAAAAAGTCCTGATTTGACCGCCATAAGTCGGGATCTTATACCCCAAAAAGAAAGTGTCACTTTTTGCATGCTCCCATCCCGACTTACAACTTTTACATCCCTACTTATCGGAATTTGCTCCCGGGTTTTTCAAACGCAGGAGGGCGGAACTCGGGAGCAAATGCCGGCAGGCATGCTGCCCCGGTCACTTATTTGTCCCAGTTGAATTCTATTCCCAATTTGTCCATAACCGAGTATTCCCAGTCCTCCTTACTGAAGTTGGGGGTAAGACGACTCATGAGTACATCCTGTCTCGAATGGAGCATGTTTAATTCGTGCGCTCTTGACTGCACGCTTTGCAAAGGGTATTCCGACATGTCCATTTTATAGAATGTCGTTCCCGTGCGGGTGAGAATGTAACCCCTTTCCTTGCATTCGGACAGGCAAAGGGAATGGTTGTCAAGCATGAATCCGTACTCCTTCGACTCAGGTATGGTTGATATTGCCAGATTATCATAGAAGCTGCCGTCTCTACGCCTTATGCTGATTACATCACCGGTGTATATGTATTGTCCCTTACTGTCCTTTATGTTGGTGCTTACACCGGCAAACAAGACCCTGGTGGCAAAACCGCGTCCCTTGCATTCGTCCTGAAAGACATATTCTACCATGTCCTGATTGTGGTCTTCTTCCCATTTGTCGTCATTCTCCCAGACATACATGTCTTCGTCTTCGAAAAAGAAGCAGTTCTCCAGACCGGTATATCTGAACTTGCCGGTTTCACATGTATACCTGACGTGAATATTCGGGATGCGGTTGCGACAGCCCGAGCCGATTTCATAGAGATATCTTTTGCTCAGTTCATGCAATACCTTTTCATTGATTACATCCGGTGCCGCATCCGGCCTGTCGAAGCAGGAGCCGTTCAGTCTGATCATCCATGGCAGCCATTTTAGCGGTATTGCTATGTTCGGAAGTCCGAAGGCATCCTGAAACAGTTCCGCCATTTCCTTGTCCACAAATCCCGCAATGCCACATCCGACTCGGGTGAGAAGGAAACGGTTCATCGGATGCTCTCTTGCATAGTCGATGAATTCTTCCACATAGGGACGGATGTCTTCAATTCCGCCGTGCATTGTCGGAATGGCATAGCAGCGTCCGGTCGGACCGTTGCCAACGCCCCATTGCGCTCCGAATTTCTCGTATGCCGTCCGTGCGGCACCCGATCCGTGATGTCCGACAAGATTACTGCCGAAAACAAATATCTCACATTGTGACAGTTCTGTAATGTTATTGGGTGAGATGTTGTAATTTGTTCTTTTCCTTTTCATAATCAAAACTCTAATCTGAATCCTTTTTCCTTTAATTCATAATATTTTTCCGCATTGAAGCTGAAGAGGTACGCCTCTTTCTTTTTTGTCGGCTTTGTCCGTTCGTCAAGTTGTGTGAGAATTGCCAGATGCTTCATCTTGTTGTAGAAATTGCGTCGGTCGAAACGTACCTCCAAAATGGCTTCGTACAGGTTCTGCAGCTGTTTAATGGTGAATTTCTCAGGCAGCAGCTCAAAGCCGATGGGTTCAAAATGGATTTGTCTGCGCAATTCCGCCAGTGCCGTCCTCAGAATCAAGTCGTGGTCAAAGGCCAGAGACGGCACCCTGTCCATGGGGAACCATTTTGCATCTGCCGCATCGTCCTGTCCTTTCACGTCCTGTATTTTGACCAGGGCATAATAGGCAATGGTTATGACCCTTTCCCGCGGATCCCTTTCGGGTGCGGAAAATGTATGAAACTGCCTGATGTATGCCGCTTTGAGCCCCGTCTCTTCACGCAGCTCGCGAAGTGCCCCCTCTTCGGCACTTTCGTCCATCTTCAGAAAACCACCGGGGAAAGCCCACTTGCCTTTGTATGGCTCAACACCTCTTTCAATGAGCAGGACCAACAGCCTGCTTCCGTCAAAACCGAATATCACGCAATCGGTCGTTACCGAAGGGTGGGGGTATCTATATCGGAACGCATAATACTTGTCCATTAGCCTTGCATCACTCTCTTTTTCCATATTATTTTACTTTTTGGTTATTGTCTTTCAGTGCTTTTGTGTCTCTAAACCACCTTCTAACCGCTCTTTTCCCTAAAGACCTTGATGTTGTTGTGTGATTTTTACACTGCAAAATTATTGCATTATTCTGAATCAGTCAAACAAAATGTGTAATTTTTACACCATAAATGTGGATTTTGCTTCCAAGGGCCTTGTCTGAGCTTGAGAAAAACATGGGAGGGTCTTCTGTAGACAGTCTTATTGCATGTAATACTCAAAGTAATCTCGGAAAAATTTATCCTAATTGGATTTAATTTGTAGTTTTGTATTAGTAACATTCATAATATTTAAGATTAATGTCGAAATACGCGTATAATCATCACATAATGACAAATTGTAATTGGAAGTTAGGTAAGAACAAACAGGAGTTTCCACTTATTGAATCGGTTGGGACAGCTAATCTCTCACAGGAACAATTTGAAGACATGGTTGGGAAATACTTCGGTCTGTAAAACGATTGAAATCAGATATTGTATTTAATACTGTAAATTGAACTTTGCAGGTTTGATTTTGAAACGAAAAAATATAAATCTATGTTTACAACGACGGTAACACAGGAAGAAAAATTTTGTTTGGAGAAAGGCAGAGAAGCACTTGAGGCTTTTAAGGAAATAGATATTTCTCCGGATCTTTATCGGAAAATAGAATCCATGAAATTCGATGATTTCAAGAATGAAAAGGATACTGATATAAAAAATGTAAGGGATGCAATATACAAACTAGTCTCTTATTGTGACAAGAATGCAGCAGACAAGGCGCGCTTAAATGAATACAATGATAAGCGCACGGTTGCGAAGACAGGTATCAGACAGAATGCATGGGTTGTTCAGTTGCTTAAATGGAAGCAGGATGAGGACAGTGCCAAAGACTCGATAAAGAACATTATCAGCTATTTGATGAATCCTAAAGAAAATTTCCCGATAGTCAGCGAAGCCCATAAGGCTTTGATGAGCAAATATTATTTGCAGAAAGAGTATGACAAGACCTCTTTCAACACGGAATTAAAGTCTTATATGGGTTCTTTTGTGGACAAGTGTAAATGTGATGAGAATGATACATATGCCATGATGCTTTATGCATATGACGAAGAGCATAAATGGAACACTTTGCCACATATTGAGGGACTATGGACCAGAGATTCTACCAATTGGCAGGATAACCTGATAGAGGAAATGGGTAACGGATACGCTGTTGGTTGGCATCATTTGTTTCCTTCGGGTTGGTTTGAAAAAAAAGTGCAGTACTTGTTAATGCAACTACTTGATGAAAATGGGTCTTTTCCAATTTATTATGTTACGAACAATAAAGCTGTCTATAAGGCAACCGTATGTGATATGGCAGATGAAAAGACGTATGATAAAAAGGTTGCAGAATGGAAAGCTAAAAATCCTGTTTGGTTTTACGATAAATTCAAGAATTATGTTGATGAAAATAAGAAAGCAAAGGTTGTTTTTCTTATGTCCAAGTTCATTAAATTGAAGGAAGAGGAGCAGTTTACGTATGACCTTTTTGAGGAGTATTATAAATCAGCATCCAGACAAAACATGGTTGCTTATAAAAGAATATTAAATGAAAAAGATAAAGTTATGAATGAAGATATAAACAGGATAGTAAAGCTTCTGAAGATGAAAAAGAACATAATCCTTCAAGGAGCACCGGGTACAGGAAAAACATATACCACAGCTGCTATTGCAGTGAAAGTTATTGACCAAACATATAATATTTCATCGCGAGAGGAACTCATGTCCGAATATCAGAAGTACAAGGATGAAAACAGGATATGCTTTGTTACCTTTCACCAGGCCATGGAATATGAAGCGTTCGTTGAGGGAATGAGGGCTGAAATTACAAAGAATGACGATGTTGTCTATAAATACTGTCCCGGCATCTTCAAAAAAATATGCCTCAGTGCTGAAAATGACTTGTCGAACAACTATATTCTTATCATCGATGAGATTAACAGGGGAAATGTCTCCAAGATTTTCGGCGAACTGATAACATTGCTCGAAGCCGATAAGAGATGGAATGGCAAAGATGATAAATATGAGTCCGTCACACTTCCTTCTCAAGATAAATTCAAGGTTCCTGATAATCTCTATATCATAGGCACCATGAATACCACCGACAGGAGTGTCGGCACTATAGATTACGCGATAAGGAGACGTTTTGCTTTTGTGACATTACATTCGGACGAGACTGTTGTAAAGGAATATTCAAAAGCAGATAAGGCCGTGAAACTCTTTAAAGATGTGAACGAATATATAAATAAATATAAGGCTGATGATGATTTTGAAGATTTGATGGTAGGACACAGCTACTTTCTTGCTAAGGACAATGATGAGTTGTCAATGAAACTGGAATATGAAATAATACCTTTATTGGAAGATTACCGTAAGGACGGCTTGTTGAATATCACAAAAGAGAAAGCCAAAGAGGATTATGAGAAATGGAGAAATATCTTGAATCAATAGAGCTAATTGAACATCAGCCTCTGGATAACGAGCAACAGGAGAAAATCCGTGCGCTTGGCATTACATTGGTTGAAACACCATACGAGGGTGTTCCTATATATTTGGGACTTCTTCCCACCATGCAGGCCAGCTATTTCGTGGGGGTCGACTATCTGGGAGAGAATTTATTCATAAAGGTGATGCCTAAAATCCCGAATCTGGATTATATGCGCATGTGGGCTTCTGCATTGAAGTTCAGACTGTCTTCCGAGTATTTGTCCAGGTTTTACGGCATAGATTTTTCAAAGCCTTATATTGAGGTATCTGTCGAAAATGATCTTATCACCCCTATACTGATAATGCAGTTTGTCAGAAGCGTAGAACAGTTGCTGAAGCATAAACTGAAATCGGGCTATGTGGCTCGGGAGGAAAACCTCCGTGGCAGGGTCAGGGGAAGAGTCATGATGGGCAGGCAGACAGCCACAAACATTTTGCAGATGAGAAAACTCGATGTGTGGTGCGAATACGAGGAATTTTCCACTGACATAGTGGAGAACCGTTTCCTGAAAAGGGCTTTACTGTTTAGCGGACGATATCTCAAGAGTATATATGCGTCAAACCTAAGCATGGGAGAAGGTATTTATATGGATCTTATGCGTTGTTTGACTGCTTTTGAGAGAGTGGGTGAAAATGTGACTCTTTCGGAAATCAGAACCATGAGGCTTGGAAAACTGTTCCGTCATTATCAAGAACCTGTCCGTCTGGCAAAGGCTATTCTGAAGAGATTTGACAATACCTTGGACAAATGCAGTAACGACAGGGTCAAGGTACCTCCGTATTGGATTGACATGTCGAGACTGTTTGAGGTTTATGCGTATGAGAAATTGCATAGAGCCTTTGGCAGTCAGATTGATTTTCAGATAAAAGGCTATGGAAAGACTTCCCTTGATTTTATCAAGAAGGATGAGTCGCTGATTATCGATTCAAAATATAAACCCGAATATAAGGATGAATCGGATCCTTCTGCAATCATCCATGATGTAAAGCAACTGAGCGGATATGCACGTGATGTAAAGATAAGGAACACGATGGGGGTAGCTGATAATGTGATTCTAAATACGGTGGTAATATATCCTATGGTTGGCGGCAAGGAGAATATTGATAATACAAGACCCTTTATTGAGCAATGTGAAAGGGTGGAGGGCTTCCTGAATTTCTGGAAATTCGAACTTGATGTTCCATTGAGAAAACAATGAGCGGATATACAATTACAAAAGTACAGGATTTGAAACCGAAACCCTCGGAACTCAATTCCACAAGTCCCTTTCATCCAAACGGCCTTCCGTAAAATTGTCTTCTGAATCCGTTTTTCTCTTTTCTGAATTCATTTTTTTCTTTCTTTGTTCGACGAAAGCGGAATTTGATTACGGTAAAGCAAGCATTGGAATTTGTTTCGTACATTTGCAAAAAAGAAAGGCTTGACCTATGCGGATACCTTCAAACAAGATAAAGGACATAATAAGATTTGCACATCAGGAACTCGACGGTCTGTACCCGGAAGGAGAAGTGGATTCCATGACAAGAATTCTGCTCGAGGAAGTATCCGACCGACCTCTTGCCGAACTGCTCGCAGACAAGGAACAGACCGTAAACGAGTCAGATCTTCTCACAATCAACTTCGCAATCAAGGACCTCAAGAAAGAAAAACCCTTGCAACAGATATTGGGCTACTGCGACTTTGCAGGAGTAAGAATAAATTTGAACAGAAAGGTTCTCATCCCAAGGGTTGAAACCGAGGAACTGACCATGATGATAATAAGGGAAAACAAGGGCAGATGCGGACTGAAGATATTGGACGCATGTTGCGGAAGCGGTTGCATGGCCCTTGCACTTGCAGGAAATATTCCGGAATCGGTAGTGACGGCAGTGGATTTGAGCATGGAGGCAATTGAACAGACAAGGGAGAATGCCCAAGCCAATGCGCTGAACGTCGAGGTTGTTGCGGCCGACGTGTTCTCGGACATGCCCTTTGACACTTGTTTCGACATCATAGTGTCAAACCCTCCCTACGTAAGGGAAAGCGAGAAGACAATGATGCGCAACAATGTACTATTGTACGAACCACATTCGGCACTGTTTGTAAAGGACGAAGACCCTTTGACGTATTACAGGGCCCTATGCCGCATCGCGGACAGGCATTTGAGACAAGGAGGAGTCATGTATCTTGAGATAAATGAAAGGCTTGCCGAACAGACCGAAGCCATATTCAAACCGAAATACGACACCCTGCTCTCAAAGGATTTGAGAGACAAGTACCGTTTTCTGCGGGTGCGTAAGGTCTGAACGGTATCAGTATTTCTCTTCGGATTCGGCCAGTTCTTCGGAACTGAGCCTTTTTTTGTTCATTTTTTTCCATACATAGGCTATGTAAGCCAATACCACCGGTATTCCAAGGCTCACAAAGGCCATAACCTTTAGGGTAAAGAAACTCGAACTGCTGTTTTCGATAGTAAGTGAAGACTGTAAATCGGTCAGGGAAGGGTAATAGGCCGTATTGTTCCAGGCGGCCAGCAGCATAAGGGCAAGGGTTGCCAATACGCTTCCAGTTCCGGCAGGCCATATTCCCCGTTTGTAGTCTTTTCTTGCAAGGGTTCTGACAAGCGAATAGAGCAACAGAGCCACGGCAAGAAGCAAAAGCGCTGCGACAAGAGGCATGTCCGCAAGGTTTTGCAGATATTTGTATTGTACGGTGTGAATCTGTCCGTCAGCAGGGGTGTAGGAGCAGGCCGGAGATAACATCAGATGTACGAAGAAAGCGACAAAGCACAGGAGAAAGGCTGCTGCGTTGAACGGTATCCTTTTTCTGGCCTTGAGTACGAAGGATTCATCGTCCACTGAGTTGATGATGTATTGCAGTGCAAGGTATCTGCAAAGGAAAAGTATGCTTAGGGCAAAGAGGATGTTCCAGATGTTTGCAAGGGATTCCAATCCGCGCCATGGACTTTGCCACTGAATCATCTGAGGTGCACTCATGGCGAATGCATCCCTGTTCACCGTAAAGGGAGCTCCGGTAAAGAAAACCGACAAGGCGGCAGCAAGCAGGAAAGGAGCCGCAAGACCGTTGAGAAACAACATGAAACGGTATGTTTTCCTGCCGAATATGTTTCCTGCCTTGGTTTGGAACTCGTAGCTTACCGCATGAAGTACATAGGTGAACAGTATAATCATCCAGAGAGCGTATCCGCCCGAGAAACTAGTGCTGTAAAACAAGGGGAAGGAAGCGAAAAAAGCTCCTCCGAAACAAACCAGCGTGGTAAAGGACAGTTCCCACTTGCGACCGGTGCAGTTGACCAAAAGCATTCTTTCCCGTTCGTCTTTGCAAAGGGAATAGATGAAACTGTTGCCGCCCTGTACAAAGAGCATGAACACCAATAATCCAGCCAGAAGCGATATTAAGAACCACCAATAATGCTGCAAGAACGAATATGTTATTTCCATGACATTATATTGTTTTTCGGTTTATTGTTAGTTTTGAGGACCTTTTCTTATCTGTTTGACCATTATGCCTATCATGGCCGAAAGCATTACGGTAAACAATATTGCAAAAATCATGAAAGTGGTCTGTACTCCCGATACTGATACGGAAGACACTCCTATTCCCACCGGCATGATGTCCTGTATGGCCCAAGGCTGTCGTCCCGCCTCGGCCACAATCCAGCCGCTCTGTGCGGTTATGTAGGCAAGGAATATGCTGACAATGGCAAGATACTGCGTCCACCTGTACTTGTGCAGCATGTCCCTTTTCGACAAAAACAGCATGAGAGCAAAGAATACCACAAAGTAAGCGCCCAACAACACCATAAGCCTGAAGGAATAGAAACACAAAGGCACGTTTGGTACCGAGTCTTCAGCCTTGTCAATATATCCGTAACCGAAACAAGCGATGTTGTCGTTCAGTTCCCTTGCGTGTATGTTCATTGCCGCTGTGTCCTTGTCGGCTTTTGCCTGACGGTAAAGGGCAAGCGAATTTATGGCCTGACGGCCTTTTAGTTGTTTTTCCTCGAAAGACAAGGCCCTTTGATTGTCACTGTTCGTGTAACCACCTTCTATTATGTCGCTTATTCCGGGAACATACCCGTCAAAGTCTCTCGTAGCCAGAAAGGACAGCATGTTCGGGAAGGAAATCTTGAAGAGGAATTCCTCCTTGCCGTCGTTGTATGTTTTTTTGTCCGGATTGAGCAGTCCCACCGCCACAAGGTCCTGCGATGTTCCACCCTTGTACAGTCCTTCTATTGCAGCAAGCTTCATGGGCTGGTTTTTCGATACATCGTATGCAGACATGTCGCCTGTGAGAATAAGGAGCAACGTTGCTGCAAGGCCGACAAGACTTGAGAGTTTTATGCTCGAAAGGGCGAACTTCTTCTCCCTGTGTTTCAGAACGAACCATGCGCTTACCCCCGTGACGAATGCCGCACCGAGCATAAGGCCGCTCAAAACCGAATGCAGAAACTTTACCGCCGCTGTCTTTGAAAAGGCAACCGCCCAGAAGTCTGACATCTCGTTTCTGACCATATCGGGATTGAACTGCGTGCCTACGGGGTTCTGCATCCAGGCGTTGGCAACCAGAATCCACCATGCGGAAAGGCATGTGCCGACAAAAACGAGCCATGTGGAAGCAAGATGAAAACGTTTGCTTACCTTGTCCCATCCGAAAAACATCACCGCGATGAAACAAGCCTCCATAAAGAAGGCGAATATACCCTCTATTGCCAGCGGAGCTCCGAAGATGTCACCCACAAACCACGAATAATTGCTCCAATTGGTACCGAATTGAAATTCAAGGATGATACCGGTAGCCACACCCATGGCAAAATTGACTGCAAAGAGTCTTGACCAGAACTTGCAACACCTTTTCCAGAACTCGTTTCCGCTTCTGACATACATGCTTTCCATTACGGCTATAAGAAACACAAGACCTATAGTCAGAGGCACGAATATCCAATGATAGGCAGCGGTGAGGGCGAACTGAGCTCTCGACCAAAAAACCAAATCACTGCTTAAAGTTTCTATCATAACTGACATTATTTGTTTTTTATTTCATATCTGTCCAACAGTTCCTTTTGTACAATGTCGGCTTTGTCTTCATCCTCATCCGCCTTTTGGGAGAGGACATCGGGAAAGAAAAAAAGTTTCAATACGAAGAAGATTACAAACAGCTTGACGAGGATTATGACCCACAGCGTCCTGCCAAGGTCCATCTGCATGAAACCCTGTTTGTAGAAAAGGAATATACGCTGTAACACGTTGTTGTTCATATCAAGGACGTTACCGTTGCGACAGGACAAAGGTATGAATTATTCCGTTAATTCAAACAAAAAAAAGCGAAGAGTTTGTCTTCGCTTTTCATTTCACTTTATTTTTTCCTTTTCAAGAGCAATTCCCTAAAGATATCTTGCGGTTCAATATTAGTCTTGCCGTACATTGCACCCATATTCAAATACGTCAAAGATACTCCGTAAATTTGCTCGCCTTCCATTTCTGTAAATGTCATCATATTCTGTATCATAATCATATCAATGACATATATTTCCAAGCCTGCTGAAAAATCCGATTCATTTATTGCATTTTCCAAAGATTGCAAATATTCAGTATCATCTGTGTAAGAGGTTTGCTGTTGGGCCTTATCCGCTATGCTTGCCGAATATTCATAGGTTCCTATACCATCAGCATAAGTCTTTGCATTTGAAGAAAATGCTTTATGCGTAGTCAGGCTTTCAGAGACTTGAGAGTTTGCACTTGCATAGGAAGTTCCAAGAACATTTCCGTTCATTGTATATATCAAATACATTATATCGCTTTGAGATGCTGCATCTGTGGCATACATAAGTATATTCATCCCGCTTGTCTGTATGGAATCCGCAAGCGAATAACTGTTCGCATTCATCAGGGAATCGATTCCTTCTCTTGAAAAACCTGATATGGCCTTTAGTTTTTCAATACTTACATCGGTAAGATAATTTTGAACAGGCGGATTGTTCTGATTATCCTCCTCATCATTGTTTTCACAAGAATAAAATCCTGTGAAGCACATTGCTACTGCCAAAAGCACAAAAAATTTCTTCATAGCCTCATTGTTTTTTAATGGATATTTAAATTGTTTTACAAAGGTAATATTTATATTCAAACAATCAAAATTTCCATGTGATTTTTAATTGTTCGCAATAAAAATTATATTTCTTGACTATATGATAACATGGTTAAAAATATTTTTGATGTCGTTTGTTCTGGATTTTTTATATCTTTGCAATGAGATCAAGTGAAAGAAATGAAAAACATGATGATAAAATAAGCAGATAAAACTGATAAAAATTATAGAATAAAAAAAGCGAAGTAGCTATACGCTGGAATCTTTGAAACTTCGACAATTTCAACAGATGCTTCCTGGAGTAAGGCGACGACGCTCCCGCCAATAGGCGTGGGCTTTGCTCGTTGTATTGGGAAGTATCAGGTAGTCGAAGACCTCAAAGATTCCGATAAATGCGAAAAAGTACCACGCTTTTTTTATGATTCCAAACCGACATTTTTTCACATCAAATTATTGGCCGGGATGACAGCGACAAAAAACATACATATAGGATTTATTATAAAAGAAGAGCTGCGCCGACAAGGCAAAAGCAACAAATGGTTGGCCGAACAATTGAATGTAAATCCTCGGACAGTAAATAAAATATTCCTCAAACAAGACATAGACACACACCAACTTTATCTTATTTCAAAGATTCTTGACATGGATTTTTTCAAATACTATTCTGAAAATCTTTAATTGCCCAAATAGGGCAACATGCCTTTATTGGGCAATATTATTATATGTTTACAATATTATTAATATGCATCTTTGCAAAACAAAATCTATAATATTTTCAACCTAACAAAATGCGAAAACTATAAAAACAAAGACTTTGAATATAAACGATAAAAACCTATCATAATAAAGTATAAACAAAAACCGAAGGGCTTAATGGTATATAACGAAGCACAAAAAGAAATGAGAAAAATATTATTTTTACTGGCAAGTATTACATTATTCCTCGCATGTGGGAAAGGAGAAAAAACAATAGAAGAATCTCCTGAGGAAGTAACATTAAAGCCTAATACGACTGAAGTAAACGGTGATTTATCAGGTTGTTTTGAGGTAATTGACAAAGAGTATAAGTCCAATAACGGATTACTAACTTTCGAATTAAAGAGAACGGACGCTCAACTGCCTTTTGAATTAAAAGATGGTAAAAGTCCTAGCAGTTATGGAACATTTGGAAGCAGTGTTTATGTTCATGTAGGATTTGGTGTAGAATTCTTAGACAAAGATGGAAACATTCTACATGTAATTTCTGCTACAGCATCAGGATTAGGTAGTTGTTATAGTAGCGATGATCCAATTGCTTTGGTGAAATTAAAAGCTGGTCAGTCTGGCATTATAAGATTTAGCGTTCCTGAAGAAATTCAAGATGCCGTTTCTTTCAGAATAACTACTGCCTATGAAATGGTAGAGGAAACATCGGAAAAAGAAAACAATTCTTCACATAGTTCGTCAAACTCCTCTGATAATGAACTTGACAGAGCCATCGATACATATGAAAAAGCATTAGATGTAATAGATAAAGCAAATGATATATATAAAGACTTGTAATATCACACTTGTAAGAATAAAAAAAACAACGAGTAAATACGCATTTACAATATAACAGATATTTTCATGTAAAATATCGGTAAATACTATGTAATAATTAGGGTATAAATAATAAAAACAAATCAAAATGGAAGAATTGAACAGACAAAAACAAGTTGCACCTTATTCAGTATTAGTATTAATATTAGGTATTTTATCTATTTTGTTAGGATGTTTATTAGTAGGATTAGCGTGTGGTATAATAGGATTGATATTTGCGAACAAAGGACTTAAAGTCTACAATCAACATCCTGAATTATATACTGGAAATGGTATGTTGAATGCAGGTAAAATCACGTCTATAATTGGTATTATATTTGGTGGTATTTATCTAATTTACTTTATAATTGTGACTTTGATATTAGGAGGTACGGCTTTTGGATTGGAAGCTATAGAATCTTTTATGGAATATTAAAAAGAATCTTTTTGATTAAACAAAGATTGAATAAATGTTACCTTGTGCTTATAAACAATTATTTGGTATAAGTTGTCCTTTATGCGGCTTTCAACGTTCCGTCCTTTGTTTAATTGATGGAGATGTAATAGGAAGCATAAAAATGTTTCCACCATTGTTATTTCTAATACTAACAACGATTATATCTTGTATTTGCTATTTGAGAAAGAAACGATCAAAGATAAAAATTGTAAAAATATTATGGATAGGTTTATTGTGTCTACTTATAGCAAATGCATTTTATCAAAATCTAAATATTGTTTTTTGAAAAAGGCAATAGATGCCACCACAAATGTAATGTATAAAAGGACTGAATAGCATGTTTTCAGTCCTTTTTATTTTGTTATATGATATTAATATCAAAATATATTTATATCTTTGCTTGAACATAACAAAATAAATTTATTATGAAAGAAGAAGTAATTTCATTAAATACAGAAGGATTTGATGAAAATGTAGTAAAAAGCAAATTGCTCGAAGAAGCTAAAAAGGTTTTGGAGAGTTGGAAAAGATCAAAGCACAAGGCATTGATATCCAGAAGTGAACAATATCTCAGGATATTGAGCGACATAAAAAGCAGACCTCATATGTTCGTATTGGGTTGTGTAA
Organism: uncultured Bacteroidales bacterium; assembly: GCA_944320415.1. GTDB lineage: Bacteria > Bacteroidota > Bacteroidia > Bacteroidales > P3 > Onthomorpha. The sequence goes on from CALUHJ010000011.1 coordinate 13,685, forward strand.
TGGACAGACAGATAAATGCAGACATTGCTTGGGATATTCCATACAAAGTTTGTGAACATTTCAATACTTGGGACATTGCTCAATTAGTCAATATAGGTGAAGATGTTTTTGTAGATTATTTTGTAACAAATAAACTGCATCGTTTTCCTGAAAACATGGGAATATGCTTCTATAAAGCGGTTGAAAAAATCCATAAGGACTATAATGACGATGCTTCAAACATTTGGAACAATGGCGTAAGCAGTGCAACGGTCATTTATCGTTTTTTGGAATTTGAAGGTTGTGGAATCAAAATATCTACTATGGCTGCCAATATTCTGCAAAGGGATGCCGGAATACAATTTTCTGATTATTCGGCTATAGATGTATCACCTGACGTTCAAGTTCGCAGAATATTGTTCAGACTTGGCTTGATTTCAGATGAAAGTAATACGATTATGACTGTATACAAGGCAAAAGAAATAAATCCTACATTTCCAGGTATAATTGATTTGGCTTGTTGGATATGGGGTCGAGAACTTTGCAATCCGACAAATCCGCTTTGTATACAATGTCCGTTAAATGATGTTTGCAGAAAAGAAGGTTTGAATTTAGCACAAGCAAAAGTCAATAAATCTCCAGCTAAGAAGAAAAGAACTACAACTAAGAAAAATAAAAATGGCTGACATCATAGTTTGCTCCTACAAAAGCAAATAATCAGAGCACTACAAAAGCAATATAATTGATAATCATTTGATTTCACTATTGTGATTTTTTCAATGCAAAACACCTAAACAGGATTCACCATAACGTGAATCCTGTTTCCGTCTTTCTTGCCGAGAGACTGTCTTATTGACTTGAGAACTCCTATTATATAGACAACATTGCCTTGTTCGTCTTTCAATCCCATATTGACTATACTGCCTTCATAAGCAATGCCGTCAAATTCCACATTAACCTTTTGACGGCCTTTGCCGAATACCTCCCTTATATTCCATGGAAAAATAATATAAGCACCACCTTTTTCCGGTATTTCGTGCAGCTCGGCATCAAATTCAAACATATATTCCACTTGAATAATTCAATAGATATCAGTGGCAAAGATATTCAGAACTTGCGTAATAATGGCAGGATAAGGGTGAAATTTGATAAGTGGTTGGTACATATACCATTTTTGTGTTACCTCACCATATTGTTAATTTCGGCAGAAGGAGCCGTATATGGTGGGTATTAGAGAAAGAATTGCTACCTATCCGTTGCCTTTTTATGGAAGGGAAAGTTGGTAGAAACAGCATCTTTAATCTCTTGCACATACCCTACAACAGCCACAAAGAACGCTTGTTTTTCCTATCATTGCACTGACAAAGGTAATCATTTTTTCTCGTTGGAAGAAAAATACGGGAATGAGATTAATTGTCAAGTACTTGTTGCCTTGTTCCGCTATGTTCTACATGCCGTTCATTAACTCTGTAAAATTTATTTTTGCAACCAAAGAAATGAGTTATGAATCAGGCAGATGTAAAGGTGTCGTTCTACCTCAAAAAGAGCGAAGCAGATGCCAAAGGGAACTGCCCCGTAATGGCAAGGTTGAATGTCGGCAAGTATTCAGAAGCGGCATTCAGCGTTAAGATGTCTGTGCCACATACAATGTGGCACTCAGGTCGTGCTACGGGCAAGAGTGTCGCAGCACGCGAAATCAACCGTCAGTTAGACGAGATCAGAGCCTCGGCTCTACATATCTATCAAGAACAATCGGCAATACGAGAAGGAGTAAGTGCCGAAGATGTCAAGTGCCTGCTTTTGGGTATGGCTTCGGGGCAGCAGACCTTGATGAGTTATTTCCGCGCCTTTATCAAGAACTTCGAGAAACGTGTAGGTGTGAATCGTGTCGCAGGTTCTCTTCGTGCTTACAAGTATGCCTATATGCATGTAGAGAAATTCCTCAATGAGAAATACAAACTGACAGATATTCCCTTTACGGCACTCGATCGTTCGTTTATTGAGAAATATGATCTTCACTTACGAACAGACTGCCATTTGGCTCTTGGTACGATAGTCCATCTTACAACCTCTTTTAGAACCATTATCAATGAAGCCGTAGCAGATGGTATTCTTACTTTCAATCCATTCTGGGGTTACGAGCCTGAACGCCCACAGCGTGAACAGAAGTATCTCACGGCAGAGGAATTAGAGTTGATTATGACAACACCATTGCATAATGCAAGACTTTACATCGTCAGAGATTTATTCTTGTTCTCCTGCTACACCGGAATATCTTATGGAGATATGTGTATGTTGACCAAAGAAGATTTGGTAACGGATGAAAACGGCACGCTCTGGATACGGACCTCCCGTAAAAAGACCAAGGTCGAGTATGAGGTTCCGCTCCTTGAGGTTCCCTTACATATACTTAATAAGTATCGTGATGTAGAGCCCAATGGAAAGCTGTTGCCTATGTACAGCAATTCAGACGTAAATCTTTCCCTAAAAAAGATTGCCGCAATATGCGGTATCAACCGTAGAATCGTCTTTCATGCGGCCAGACATACATACGCTACAGAGATTACTCTCTCGCATGGTGTACCATTGGAAACGGTCAGCAAGATGCTGGGACATACACGGGTGGATACCACTCAGATTTATGCCAAAGTAACCGATGAAAAGATTGATGCTGACACTAAAAGGCTCGACAGCAAGATTAGTGAACGCTTTACAATCGCCATTTGAAACCATTAAAACGACTAAATATGAGAACAGACAAGAATACAGAGAATCAGAACACGAAGCGTCGCAGTACCTTCGCCATATTGTTCTACATCAACCGCACGAAAGTACGCAAGGATGGTATGTGCCAACTATTGTGTAAAGTTAGCATTGATGCTGAATGGGAACAAATCGGTACGAAAGTATCGGTGAATCCTTCTATCTGGAATCCCGATAAGGGTCGTGCCGATGGTCGTAGCGAAAATGCCGTAACGGTAAACAGAGCCATTGACGAACTTACCAAGGGGATAACCGAACACTATAATCATATCAAGAAGAGTTTAGGCTTTGTTACCGCAGAACTTGTCAAGAACGCAGTCAAGGGTATCGGCCAAAAGCCTGTAACATTGCTTGCCCTCTTCCGTGAACATAACGAGGAGTTCAAGAAGCGTGTTGGCATGGATAGAATCAAGGAGACCTACGATTGTTATCAACGCTCATACAAGCACCTTGCAGCGTTTATTCAGGAGAAACGAGGTGTGGAAGATGTCACATTGCGAAGCCTTGACAAGGTGTTCTATGACGACTTTGAGATATTCCTGCAAAGCGATTGTCGTCTAAGTCCCAAGACGGTACACGAACATTTGTATAGACTGAAAAAGATGACAATGCGAGCCGTCAGTCAAGGCACTTTGCGTAGAGATCCTTACTGTCGACTACATCCACCGTTGCCTAAGCGCAAGAGCCGACATATGAAGTTGGAGGATCTTAAAACCTTGATGTCAACGCCTGTAGATAAGCCTCAATTGCAACGGGTACGCGATTGGTTTATCTTCTCGACTTTTACAGGATTGGCATACGCTGATTTAAGACGGTTATCCGTGAACGATATAACACAGGCAGAAGATGGCAGCTGGTGGATACACATCAAGCGTAAGAAGACTGACACACTATCATCTATTCGTCTGTTGGATATACCACTTCGGATTATCGAAAAGTACAAGCATGAGCGGCAAAGTGATAAGGTATTCAATACCTGGGACCGAAACTATATGTCAATGCTAATGCAGGAGTTGAGTGAGGTGTATGGCTTTCATATTACCTACCACAAAGCTCGTCATAATTTCGGAACGCATATTACTTTATCGCTGGGTGTACCTATTGAGACGGTAAGTAAGATGATGGGACATACCTCCATCACCACCACACAGATTTATGCCCATGTTACGGATAAGAAGGTTGATGAGGATATGAAACGCTTGCGTGAGGTTACAGCAGACAAGAAGATAGAACTCGCAGATGAGGGTCTGAAGTTTGAGAGATGTATCAAATGGAAGCGGACAACAGTATAATAAAAACAATAGCAACGGCCTCAAATCGGGGTCGTTGCTATTGTTTAGGGTCATACCCATCGCTGTTCCTCTACGCAGCGTTTATGGGAATCATTGAGAATCTTTTCAATCTCAGACTCCTTGTAAAGAGCTTTGCCCTGAACAAGGTAGTAAGGTATTGCACCTGCCGAGCGATACTCCTGCAATGTGCGGCGGCTCACTCTGAGTATCTTGGAGAGTTCCTCATCAGTCAGAAACCTCTCATTGTTCAATGTAGGTTGTACCAGAGTCTCCGTCTTTTGAAGAATTTTGTTTACTCGTCTCAAACGCTCAAGTATCTCCGCGATATGCGGGTCAGTCTTGTCTATAAAAAAGCTGCTCATGGTCTTTTCTTTTTAATGGGGTGATAAGTGCTGTCAATGAATCTCTGAATATCCTCGGGTTTGTAGAATATCTTGTGCTTTATGCGTGCAAACGGTATCAAGCCCTTCTCTCGGTACACTTGCAGTGTTCGTTTCGAGATGCGGAGTATCTGACACACATCCTGGTTATCCATCCAGTTCTTTAGGCCAAGATCCTGATTAGGTCGGCATAGTCTGTTCACTCTATCCTCAAACTCGTTGAAGTGGCTGCATATCTCATCAAATGCCTTCTTATCTATACATACGATTTCCATATTCCATACTTGTTTTGAGGTTAGACATTGGGATTATTTCTCATGCTTGCCGGAAGTGGCAAGCCCTTCTGCTCGAAGAAGTCCTTGACCTCGGAAGCCTTGTAGTATGTGCGTCCGTCAATCATATAGTAGCGGATAAGTTTCTTCTGGCGGTAGCGAGCAAGGGTACGGTGAGTCACGCCAAGCAGTTTGCTCAGGTCGTAGTTATCCAGCAGGGTATCGCCATCGAGACACTCCTTCATCTTGTTCTGTCGCTCCAGCATCTTCTCAATCTTATCGAAGCGTTCCATCAGTTTGTAGAACATCGCATGGGCGGTTTCATTATTTATCTGTAACATCGTATAATCTGTTTAAGTGTAAATAATCGGGTTACTACACCGTGTTGCGCAACAGGTTATACTTATTAAATGGCATCCTGCGTGCCAATGACATGAAAAGACACAAAAAGACACCGGTACAGCATTGTGTATCAGTGAAATAAAAATTTTCAGCGTAAAAATCGGGGCTTTTTAAAGTATTGCAAAATGCAAGACTTTTTCGCAACCTGCTATTGCAAAATGCAAGAGTTGCGATAGATGATGCGTGTTATTCCGTTAGGGAAGGTTGTGGTCTTATGAACATTCCAACGGCTCGGAGTAAGGTCATCGAATACGGGTGTACCTTTGCCGAGAATAAGTGGCAGAGTATAGACGACCATCTCATCAATAAGGTTGTAGCGTGATAGTCCACGCATAAACTCTATGCTCTGCGTGTCGGATATTTCAGCGATGTAGATGTCGGATCTGTTCTTGTCGGAGTCTCTTTCAGCAAGCAGGTCAAGCAACGGATAGTTTGGTACAAGACGGTAGATGCTACGCTCGTGCCAATAAGGAAAACCCTTTGAGTCGTTCAACACCCACTGCATCAGGTTCTCGTCAGCTTTCGGAAGAAAGCCGTCCATTGTCACTGCTGTTATGATCTGAATCTTTGCCATATCGTTACCTCCGTT
>CALUHJ010000012.1 GCA_944320415.1 uncultured Bacteroidales bacterium
TATTCCTGTTTCCGAGAAACTGAGTGGGATGCATTTCTCCATAGAAATGGAGACAGGAACAGGTAAAACCTATGTTTATCTGCGTACAATCTATGAATTGAATAGAAAGTATGGATTCCGGAAATTTGTAATTGTAGTACCGTCCGTGCCGATTCGTGAAGGTGTGTTAAAGAATCTGCAGATTACGCACGACCACTTTCAAACGCTTTATGACAATATCCCGATTCGTTATTATGTCTATGATCGGAATAAAATATCTCAGTTAAGAGGTTTCGCTACAGGGAATAATATTGAGGTGCTGGTTATCAATATCGACTCTTTCGCCAAGGATGAGAATGTAATCAACAAACCAAATGATAAACTCAATGGGCAGGAGCCTATTCGGTTCATTCGATCAGTCAATCCCATTGTTATCGTTGATGAGCCGCAAAATATGGAGTCGGAAAAGCGAATTGCTGCAATTGCCAATCTCAATCCTCTTTGCACACTACGTTATTCGGCAACACACCGCAATAAATATAATCTGATATATAGCCTAAACCCCGTCATGGCTTATGATCTCAGCTTGGTTAAACAGATTGAAGTCGACTCGGTATTGGAGGAAAATTCAATGAACGGAGCTTCGGTCTCATTGGATGCTATCACTGTATCCAAAACGCGAGTGACGGCAAAAGTTACGATTGATGTCAATGGTAAGGATGGGGTCAAACGAAAATCCGTACCTGTACGTCCGGGAGATGATTTGTATAAGCTTTCCAATGGACGGGAACTATATAGAAACGGGTATATTGTTGAGGAAATAGACGCCGCAAATGAGTGCATTACATTTACAAATAATCTGACCTTATCACAAGGAGAACGGCGGGATGATCTGAACGACGCTATTATGAAGTTCCAGATTCGACGGACGATAGAGGAGCATCTTAGGAAAGAGCAAAAGTTGAATAAACTCGGTATTAAAGTACTCTCTCTGTTTTTTATTGACAGAGTGGCAAATTATCGCTCGTATGATGAACAAGGGAATGCGGTAAAAGGGAAATTTGCCATATGGTTTGAGGAAATATACAACGAATTAGTTGCAGCAATGCCGACATATCAGGGAATGACTGGTATTCCTATTGAGAAGATCCATAATGGATATTTCTCTCAAGATAAAAAAGGTCATTTGAAGGATACTTCTGGTGAGACTCAAGCCGACGATGATACATACAACCTGATAATGAAAGATAAGGAAACGTTATTGGATATGGCTAGTCCTCTTCGTTTCATCTTTTCTCATACAGCTTTGCGAGAGGGATGGGATAACCCGAATGTTTTTCAGATATGTACACTAAATGAAACCAAATCGGATATTAAGAAAAGGCAGGAAATCGGGCGAGGACTTCGTTTAGCCGTAGATCAAAACGGTGTTCGTTGCTATGAACGAAACGTTAATCGCCTAACAGTAATAGCTAACGAATCGTATAATGATTTTGCCAAAGCCTTGCAAAACGAGTTGAAAGAGGATTGTGGAGTTGATTTTGGCAATCGCATCAAACCCAAACGAGACCGCGTCTCTGTTAAATATCGCAAGGGATTTGAGGCTGATCCTCGATTCCTTGAGATATGGGAGAATATAAAGGCTAGAACAACTTATCGAGTTCGTTATGACACAGAGACACTTATTGAACAAGCTGCAAAAGAAGTAAAGTATATGCCAGAGATAACGGCTCCGACAATCCGCTCCATAAAAACTAAGATTGTATTAGATGATAAAGGAGTTGGTCTCGAATATACAGGGAATAAACAGGTTGCCATAGCATCCGAATATACAATTCCTAATGTTTTGGGATATATTCAGAATCGCACGGAGTTAACGCGCTCAACTATTATGCAGATTATAGTGCGTTCTGGGCGTATCGATGATATGGCGATCAATCCACAATTGTTCATGGACACCGTTGTTGATAAAATCAAACGAGTGCTTCAAAACCTGATGATAGATGGTATCGAATATCATAAAATCGGAGGTTCGGAGTATGAGATGCGCCTATTCGAAGAACAAGAATTGGAGATTTTTGTGAATGATTATACGTTCAGAGTTAGCAATCCCGATAAAACTATTTATGAAGAGTTCGTACCTCTTGACTCTGATGTAGAATGGCAATTTGCCAAGGACTGTGAAACAAATGATGATCAGATTAAGTTCTATTTTAAGTTGCCAAGTTGGTTTAAAATACCAACACCTATAGGTAGTTATAATCCAGACTGGGCTGTAGTCTTTGAAGATGACAAGCGGATTTATTTCGTCGCTGAGACCAAAGACACGGGAACGCCTAAAGTTGATCTGGACAAACTGCATCCCACTGAAAAGCAGAAAATATTATGTGGAATGGCTCACTTCAAGCAATTTGAAAACTTGGAATACAGAATTATTTGCAAAGTGAGTGAATTATGAGGAACGATGATAAAAGTAGATATAATTCATATTTCTCTTTTGGTTGCAAGTAGGTTGCTCGGAATAGAGCGAAGAACTGTTCACAGTAAGGTTCGAGTTCCTTTCTTTTTTTCTTTTTGACAATCCCCGCAACTCCCCCGACACCTTTTTCCTCATTCAACACAAAAGCGGACCGGAAAACCGGCCCGCCGTCAACAGTGTACACAACAGAAATTCCAATCCGCTACTCCGTAACGAGGGACTTGACCGCAAGGTCCGCAAGCTCAAACTTGCTCTTAGCCAACGAACGCATGAACTCGGCAGAAGGGTAGGGACAAATCCATGTCTTATTCGCCCGATAATCCTCTTATTTGTTTGTCAAAGTCGGAATCTATCCGTTGAGTTTTGTTGAAAATATCGTATTCGCTTTCTGCTTTTGTCTTTGCCTGAACGGCAGATACACTTCCTTTGTCAGGAAGAATTCGAAAGTCGTTGAATGTAAGAAATTTGTTTACACTTGCTGCAAACTCTTCCATTGTAAAGGTGTTCTGTTGTTCGATTTTGTTTTCTATATAATCGAAATAAGAGGTGACTGTACGTTCCAGACGTCGGATGTCATTTTCCTGCAAATAATTCTTGGCTATTGATACATCCGATTTCAAGATACGCCCATCAGGGGCATTTTTCCATGTGGTCAATCCCATATGCTCTTTTGTGTGGTCGGCTTTTGCATAGATTATTTCAGCTGCAGTCTGTCCTGTAATGGCATAGTGAAAACGGTTCTGTATCATGGCATAGAAATCATGTGTAGTCGGCGAGTTTCTGTCATAGTCTATACTGCATTCGGCATAAATATCCGTAATCTGTTGCCAAATGCGCCTTTCGCTGGCACGAATGGAACGAACCCTTTCGAGTAATTCACGGAAATAATCCTTACTGAATACTGCTGTTCCCTGCTTCAAGCGGTCATCGTCGAGTACAAACCCTTTCTTGATATACTCATTGAGAATCTTGGTCGCCCATTGGCGGAACTTTGTGGCTTTAGGTGAAGAAACTCGATAACCCACCGAAATAATCATATCAAGGTTGTAGAAATCGACCGGTTCTTCCACTTCACCTCTTATACCACGATTTACGACGGTTGCAATTTTTGCAACTGTCGTGTCTTGTTCCAATTCTCCGTCCTTAAAGATGTTATTAATATGGCGGCTTATACCAGATTTATCAATCCCGAACAATTGTGCCATTGCCTTTTGTGTACACCATATCGTCTCATCCTTGATGACGACCTGCACCTTTCCATCCTCATCAGGCATATTGTAAATCAAGAATTGTATTTCCTTTCTCATGAATATTTCATCATTGTTTAATGTCAGATGCTATTGTTAAAAACGTTTGATAGTTCAAAAATTTAAAGTTCAAAAAACTATCAGATTAACGCCAAAGGCATGGTTTATTGTATGGATTTACCGTTTTTTTTGGAAAAGAAGGGTAGGGTGGAGATGGTTGATAGCAGTAACTGAAACAACATCGTTAGTAATAATATTGTTTGTAATAATATTATTTCATACCTTT
>CALUHJ010000013.1 GCA_944320415.1 uncultured Bacteroidales bacterium
GTATCTCTTACATAGAGAAGAAAGTAAGATGGAATATGAGTCAAATAAAATCTAAAGAGCGTGTTGCTGAACGTGGCGAGGTCTTTACTGCTGAACGTGAGGTAAACGCTATGTGCGACCTCGTTGCAAATGAATGTCTGCGATCCGACTCCCGTTTTTTGGAACCGGCTTGCGGTGATGGGAATTTCCTCTCTGCCATTCTCAAACGAAAACTCGCAGAACTTAGGAGGAAATATAAGAAGAGTCCTCGTGATTATGAAAAACAAGCCATTATCGCTATTGGAAGCCTTTACGGTGTGGATATAATGAACGACAATGTCATTGCTTGTCGTGAGCGTCTTTATAAAATTTGGAACGAGGAATATACCGACCATTGCAAAAACGAGGCTTCGGATGAGACTCGCGAAGCTGCCAAGTTCATCATTAGCCGAAATATCATCAATGGAAATGCCTTAACACTGATGTGCGTAGATGCAGAGGGCAAAGACACATCTGCTCCCATAGTCTTTTCCGAATGGACATTAATTGGTGGAACTCAAATGCAGCGTTCCGACTACACTATGTCCGATCTTCTTCTCTATAACGACAAATCTTTTTGCTCTTACCGAAGAGCAAAAAGAGGAAGGTGGAATATTCCTAAGAAGATATATTACTCACTACAAAAAGGTTCAGGATTATGGAGAATAGTTTGTTCAAAAGCGTCTATAATCCCGACGTGCTTTCGTGCATTGCCAATCTTAGCAATGATGAGGTGTTCACTCCTCCCGAATTGGCAAACAAGATTATTGATATGCTCCCACAGGAGTTGTTCGAGAACCCCGATACCACTTTCCTCGATCCTTGTTGCAAGAGTGGAGTTTTTCTGAGTGAAATTGCCAAGCGGTTGATTAAGGGACTTGAGGAGCAGATTCCCGACCTTGAAAACCGCATTGAGCATATATTCTCAAAGCAGTTGTTTGGCATTGCCATAACGGAACTTACAAGTTTGCTATCTCGCCGCAGTGTCTATTGCAGCAAGTTCCCAAGCAGTGAGTTTTCTGCCTATCAGTTCCCCGAAGACAAACCGCAGGGAAATATCATTTACCAACGCATCAAGCACACTTGGAAAGATGGCAAATGTATCCATTGCGCTGCTTCACAGAGTGAGTACGATCGTGGTGCTGAACTCGAAACCCACGCTTATCAGTTTATCCATAATTTAGATGTAAAGAAAGTATTCAATATGAAATTCGATGTGATTATAGGCAACCCACCATATCAAATAAGTGATGGAGGAGGAGAAGGTAGCAGTGCCACGCCGATATATGACAAGTTTGTTAAAAATGCGATAAAACTCAATCCACGATATTTAACGATGATTATCCCTGCAAGATGGTATTCAGGAGGTAAGGGACTTGATAATTTTAGGGATGATATGCTGAATGATAAACATTTACGCATAATACATGATTTTCCAGAAACATCTGATTGCTTCCCAGGAATAAACATTCGTGGTGGGGTATGTTATTTCTTGTGGAATAGAGATCAACAAGGGAATTGTATGGTATATAATCATAAAGGCAATGTCATTTCGTCCTGCATAGAAAGACCATTACTCGAAGGCGATTCAACGACCTTTATTAGATATAATGAAGCAATCTCTATCTTAAATAAAGTCCGCAGTTTTAATGAAGAAACAATGGATAAACGAGTACAGTCAAGGTTGCCATTTGGAATTCCATCGAACTTTGAAAATTATGAATTGATACCCTCAAACAGTGCAAATATAACTCTTTTCCGTAGTGATAGGAGTAAATCTTCTCAAAAGCAGGTATTTATAGAATCAAGATATGTAACAAAGAATATTGCTTGGAAAGATAAAGAGAAGGTGTTAGTTTCTAAAGCTAGTCCTGGCGGAGACGAGTATCCTCACAGCATTATTTCTACTCCGTTATATGCAGGTATAAATACGGTCTGCACAGAAACATATTTGATAGTCGATTTTGTAAAGAATAATATAGAAGGTCAAAACCTAATTTCATATATGGTCACAAGATTCTTTAGATTTATGATGTCCTTAATAAAGAATACTCAAAATATATCTAAAGGCGTTTTTGCTTTCGTGCCTGTTCAAGATTATTCAAAGTCTTGGACGGATGAAGAACTTTATGCTAAATACGGCTTAACAGATGATGAGATTGCATTTATTGAATCTATGATAAGACCAATGGAGTAATACTATGGAACACAATTATTTCCCTCAACGCCCGACAGTTACTCCAACGATATATGCCTATCGCTTGATTGGGGTAGATTCCCACAAAGGCTACTTGAAAGTAGGTTACACCGACCGTACAGCCAAAGAACGCATAGATGAGCAACTGCACACAAGCAAAGTGCAGTATGAAATTTTATTGGTGGAGTCGGCAATGAGCAACGATGGCTCATGCTTCACCGACAAGGATGTGCACCGCTTGCTTGAACGCAAGGGGTGCAAACGTCTGAATCCTCTTGACAAGACCGATGAATGGTTCCGTTGCTCGGTTGCGGATGTTATGGCTGCAATCTTGTCGCTCCGCACAGGTGTAGCAAACGAAGAGAACAGAACGCAGAACTTTACAATGCGTCCGGAACAGTTTCGTGCAGTGGAACAAACAAAAACCTACTTTGAGCAGGCGCTGAAAGAAGAACCAAACCGCATACCCAAATTCCTTTGGAATGCTAAAATGCGTTTCGGAAAGACCTTCGCCTCGTATCAGTTGGCAAAGAAGATGGGGCTGTCGCGTATATTGATTCTTACATTCAAACCCGCCGTAGAATCGGCTTGGCGTGAAGACCTTGTTTCACACATCGACTTTGAGGGTTGGCAATACATCTCCAACAAGGACGCACGCAACAATAACCTGAACATAGACCAAGAATTTCGCAGAGCCGATAAATCGAAACCTATAGTAGTGTTCGGCTCGTTCCAAGACCTGCTCGGCACAAACGAGAGTGGCGGCATAAAGACTAAGAACGAGTTTATCCACGCTACCAATTGGGACTTGGTTATATTCGATGAATACCATTTCGGTGCATGGAAAGAGCGAGCAAAGGAGCTGTTTGAAAAGGAGGACGAAGAAAGTGCAGTAGATTTTGATGCCGAGAAGTATAAGAAGGACGAGGCAAACAACGCCATAAATGAATCGTGGTTGCCAATCTCGACAAAGTATTATCTTTTCTTGTCTGGCACACCGTTCAGAGCTATAAACAATGGAGAGTTTATCGAAGAGCAAATCTTCAACTGGACTTATAGCGATGAGCAACGAGCAAAGGCAGAATGGAAAGGTAGTGGCAATCCTTATCTCGCTTTGCCACGAATGGTTATGCTTACCTACCGTATGCCCGATGAGATACAAGAGGTAGCCAAGCAAGGAGAATTTGATGAGTTCGACCTCAATCTGTTCTTTGCAGCAGAGGGTAAAGGCGAATCGGCCCGATTCAAATATGAAAACGAAGTGCAAAAGTGGTTAGACCTTATTCGTGGTGGTTACTTACCTGCAAGTGTCGATGATTTGAAACTCGGACAAGACAAGCGACCGCCAATGCCATTCAGCGATACCCGTTTGCTCAATGTGCTGTCGCATACATTGTGGTTCTTGCCTAATGTGGCTTCGTGCTTTGCTATGGCTAATCTGCTTGCTCAACGACAGAACAAGTTCTACCACGATTACAAGGTTGTTGTTTGTGCAGGTACTGCTGCAGGCATAGGCCTTGATGCTCTGCATCCTGTTCAAGCAAATATGGGTGACCCATTGGAAACAAAGACCATTACGCTCACTTGCGGTAAACTGACAACAGGCGTAACTGTAAAGCCTTGGACGGGTATCTTTATGCTCCGTAACCTAAAGAGCCCTGAAACTTATTTCCAAGCAGCGTTCCGAGTGCAAAGTCCGTGGGAGGTAAAGAACGAAGAGGGAAGCAAGACCATCATGAAGAACGAGTGCTATGTATTCGACTTTGCTCTTGACAGAGCTTTGCGACAAATTTCGGATTACAGTTGTCGCTTGGATATAAACGAAAGTAATCCCGAAGCAAAGGTGGGCGAATTTATAAAGTTCTTGCCCGTACTTGCATACGACGGCAGCAGTATGAAGGAGGTCGATGCACAGGACATTCTTGACATTGCACTTGCCGGTACATCGGCTACACTGCTTGCCAAGCGTTGGGAATCGGCCTTGCTTGTAAATGTGGATAACGATACGCTTAAACGCCTGCTTGCAAGTCCGGAAGCGATGAAAGCCTTAATGAATATCGAGGGCTTCCGCAACCTTAATAGTGACCTGACTACCATTATCAATAAATCGGAGGCTGTAAAGAAAGCAAAGAAAGAAAATCCCGACCCGACACCAAAGGAGAAGAAGGAGCTATCAGCCGAGGAGAAGGAGATGAAAAGCAAGCGCAAGCAGATTCAAGAGAAACTGATTAAGTTTGCTACACGAATTCCTGTATTTATGTACCTGACCGACTATCGCGAGCGGTGCCTTAAAGACGTTATCACGCAGTTAGAACCCGGACTATTCAAAAAAGTAACGGGCCTGAGCGTAGAGGATTTCAATATGCTGTGCTCGCTCGGCGTGTTCAATGCTCCGCTGATGAATGATGCCATCTTCAAATTCAAACGCTACGAGGATGCCAGCCTCACCTATATTGGCATTGACAAGCATACCAACGATGAGGTCGGCGGTTGGGACACTACAATTCGTAAGACTCAGTATGAGAAACTATTCTATAATCAACAATCTTCAATGAGTGAGGTTGATTATAGTGCATATTCAAAGAGTAGCGAGGTAGTTGAGGACAAACGTAAAGAACAGCAAAGAACGGCTATAAAGGTAGAGAGGCCTAAATCAACGTCCTTTGTTCAACCTGAGCCCGTAAGGCCGGCTGCACCTTCTACTCCAACATCTTCTGCCGCTCCCAACAAAGCCGAAATAGACCTTAAAGCCCAATTAGAGGCATTGGCTGTGGATAGCACCGTACTTCACAAAAAGTTCGGCAAAGGAACGGTTATAAAAATCAACAAGAACGAGAAATTTATCCATATCAAATTCACCCTCGGCGAAAAGAAGTTCATCTTCCCAGATGCATTCCTAATGGGATTCTTGGAGGTGGAGTAATAATTTTCAACCCATCATTTAACCAGCCCCTTACACATTCATGATAGGGGGTGGTTAAATGGTAAACATACTGATTAGAAGTCAATTACAATAACACTTTCTCGAAGCTTCCCAATCTTATCACTTTGCTGAGGACTAGTTTTCAAATCTCTAGCCTTTCGTATTTCTCTAACATGGAAACCGCATGATTCAGCAATATCTGCTATTATATAATCAACAGGAACTTCGACACCATAATATGCTGAATTTGCGACATTAAAATAAATGACACCACCTTTACGCATTTTCTTCGAGAATGCTGAAAATAAGAACTGCATATCTTCAAAATATGCACATATCATATTTATAATGTCCGAATTCCAGGTTTTACTTGTGTTGTTAGACATTTCTGACAAGCATGCTTTAAGCCGTCCATTATCTATTGGAGTAATTCTCTCATAAGGGACTTGCACGTGTGAACGTAATGTATTTTTACGCAATGCACGAAGTTCCTCATGGGAGTTTATAAGTTGTAGAACTTTTAACTCCAACATATATATATCTGTGTAATCTCTTGAGTTTAGATAGGGAGGTGATGTTATAATCAAGTCTATTTCTCCATCAGGTACATGCTGTATATACTTTCTTACATCGCCTAAATAACATATTTCAGAATTATGCACAGCTGGATTCTCTTGTGAGATGATTCTAATATCCTCTGCAAAAATTGAATTCAACTTATCCAAGAAGAAATTATGGATCTCCTTTCTGTTAAAGATTCTAGTTTCCCATCCTTTTTTGTACGACAAACACTTGCCATTACGAAACATGTTGCTTGCTTGAACTATGATTGATGCTAATGCGATTGTAAATAAATTCTTATAATCATCATCGTCAATAATCGTTCTAATAGCATGTCGTATATCAAGAATACCATCTATAGCAGTATCATGAAAATTCCATTTTTTACTATGTTCCCTTTTTACAATCGTATCGCCAAAAGGTAATGTTTCTATTTTGCGTATATTTCGGCTCGTACGTGACAACTTCTTTGTTACGGCTTTAACATAATGCGCAAAGGTTTCTACATTATATTTTCTACCTAATTTGACAGTTGATAAGAGATGCATAAAAGGACTTACCTCAAAAGAATAGCACTTTATCTCGTGATTTTGCAGTTCGACAGGAGTTGTTCCACTTCCACAGAAAGGTTCTAATGCACAAGTCGGTGCATAAGGCAATTCATTCAAGATGTCTTCAATAAACTCTTTAGAATATCCTTCCACAAAAGGGTACCAACGATGTACAAAAACATTCTTGTTTTTGTCAAATTGCATAACCGAATGGTATTTTTCTGTGCAATCTATGAATTTATAGTCTTT
Organism: uncultured Bacteroidales bacterium; assembly: GCA_944320415.1. GTDB lineage: Bacteria > Bacteroidota > Bacteroidia > Bacteroidales > P3 > Onthomorpha. The sequence continues at coordinate 6,500 of CALUHJ010000013.1, forward strand.
GTACATAGTTGTCAATATTAGTTGGGATGTTCGTTTATTACTCTAAAATCATCTAATTTTACATGTCTGTAATAAGCTGGTTTATCTTTCTCTGGTATTTGATCGATTGTCATGCCTATTCCTGTATCGGGAAGTTCTTCATCTCTAGCATCAAATACAGCTAAATATCCCAACTTAAAATCTTTTTCTTCAGCCAATAATTCTGTTATGTAAGAGGTTGACTGCTTAAATGCATCAGGAACAATACGTGGTTGGGCGCTATATGTAGTCCCTATTTTCTTCCCTAAATGGTGAACGCTAGTACCAACCCACTTAACTTCTATAAAATACAACCCTTCGCCATCTTCATCAATCATAGCAATATCCAATCTCTTCAAACTTTCCAACATGACCTCTTTCTGCACGAAGAATACTTTTAGTTTTTCCTTCAAGAACATACGTAAATCATCTCTAAAACAATCTTCGGGTGTGTTTCTGAGTAATTGCTTATTGGCCTTTATAAATTGTTCCTCATTAAGTTCTGAGTTCAAATCTTGTCTTAAAGATTTTAAATGACTTTTCTCGACAAAGAATTTAGAGTAGGTGTCCCTGAGTTTTAAGTGTTTTCTATATTCCTCAAGTACTTTCGGCAATTCTGAGATAGGTTTTTTGCTATTGAATGAGTGTAAAGTAGAACTTTCATAGAAAATGGAATCACCTCCATCGCGACCATTAACAAAATAATTGATAATACCTTCTGGAGCTACCATAAATACAACGACACCATCCTTTGACATTTGTGTGAAGATACGTCTAGTCTCATTATTGTCTTTATGCAGCTCGTTATTAACTTCTTGAATATTAAAGTTAGAATCAATGACAATGTGGCGATTTTGAACAAATATTGGATCTGTAAACAACTGTTCAATAGCACTATCCGCATTATTGGTGAGATTCTGTAAGTCTTCTTCTGATATAACAATATATTTAAAACTATTGTCAGGGTGTTTATCGCACATTGCTTTTATGAGCGACTGCATAAGTTTGAAGTTGTCAGTAGCCTCTAATCCATTTAATGCCGCATCCACTATAGCATCTTGATTACGTTTTAGCAAATCTTTGAAGTTTGCATTTTGACTAAATCTTGTTTTCATAACCCGCTACTTTATAATTTCGCTAAATACATACTCAAAATATAACTCTATGTATTTTTCATCGCTTATAGCTGATGTATCATCAAGACTTTGTTCAAAGGCAACTTTGAAATCTTTGAGGACTTTTAATGTCTCGCTATCAGGTGATGATGTGTCTATACCATCAACATTGTTGGTTTGAGATGCATTTTCATAAGACGGATCATTGACGATGAATCCAAACAGACGTTTTTCACCGTACTTACCTAACATATACATAACTGTTCTCAACCATTCAACCTTTTCTTGATTCAAAGGTATTTCCTTTTTAGTGTTTAGAATCAAGCCACCCTCTTCTTCACGTAATTTCGAAGAACTTTTCAAAAAGACTAAACTTCGTTCTATTAAATCTGAATATGGGCCGAAGGTCGTTACTGTAAAATGGTAATATGAGAAGATGTTATCTCCTTCATGCTTGAATGAATAGAGAACTTGAACCAAGTACAATATCCTTTGGAAAGATTGTTCAGAGACAGCCCCCCACCCCATACTTTTAGCAATGGTCGAGACGGTTACAATATCTTCATTTGCTCTTATCAAATTTCTTTCTAACATAATTCCAATCTGTTTTTTATGTGATGATAGATTGATTTTAATTGTTCACTTGTGTGCTGTATAGTAGATTGTTTTGCAATATCCAATAAACCAACAATACCAAGATTTATATCTTCCTGATCTAATAAATGTTCAATAAACAAACTATTATTCAGGTTTGATGTTATAATTAATGAGTTTGGGTTCTTTAGAAATTCTGCAAAAACACTTGCAGCATTCCTTTCGTATGATATATCCAAACTGCTGTCCGGAGTCTCAACTATATAAAAAGATGGTGTTCTATAGAAGAACGTCAGAATACTCATTCTAAAGGAATGATCCACAAAAAATCTTTGCGATTCAGACATTTCTTCTTCGTAAAATCGTACTTTTCCGTCAATAACAGGATAAAAACGCTTGCTCGAGTCACCAGCCTGTTTGATATATGTCAACTCGCAAGGAACACCTAAAAATTTTCCAGCGTATTGAGCAAAAATAGATGAAAATACGTGAACATTAGATGTTATAACATCTTCAATCTCGTTTGATATTGAGGTCACTATATCATATTGCTCGTCACGTTGTTTTTGGTATGCTTCTTTTTGCTGGGTCAGACGGTTTACTTCATCCAAGAATGGCTGAATTGAATTTTGACTGTTATCAGACATAGCATTTTCATACTCAAGTTCCCTTACTTGTTGCTGAATAGTTCTTCTTTCCAGTTCAATTTTAGCAAACTCTGCATCCAAATTAATTATTTGTTGTTCAATATTTTGTATTGATCGTTTTTTGCTATTGATGGACTGATACAATGTTTTTCTATGTGTACTTATTTCATCAAAGCGTTTTTTTAATATTGTGTCTGCTTCTGTGTTTTCATTAATTGAAGAATTACACGCAAAGCAACAATCTGAGTTATTTGCAACTTTTTCTACAAATTCATCATTTGGCTGGTTGCACATTGGACAAATGTGGTTTAACTGAATGTTCTTTATAAAAACATGATATGACGGATGTAAGGTCTCCCATATATGATTATTCAGTTGCTCCTCTATTTGTTTCAACTGTTTGTCTATATCGTTTGCAGATAAGCTAATTTTATTAATATCATTTTGCAATAGTGATATATCTTGACTTTTCGAAGCACGTTCTTTTTGTATGGACGCTAGTCTAGTATCCATTTCAGCAAGTCTACCTTTTAAGTCTATAAGAATAAGTGCAGTGTTCCCCTGATTAGCTGTAGAATTATAGGCTGATGGAGAAGTGTCCTTCATTTTGCTTAGCACTTTATTTATAGCTCTCATATCTTCTGAACTATGACGAGACAAACTGTCAAAGTATTTAGCTTTTCTGATAGCCTCTTGTCGTTTTTTGTCAAGATCGGGATCATTGAAATATTTATTGAATAATTCACTTTGCACATCTGGTAAAAAGTCACCATCGTTCCAAAGAATGGTTTTATGGTCTTCTCCGAAAAACAGAACTTCGTTTACAAAAAATATCAGATCATCAAATTCCAAATTTGTGTTAACCTTAATAATCTTCTCATATTTATAAGGTAACGTGTCAACTTTTGCTGCATCTGATAATTTTTCATAACCGAACTGATTGATTAATGTGCCCAATATTTCTATTCCATCAACTTTAAGTTGTGTCAACGTTATGGAGGATAAATCTCTTGTCAGTTCAACTATGACATTGTTTATCTTCATCCTAATCGTTACTGTAGGAGAAGCATCCGTGTGAATGCTATCGTCCATACGATTGCTGAAATACTTTTGTGGAAATAGTTGACGCTTTTCTATGATATTTCCTTGATATGTCCGAGTATATCCAAAAGGTTTTTTGTATAACCCGAGAATGGCAAATCGAATAATGTTGACAAAGGTGGTCTTTCCCATGCCATTACCACCCAAGACTAAATTGACACCTTTAACAAAGTCAAAGGTGTAATCCAAACCGTTTGGGTATAAAGTATAATTCTTTATGTTTATACTTAACAACTCTGGTAGATATATTTGCCTACTCATATTTTCTTAACAATCTATCAACAATTAATAAGCTGCATGCAAACACAGAGACTTTAGGACTGTACGGCATACAATACTCCCAATTTAGGTGCAAAGATAATAAGAAATATCCGAAATCTGATATGTCAATGCCATTATTTACCATACGCTATTTCAACTTGATATGTTTTGTTGGTTGTTTAAGGAAATCAAAAAACTTACTATGTTCTCTTTTCGCTGGCAAATACCCTCCAACACGTTCTGTCTTATCCTGCTTGCTTCATATGTATTCAATCGAAACGCCAGTGCAATGACCACTTCAAGATTGTAGAATGTAGCCCAATTTTTAGGCATAGCCAAATCGCATCGTTGGGTGCTTACAGGGTTAAGCGTCTCACTCTTATATATTGCTCTAATGGCTGCTCGAAGTGTCGGGGCTATCACCCCGAACATCTCCACCAATTCCATTTCAGACATCCAAACATTACCGCTTGGAATATTTACTCTACCGTTTTCGCTGATTGTTATAATTGCTCGTTCCATAGTTACATTGCTATTGAGATTTCACTAAACGATTGATTAAGCCTATTGCCGAACATAGTCAAATCCTTGTCGATTTTCTCAGTGGTAATCTTGGCATACTTTTGTGTCGTGGTAATGTTCGTATGCCCCAATACTCGACTTACACTCTCAATGGGAACACCCTTACTGAGAGCCAATGTCGCGAATCCATGTCTCGTGCAATGGAACAGAACCCACAAAGCAGCCGTCGGCAAACAAGTGACGATAAAACGTAACACGTTTGAAATGAGTGGTTTTTCATTATTCTGCCAAATGCCGGAAACGCAACGAAGTGCGGAACATTGAGCCATTTCAGTTACCAAGCCGTTAGCCGTCAGTTACCGAAGCAAGGACAGGTAACGCACGGAAAATGAAATTGTTGCAAGCCCGTGCCGATTGCGCCGATACGCACCGTTCTGCAAATCAATGGACGCTTACTCATAAGTTAATTTTGCGACAAAAACAGTAAGCGTATGAAAGTTGAAAAATTCAAGGTGCTGCTCTACCTGAAAAAGAGCGGAACGGACAAGTCGGGCAAAGCCCCGATAATGGGAAGGATAACGGTGAACCGTACGATGGCGCAGTTCGGATGCAAGCTATCGTGCAAGCCGGAGTTGTGGAACGCAAGGGAAAGCCGTCTGGACGGCAAGAGCCGCGAGGCGGTGGAAACCAATGCGAAACTGGACAAGCTGCTGCTTGCGGTCAATGCGGCATTTGATACGTTGGTGGAGCGTAGGCAGGACTTTGACGCAACGGCGGTCAAGGACTTGTTCCAAGGCAGTATGGATACGCAGATGACCCTGCTGAGGATGACCGACCGCATCTGCGAGGACTTGAAAGCCCGTATAGGCATCGACCGTGCCAAAGGAACCTACCCCGGCTATTACTACATGAGAAGGACATTGGGCGAGTTCATCGAGTGGCAGTTCAAGACGAAGGACATCGCTTTCGGGCAGCTTTCCGAACAGTTCATCCACGATTACCAGAATTATGTCATGGACGTGAAAGGCTTGGCGGTGGATACCGTGCGCCACTATCTTGCTATCTTGAAAAAGGTATGCCGCATCGCCTACAAGGAGGGGTATGCGGAAAGATGCTTCTTTGCAAATTTCACCTTACCGCAAAAGACAGA
>CALUHJ010000014.1 GCA_944320415.1 uncultured Bacteroidales bacterium
CAGACAAGGGAACATGCTCCGAAAAGGTCATTGTCGGATAAACTTCTTTTAAAACAGAAGCATTATGAAAAAAGCAATATTTATAAAGACATTGGTTTTGTCAGCAATTGTATGTCTGTCTTGTGCAGCAAAGGCTCAGTCGGATACGGCTTGGATGGATACAAATTACATAGACCAATACATATTCCCTCCTCTTCTTGATGAAAGATGGGAAGACGAATACAGATACGGATGGTACAGTGAGGCTGCTAACGGTGGCAGTTACATAATATGTGAAAGAGACGAGCAAGGTATAAAAACACCTGCGGATTACATTGCGCAGAAATATGAAGCGGAGGACAGCGTAACACTTGCGGGAGTTGCCGTGCTGATGGAGGGTTGGCGTTCGCCTTTCGACTCTTTGGCCGTTGAGATATGGGATGATGCTCTGTCCTCTGTCCTATTATCCAAAACATTCTTTTGCGAGGAAAGTCAGGAACATCTGTTCTATGAATGTATGTTCAACGAACCTATTACCCTGTACAATGACTATTATGTCTCGATACGCCTGTACAGATGTGTTGATAATCCTAATGAAAATATTCAGGAACATGATAGACTTACTCACCACTTCATATCAGTGCTTAAGCTTCGGGAATTCCGTTATGATGCTACTGATGTACCTCAAGGATGCAATATAAAATACGAACCTTATTTCAAACTTTGCGATGAAGATGAATGGAAACGTCTTGACGACATAAACACATGGGGCTTGATTACTGAAAGTTTAACAGCATATAATTATTTTGGTAATCCAGATACCCGCCAGTTAGTCTTCGCTCCTTTCGGCATCTGTCCGATAAGGGCATCGGAAAGCAGTTCGACTCTCGGAAACAGTCCGGAAATGTCGGAGGGAAACATAAGCATTTATCCGCTACCTGCAAAGGACAGGCTGAACATTAAGGCTTCAGATTGTAATATATTGCACATAGAGGTGTTCGACGCAATGAACCGCAAGGTTCTTGAAACAAATGCAAACAACGACATCTTGAATATAGACCTGTCGGACTTCAAGCCCGGAACATATTTCTTCATCATAACGACAGACAAGGGAACATGCTCCGAAAAGGTCATTGTCGGATAAACTTCTTTTAAAACAGAAGCATTATGAAAAAAGCAATATTTATAAAGACACTGGTTTTGTCAGCAATTGTATGTCTGTCTTGTGCAGCAAAGGCTCAGTCGGATACGGCTTGGATGGATACAAATTATATTGACCAATACATATTCCCTCCTCTCGTTGATGACAGATGGGAAGACGAATACAGATACGAATGGTACGGTGACTATGCGCCCTTTAGTGGATATTTAATGTGTGATTATGAAAATTGGCCGGATGAATTTCCAACACCTGCGGATTATGTGGCGCAGAAATATGAAGCGGAGGACAGCGTGACACTTGCGGGGGTTGCCGTACTGATGGAGGGTTCACCTTTCGACTCTTTGACCGTTGAGATATGGGATGACGCTCTGTCTTCCGTCCTATTATCCAAAACATTCATTTGCGAGGAAAGCCAGGAACATCTCTTCTATGAATGTATGTTCAACGAACCTATTACCTTGTACAATGACTATTATGTCTCTGTACGCATGTACAGATGCTATCCTGATAATTTTCAGGGGCCATTGGCTACTTATGTTCCTGTTAATAGATTCATATCAACCATTAAGTTTCAGGAATTTTATGATAATGCTGATGTCCCTCAGGGATGCAACATAAAATACGAACCTTATTTCAAACTTTGCGATGAAGATGAATGGAAACGTCTTGACGATATATATTGGGGTACTTCTTATGGAAATCTGGCCGTATATCATTATTCGTATTGGATGCTACAACGTTATCTGAATCCCGACGATTATCGCCCGTTAGTCATCGCTCCTTTCGGCATCTGTCCGATAAGGGCATCGGAAAGCAGTTCGGCTCTCGGAAACAGTCCGGAAATGTCGGAGGGAAACATAAGCATTTATCCGCTACCTGCAAAGGACAGGCTGAACATTAAGGCTTCAGATTGTAATATATTGCACATAGAGGTGTTCGACGCAATGAACCGCAAGGTTCTTGAAACAAATGCAAACAACGACATCTTGAATATAGACCTGTCGGACTTCAAGCCCGGAACATATTTCTTCATCATAACGACAGACAAGGGAACATGCTCCGAAAAGGTCATTGTCGGATAAACTTCTTTTAAAACAGAAGCATTATGAAAAAAGCAACATTTATAAAGACACTGGTTTTGTCAGCAATTGTGTGCCTGTCTTGTGCAGCAAAGGCTCAGTCGGATACGGCTTGGATGGATACAAATTACATAGACCGATACATATTCCCTCCTCTTGTTGATGAAAGATGGGAAGACGAATACAGATACGAATGGTACGGTTACGCTGTTAACGGTGGCAGTTTCATAATATGTGAAGTTGAACCAGAAAAAAAACCTGCGGATTACGTGGCACAGAAATATGAAGCGGAGGACAGCGTAACACTTGCTGGGATTGCCGTGCTGTTGGAGGGTTCACCTTTCGACTCTTTGACCGTTGAGATATGGGATGACGCTCTGTCTTCCGTCCTATTATCCAAAACCTTCATTTGCGAAGAAAGTCAGGAACATCTGTTCTATGAATGTATGTTCAACGAACCTATTACTCTGTACAATGACTATTATGTCTCTATACGTATGTACAGATGCGATTGTAGCGGACCAGGTGATAGGGATACATACTTCATATCAGTGCTTAAATTTCGGGAATTCCCTTATTATGCTGCTGATGTACCTCAGGGATGCAATATAAAATACGAACCTTATTTCAAACTTTGCGATGAAGATGAATGGAAACTTCTTGACGAAATAAATACATGGGGTTTGGTTACAGAAAGTTTAATAGGATATAATTATGATTGGATTACCGGTGGTACTATTGATGGTCGCCCGTTAGTCATCGCTCCTTTCGGCATCTGTCCGATAAGGGCATCGGAAAGCAGTTCGGCTCTCGGAAACAGTCCGGAAATGTCGGAGGGAAACATAAGCATTTATCCGCTACCTGCAAAGGACAGGCTGAACATTAAGGCTTCAGATTGTAATATATTGCACATAGAGGTATTCGACGCAATGAACCGCAAGGTCCTTGAAACAAATGCAAACAACGACATCTTGAATATAGACCTGTCGGACTTCAAGCCCGGAACATATTTCTTCATAATAACGACAGACAAGGGAACATGCTCCGAAAAGGTCATTGTCGGATAAGGCAAGGGTTGTTTTCCTGCTTTTGTTTTGCCCAAACCAAATTATTGTAATAACTTTGCAACTTGGTTTTTGATTCGGGTAATTATACAAAAACAGTTAATAGCAATGATAAGGAAATTAGATGAAATCATCGAGGCTGTGAAAGCCAAAGGCAAAAGAAGATTGGTAGCTGCCTATGCCAACGATTCACACACAATAGGCGCCGCTTCAATGGCAATGGATTTGGGAATCGTGGAAGCCACGCTGGTGGGCGATGAACAAACCATAAAGGATGTTTGTGCCAAGGAAGGCATAGACGTAAACAAATTCAAAATAGTACAGGAAGCCAACGAACAGGCTGCTGCCAACAAGGCCGTGGAGTTGATAAACGCCGGTGAAGGAGACATACTGATGAAAGGTCTTTGCTCCACCGACAAATATATGAGAGCCATCCTTAACAAGGAAAAAGGACTTATGCCTGCCGGCAAACCGGTTCTTTCTCATGTAACCGTGTTTGATGTGCCTGCATATCACAAATTGCTCATCACCTCTGACGTTGCAGTTATTCCTGCTCCGGACTTCAAGCAAAAGGTGGCTATAACCAACTATGTAATAAACACTGCCAGAACTTTGGGAATTGAGAATCCAAAAGTAGCGATGATTGCTCCAACCGAACAGATGTCCGTAGGCATTCCTTCATGTGTGGATGCCGCATTGATAGCAGCCATGGCAAACCGCGGACAGATAAAGGCTTTGGTTGACGGTCCTTTGGCTTTGGATGTTGCAATAGACAAGGAATCGGCTACGATAAAGAAACTGAAGGGTGAGGTTGCAGGTGATGCCGACTGTCTGGTATGGCCTAACATAGAGGCAGGAAACGTATTCTACAAATCATGTACCAAGTTCGCCAAGGCAGAATTGGCCGCAATGGTTGTGGGTGCGAAGGTTCCGTGCGTATTGTCCTCAAGAGGTGACAGCACAAAGACAAAGATGTATTCCATAGCTCTTGCCGCTTTGTCCTGCAAATAATTTTTTCATAACAATATGACGACCTTAAGGAGCATTTGCTCTTTAAGGTCTTTTTTTTTAACATTAAAACAAAGATATATGGACAAATGGTCAGAACAGCTTCCCTATGTTGCCATAACGGTATGCGATAAGGAAGGCAGAATTATAGACATGAACGAAAGAAGCGTCAACACCTACATAAACGACGGCGGTAGAGACCTTATAGGCAAAAACCTCCTGGACTGTCATCCTCCGAGAGCAAGGAAAATAATAGAAGAACTGATGCGAGAAGGCAAGACAAACGCCTACACCATAGAAAAAGAAGGGTTGAAGAAACTGATATATCAGTCACCATGGTACGACAACGGGGAATTTGCAGGTCTTGTGGAGATGTCGATAGTCATACCTAATGACATGCCTCACTACATACGCAAGCCAAAAGAAGAAAACCGTTAGGTCAGAGGTCTATCCTGAGCCTCATTCCATCGTATGCCAAGCAGACACCTTGAGGAAGCTGCCCGTTTACTTGTTCATGCAATCCAAGATAATGACTTATATGTGTGAGGTAAGCCTGTTCGGGTTGTATCTCATCTATGAGGTCGAGGGCTTCCCTCAAGGTGAAATGCGAAAAATGATCCTCTCTCCTAAGGGCATTGACTACAAGGCAAGTAACACCTTTGAGTTTTTTCTTTTCCTCCTCGCTTATGGTTTTCGCATCGGTTATGTATGCAAATCCGCCCACTCTGTATGCAAGACATGGCAGTTTGTAGTGCATTACCTCCACAGGTATTATTTCCAATTCCTTTATTCTTATCGGTGAGTCTTTCTGCCTTACGCCAACCTCGTTCAAGTCGAACTGTGGCAATCCGGGATAACGCGGATAGGCAAAAGCATAGGCATATTCGGATTTTATACCTTCCAATGCCTGAATGTTGGCATAGACCGGCATGGAGCATTCCTGCAGATAGTTGAACGCCCTCACCTCGTCCAATCCTCCCACATGATCTCTATGCGAATGGGTAACGAGTATTGCATCAAGATAATCCACCTTCTCTCTCAACATCTGATAACGAAAATCAGGACCTGCATCTATACAAATCCTGGTACCTTTGTCCGATGTAATCAAAAGTGAAGAACGCAGTCTATGATCCTTTTTGTCATTTGAACAACAAACCTCACAATCGCACCCTATGATGGGTACACCTTGTGAGGTTCCTGTTCCTAAGAATACTATATCTAAATAGCCCATTTCAACAATATGGCACCCCATGTGAATCCTGCCCCAAAAGAGGTAAGTATGAGGTTGTCTCCTTTCTTGAATTTATGCTGATTCTCAAACATAAGCATAGGGATGGTAGCCGATGTGGTGTTGCCGTATTTCTCTATGTTGACAAGCACCTTTTCGGGTTCGAGTTCCAAACGGTTTCCCGTAGCAACTATTATCCTAAGATTGGCTTGATGAGGAAGCAGATAAGCTATGTCTTTAGACGTCATGTTGTTTCTTCTGAGTATCTCCTCGGTAGCCTCGGCCATCTTGACAACGGCCCATTTGAACACAGCCTGACCCTCTTGATATATGTAGTGTTCCTTTGCATCTATTGTCTGATGTGTAGGAGGTTTGACAGAACCGCCCGCAACCTGATGCAGATGTTTCACTCCTTCTCCGTCGGAATACAACACTTCGTCCATAAGCCCGTATTCCTCCTCGGTAGCCTCAAGCAATACGGCCGCAGCACCGTCACCGAATATCGGACAAGTTGACCTGTCCTCATAGTTGACTATCGCCGACATTTTCTCCGCTCCTACAACTACGGCTTTCTTTACAAAGCCGGCCTCTATGTATTTGGCAGCAGTCGTAAGGCCGTAGAGAAATCCGGAACAGCCTGCATTTATGTCAAATCCGAAGCCATGCTTTACACCACACTTCTCCGCTATCACGTTGGCTGTGGCAGGAAACACCATATCAGGTGTAACCGTACAGCATATTATCAATTCTATTTCATCGGGACTTATCCCCTTTTTCTCGAATATTCTCTTCAATACTATTTCCGCCATATCCGAAGGTCCCTTCTCACCTTTGAGGATGTGACGTTCTTTAATGCCGATACGAGTCATTATCCACTCATCATTCGTATCAACCATTCTACTAAGCTCGTCGTTAGTAAGAATATAATCAGGTACATAACCCTCCACTGCAGTAATGGCAGCTCTAACCTTAGACATATCTTTATCTGTTTGATTACTGATTCAGTCTCAAAGTTTCCTTCAGCCTGTTCGTTATATTGGATTCGTATATATTCTTCGATTGCAGTATCATGGACTTTATCGCTTTACGGTTCGATATGCCGTGACCTATAATCACAACACCGTTGGCTCCAAGCAAAGGCAAACCGCCATATATCTCATAGTTGAACCGCAAAATATACTCATCAACCATTCCTCTTTTAGCTATAACCCTTGCAAAAGCTTCAGTATGTTTCATCAGCATGTTTCCGACAAAACCGTCACAAACAATCACATCCACATTGTCATCGAATATCTCCCTCGGTTCGGCATTGCCTACAAAATGATACAATCCGTTATCTTTCATAAGCTTGTGCGCCAAAAGAGTCTGTTGATTGCCTTTTTCCTCCTCTTCTCCTATGTTTGCAAGCGCAACCCTCGGTTTTTCAATTCCCAAAGCACACTTGGCATACATACTGCCCAACAAACCGAACTGATACAATACCTCCGGCTTCGCATCGGGATTGACTCCCACATCAACCAAGACAGTAACTCCGCCTTTCTCTTTGGGAACCAAAGCCGCAAGACAGGGACGCAAGACTCCTTCCATAGCTCCGACAGAATACATTGTACCTACCAACATTGCACCGGTACTGCCGGCACTGGCAAAGCTGTCTATCCTGCCATCTTTCAAATAACGGAAACCTACAGCCATGCTGGAATCCTGCTTGGCCGCGAAAGCCTTTATCGGCTTGTCGTGCATATCTATCACCTGTTCGGTATGGACAATGTCGAACAAAGAAGCATCAGCCCCCTGTTCCGACATCAACTGCAATATCCTTTCCCTGTTACCGAAAAGAACAATCCTGTCATCCGGAGACAGTTCCTCACGGGCCATAACCGCTCCATACACAACCGCCTCGGGAGCATAATCGCCCCCCATTGCATCTATCCCTATCCTCATAACCAAGACTGTTATGCCTCAGCTTCTTTCTTGATAGCTTCCTTACCTCTGTAATAACCGCACTCTGGGCATACCCTGTGCATAAGCACCGTTGCTCCGCAATTGCTGCATGTAGACAACTGAACTCCTTCAACCTTATGATGTGTTCTTCTTTTCGCTGTTCTCGTCTGAGAGAATCTGTGTTTTGGATTTGGCATATCTGTATATGTATTTTGTTATTTCAATAATTCAATTTCCTCAATTCGTCCCAGCGCGGATCATTCGCTCCACCTCCGTCCATCATCTCCGTCTGAGACAATATGTCCATCATTTCCTGATTGCACACCTGCGTTCCCCCACCCACTTCTCCATGAACGCATCTGACAGGCTTGGCCAACAAGATATAATCATATATAATCCCGGTCAAGTCTATCGAATGCTCCTTCCACGGCAATACAATCATTTCTTCCGACTGTTCCTCGTACTCATGACCGAACTTGACATACAACTCCCTGCTGAAATTCATCGGAACGCTCATAGGTTCCAGACATCTGTCACACAAGACCTTTATGCTGCCCGTAAAGTCGAAGACAAAACGCATCTGCCTGTCCTCCTTATATAACACAAGCTTCAAAAACAAGTCCGCATCCAATATATCCTCACAATCCGAATCCTCAAAAAACTTCTTGCCTATCGGATACTCAAACCTGTGCTCCCCATTCGACAACCCTACAAACTTAACAACATATTTCTTTGTCATTCTTCAGGAACTATATGTCTTTTTCAAGTTTGCAAAAGTACATCTTTTATTTGACGTGAACAAACAAAAGACCAAAAATCGCAAACAACAGTCCCGTACTACTCTTTGAAACGTATGTTAGTCATGGTCTTCTCGCAATAGTGGCACTGCAGTTTCAAAGGCTCCTTCTCCACTATACGGAAATCAGTCTCTATATCCTCTATATTGGTTATGCAATTAGGATTGATGCACTTCACTATGTTTCTGACCCTGTCCGGAATATCAAGCTTGCGTTTTTCCACGACCTCATAGTTTTTTATCACTATAAGAGTGGCATTGGGAGCTATAAGGGCTATCTTGCTCACTTCCTTCTCCTCAAAAAACTTGTTCTTCACCTTTATTATACCCTTGGTTCCATATTTCTTGCTCTTGAGGTTGGTGCCTATCAAGACCTCGTCCTGATATTCGTCAAGATTCAATATCTTCACCACCTTGTAAACCTCACTTGCGGGTATGTGATCTATAACCGTACCGTTGTCTATGGCCGATACTACCAGTTCTTTCTTATTTTCGCCTGTCATTTCTTTTCTTTTTTTAGGTTTTTAAACAAACATGCTCTATTTGGCTCCCAAAATGGCAGCCATCAATGCCTGACGTACATACACTCCGTTCCGGGCCTGCTGGAAATAGTAGGCATAAGGTGTGGAATCAACATCGGTAGCTATCTCGTTGACCCTAGGAAGAGGATGCAATACCTTCATTGTAGGCTTGCAACCCTTCAATGTGGCGGCATCCAACACATAACAGTCCTTTACCTTCTCATACTCCAAAGGATCGGAAAATCTTTCCCTCTGAATACGTGTCATGTAGATTATGTCAGAAAAAGGTATCACATCTTCCAGATTGGTATATTGGAAATATTTCAAGCCCACATTCTTTATGTGCATCTTGACCGAAGAAGGCATCTTGAGCTCTTCCGGCGAAACGAAATGGAAAGTGGCGTTGAAGTTGCACATGGCCTGAACCAAAGAGTGTACAGTCCTTCCGTACTTGAGGTCTCCCACCATCGTTATCTGAAGATTGTCCAACGTACCCTGCGTTTTCCTTATGGAGTACAAATCGAGCATGCACTGCGTAGGGTGCTGGTTGGCACCGTCGCCCGCATTGATTACCGGAACACTTGCAACCTCGGAAGCGTATCTTGAAGCGCCGTCTCTCGGATGACGCATCACTATAAGGTCCGAATAACTGCTTACCATCTGTATGGTATCGTGAAGGCTTTCACCCTTTTGCAGACTTGTAGCCGCAGGATTGCTGAAGCCTATCACCCTTGCACCGAGCATGTTGGCCGCACTCTCAAAGCTCAACCTCGTCCTTGTCGAAGGCTCGAAGAAGATGGAGGCAACAACCTTGTCGCTCAATATCGGCTGCTTGGGATTTGCCTCAAATTCGGCAGCCAAATCCAATATCTGCAAATATTCTTCCTTGTTGTAATCCGTAATGGAAATCAGATTTTTACCTTTTAAGTTTGCCATAACCTATATATGTTTTGTTTATTTCACCTTACATGCCGACAAAAAAAAAGCGACCTTAACAATAAAGTCGCCTCATATTTCTAAAAAATCAAACAACAATCCAGTCCATTGAACATGTATTCCCGTATTGAGTTTGAAACGTTTCATAAATTGTCTGCAAGATTATATCGTTGCAAAGGTACAAACATTTTTCTTTACCGCAATAGCCGCAAACCGTTTTTTTTATCACTTCCGTCCGCACCTGTCAATCCCTGCCCTTGGTCTTGAAACAAAGGATATGCACCGAAACGCCTGCGGCAACAAGCAAAAGAAACAGCCTGAGATGCAAGTTGTCCACCAGATATATGGAAAGTCCTATCCCCAACCACAACATGGACACACTGTAAACCTTCACCCTCACGGATATGGCCCTGTATTGCATAAAATCCCTTATATAAGGACCTATCCTCTTGTGATTCATCAATTTTGAGTACAGTCTTTTGCTGCCCTTCATGAAACAAAAGGCGGTAAGAAGCAGAAAAGGCGTGGTCGGCAACACGGGAACGAACATGCCCGCTATGCCCAAAGCAAGCGAAAGGAAACCGAGTGAAACAAACAGATAAGCAAGCAAGCGTCTTTTCATACGAAAGACAAAGATATTATTTATTTTTGGAATAATCTCATAATCCGCTAAGAATAAAAAGTTTATGCGGTAAGTTCAAGAACGAGGTAATGAGTTGGCAACTGTTCTGATTTCTACATACTTGCGTGATTTGCATTGATGTACAACTCATCTTGGAACAAAGGTACAACTTTTTTATGAACGAGCAAAAGGGCGGTGCACTTTTCATTATTGCAGGATAAAATTTGATTTGGTCTATCATCAATCTGCGATATTATGAGTTTCCCGATTCCGTCATTCGCCCCTTTCCTTTGCTCGTCTGCGAAGGTAGTACATCAGACCTTGAAAGTTGAAAGGTCAAGCGTCAAGCCATTTCGGGCAGAATCTTCCTCCTACGGAGAGTATTCACCCCGAAAACCTTTCCCCTTTCAATGTCTGTACTCAGAAATGCAGACGGCAACGGAAATAAGCGACTGACGAAAATGTAGAAGATAAACAGACAGCATACAAACGGGTTCTTACATTGATAACCCTTTTGTATGCTGTTCTCGTTTCTATCCATAGGGGCGCTATTATTTTGCAGTAGATGAATATAGGGCAAGCGGTAAATTTCACTCCCTCCAAAAATATAGAGAGGTTTATCCGCTGTTATTCATCAGGTGCTTGCCGTTGTACTCCCGTTTTAACGCTTGCTCGATCTCACTACGCTTGTACAAAACTTTACCACCAAGTACATAGTAAGGCAACGTGCCATTGCTTCGGTATTCGCTCAATGTTCTTCGGCTAACCTTGAGCATATATGCCACCTCCTTGTCGCATAGATACTCATCATCGTTTTGCAAGGCTGCACCATCTTTGGGCATACTATCGAGAATTTCCGATAGTTGGTCGATACTCTCGTGGATAGACTGCATCCACGCATCATCTTTGGTTCTCATCTCTTGATACATAGTTCAAATGGTTTTATTGTTATACATTGATTAGATTTCTCTACCTCGCCATCTGGCTTCTTTTCGCCTGTCCTCTACTTTAGTAATGATGCTATCCACATCTTCGGGTAGATAGTAGGTGCGGTTGCCGATTTTGGTGTAGGCAAGCGTACCGTTATCACGCAAGGTCTGCAATGTACGCTTGCTTATCTTCAACCGCTGACAAACATCCTGATGGTCGAGCCAATTGTTTGTCTTTTTCTTCCCGCTATTGACAACGGGAGAGTTTGATACTCGCAGAATGAACTGCTCAATCTTCGTGGCAAATTCCTCGAATGCCTTTCTCTCAAAAATGATTAAATCCATACGCTTTATTTTAATTTATTACACTTGTTTTCTTGTTTCGCCCTGCTAAATAAGGAAGAGATTTTCATACTTCAATGGCACTAACCATAGGTGTCATTGCTTGTCATATCGTTTCATCACAGACACGATATTCAGCCATTGAAATAGGTTCTATTCTCATACGCAGTTCCGTTTTCTGAGGGCAAAGAAAGAGATAAGTAATCACACCTCAATCATACGGTGAGCCTGTTGCAGTATGTGGCACAGTTCGTGGCACTTTTAGATGTTTACAACGATATATTTCTAAGCATACATAACACTGTAATCTGGATTATATAAGAATATCCCCAAGCGACTACCCGTCTCGGATCTTGTCCGCTGCATTGTCGTTTGTCAGACCGATATTTATCCGTCTGTCAAACTTCTGCTCCGAACAGCCGAAACAGATAGTCGCTGATTCTATAATTGCAGTATAGCGGATAAACCAACTTCCGACACTTCGGCGGTCCGTCTATCTGCTATCGTATTTAAGCCCTTAATTTCCTCAATTAAGCATTTCGTCCTAATCCATAATTACCCGTTCAACTTGGGAAGAATTATGCAATCAGCACCGCTTATAAATCACCCCGAAAAGCAATACAATTCATAATTGCCTACATAGACCTAATTAGTTGTGGTAGAATTGTATGCACATTTTCTTTGCAGCAGATAATCGGTCATAATTGTGCACAAAGACCATATGTTGAACTAAAAAACATTCAAAAAATGAGTAAAAAACAGACTTTAAGTAAAACAGAGTTGCAGGAAATGACAGGTTTGGATTTCTCCGAGCGGAACTCGCAAGTAGAAGAGAGTCGAAAGAAGAGTATTGATGCAGCATTGGAGGATTTCTCTATTGAAAACATCAAGCCACTTCCTCTACCATCAGTAGCGGAGCAAGCCCAAACGGAAGCAGTGCCTTCCGTTACAGGGGTGACAGATGAAGTTCTGCCTACCAATGTAGTAGAGGAACAGCCACCTACACCACCCATCCAACGCCGAGTGAGTAGCAAACAACGCAAACTCTCGCTGGAAGAGTACCGCAGCACCTTTATGCGACCTTACAAGATTGAAGACCGCAAGCCGGTATTCATTAGTGGCAAGTTGCGTAAGATGCTCGACAAGTTCGCCTGCAAAATCGGTGAGGATAGAATGAGTATGTCGGGACTATTGGAGAACATCGTTCGTCATCACATCGAACTCTATTCAGAAGATTTTGAGCATTGGAAAGGAATGTAACTTCTTAATCCATTCTATTTAAGAACTATTCCAACGGCATTTCATTTTGAGGTACTCAAAATTGATTGACCTTCGGTTAGTGGGGAAGCAAGTTTATGTTTTGGGCAGACCAAAACCACTTGCTTCCACTCCCGAAGGTCGCAGAAGAGGACATCCCGTTGGTCTATCAAGTAAACAATGTATGTATCATTTCAAAAAAGAGTAATCGTATGAAACGAAGTATCAATAACAAGACACCCAACAAGGGAGGACTACCCACGAAGAAGTTGTCCGAGAAACGCAAGTACCGCATAACGGTAAAGATGGCAACCGAAGAGTACTATGCAATGAAACTGAAAGCCAAAAACGCAGGGGTATCGGCAAGTGAGATTGTAAGAATGGCTATCCGTGATTGCCATATCAGGGCACGCCTGACAACCGAGCAGGCGGACTATATCCGCAAACTATGCGGTATGGCAAACAACCTCAATCAACTTACTCGAAAAGCACATCGGGAGGGTGTAAGGCTACACTACGGGCAATGCCAACATCTTCTGCTGTCAATGGAAAACATTATAGACCATATCAGCCTATGATGGCGAAGATTGTAAAAGGCTCTGGAGCCAAAGGAATTGTAGATTATATCCTCGACAAGAAGAAGCAAGCCACGCTTATAGATTGTCAAGGTGTATTGTTCAATGATAACAGCACGATAGCCAAAAGTTTTATCGCTCAATCAAGGCTTAATCCACGAGTGGATAAGTTCATCGGGCATATCTCACTCAGCTTCTCGAAGCAGGATTTGCCACGCTTAACTGACGAACTTATGATACAGATAAGCAGGGAATATATGGAGAAAATGGGTATTCGTGATACGCAATATATCATCGGACGGCACTACGATAAGGAGCATCCGCACGTGCATATAGCCTTTAATCGAGTAGATAATAACAGCAGAACCATCAGCGACAGGAATGACCGTTATCGCAGTGAACGCATCTGCAAGGAGTTGACACGCAAATACGGGCTATACTTCGCAAACGGTAAGGAACAGGTTAAAACGCACCGATTGAAAGAGCCAGACAAAACTCGTTACGAGATATACCAGGTTCTCAAACGGGAGGTTGCACGATGTTCGGATTGGACCACACTGCTGAAGCGCTTGAAAGCCGAAGGAATAGATGTTCGCTTCAAGTATAAGGGTAATACTAATGAGGTGCAAGGCATAGTCTTTACCAAGAATGGCTACCACTTCAACGGCTCGAAGATAGACCGCAGTTTCAGTTATTCAAAGATTGATAAGGCGCTGAATAGTTACAATCAAGCGGAATATCAGCGACAATATAAGCCGAGCGATATGCAAATAAGCCATTTCGAGAATAAAGAATCGGATCTTATCAATGGTGCATTAGGCTTGTTGGACTTCACATCTTCGCCCGATGCAGATAGCCAGGAAGAGGCAGATTTCCGCCGTTTGATGCAGCAGAAGCCTAAGAAAAAGAGAACCAGAGGATTCAAACTATAATCATTAACCACTTAAAAATAGAAGAAATATGCAGGAAAATAACTCAATTATTATCGCAATGTTGGAGGAGTTGCTGACCATCAGCAAGAGCCAACGAACAGAACAAACAGTAAATGCCAATGTAGATTTGACGCCCATTAAAGAGTTAATCGAGAATGGCAATCGGGAAAACAAAGAGTATTATGATTCTAAA
This sequence comes from uncultured Bacteroidales bacterium, assembly GCA_944320415.1. GTDB lineage: Bacteria > Bacteroidota > Bacteroidia > Bacteroidales > P3 > Onthomorpha. The sequence continues at coordinate 14,565 of CALUHJ010000014.1, forward strand.
ACCAATAAACTTGCAGGCTTTGTTGTCAATGAATTTAGCAAGATAAACAAGCGAATGGATGGCATCAGTGAGCAGGAGCAACCCGACTTTGAGGGTGTAAAACAACAGCTTGCAAAGGCTATTGACAAGATGGATGAAATAAAGGTAAAGCACAACATTGACGAGAAACGACACTCGTTTGCCCTTTATACAAAGGAATCATGGATTCTCCTATCAATAATTATCATCCTTATGGCAGCAGGAGTATCAGCAGTATATCACCTGTCAAGACCGAATGTTCAGAGGGATGATGATGCCCTCAAATACCGCTACATCAAGATGAAAGGCGATGCTTCGGCTGAACAGATAGCTACATTGGAGGACATCTTTGAACTCAACCGCAACAACGAAGCAATCGAGCAGATGCGTGAAGATGTGGAGACTTATGAAGAGGCTGTCCGCAAACAAGCCGTCCTTGCAGAGCAAGCAAGACTCAAAGAGCAAGCAGCAAAGGAACAGGAGAGCAAAGCCAAGTCCATCAAGGACAAGCAACAGCCAAAGGATAATCCAAACAAAAAAACAAAACCGTGAGCCTATGGCAAGTATCAAGGTAAAGTTTCGACCCTCGACAAACGAAAACAAAGAGGGAACAATCTATTATCAAATTATTCAGAATCGTGTAATCCGTCAACTAAAGACGGATTACCGACTCTTTATGCACGAGTGGGACGAGGAAGAAAGCTCAATAATCACAGCCAATAACAGCCGACAAAACTATATTCAATCCATTGAAGAACGAATTGATTGGGATATTAAACGACTGCAAAGTATCATTGCCCATTTGGAGAACAAGCGTATAAAGTACACTGCCGATGATATTATCTCAACCTTTCAGAAGCAAACCAATGAGCAGTCATTGTTCAACTTTATGCAGGGTGTTATTGCTCAGTTGCAGCAAATGGGTAAGCAGCGCACATCGGAAACCTATCGTTGTACGCTCAAAAGTTTTATGCAGTTTAGAGAGGATAAAGATGTACTGTTGGAAGATATTGATTCTGATTTAATGCTGATGTATGAGGCTTATTTACGAGGTCGAGGATTGACCAAGAACAGCACTTCGTTCTATATGCGGATACTCCGAGCAGTATATAATCGTGCTGTTGAAAAGGATTTGACCACCAATCGAAACCCTTTCAAACACGTTTATACGGGCAT
>CALUHJ010000015.1 GCA_944320415.1 uncultured Bacteroidales bacterium
GTGTTCTCGTCAGGCAAGGTTGTGTGGAAAAATACAGAAAGCCCCACGGGGCGAGGATGATTTTTCCACGACACCCGTAGGGCTTGACCTTGCTTGGACGAAAAGAACACGAGTTACCTTTGCCTGTGGTTTGGTGAACTCGGCTACGAATCTGTTATGTCATTTTCTTTATCGCATAGATAGTTTTTAGGGTACGGATTCTTATAATTGGAGAAAAAATCGTATCTTTGCACTTAGAAAAGAGTTATTTGAAAAGCATGAGGAATATAGTGTAACAAAACAAGTTAGCAATTTCTTATCCATTGCCCATTCTCATGCAAGTTCTTCTTAATGGTTTGATACTCAAAGAATCTTAATCAAACTACATCAAATATACGGAAAATCAACTTAAATACCTGTCGTAAGGAGCCTGAATATTCTTTCTTGAATCCATCCGGAACCTTTTCTGAAAACAAAAAAATGAATTCAGAAAAGAAAAAAACGGATTCAGAAAAGGATAAAGCCTTTTTTAGCGGCCTATGTCGTTTATCCTGTAACCTATCGTCCATTCTATGTATTGGGCGACGCTGAAGTTGGCGGCACGCAACGATACCCCGTAAAAAACACTCTCCGAAAGGTAATGCCTGAACCCTATTCTCTGGAAAAAGTTCTTCGATTTGTCGTTCTTGTTCTTATATATGTAAATGCCGGGCTCAAGCAGTATTGCAAGGCGGTGTATCCTGTATTCGTAGCTTATGTATGCGCTCAGGTTGAACCGTTGCATGACCGGTGTATCCGAAAAGACCATCTTGTCGTTTTCTATACGGTATTCGGTTCCGACGTACTGGTTGTATCCTATGCCTATGCCAAGACCGAGCGAATGTTTGAGGTTGAACCGTCTGAGGAATCTGTCGTCAAGTCCGAACACAAGGTAGGAATGGTTCTCGTAAGACTTGTTTTCCTGATGAGGATTTATCACCGTCTGCACGTCGTGCGCACCGAAAAAGAATGTTGTAAGATTCTCGAAACATGATTCCGAATACGGCTTTTCCGTAATCTTGAGTCTGAAGTTTTCGTATGGTTTGTACTTGAATATGATTTTTGGAGACAGTACGTTTATTCCCATGTTTGGCATTTTCAATGCCCCGTTTGAGAAGTGCGACAGTGCAAGACCTACACCGAGGTCGAAATGGGTTGACATGTTGTAATAGGCCATAAGTGCCGCGTCTATGTAGCATGAAAGAGGTCCTCCCATTGCCACGTTCAGCGTGTTGCTGCTGGAGAAATGTTCCCAGTTGAAAGCGATTCCCAGAGAAAAGTCGGTTTTAAGAAGAAATCTGTTGTGTCGGTAAATGGTCGATGACAGGAATCCGTAAAGGGATATGGGATTGCCAAGCTGGTTCGGCACGCTGAACTTGGCAAAATATATTCCCAGTCCATAGGAAGGGTAGTTGTACATCTGATGCCATCCCCTGCTTCCGTCGGTTTGGTGCTCGAAACGCAAAGAGGCGGAATATATTGCGGAAATGGGTTTGTTTGCAGGGTTTGTTCCCGATACGTATTCGTTTGTCGGTATTACCCAACCCGGTTTTAGATACAGTGAATAGGAGTTCAGGTTTTCTTTTTGGGCGACAAGATACAAACCTGTCTGCAAAAAGAAAAGCAGCAAAAGCAGTCTTCTCATTTCAAGGCTTATTTTCCGGTTAGGTATTCAAGTATCTGTATTGCGTTTGTTGCGGCTCCCTTTCTCAGGTTGTCCGCCGCTATCCACATGTTAAGTGTGTTTTCGGCCGAGTTGTCCCTGCGTATCCTGCCTACGAAAACATCATCCTTTCCTTCGCATGTTATCGGCATTGGATATATGTTCTGTTCCGGTCTGTCACAAACCTTCACTCCATTTGTGTTGTTGAGCAGTTCCAATACCCTTTCCATTTCAAACGGCTTTTTGAACTGCACGTTCACGCTTTCGGAATGTCCTCCTCTTACCGGCACTCTTGCAACCGTTGCGCTTACCGCTATTTCCGGACAGGCAAATATCTTCCTTGTCTCATCCACCAGTTTGCGTTCTTCCGTCGTGTATCCGTCCTCAAGGAAATCCCCTCCGTGCGGAAGTACGTTTTCGTGTATCCTGTGAGGGTAGGCTTTGGTGCATTCTTCGTTTTTCTGTTCGCATTCCAGTTGTCTTACCGCCTTTACGCCCGTTCCTGTGACGCTTTGATAGGTGGATACCACTATTCTTTTGATTCCGAATTCCTTGTGCAGTGGAAACAGCGCCATAACCATCTGTATGGTTGAGCAGTTGGGATTGGCTATTATCCTGGTTTTGTCCGTTATCGTATGAGGGTTTATTTCAGGCACGACCAAAGGCACTTCTGGATTCATTCTCCAGGCTGAGGAGTTGTCTATCACCACCGTGTTTCTTTCGGCAAACAGAGGTGCATACTCTCTTGAGGCATCGCCTCCTGCGGAGAATATGGCATAGTCGCAGTTCTCGGATATTATCTGTTCGACAGACCGGACTGTCAGTTCCCTTCCTGCAAACATTATTTTCTTTCCTACGCTTTTCGACGAGGCTCCAGCAAATATTCTTTCATTTGCAAAACCTCTTTCTTCCAAAACCTTAAGCATAAGACTTCCCACAAGTCCCGTTGCACCTATTACAGCTATTTTCATTTTCTGTCAGTGTTTGATTTATTCGTTTGAAAACTCCTTTATGTAACGTTGGTAAGCCGCAAAAACATTTGCCCGTGATATGAATCCAAGATACTTTCCGTCATCTACCATTACTATGTTGTATCTGTCCGAACCTTTGAATTTCTGTATTATCTCTTCCATCGGTTCTTTTATGTCGGCGATGAACATGGGCGAATATCTCATGAAAGTGCTCGCCTTTATCTTGTTGTAGAATTCCGGTTTGAAAAGCATTGAACGAACATCGTCCAAAACGACCACACCTCTGAACATGCCCTGATCGTCCACAACAGGGAAGAAATTCCTTGAGCTTACCTCTACTGCCGCTACAATATCCCTTAGAAGGGAATCAGGTTTGAGTGTTATGAAATTCGTTTCTATTATTTCCTTTTTGTCTATGAACTGCAAGGCTGTCTTGTCCTTGTTATGGGTAATCAGGTCTCCTTTTTCGGCCAGCGGTTCTGCGTATATGGAATACCTTGTCAACGGTTTCACAACCAGGTATGCGATTGTCGTGGCTATAAGCAATGGTGTGAAAAGGGCATATCCTCCGGTTATTTCCGCAATCAGGAATGTTGCAGTCATGGGTGAATGCATCACTCCGGCCATTACGGCGGCCATTCCTACGAGTGCGAAGTTGCTTTCGGCCACTTCTATTGTTCCTGTCAGGTTTACCACTCTAGCAACGAAGAATCCGACGAAACCGCCTATGAAAAGGCTTGGCGCAAATGTGCCTCCCACTCCTCCGGAAGCGCAGGTGATTGAGGTTGCGAAAGCTTTCAGGAAAACGATTGCAAGCAATACCGGAAGAAAAAGCCAGTTGCTGTCAGTGTAGGAGTAGAAAAAACTGTTTTCCATCATGGAATCGATGTCGTTGTTCAACAGAGAGGTCAATGCCGAATAACCTTCACCGAACAACGGAGGGAAAAGATATACAAGAACGCCCAGACAAACGCCGCCTATTATTATTCTGCTTGAGCGTTTCCATTTGGAGAAACGTCCGGATACCCATTTGTTTATTTTCAGGAAGTAAAGCGATATGAAAGCTGCAATTATACCCAAAAGGACAAAGGCAGGTATCTTGTTCAATTCAAAAAGTGAATCCACCTTGTAGTAAAACTGCACTCCCTGACCGAAGAAGAAATAGGATATTATGGCGGATGTGACGGCCGAAAGCAAAAGAGGCGTTGCAACAGTCATGGTAAGGTCTATCATAAGCACCTCAAAGACGAAGAGGACTCCTGCAATTGGTGCTTTGAATACCCCTGCTATCGCTCCCGCTGCACCGCAACCCAGAAGCGTTATCACATGTTTGCGGCTTATTCTGAAGAAACGGCTTATGTTGGAGGCTATCGCGCTGCCGGTAAGCACAATGGGTGCCTCCAGTCCAACGGAACCTCCGAACGCAACGGTAATGGATGATGTCAGCATGGAACTCCAGCAGTGATGAGCCTTCAACCGGCCGTCCTTTCTCGAAATTGCATACATCACCTTGCTTACTCCGTGCGACAGATCGTCCTTTACAAAGTACTTTATCACCAATACGGTCAGAATGATTCCTATTGTCGGATACATCAGAAACAATATGTTTCCCCTGTCAGGTGAAAACCATGAAAAGCGACTTATAATTTCATAAGTCAAATGTACGGTATTCTTGAGCAAAACCGAAGCCAGACCGCTCGCAACCCCGACAACCAGACTCAATATCACTACAAACTGGTATTCGGTCAAATGCTTCAGCCTCCAAATGTGAAACGCCTTGTAATAACCCACATAATCCAACCCGCGTATGTACTTTACAAGGAGTAGTATGTATATAACAACCTGTCTTATCAACTTCATGATACAAACTTATAAACTTTTCGGCAAATACTGCGGCTTTCACGGTATTTTTTTTCTCCTTTTACAGGATTGAACCGCAACCTTAAAATCAAAATACCTATATTTGCAAAAAATATAAACCGAATACCGTACATGAATATCATTTCATATAATGTGAACGGCATAAGAGCAGCCGTGAACAAAGGTTTTCTGCAATGGCTTTCGGAATGCAATCCCGATGTGGTATGCCTTCAGGAAACCAAAGCCCAGAGAGAGCAGATTCCAGTACTCGATTTCGAATCCCTTGGCTTTAAATGTTACAGCTTCAGCGCTAAAAAAAAAGGATACAGCGGTGTTGCAATACTGTCCAAACAGTCTCCTGACAAGGTGGTTTACGGTATGGGAATACCTAAATACGACGACGAGGGACGATTCATAAGAGCCGATTATGGCGACCTTTCCATAGTGAGCGTGTATCACCCTTCGGGAACAAGCGGAGAGGAAAGGCAGGCATTCAAGATGCAATGGCTCGAGGATTTCCGGCAATACGTTCAAGAGCTTCAAAAGGAAAGACCAGCCCTTGTCCTTTGTGGTGACTACAATATATGTCACCGTCCGATAGATATTCACGACCCGGTGAGAAATGCCAATTCCTCCGGCTTCCTTCCAGAGGAAAGGGAATGGATAGACAGTTTCTTAAAGTCGGGATACACCGACAGCTTCAGATTTATTCACAAGGACCTGCCCGATGCCTATTCGTGGTGGAGCTACCGTGCAAATGCAAGAGCCCAGAACAAGGGCTGGAGAATAGATTACTGCATGGTGAGTGACAACATAAGCGACAGGATAATCGATGCGGGAATATTGAGCCAGGTGAAACACTCCGACCATTGTCCAATAAGTTTAACGTTAAAACAACAATAATATGAAGAAAATCATTTGTCTTTCCGCAATACTGACACTCGTTTTCAGTTCGTGTGTCTCAACGAAAAAATATCAGGCCTTGGAGAGTGAAAAGTCCAAGTGTTCCAAGCAACTCTCGGAAGCCAGGATAAGCAACCGGGAACTCAAAAGCATGAATGAGGAACTGAAGGCCGAGTTGGACAAACAGAAAAAGGAATTGCAGAATACGCAGCTTCTTTCCCAAAACTACAAGGAACAGGCCGAAGAAAACGACAGGGCGTACAAGGATATGAAGCAGCAACTGGACCAGTTGAACGAACGCCTTCAGGAAACCTTGTCAAACAAAAGTCAGAACCTTAAACAGCTGAATGAGGAACTGATAAAAACAAGAGCCACTCTTGACAAGAGGGCCGAGGAACTGGACAATCAGGAAAACGAATTGAAGATGTTGAAGATTGAGTTTGCACAAAAGGAGGAGATGTTGGCACAGTTGCAGGCCAGACTTGAGGAAAAGGAAAAGGAGGTGGAGGAAATACACCGCAAAATCAGCGATGCCCTTTTGGGATTTGCGGACAAGGGACTAAGCATTGAAAGAAAAAACGGAAAGGTGTATGTTTCCATGGAGGAAAAACTGCTTTTCGCTTCCGGAAGCTGGACGGTGAGCAAGGAAGGTGAGGATGCGCTCAGGGAAATAGCCACCGTATTGGCCAACAATCCAGAAATAGACGTAATGGTCGAAGGACATACGGACAATGTTCCAATGAACGGCAAAAATCAGGTAAAAGACAATTGGGACTTGAGCGTGATGCGTGCAAGCGCAATAACGAAGATACTCCTGAAGAACGGTAAGATTTCACCAAAACGCATAATCCCTTCGGGTCGAGGGGAATACTGTCCGATAGTGGACAATTCCACCAAAGAGTCAAGGGCGAAGAACAGACGGACCGAAATAATCCTCACACCCAAATTTGAAGAGCTTATCGATATAATCAAATAGCGGTCCAACCAAACAAAGAAACAAAAAAATGAATTCAGAAAAGAAAAAATTGTTTTCTGAATTCATTTTTTTATTACGGCCTTTGGTCAAAGCCTAACCCTATCTTAGTATTTCCCTTGGGGAATGATTGACACTGCTGTAAGCATCGCAAGTCTTGTGAGAACAGGACTCCATGACAAATCCCAAAGCCATTACGGCCAGAACGGCCAAAATAATTTTTTTCATCTTTTTTTGAATTATTTTATTGTTTCTCTGTTTAAACGCAATCGGGTCCGTTTTGTTGTTTCGGACGAGAAAAATTTGCAGACATCCATCAGGTTGCATTCTTCGCACAAAGGTTTTCGCGCCTTGCAGACATAACGGCCGAGCAATATGAGCTGATGATGCAGCAGAGCCATGTCGTTTTGGTCTTTCAGGTTGGATACCAGCTGTTTTTCTGTATCCAGTACGGTCTTTGCGTTGGTTGTCAAACCTATTCGGGCTGAAACCCTGTGGACATGGGTATCCACCGGCATTACCGCCTTTTTGAACAGTACGGCTCCTATTACGTTTGCGGTCTTGCGTCCTACGCCTGAAAGCGTTTGCAGTTCGTCCAAATCCTCAGGAAGACGGTCGTTGTACACCTGGTGCAGACGTTGTGCCATCTGCAAAAGATGTCTGCTCTTGGCGTTGGGGTAGGATACCGCCTTTATGTATCCGTATATTTCCTCTTCGGTGGAATCGGCCATGTCCTTCACTTGGGGGTATCGCTTGAAGAGTTCGCCTGTTACCATGTTGACCCTTTTGTCCGTACACTGGGCCGAGAGAATCACCGCGACAAGAAGGTGAAACGGACTGTCGTATTCGAGCTCCGTATCTGCTTTGGGGTATTTTTCTTTCAACCTGCTTATCACCAGGTCGTATCTTTCCTGTTTTTTCATTTAATTCTGAGGTATTTTAAAGTCGGAATAAACCGGTATGTGGTCCGAAAAATCACACTTGTAATGGTTGTAGCTTTCGACATTTATGTTTTTGCCTGCGAAGATGTAGTCTATTCTGAATGCGGGCAAAGGTCCGTTGTATGTTCCCGACAATCCTCTTCCGCATTTTGTGAAGCTGTCGCTGGCATATTTGCTTATTATGTCGTAAGTGTGTGAATAGGGGGTGGCGTTGAAGTCTCCCACAATAAGAAAGTCCTCTTCTGTCTGTTCGAGTATGCTTGCCAGTTCCCTGACCTGTCCGGCACGTTTTTGGTTTGCCGACATGAGTTTGGACAATACGCTCTTGCTTGTTTGTTCCGTTGTCATCCTTCCCTTGCTTACCGCGTTGAGCTCTTCCTTTTCCTGGTCGGAAATCATGTAGGAAGCCAAATGCACGTTGTAAACCCTCAATGTTTTTCCTCCTTTGGCAATGTCGGCAAAGCTGAAGGAATAGTATTCCTTTTTCATTGGAAATGGACAAGCCGCCTTTACTATCTCGTGTTTCGAATATATGGCGCTTCCCCTTATATAGGTCTTGCTGTTTACTGGAGCAAAAAAGTATTTGTATCCGAGTTGGTCAACCATCCTGTAATGGAAACTGTTTTTGTCTTTCTTTGCCGAAGCGTATTCCTGCAAGCAGACTATGTCGGGATTTATTCTTTTTACGATTGCCAAAATCGAATCCGTATTCGTCAGTCGTCGGTCCTTGTCCGTTTCCGTTCCTTCTCCGAATCCTTTCACGTTGTAGGTCATTATTCTGAGTGCGTTTTCGCTGACTGTGTCTTGTGAAGACATTCCTATCAGTCTGGGAATGTAGTCAACCCTTATCAGTATTACTGCAAGCGGAATGACAAGATATTTCCATTTGACGAAAAGCCAGAAGATACAGAACATTACATTGACGGCAAGCAAAAGAGGATATATGTAACTCAAAAGCGACAGCTTCGGAAAGGATTCCGGACTAAGGTATTCCCCTGCATATACTCCTGCAAGCAAAAGCGCAACAAGCAGATTGACTATGTAAAGCAGTTTCTTTATCATCGGTTTTGGAAATGGTTGGATGTCATTTGTCTTTGAGATGTTCAGAAAACGGAGTCTGCTCTTGAATAAGGGATAGTGTTGGGGTCTTTTTTCGGCATGTATATCCTTTCGTCCGCGAAGGGTTCCGCCTCATCGGTTACGAAGGTCTTGAAAAGGTCCATTTTCCAGCTTCCTTTCGTCTTGACAAGTTTCCATGTGCTTTCGATTTCATTGTCAAACTGGTCGGTGCTTTTCACATTGACCGAAGCCGTATTCCCCGTGACATTCATCGACTTTATTTCAAATTTCCTGTATTGCACCAGATCGTCTCCGAAACTCTTGAACTGTTCGACATTCTTTTTCATTTTGTTGGTGCATATCGTTTCAAGCATCTTGAAATCCCTTTGGTTGACATATTGGAAGAAGGAATTGACGACCTGTCTTACCGCTTTTTCGTCGTTGCTTTCAGATTTGCATGACAGAAACAAAAGCACTATAAACATTGACTTGAAAAAATATTTCATGTTCCAGGTATTCTGATTTACATGTTAAACTTGCAAAAGTATGCAATTATTGTTGTAATTTTGCAGTTGAAGCGATAAAAAGCGATATGTCGATATCAGATAACATAAAACATTATCAATCTCTTATGCCTCGGGGTACGAGACTCATAGCGGTTTCCAAAACGAAACCGGTGGAGGATTTGATGCAGGCCTATCAGGCTGGGCAGAGGCTGTTCGGTGAAAACAAGGCACTGGAGATGAGAGACAAATACCTTGTCATGCCGAAGGATATTCAGTGGCACTTTATAGGACACTTGCAGACCAACAAGGTGAAATACATTGCCCCGTTTGTAAGTTTGATACATTCGGTTGACAGTCTGCATCTTCTCAAGGAAATAAACAAGGAAGCCGTAAAGAACGGCAGATGCATAGACTGTCTGTTGCAGATAGACATTGCACACGAACAGACCAAGTTCGGAATGGAAGATGCGCTTGCCGAGGAGTTGTTGACCGGTGATGCTTACAGGGAAATGAAGAACATAAGGATTTGCGGTCTTATGGGAATAGGTTCCATTACCGATGACAGGGAACAGACCCGCAGGGAATTTGCTCATCTGAAGGATTTGTTTGACAAGTTCAAGCATTTGTATTTTTCCGAAGAGGATTGTTTTTCGGAGTTGTCGATGGGTATGTCGGAGGATTATGAAACGGCTTTGCAGCAGGGCAGTACACTTGTAAGGATAGGCAGTTCCATTTTCGGGGCAAGGGATTATGGGACAGCACATTGAAAAGAAAAAAATATTTTTGTGTCATATAATGATTTTGAATTCGGAATTATTTAGTACTTTTGCTCGAAATTAAATTTTAAAACACAAATTAAATATGGATTTAGGCGAAACAAGAGAGAGAGAAAGAGAAGAAGTGTTTTCGAAAGCGATAAAAGCGGGAAAGAGAACATATTTTTTTGATGTAAAAGAGACGAGACAAGGCGAACGTTATTTGACTATAACTGAAAGCAAGCGTAAGTTCAACAATGAGGATGGCACTTTCAGCTATGAGAAGCACAAGATATTTTTGTATAAGGAGGATTATGCCAAATTTCAGGATGCCTTAGGTAAGATAATAAACTTTATAGAGACGGGTGTAGAGCCTGTTTTTGAGGAGGAATCCTTGAATGAGGGAGAGGGTTTTGAGAAGAAAATAGATGATATAGTGTTTGATTAAGACTAGAACTAACGAACAAAAAGGCTGTTCATAGGGACAGCTTTTTTGTTCTATGAAAGGTGCATAAATGGGTAAAGTAATAGCTGTTGCCAACCAGAAAGGGGGAGTAGGGAAGACCACTACGGCCATCAATTTGAGTGCTGCGCTAGCGGTGATGGAGAAAAAAACATTGCTGATAGACGCTGATCCACAGGCGAACGCTTCTTCGGGAGTGGGTATTGACCATGAAAATGTGGAGAAAAGCGTTTATGATTGTCTTATAAACTCCGTGAATGCGGCAGATGCTGTCTTGGAGACGTCCACTCCTAATCTTTATCTGCTTCCTGCAAGCATAGATCTTGTGGGAGCGGAAATAGAACTGCCAAAACTGGAAGAAAGGGAACAGCGGTTGAAGAAAGTGATAGCACCGATAAGGGATGAGTATGATTACATCATAATAGACTGTTCTCCGTCTTTGGGTTTGGTAACCATCAATGCCTTTACGGCAGCCGATAGTGTGATAATACCGGTTCAATGCCAGTATTTTGCCTTGGAAGGCTTGGGAAAATTGCTAAATACCATAAGAATAGTACAGGGACGTCTGAATACGTCGTTGGAAATAGAGGGCATACTTCTTACCATGTTTGATGCCAGATTGAGACTTAACAAACAGGTTGCGGAGGATGTAAGACATCACTTCAAGCAAATAGTATTCGATACTCTCATTTATAACAATGTTAAGCTTGCAGAGGCTCCGAGCCACGGTTTGAGTGCCATTATGTATGATGCGAGCAGTACTGGAGCGGTGAATTACATGAATCTGGCGATGGAAATCATACAAAAACACGACACAACACAACAATAATTTATAGAGAATACAAACAGACAGAGATGGCATCAAAAAAAGGACCGGCCTTGGGGAAAGGATTGGAAGCTATATTGGGTAATGCGGATTCAGACATTCAATCCGACAAAGTGATAAGTTCCGTTACTGCGGAGTTAAGCTATTTGCCAATAGACAAAATAGAACCCAATCCCAACCAACCTCGAAAAGAATTTGACGCGACGGCCTTGGAAGAGTTGTGTCAGTCCATCAAGGAAAATGGTGTCATCGTTCCGATAACGGTAAAGAAAGAAAAGGACAAATATATTCTTATAGCTGGTGAGCGGCGTTACAGAGCCTGCAAACAGGCCGGCTTAAAAGAGATACCTGCATACATAAAGGTTGCGACGCAACAGGAAATAATGGAAATGGCTCTTGTGGAGAATATGCAGAGGGAGGACTTGAATGCCATTGAAATAGCTTTGTCCTTGCAGGCATTGATAGAAGAATGTAACCTTACGCAGGAAAAAATGAGCGAAAGGATAGGTAAAAACCGCTCGACCATAACCAACTATCTACGTCTTTTGAAGTTGCCGGCAGAAATTCAGATTGCTTTGCGTAACAATCAAATAAGCATGGGGCACGCTCGCAGTATTATCAATGTCGAAAGTCAGGAAAAACAGTTGGAGATAGTGAAACAGATAATCGAAAAGGGATTGTCTGTCCGTCAGGTGGAACAAATAGTTGCATCTGTCAAGACTCCTGAAAACACTACTAAAAAAACAAGGAAAGAACTGCCTGAATTCCATAAGGATACCAAGTTTGCATTGAGCAAAAGGCTTGACACTAATGTTGAAATCACACGTTCGATGAGAGGAAAGGGCAATATAACCATTTCTTTCAGAAATGATGATGACTTTCAAAGGATAATAGCACTGCTCGAAGGTGTTAAATAAATGAGGTTAAAGGTTTTACTTGCATCGATTATCGTTTTTTGCCTTTCGTTTTATGACATTGCGGCACAGACTGCCGGAAATTATGGTTCGCATTCTCCAAAAAAGGCCACGATTCTTTCGGCCGTTCTTCCGGGAGCAGGACAGGTCTACAACAAACAGGCATGGAAAGTGCCGGTTATTTATGCCATAGGTGCAGGAGTAACTTATTTCGCGGTAACCAACTACAACAATTCCGTAAAATTCAAGAACGAATACTACAACAGAATAAACGGCAATACAGGCGCGTTGCTTGAGGATTACACAAAGTACAGCGACGAAAGCATTCTTGCACTGCATCAGGCTTATGACAAGAATTTCCAGCTCAGTGTTGTAATAGGTGCGGTCGTGTACCTGTTGAACATTGTGGATGCAATGGTTTATGCACATCTTTTCGAATTCAACATGAATGAAGACCTGTCTTTCAAGTTCATGCCTTCTTATGTGCCGCCTACTTCATGGCAACATGAAAGCATAGGCCTTAGTCTTAGAATAAACATCAAATAAAACATACGATATGAGAACATTGGTTAAAAACATAAAAAGTCTTGTACAGACGGAAGATAAAAAGAGAATAGCCGTTTGCGGAGCGGATATGTCGAAACTCAACTGCATAGACAATGCTTACCTTATTGTCGAGGGCGACACTATTTTCGATTTCGGCAGGATGGAAGACCTGAAAGAGGAAAATGCGGATACAATCGTGGATGCACATGAGCGTTTTGTTTTTCCTTCATTCTGCGATTCACACACCCATCTTGTCTATGCCGGTTCGAGAGAAATAGAATACATGGACAAGATAAGGGGTTTGAGTTATGAGGAAATAGCCGAAAGAGGCGGTGGAATACTCAATTCGGCCAAAAGACTGCAACAGGCAAGTGAAGAGGAACTGTATCAGGACGCGATGCAACGTTTGGAAGAGATAATAGGCTACGGTACGGGTGCCGTCGAGATAAAGTCCGGTTACGGTCTTACCACCGCAGCCGAGATAAAGATGCTCAGAGTCATTAGAAGACTGAAGGAAAACTCTCCATTGACCATAAAGGCCAACTTTTTGGGGGCACACGGAGTTCCTTTGGAGTACAGAGGACGTCAGAGCGAATTCGTGGATCTTGTCATCAACGAGATGATTCCTTTGGTGGCTCAGGAAAATCTGGCGGAATTCATAGATGTTTTTTGTGACAAGGGATTCTTTACCGTTGAGGAAACCGACAGAATGTTGTTTGCAGGAATGAAGTACGGACTTGTTCCAAAGATTCACGCCAACGAACTGGATTATTCCGGCGGAATACAAGTGGGGGTAAAGTACAACGCCCTTTCCGTTGACCATCTGGAATATGTGGGCAAGGATGAGATACGTTGTTTGAAGGCATCGCAGACCATGCCGACCATTCTGCCTGGAGCAGCCTTCTTTTTGAACATGCCTTATTCGCCTGCAAGGGAAATGATTTCAGCAGGCCTGCCTGTGGCCATGGCTTCGGATTTCAATCCTGGTTCGTCTCCAAGCGGCAATATGCAACTAATACTTACCTTTGCCTGCGTTAACTACAAGCTTACACCGCAGGAGGCTGTCAATGCCACAACGCTCAACTCCGCATACGCAATGGGATTGAGCGAAACCCACGGCTCTATCGCCAGGGGCAAGAAAGCCAACTTCTTCATCACAAAACCTATTCCTACAATAGAATACATGCCGTACTACTATGGTGCAAACAAGGTGGAACAAGTCTTTTTGAACGGACGGAAACACTGAATGAAAAACAAAAGCGGGGAAATGCTTAAACATTTCCCCGCTTTTAGTATCAACATTTTCGATTCTATTTTACCCTTTCAAGAATCATTCTTGCCTTTTCAGGTGTCACTATTCCGTTTTCACCCAAACGCCATGACCTCTCGGTGAACCGTCTGACTATTTCCTCAATCACATCCTGTCCTATGCCGTATTCACTCAGTCTGGTCTTCTTTCCTATGCTTCTGAAGAACCCTTCGGTTTTCTCTATTGCCATGTCTATCGCCTTTTCTTCGTCTTTGTCGTCAATGTTCCATACTCTGCGGGCATATTGCAACAGTTTGCCGTGCTTTTCCTTGCGCATTACATCCATAAGTCCCGGATAAACTATTGCCAGTGTTTCTCCGTGGTCCAAACCGCAAAGGGCTGTAAGTTCGTGTCCTATCATGTGTGTCGCCCAATCCTGTTCCACGCCCATGGCGATGAAACCGTTAAGTCCCATTGTTGCGGTAAGCATGAAGTTGGCGCAGGAATCATAGTTCGGATGACTTTCCGCTTTCATAAGTTCTGGAGCCTCCTCTATCAATGTGAGCAAAAGGGCTTCCGCCCACCTGTCCATGACCTTGGTGTCAAGACATGTCGTGAGGTATTGCTCCAAGGTATGAGCGTAAGTGTCGACTATACCGTTGGATATCTGCTTCTTTGGCAGAGAATAAACGACGGTAGGATCCAGGATTGAAAACTTTGGAAATCCGTTCGGATTGTGGAAGGCGAACTTCTGGTTCAAATCCCTTCTGGATATGACAGCTCCGTTGTTCATCTCCGAAGCCGTGGCCGGAAGCGTCAGTACCGTTCCGAAATCCAAGGCTGCAGGCAGTGTTTCCTTGTCATTGACAACTATCTGCCACGGATCATCTCCCTTATAGTTGGCCGCACAGGCTATGAACTTCGTTCCGTCTATTATGGAGCCTCCTCCTACGGCAAGGATAAACTCTACGGATTCCTTCTTGCATATATCCACGGCCTTGATAAGCGTGTTGTAGTCAGGATTGGCCTCAATGCCTCCGAATTCTATGACTTCGCATCCCTTCAAACCTTCCTTGACCTGATCATATACGCCGTTCTTCTTTATCGAACCGCCTCCATAGGTCATCAATACCTTAGTTCCCTTTTTCACAAGGTCGTTCAATCTGCTTATCTGTCCTTTTCCAAATATCAGTCTGGTAGGATTCACAAATTCAAAATTGTTCATGTCTAACCGTTTTTATGTTTCTTATTCATTGTAATAGAACTCCAAAATATCTTCTCCTATTGTGTACGAATGGGAAAAACCGTTCGGTATGCCGGGAGCCTTTATGCCGGAATGAAACATCTTTTTGCCAGTTATGATGTTGGCCTGGTCCCAAAGGCCTTTGGATAGAAAGCCCTCTATTGTCTTTCTGCCGCCTTCTATTATCAGTGAACGGATGCCATGGTCGAAAAGACGGCCGAGTATCTGCTCCTCCACGCCATCCTTCTCATTTATTCTTACGTATGTGTTCATTCCCTCCACGGCATCCTTTTCAAGATTGAACACGATTGTCCTTCGGCTGTTGTCCAATACGTTCAGGGAGCGGTCAAGGCTCAGATTCCTGTCCCATACTACCCTTGTGGGATTGTTGCCGTAGTAATGCCTTACATCAAGACGGGGATTGTCCTTGACGATTGTGTTGTATCCTGCCATTATCGCGTCTTCCTCCATCCTCTGTTTGTGTACCCAGACACGCATCGCCTCATTGCTTATCCATTCGTTGCCTTTCGACGGTGCCAGATAACCGTCCCTGCTCTTGGCATACTTTATTATCACATAGGGCCTGCCTTTTGTGTGATTGGTGAAAAATCTGCGGTTTACAAAACGGGCTTCCTCTTCCAATACTCCGCAAACGACCTCTATGCCGTTGTCAGTCAGCTTTTTAATTCCGCCTCCGTTCACCTTGGGGTTTATGTCCCTGTTGGCTATTACGCATTTCTTCAGCCTGTGTTTCACAATCAGGTCGGCGCAAGGCGGTGTCTTTCCCCAGTGGGAGCAAGGCTCAAGATTGACGTAAAGAGTAGCCTCACTCAACAGTGACTTGTCCGCAACCGACTTTATGGCGTTCACCTCCGCATGGGCCTCTCCGTATTTTCTGTGGTAACCCTCGCCTATTATCTCGCCGTTATGTACTATGACAGCCCCGACCATGGGATTGGGACTCGTATATCCTGCTCCCATTTGCGCAAGCTGCAGACATCTCATCATATATCTTTCATCCTCTGTCATCTTTCCTGCGTTTTTCTCTTTCATTCAGTTTTCCTCTTCCTGTTCATTGTCTATCAGACTGCCGAGAGTAATCTCACTGCATTCGGGACGGAAGGCTTCCTTGCGGTATTTGCAGTTTTCATATCCGCACTTGTGACATTTCGAATGCAGGGACACATTGCACGGATCAAAATGTATGTTTGTCATCAGGCTGTCCGAATACTTCTCCTGCAGGATGCGTTTTAGGTCAATGCCTATCTTGTGCCCCTGTTCTATGCTTAAAAACCACGGAAGTGTAATATCGCAGTCCATGTAAAGGCAGTTGCCGTATTTTATTGCCTTTGTGCTGTGAATGTCTATCCATTCCGTCCTTTTCTTTTCATTAAGCAAGTGAACCATGTCGTTCAGCAGGTCCACATCCGCTCTGTCCAGCAGGTTGTCCATGGTCTTCCTCAGTATGGAAACGCCCGTTATGATTATTATCGCACCGAACACCATGGCCATTGCACCGTCTATCCATTCTATTCCGGTGAAATACAGCAGTGTCAGGCCGGTAATCAACCCTATTGTTGAATAGGTGTCGGACTGAAGATGCTTTCCTTCGGCAATAAGGGCCATAGAACCGTGCCTTTTCCCCGTTCTGATGCTGTACCATCCCATTATGTAGTTCATGACTCCTGAAACGGCAATGATGATGATACCTGTATCGAGTTGCATTATCTCATCCGGATTCAACAGTCTTTGAACCGCCTTGTATATTATCAACCCTCCCGCAACCACTATCAGTATCCCTTCTATCGAAGCCGATATCAGTTCTATCTTTCCGTGACCGAAAGGATGGTCCTTGTCTTTCGGTTTGGATGAAAGGTAAATGCAGTAGAGGCTTATGGCTCCCGCCATTACGTTCACTATGCTTTCCATCGCATCGGTCAGTATTCCGACCGAATTGGTTATGAACCAGGCCGTAAACTTCATGAGCAGAATGAAACAGGAACCTATCAGAATGTTTCTCTGTACCCTTTGTTTCAGTTTGTTTTCTTCAATATTCATGCCGCTGTTCGGTTAAAATCCGGACACTTCCTGCCGGACGGGGAACAAAATTAAACAAATTGCGCGGAATAATCCGAAAAAATCCGCTGACAGGCTTTCAAAAGACATGTCAAAAGGCTTGATATGGCTGTCTTTTGATGGTACTGGATTCTTTTCTGAATCCGTTTTTTTCTTTTCAGAAGACATTTTTTTCTTTTCTGAATCGGTAAAGACGGAATCAAAAGAGAGGGAAAAAGTGTTTTGTACGGTTGAAAAATAAGACTGTCCGATTTTTTTGCGAGCAACGAACTTTTCCTTATTTTTGCAGGTCATATTATGGAACAGGAAACGACGACAAAGAGAAAAAAGGTACAGATGACCTATGAGCAGGCCTTTGGAATCAATGGCAGGGTTCCGCCGCAGGCAATAGACATAGAGGAATCTGTCTTGGGGGCGTTGCTGCTTGATCAGGACGCAATAACCAATTCCATCGACATAATAAAGCCGGAGTATTTCTATCAGCCCGAACATGTCGAGATATTCCGTGCCATAAACCAGCTGTTCACCGAGGGAAGTCCGGTGGATGTCTTCACTGTCATAGACCGCTTGCAGAAAAACGGCAAGCTGGATGTTGTGGGAGGACGGTACAAGATAGTATCCCTTACCAACAGGATAACCTCTGCCGCACACATAGAATATCATGTAAGGATACTTTCGGAGAAATTCATACAGAGGGAACTGATACGGCTTTCGACCGAGACGTTGAGGGAAGCCTATGACGAGACTAACGATGTCCTTCAACTCCTGGACCGTACCGAGACCAAGTTTCTTGAGATAAACGACAGCAATTTCAATTCGGACATACAGACAATGGACGTATTGCTGAGGAATACCCTCAATGAGATAGAACAGATTCAGAAATCGGACGATTCTTCCATAGGACTCAATACCGGTTTTGTGGAACTGGATGCCATAACGGGCGGATTCCAGAAGGGTACGCTTATAATACTTGCGGCGCGTCCTGCAATGGGAAAGACGGCTTTGGCACTTACCATGGCAAGGAACATGGCTGTGGATTTCCATAAGCCGGTAGCCGTTTTCTCTCTTGAGATGACGGCAAGCGAACTGATGTCGCGTCTTATTTCTTCCGAATCGCTTATAGAGGGAAAGAAATTCAAGATGCAGGGACAGTTGGCCGAATACGAGAAAATACAGCTTAGGGAAAAGACCTTGTCACTTGCCAATGCTCCCATTTACATTGACGACAATCCTGGTTTGACAGTGTTTGAGTTGAGGGCCAAATGCAGGAGGTTGAAGCAGAAATACGACATACAGATGGTGTTCATAGACTATTTGCAGTTGATGCAGGCCGGAGATGTGGCCCAGAACGCCAACCGTGAACAGCAGATATCATATATATCCCGTCAGTTGAAGGCCTTGTCCAAGGAATTGGGCATTCCCGTTCTGGCTCTTTCACAGCTGTCGAGAGATGTGGAGAAGCGAGGCAACAGCAAGCGTCCGGTTTTGTCGGATTTGAGAGAGTCTGGAGCGATAGAGCAGGATGCGGACATAGTTATGTTCGTGTATCGTCCGGGATACTACGGAATAGAACAGGAGGGAGGCTATGCGACAGAGGGTTTGGCCGAAGTGATAGTTGCAAAGCACAGGGCAGGTTCAACAGGTGATGTAAGGCTTAGGTTCATCAGCAAATACGTACGCTTTGAAAACATGTCGGGAGGTGTTTCCGCTTTTGATGGAATAAAGACTCTCAGTTCGAGGATGAACGATGAGGAAAGAGTATCTAACAATGACGCCGGTGCAAATGTAAACGGTTTTTACAATGAGGGAGAATCACCGTTTTAGTCTTTTGATTCTTGTCTGTTGCCTTATGACAGGCTTCGGACTTAGGGCTTCTTATCTGCTTATTCCAATGGATGAACAGCAGAAAAACCACCTTAAGGCCTACGGAGTGGCGTATCAGGCGCTTGTTGAGCAGTACGAGGTGGACTGGATGCTTAATTACAGGGGCGGAAGCTTTGCGTTGAAGTATTCCAAGGCAGTTGAGGTGTTGTGCAAGTTGAGAAATGTCAGTTTCATAGTCATGTCCGATGCCCAGTATGAGGGCATTGTTGCCGATATTTCGGCTCCAGAGGTCAATCAGGACATAGTAAAACTGCAGAAGGCGCCGAAGATAGCCGTTTATTCCCCAAAGAACAAGTTGCCTTGGGACGATGCGGTGACGCTGGTGTTGACTTATGCCGAGATTCCCTATGATGTGGTTTACGACGAGGAGGTTTTGTCTGGAGTGTTGCCGCTGTACGACTGGCTGCATCTTCATCACGAGGACTTTACCGGCCAGTTCGGAAAGTTCTGGGGTTCGTATCGCAATCAGCAATGGTATCAGGACGATGTCAGGGCGCAGCAGGCCACGGCTGAAAGGCTGGGTTATGACAAGGTGTCGCAACTGAAACTGGCCGTGGTGAAGAAAATACGGGATTTTGTGCTTGGCGGAGGTTTTATGTTCGCCATGTGTTCCGCTCCGGATTCGTTTGACATAGCACTTGCGGCTGAAGGGGTGGATATATGCGAAAGCATGTTTGACGGAGACCCGATGGACAAGGATGCACAGGCCAGACTGGACTATTCGAAGTGTTTTGCCTTCGAGAATTTCACCATAGAGACCAATCCTTATGTTTATGAGGTTTCGGACATAGACGTTCCGTTGAGCAGAAGCAATGTGATAAACGAGAAGAACGACCTTTTCGTCCTGTTTGATTTTTCAGCCAAATGGGACTGGGTGCCAACCATGCTTACGCAAAACCATACCAGGATAATAAAAGGATTTATGGGACAGACGACAGCCTTTGTCAAAAGATGCATAAAGCCGAATGTAGTCATTTTGGGAGAGAACAAATCTGCCGATGAGGCGCGTTACATTCATGGAACTTACGGCAAGGGCACGTGGAGTTTTCTCGGCGGACACGACCCGGAGGATTACAGGCATTATGTGGGGGATCCGGTAACCGATTTGGACTTGCATCCCAATTCTGCGGGATACAGGCTTATTCTTAACAACATTCTTTTTCCTGCCGCAAAAAAAGAGAAACGGAAAACCTGATTCCGTTTCTCTGAAATTTGATTTGAAAAAAATCTTTTCTGAAAAGAAAAAAATGAATTCAGAAGACATTTTTTTCGGATTCAGAAAAGATTTCCCTTATAAGGTTTAAGCGTAAAGTTCGGTGAAGACTTTCCTTAGCTTTTCGCTTTCTCTCAATTCCTGAAGGGTTATTTCAGCGTGACCTTTTGTGTATCCGTTGCCCACAATCATGGTAACGTCGCTGCCTACTCCTTCAGCACCCAAAGCGGCCTTGGTAAAGGATGTTGCCATTGAGAAGAAGTAAACCACACCCGTGTTTTTGGTAACGAGTATTGAAGTCATCTCTGTGTCAGGTATGTTTACGTTGTTTATACATACGTCTGCCATCTGGCCGTTTGTGAGTTCCTCTATCTTTTTCATGACAGGGACAGGCTGTGTTGCGTCTGCGGAGAACACTACATCGCAGAAGCCCAAGTCCAACATTCTTTTCGTAGATTTCTCGCTATGACATATTCCTATGACTTTACCTGTCACGCCAGCACGTTTTTTAGCCTCGTAGCAGCAAAGCATTCCCGATTTTCCGCCTGCGCCTATTATCACTACGGTATCGCCCGGCTTGACAAGCTTTGCCGTTTGTGCGGGAGCACCTGCAACATCCAATGCAGACAATGCAAGATTTTCAGGAAGGTCTGAAGGAATCTTGGCATATATTCCAGATTCGAACAATATGGCCTTTCCGTCTATGTCCACCTGATCTATCTCCGGTCTTATGTCCTTTATCTTGTCTATTCTCAACGGAGTAAGCGATAGAGATACAAGCGTAGCTATTTTGTCTCCTACCTTAAGATCGGTTTTGCCAATCAAGGCATCGCCTATCTTTTCAACCGTTCCCAAAAGCATTCCGCCAGAACCGGTTACCGGATTGCGGTGTTTGCCCTGCTTTTCAACTATTGACATCATTATTTTCGCTATTTCCGCCTTGTCACCCTTTGCCTGTTTCTCTATTTGTGTGAAAGAAGCGGAGTCTATGTTTAATGTCTGGACGTCAATAAGGATTTCATTGTCGTAAATCTCATCCATATTGTTGTCTATTTTGTTTGCCGTTTGAGGCAATACCCCTTTTGGTTCAATGACACGGTGAGTGCCGTATCTGCATCCTTTTTTCATCATAACAATTACGTTTTTTGTTATTAAATATTATTGTTCGCTTGAATTTAAACGTGCAAATATACGTTTTTTTTCCGACTTTCAAACATCTTTTTTTTGATTGGTCTGATTGCGGGAAAGTGCCGTAAAGACAAAGAGAGCCTGCAATTGCAGGCTCCCACACTTCTGATATATGGAAAACGCAATAGATTCAAAGCACTATTGCTTGCTTATTACTGTTGTAGGGTTTGTTGAAGTGGCAAACCTGTTCACGAAGTTGCCTTCGGTGTCGAATACGAAGCATTCTCCGTTGGAGCTGTAGTCTTTTGCATCGGTGATGAATACGTTTGCATCCGTGCAGCTTATCCTGTAAGGCAACTGTATTGAAACGTTGTTTGGCATGGAACGTATGAAGTCCTCCGGAGCGGCCTGAAGATTGTTTATGTCCAAAGTCTTGTAAACGTTCGTTCCGCTGCTGTAATCCGTATTGCAATATATGATTTTGTCGCCGGAAATGTCGTATGAACTCAACGATACGTTGACTCTGTCTTCTATCTGGTCGTTGTTGGTGTTTATTCTCAGGATTTGGCAGGGTACATCCGCGTAGTTGCCGCGTACAAGCGCTATAATCCTGTCATTGTATGCCCTGAGGATTCCCGGATTGGAGCCAACCTCTATTTTCTTTACAAAACCAAGGTCTGACGAATTCAGAACGGATATTGTGTTGTCATAGTTTGGATAATCCAATCCGCCTGAATTGCTTACGTAAACCTTGTCGTTCACAATCGCAATGCCGTCCGGATTGCGTCCCTGCGTGGAGGCATGGCATTCAATCCGACCGTTGTCTGGGTTTATCTTGCACACAGTGCCGTCGAAACATGCCACATAAAGGCTGTTGCCGTAAAAAGCCAACTGTCTCGGTTGAGGGTTGTCTCCGGTGTTGAGGATGATTTGCCTTGTTTTCTCTCCAGTATTCTTGTTTACCACCATGATGCAGTTGGAGCCCGTCACCGCAATGTACAATTTGCCTCCGTACTCAATCATGTCGTTTGCCGTCTCACCCAAACCTACGGCGTTCTTCTCAAGGAAAACATCGAAGGTCGTCTTGTTTTTTTCCGTGTCGTAAAAGTCCAGAGAGGAATTGTTCCTTCCCATAAGTCCTTCGCAAAGAACGTAATATCCTTTGCCCAAATCCTCACCCGAAAGCGAAGGTTCATTGTTTTCGTTGTCGGAACAACCGATAAATACGGTTGCAATCATACCTAACAACAATAAAAATCCTGTTTTTCTTTTCATAATTCTAAAAACTGTATTTGATGTTTATATTCCAATTTCTTCCAGGCATGGGATAGCTTTTTACAACTTCGTATTGCTTGTTCGTAATGTTGTTGCAAGAAAGTTTGATGTAAAAATTCCTGAATTGCTTTCCTATGCTTATAGAGTGTTCCCAATAAGGCTTCAGCACATTCCGTTCCGTGTTCTGGTTCATTGTGTATCTTTTGCCCACGAACGAACTTGTAAATGCAACGTTCAGCGTATTGAAACCGAATCCCGCAATTGCATTGGCGCTGTGTCTTGGTGTGTATTGTATCTGATGGCCGTACGTATTGCTCTCTTTCAGATTGTCCACCGCATACTGAAAGTTGTAAACGGCACTTAGGTCAAATGTCATTTTGTTTTTCGTTTTGTTCAGTTCGTAACGCCAATCAGCCGTAAGCTCAACACCGTCCATTCTTACCTTTCCGTAGTTTACCATGCTCCAAATGAATATGTTGTCTCTCGGAACGGCAATTATCTTGTCCGTGACATCGTTGTGATACAATTCAATTGAGATGTTTACAAATTGGGGATTTATTTCTTCCGTCTTATGTCTGAATCCGAAATGTATATTGTACTGATCGGCCTTTTCAGGATTGAGGTCCACCTGACCGACAGCGTTGTAGTACAGGTCGTTGAAGGTAGGTGTACGGAATATGTTCTTGTAGAAAATAGATAGTTCGAAATGTTTCCAAAGCATGCTTATGCTAAGAAACGGACTGAGATGATTCTGCATGCGGTAAGCCTTGTGCGATTCGGCCCAGTCCTTGCTGAAGGTATGCAGAACGTTGGCATCCAAACGCAGAATGCCGATTGAATAAGCCGCGACAAGACCGGTAAGGGATGTGAACCGCAAAGGGTCGAAGTCATAGTTGTTGGATGCTTTCATGTTGTTGAGAAGAATGTCATTGGTCAGATTGAGGCTGAACCTGTCGCCTTTGTTCCAGCATACGACATTGTTCAGATACATTTCCGTCTGGTTGTAAATGTCCTTCCTGAAACCCTGGGCGTTGTTGAAATAAGGGTCGAAGTATCTGGTATGACTTGCAGTGGCCTTGAACCTCGTCCTGTACCTCAGATTGTCAGTTATATTATATGTATATACCGACTGAAGAAACATGTCCCTGTCCCAAAGCCTTTGTTTGGAGTTTATGTAGTAAAGTGTTGTCGGACCGGGCAACCCTCTGTTGCTGTAAAAAAAGTATGCTTTTGCCTTGAGATTGCTTTTCGGAGAAAGGTCCGAATAAAGATTCGCTTCCGTCTTGACGGAAAACAGGTCGTTGTTTTTTCTTCTCTCCCTTGAGGAACTGTCCTGAGGATTCGGCCCGTAAAACAATGTGTACGGATAGTTGCCTTCGGAATTGGTAACATCGGTATTGAAACTTAAATATGTCTTTCCGTTGATTTTGAGATGCAGGTTGCCGCTCGCCCTGAAGGTGTTGAAACTTCCGAAGGACATCGCTACATCTCCCTTTGTCCTTTTTCTCTCTTCCATGTACGGTCTGACCGTTTCTATTGAAAGTACGTTGGCTGCACTCAGACTTTTTGCCGTCTGCAGGTTGATTATCTGGTTGCCGTTGCTCAGGTTTATTTCCTCAATGTTCGTTATGGTGAATTTGGACAGGTCTATCTGTCCGTTCTGGGCGTTGTTTATGCTTACACCGTCGTAAAGCAGGTTGGTGTGCATGGAACCCAGTCCTCTGACCGATACTGTCTTCAGTCCGCCAATGCCGCCATAGTCCTTTATCATTACACCGGAAAGAAACTTGGCGGCATCACCTGCATTGGATGCCGATATGTTCCTGAGTTTACGTCCGTCAAGACTGGAGATGCTTTGCTGAGCGTTTTTTTCGTCAAGCGATGTGGCACGTACGTCAACCGCACCCAGTACAACAGTTGCCACACTGTCCTGAGCAAAAGTAAAACGGTAAAACAACAAAGCCAAAACAAAGGCTGAAAAACATTTTATTCCCATATCAATTCGCACTTTCCTCGAGAGCCAAATTTAAAAGTATAATGCACAGGCAGGTCTTCTGACTCGCTCCTTTGCAAAACGCCTTCCCATTGTTTTTGTCCAACAGTGGCTGTGATGTAATGCAAAACAAACGGAGCTCACAGCAGCGGGACTGTTCGGGATTCTCACCCGATTCCCTTTTAATCTTCCGGAGCAAACGAAATTCTCCGCAAGAACCTTTGCGGTTGCAAAAGTATGGCTTTTTTCCGACAAAACAACAGTTTTACATTTTTTTCTTCTTCGATTAAGAAAAATGTTATAAGTTTGCAACCTTATTCGGTGAATGCGTGTTTAATGATATGGACCGGCCGAATTTTGTCTCGGTTTCATGAAACTTGATTCGGTGAAAATGAAACTTGATTTGAAAAAAATGGAACTTGATTCCGTGAAATTGGAATTTGATTTTAAAAATGTCTTTTTAAATTTCATTTGAGCGTTTCAAATGAGAGGTTATTCTAACAAACAGGAAACATATGGACAACTTGACAAAACCTGAAGAATTGAAGCAGGAAGAAAACACAAAGGCAATGGATGAGGTGGCGGACATACTTTCCGTCGATACCGATGAGGAAACCCATTCAGAGGAATCTGAAGAGGAAATGAGGGCTCAGTACGGGGCTATGGACAGGGGAGAACTGGTCAGCCGTTTTTCGGATTATCTGAAGGCGGATGACTTGGAAGCCTTGCGTTTGAGGGCCAAGATTATAAAGGAATCCTTCGAGAACATTACCAGACGGTTGGAGAACGAGGCTTTGGAGGCTTTTCTTGCGGCGGGAGGACAACAGGAAGATTATGAAAAGAAGGAAGATGTTTTGGAAACTAAGTTCAGAAAACTTTATTCCGAATACAAGGAGGCAAGACAGAAGTTTTTGGAGAAACAGGAGCAGGAAAAATTGGACAATCTTGCCAAAAAGGAAGAAGTGCTTGAGCAATTGAGGTCTTTGTTGCAGAGTGAGTTGTCCTTGAAGGAGACATACGACAGTTTCAATTCCATACAGGAGAAGTGGAGGGCGATAGGGGCTGTTCCGAGAGCTGAAGTGAATACCCTTTGGGAGAATTATCATTTCCTGATAGAAAAATTCTATGACAAGGTCAAGATAAGCAAGGAGTTGAGGGACATGGGCCTGAAGAAGAATCTTGAGGAGAAGATAGCGCTTTGCGAGAGAGTGGAGGGTCTTATGCTCGAGAGTTCGATAAACAAGTCTTTCAAGCAATTGCAGGAGTGTCACCAGTTGTGGAAGGAGATAGGACCGGTACCGACTGACAAGAATGAGGAGATATGGGAAAGATTCAAGAATGCCTCCGATGCAGTCAACAAACGCAGACAGGAGTATTACGACAAGATGCGAGAGGAACAGTCCAACAATTATCTTGCCAAGATAGCCTTGTGTGAGAAACTGGAAGAGGTATTGAAGCATGAATGTGACAATATAAAGAAATGGAATGACAGAACCAATGAGGTCAACGAACTGTTCAAGTTGTGGAAAACGATAGGTCCTGTTCCCAAGGCGGAGAACGAAAGCATATGGGAGAGATTTAAAAAGCCTATAGACGACTTTTATAAGAGGAAAAAGGAGGCTTTTGACAGGATGAAGTCCGAACAGGATGTATCTCTGGCGAAGAAGACCGAACTTTGCATGAGGGCTGAGGCGATAGCAGAGAGAAACGATTGGAAGGCTGCGACGGAGGAATTGTTGAAGTTGCAGGCTGAATGGAAAGAGGTTGGTTATCTTCCTAAGAAATTGTCCGACAAGCTATGGACACGTTTTCGTCAGGCATGCGACAGGTTCTTTGAACGTAAATCTGAGGATTACAAGGCAAGAAAGTCCAACGAGTTGGAGAATGTTGCCAAAAAGGAGGAATTGATAGAAAAGGTAAAGGCGTTTTCGTTCGGTGAGGACAAACAGGCCAATTTGGACGCTATAAAGGATTTTCAGCGTCAGTGGGCCGAGATAGGTTTCGTTCCGAACTCCGAAAGACAGAGACTGTATTCAGAGTTCCGCAAGGCGATAGATGCCCATTTCGACAAGTTGCAGGCCGATTCCATGGAATTGAGTCTGAATGCGTTTAGGGAGAGGGTGGAAGCCAATCCTGAAGACAGGAAATATTTTTCTAAGGAAAGAAAACAGTTGCAGGATCAGTTGCAGAAGTTGCGTGGAGATCTTATGGTTTGGGAAAACAACTTGGGATTTCTGGCCAGCAGCAGGCAGGCCGATTTGCTGAGAGCCGAATTTGAGAAGAAAATGGAGAGGGCAAGGGCAGATATAGCTCTTTTGCAGGCGAAATTAAAGGTCTTGAACGAATCGGATAACGACAAAAAGGAGGAAAAACAATAATTTTTGAGACAATAACATTGCCGGTAAGCAAAAAGTGTGTATTTTTGCACTTCGGAAATTGAAAAAAGTGTTTAACCAATCCGTTCAGTGGATTTATGCGGCTGAACGGTCAAATAAAGGAGAAAAAATGAAAAAAGGTATTCATCCGAGCAATTACAGGATTTGTGCTTTTAAGGATATGTCGAACGATGAAGTGTTTTTGACAAGAAGTTGTGCCAATACGAAAGAAGAAATAGAGATTGACGGTGTCAAGTATCCGTTGGTGAAGATGGAAATTTCGAGTTCGTCGCATCCTTTCTTTACAGGTAAGGTAAAACTTGTGGATACTGCCGGACGTGTTGATAAATTTATGAACAAATACAAGAATCGCAAGACTAATTTGAAATAGACATTTGATTTTTTTTGTGTTTGCAAGAAAAAAACGTTCTGTGGCTATGTTACAGAACGTTTTTTTTAGAATTGAATGCAATAATTTCGTATCTTTGCCCGTAAATTATTGGAATGAAACAATAAAAAGATATTAAGCTATGAATTACATTCTTTTTGATGATGAAACGAGGGAGTCTTTGAAGCCGTTGACCTATATAAGGCCTGTATGTGACATACGTGTAGGAATATTGACCATAAGGGAAAAGTGGGAAAAATATTTGGGAGAGAAAACTTCCACAATAACTGAGGACTACCTTTCCGTCAAGTATCCTACTGAAGAGTCGGAAGCCATGATGTTGATCAACGGTTCCATATGTCCAACTGAGTCTTTGGTTAAACAGGTCAAGGCCTTGAAAACGGGACAGACCCTTATGTCGGAGGAAAATGTCATCATAGCAATGTATAAGACAAAAGAGGAATTTTTGGCCGAAGAGGATAATTCTGAGACGATAGAGAGTAAGGAGGAATTTATAAGGATAGTAAATCCTTGGGATATCTTCGTGATGAACGACAGGGCAATAAGAGAGGACTTTGCTTTGATAACGAAAGGCAGGAAGTCTGCCAAATTAAGTGAAACCAATAGGGTGTTGGGTGCTGAAAATGTCTTTGTTGAAGAGGGCGCCGTTGTTGAATGTGCCACATTGAATGCCAAGGAGGGACCGATATATATAGGAAAAGATGCTGAAATAATGGAGAATTCGGTTGTCAGAGGGCCTTTTGCAATGTGTGAACATGCGGTTTTGAAATTGAGTGCCAAGATTTACGGGGCTACAACCTTGGGTCCTTATGCAAAAGTTGGGGGAGAGTTGGCCAATGTTGTCATATTCGGATACAGCAACAAGGCTCATGACGGATTCATGGGCAATTCCGTTATAGCCGAATGGTGCAATATAGGAGCCGATACAAATGCTTCAAACTTGAAAAATACCTATGAAGAGGTTCGTTTGTGGAGCATAGAGAAAGGTACATTTGTTCCTACGGGACAGACTTTTTGCGGAACCATAATGGGAGATCATTCCAAATGCGGAATCAATACCATGTTCAATACCGGTACTGTTGTAGGTGTAAGTGCCAATATATACGGTCATGGTTATCAGCGTAATTATCTTCCTTCTTTCGTTTGGGGAGGCAATAGCGGGTTGAAAACCTTTGAACCGGAAAAGGCCATTGAGGTTGCTGAGAAAATGTATGAAAGAAGGGGTATGAAGATGAGTGATGATGACAAGAGAATTTTGTTATACGTTTACAGAAGCACTTTAAAGAACAAGAAATTGAGATAATATGTTGAATAAGGATTTGATTGACATAACACGATTGATAGGAGCAGGAGAGCCGGAAATCATACCTTTATTGACAGAAGAAGATACGAAGGATTTGATAGTGTCGGACATGCCCGATACACTTCCTATACTGCCTTTGAGAGGCAATGTGTTTTTTCCCGGAGTTGTTGTTCCGATAACGGCCGGAAGAGACAAATCCGTACAATTGATAAAAACCGCTTACAAAAACAAACAGATAATAGGAGTAGTTGCTCAGAAATCTGCTCATGTGGATGATCCCGGTGACGAAGATCTTTATCGGTATGGAACAGTTGCAAGAGTAATAAAGACTCTTAATATGCCGGATGGTTCCACCATGGTTATACTTCAGGGATTGGACAGGTTCGTTCTTGATAATATAGTGCAGACAGAACCTTATTGGTTTGGCAAGGTAAGAAATCATCCGGATGCAGCCAAAGATCTTCCGAGAAATGCAAGGGCTGTTGCTGCAGCATTGAAAGATACTTATATAAAGTTATTGAAAATGATGCCCAACATACCTGCTGACCCAAGCTTTGCGATACAGAACATAGAAAGTCCGTATTTTTTGTTGAACTACATAGCGGCTCATTTGGACATTGCAGTTGAGGACAAGCAAAGATTGTTGGAGATAGATGACTTTTCAAAGAGGGCAACCAAAGTGTTGATGTATTTGGGCAAGGAAATAAATATACAGGAGCTTAAAATACAGATACAGAAGAAAGTTACCACCGATATAGACAAACAACAGAGGGATTATTTTTTGACACAGCAGTTAAAGACCATACAAGAGGAACTAGGAGGTTCTCCTTCGGAAATGGAAATTGCTGAATTGAAGAAAAAATCGCTTAAGAAGAAATGGAAAAAGGAGATAGCCCAGATATTTGAAAAGGAATTGAACAAACTGTCAAACATACACAGTAGTTCTCCTGATTATTCGGTGCAGTTGAATTACCTTAATTTTATGTTGGATTTGCCTTGGGATGAAACGACAAAAGACAATTTTGACATAAACAATGCAAAAAAGGTATTGGATGCGGATCATTACGGACTTGATAAAGTCAAACAAAGAATATTGGAATATCTTGCGGTATTGAAGTTGAAAAACAATATCAAGTCTCCGGTGTTGTGTCTTGTTGGACCTCCAGGTGTCGGAAAGACATCGTTGGGCAAGAGTATAGCAAGGGCTGTTGGAAGGAAATATGTAAGGATTGCTTTGGGTGGTTTGAGTGATGAAAGTGAAATAAGAGGACATAGACGTACTTATATAGGAGCCATGCCAGGAAGGATTCTCAAGTCCATATCCAAGTGCAAGAGTTCCAATCCTGTTTTTGTATTGGATGAGATAGATAAGGTGATGGGTATGAGTGCGAACGGTGATCCGGCTTCAGCAATGCTTGAAGTTTTGGATCCGGAGCAGAATACATCTTTTCATGACAACTATTTGGACATAGACTATGACTTGTCAAAGGTTATGTTCATAGCAACTGCAAACAGTCTTGCGAATGTACATCCTGCATTGATAGACAGAATGGAGGTGATAGACATCTCCGGTTATATCGAACAGGAAAAACTTATGATAGCTAAAAAACATCTTTTTCCAAAACAACTTGAAGAACATGGTATGACCAAAAAACAGTTGTCTTTGTCGGACAGTTTGATTTCTACTTTGATATCCAAATATACGAGAGAGTCTGGAGTGAGACAATTGGACAAGGTTATAGCTAAGATAGTAAGGTACAGAGCCGTTCAGATAGTAAAGGAAGAAGAGTATAAAAAAGCAGTAAAGGAATCGGAACTGTATCAGATACTCGGACTTCCGGTTGCAGAGCATGACAGTCAATTGGAGGAAAATCGTGTAGGGGTCGTGACAGGATTGGCGTGGACAGCTGTTGGAGGCGAAATCCTTTTCATAGAGGCGAGCAAGAGCAACGGAAAAGGAAATTTGAGTATGACCGGTAATTTGGGTGATGTAATGAAGGAGTCAGCGACACTTGCATACGAATTCATAAAGTCCAATGCGGCGGATTTGGGAGTTGATGAAGACATTTTTGAGAAGATAAACATATATGTCCATGTTCCGGAGGGAGCAACGCCAAAGGATGGACCGAGTGCCGGAATAACCATATTCACAGCCATATTGAGTGTGTTGTTGAATAGAAAAGTCAGAACGGATTTCGCCATGACTGGAGAAATAACCTTGAGGGGATTGGTATTGCCTGTAGGTGGAATAAAGGAAAAAATACTTGCGGCAAAACGTTCAAAGATAACCAATATAATATTATCGGAAAAAAACAAGAGAGATATAGAAGACATAAATTCAAAATACCTGGAAGGAATGCAATTTCATTATGTGAAGAGTGTTATGGAAATTTCGGACATGGTATTTGTGAAATGATTGCATAAATGTCAGGCATATGGATACGATGGTTCTACTTATTTCATTAGTGGTTGTTGTTTTGCTTTTGACAGTGCTTCTTGTAAGAGAAAGTGCAAAAAAGAATGATGCAAAGGATAATTCGGGTGATGCCAACAAGGTAAAGTTAAGCAGATTTGGTAGCATATTTTTTTATGTTCTTTTAGCATGTCTTCTCGTTTTCTTTACGGTGATGTATGTACTTTGGAAACGAACTCAAGCCTGATGAATATGGATGTTACGGAATTAAGGAAAGATTTTCCTATTTTGGATGAAAAGATAAACAATAATCGGCTGATATATTTTGACAATGCTGCCACTACCCAGAAACCTTTGTCAGTCATAGAAGCTGTAAGTGATTATTACAGACATTCAAATGCCAATGTCCACAGAGGAGTTCATACGCTCAGTCAGACAGCTACGGAACAGTTCGAAAAGGTTAGGGAACAGGTCAGAAATTTTATAAATGCCGACAGCTCTTGTGAAATAATATATACTCGCGGTACGACTGAAAGTATTAATCTGTTGGCGTATTCCCTTACCAGAAATTTTACGTCTGAAGACGAAGTGCTGTTGTCTGAATCGGAACATCATTCCAATATCGTTCCGTGGCAAATTGCCGCTATGGACAAGGGATTCAGAATAAAGGTTATACCGCTCAATGAAGACGGAACCTTGAATTTGTCTCTAATGGACGGTTTGCTTACCGACAGGACGAGGATAGTCTCAGTGGCTCATGTGTCAAATTCGCTTGGAGTAGTAAATGATTTAAAGGCTATTTTTGAAAAGGCAAGACAAAAAGGTGCTAAAGATATTAAGACCATAGTCGATGGAGCGCAGGGCATACCTCACATAAAGATAGATGTCCGGAGTTTGGATTGTGATTTTTATTGCTTTTCGGCACACAAGATGTATGCTCCTATGGGAATAGGTGTATTGTACGGCAGAAAGAGAGTAATGGAGGAAATGTCTCCTTATCAGGGTGGAGGAGAAATGATAAAGGAGGTTACCTTTGCGAAGACTACTTTCAATCAACTGCCTTATAAGTTTGAAGCCGGTACTCCTTCTGTTGCAGATGTAGTCGGCTTTGGTGCGGCGATGGATTATATAAATGCAATAGGATTTGAGTGGATAACAAAACATGAAGACGATATATTACACTATGCCTTGGACGGTTTGAATTCGATTGAAGGGGTGAATATCGTTGGAAGTTGTCCGCACAAAGCCGGTGCCATATCGTTTTTGGTGAACAATGCACATCCGTTTGATGTAGGCACTTTGTTGGACCAGATGGGCATAGCCGTAAGAACGGGACACCATTGCGCCCAACCGGTGATGAGTTATTATGGAATAACCGGTACGGTAAGAGTTTCATTTGCGCTTTATAATACAAAGGAAGAAGTTGACGTATTTATATCTTCGCTGAAAAAGGTCGTATCCATGTTACAGTAGATTGTCATGTCCGTTACAAGGTATTTGACCATTGCAGAGCGGTCTGAAGGGCTTTATAAAGAAAAAGGAAGCAGATTTTTGGCTTTTGCTTTTCCTGTGTGTTCTCCGCAAGATGTAAAGGAAATCCTTTTGGAGTTAAAGAAAAAATATTATGATGCGACCCATCATTGTTATGCTTATATTATAGGTGCGGATGGTTCATCTTTCAGAATGAATGATGATGGAGAACCGTCTTCCACTGCCGGCAAACCCATATACGGGCAGTTGCTTTCCAAAAACCTTAAGAACGTATTGATTGTAGTTGTCCGTTATTTCGGAGGAACGAAGCTTGGTGTAAGCGGCTTAATCAAGGCATACAGGATGGCTGCGGCAGAGTGTCTGAATAATGCGTTGATAATTGAAAGAAAAGTCAGAAGAGTTTTTCATTTGTCTTTTCCATATGAAAAAATGAATGTTGTGATGAGTACATTGAAACAATATAATGTGGAGCAACGGAATCATTGTTTTGATTTGGAATGCAGTATTGAGATAGTTGTTGACAGTGATATTTCATCGGATTTTGAAAGAAGCGTTTCCTTGATTGAAAATGTGAAATGCATTTTTTTTTGCACAGAGTGAATGTAGAAATGATTATATTTCTTTTAATCAGTTGATATACATGTTGTTTTTGAACTAAATGCAGTTTTTTACGATGTTGAAAAAAACCATGAATAATTTTTTTTAATCAGAAAAAATATGTATAAGGTTGCTTTTGTGTCGAAATTATAAACCTCATTTTGTTCAAAACTTGTGACTTGTAGAGGTTGACATTCTTTTTTTGCAGATAAGGGTTCTTTGTTTTTGATGGAAAATCGGTTTTCCTATAAAAATAAAATTGGAATATGCAAAAAAAAAAATCTGCAATTTATTTTTCGGGTATACTGTAACTTTGCTTTGTCAAAATGAATACTTGTATTTTGACCGTGAAAGATAATATTGTTTGCGTAT
Organism: uncultured Bacteroidales bacterium; assembly: GCA_944320415.1. Classification (GTDB taxonomy): domain Bacteria; phylum Bacteroidota; class Bacteroidia; order Bacteroidales; family P3; genus Onthomorpha. Next base: position 33,420 of record CALUHJ010000015.1, read on the forward strand.
GTCGAAAGATTGTAATACTGTTTGGGAAAATTGTTTGGCCTTTATCAAGGATAACCTGCCGGATACCCATGTTTTTGAGACATGGTTCAAGCCTTTGCAACCGTTAAAGTTGGACAAGGACATACTTACATTGAAGGTGCCGAGTATGTTTTTTTACGAGTGGATAGAGGATAATTACATAGATTTGTTGAGGGCTTCAATAAGAAAGGAACTTGGAGAAAACGCCAGACTGTTGTACTCTGTCGTTATGGATACAGGCATTGGTGATAAGTCCACACGTTCTGTTATTCCGTCTACTGACAAAAGTGCTACGCAAAACAGACCTACCTCCATCCCCATATCATCATCTCCTATGAGGGAAATGCTTAATCCGTTTGTAATTCCCGGACTTAGAAAGGTTAAAGTCAACTCGCAATTGAATGAGAACTATTCTTTTGAGAATTTTGTCGAAGGCAGTTGCAATCAGTTGGCCCGTTCAGCAGGATATGCTGTTGCACAGAACCCGGGTAAGACGGCTTTCAATCCTTTGTTTATACATGGAGCTGTAGGATTGGGTAAGACACATCTGGTGCATGCCATAGGACTGGAGACCAAGAAACGTTTTCCTGAAAAAACTGTGCTTTATATCAGTGCAGAGCAGTTTTTCCAACAGTTTGTTGATAGTACCAAAAGCAATAATCGCAATGATTTTCTGCAGTTTTACCAAATGATGATAGATGTCTTGATAATAGACGATATACAGTTTTTTGCCAATAAGCAGGGAACGCAGGAAATCTTCTTCCAGATATTCAACGGACTTCATTCGGCCAATAAACAGTTAATCATAACTTCAGACAAGTCTCCTGCCGATTTGTCTGGGTTGGAGCAAAGGGTAATATCCAGGCTTAAGTGGGGACTTAGCGCAGACCTTCAGATGCCTGACGCGCCAACAAGGGTGGAAATAATCAAGCGAAAGCTGTACAAGGACGGCATAACCATGCCTGAAGAAGTCATAGAATATTTGGCGTACAATGTTTCCACAAGTGTTAGGGAACTGGAAGGGGCTTTGATTTCTCTTTTGGCTCATTCGTCCATGAGCAAGAAGGAGATAACGCTTGATTTGGCCAGACAGATGATAGACAAGTTTGTCAAGAGCAATACAAGGGAGATTTCCATAGAATACATACAGAAGGTGGTATGTGATTATTTCAATATACCTATCAACATAATGCTTTCCAAGACCCGCAAGGGTGATGTGGTACAGGCACGACACATATCAATGTTTCTGTCCAGAAAACACACCCAATCGTCTCTTGCAGTAATAGGTTCCAAGTGCGGCAACAAGGATCATGCTACGGTTCTCCATGCCTGCAAATCTGTACAGAACAGTTACGATACGGATAAGAAGTTCCGTGCCGATTTGGATGCGATAGAAAAGAAGATAAACGAATAGACGGAATATCTTGTTAGAGATAAGGGTTCGGCAGTTGTGAAAATGCCGAACCCTTTTTTTGTCGTCTTTTTTTGTCGTCCGTTAAAACTTTGTATCTTTGCCGAAATTTTAAACTTGAAAAGATGGATGTAGTACTGAAAGTTCTGGAGCTCGTAGGAGCATTGGGTTTGTTTTTGTATGGTATGAAAGTGATGAGCGATGCTCTTCAGAAACTTGCGGGGGACAGAATGAGGGCCATCCTTTCAAAGATGACGGCCAATCGGTTCAGCGGAGTATTGACTGGTATGGGTATAACAACGCTCATACAGTCCTCTTCAGCCACTACGGTAATGGTTGTAAGCTTCGTTAATGCCGGTCTTTTGAGTCTTTTCGGTGCCATAGCCGTGATAATGGGTGCCAACATAGGAACGACGGTTACGGCGTGGATTGTGTCTCTTTTGGGATTCAAGTTTTCCATAGCAACCATAATATTTCCTCTCATAGCTGTTGCAACACCTTTGCTGTTCATAAAATCCAGACAATCTTTAGGCGAATTCTTGATAGGGTTCGCTTTACTTTTTATGGGACTTGAAGCTTTGCAGAGCGGCATGCCCGATTTCAGACAGCCTGAGTATGCTTCCGTTCTGCAATTCATTTCTTCAATGTCCGACCACGGTTATCTGTCCATATTGCTGTTTGTGCTTATAGGTACGGTGCTTACGGTTGTGGTGCAGTCCTCTTCGGCCATGATGGCTGTAACCCTTGTCATGTGCAGCCAGGGTTTGATAGGCTTTCAGACGGCGGCAGCCTTGGTGTTGGGAGAAAACATAGGCACTACAATCACCGCAAACATCTCTGCCCTCATGGCTAACAACACGGCCAAGCGTGCCGCATTGGCTCATCTTGTTTTCAATGTCATAGGCGTAATATGGATGCTCATTGTGTTTCATCCGTTCATTCACGGCATATCCCGTTTGATTGTTTACGTCGAAGGACAGGACCCTATGGTTACCGCTTCCGCCATACCGGTTGCGCTTTCATGCTATCACAGTTTTTTCAATATACTGAATACCTCCATACTCGTGTGGTTCATTCCGCAGATAGAGAAACTTGTTACACGCATTATCCCGGACAATGACGAGGAGGAATTCAGGCTTAAGTTCATTCCTCAGGGGCTTATGTCCACCAACGAGTTGAGCATAGAGCCTGCAAAAAAGGAGATAGAGGCTTTTTCGAGAAGGGTTGTCAGAATGTACGATTTCATTCCTGAACTGTTTGAAATGAAAGATGACAAGAAGTTTGAGCAGCTGATGAAAAGAACGCGCAAGTATGAGGAGATAACCGACAGAATGGAGGTGGAGATTGCCAACTACCTTACCAAGGTGTCGGCTTCGGGCTTGAGCCTTGGTGCTTCGCGCGAGGTCAGTGCGATGCTTAGGATTGTGGATAACCTTGAGAGCATAGGCGACAGTTGCTATCAGTTGTCATTGTCAATAGAAGCCAAAAACAAACAGAATATTTCGTTCAGCGAGGACATGCAGGAAAAGTTGAAGAACATGTTTTCCCATGTACGTGAAGCGATAGAGGAGATGAACAACAATCTGTCAGCTAATTATCACGATGTATCTTCCGACAAAGCCAAGGAAATAGAGACGAAGATAAACACATATAGGGATGTTTTACGTACAGAGCATACCGAGGCTGTAAAGAACCATGTTTATTCCTATCAGGTGGGAATATGCTACAGCAATCTGTATGCGCAGTGCGAAAAGCTGGCGGACTTTGCCATAAACATAACTGAGGCAATAGATAAAATGAACAGATAAGCTATGGAATTTGATGTAATGATTATAGGCAGCGGTCCGGGAGGCTACGTTGCTGCCGTTCGTTCTTCCCAGTTGGGATTCAGCACGGCGATAGTGGAGAGGGAGAACCTTGGAGGTATCTGCCTCAATTGGGGTTGTATCCCCACCAAGGCACTTTTGAAATCGGCGCAGGTGTTCAACTATATGAAACATTCAGCCGACTACGGCATAAGGCTGGAGGGTGCTGTCGAGCCTGACATGAATGCGATTGTTGACCGTTCCAGAACGGTTGCCGCCAATATGGGCAAGGGTGTACAATACCTGATGCAGAAGAACAATGTCACCGTCATAGAAGGCGAGGCCCGTCTGAACAGTGACAAGTCCGTAGCTGTTGTCCTCAAGGACGGCACCGAACATGTTTACAATGCAAAACATATCATACTTGCCACCGGAGCACGTTCGCGCAACCTGCCAAACATGCCTCAGGACGGCAAGAAGATAATAGGCTACCGTCAGGCGATGACCCTAAGGGAAAGACCGGAATCAATGGTTGTTGTCGGCTCCGGTGCGATAGGAAGCGAGTTCGCCCATTTCTATCAGTCCATTGGAACAAAGGTTACGCTTGTGGAGTATATGCCGAACATCGTTCCCAATGAGGACGAGGAGGTAAGCTCAACCCTTCAGCGTTGTTTCAAGAAGAACGGCATGAAGGTATTGACATCCACATCGGTCGAGAGCGTTGACACCACGGCAGACAAGTGCGTGGTTAAGCTGAACGGCAAAAAAGGTGAACAGACCATAGAATGCGATGTTGTCCTTTCGGCTGTAGGAGTCAGCACAAACATAGAAAACATAGGATTGGAAGAGGCCGGTGTTGCGATGGAGAAGGGCAAGGTCGTTGTCGATGATTTTTACAGAACAAACGTTGAGGGAATATATGCCATAGGCGACATAGTGCACGGACCTGCTCTGGCACATGTGGCAAGCAGGGAAGCAATCGTTTGTGTCGAAGCCATAAAGGGTATGGCTGTCGAGAAGATAGACTATTCCAACATACCGGGCTGTACATACACCACTCCCGAGGTGGCTTCCGTAGGTCTCACGCAGGCAAAGGCCGAGGCCGCAGGCTTTCAGGTGAGAGTGGGCAAGTTCATGTATATGGCCTCTGGCAAGGCTGCCGCAAGCGGCAACAGGGACGGATTTGTCAAGGTGGTCATCGACAAGGATACCGACCGCATACTCGGTTGCCACATGATAGGCGACAACGTTACGGAGATGATAGAGGAAATGGTCCTTGCACGTCAAAGCGGAATAAAGGCATGCGAGCTTGTGGAAGCGGTGCATCCTCATCCTACCATGAGCGAGGCCGTAATGGAAGCGGTCGAAGCCGCATACGGCAAGGCAATACACGGATAGGGCAATGGAGATAAGGGAAACCAAACTGTCGGGACTGATAATATTGGAGCCAAAGGTCTTCGGCGACGAGCGTGGCTCTTTTATGGAGACGTACAACAGGGAGACCTTCGCAAGGCTGGGTCTTGACATGACATTCGTTCAGGACAACGAATCCATATCGGCCAAGGGCGTATTGAGGGGAATACATTTCCAGCGTCCGCCCTTTGCACAGGGCAAGCTCGTCAGGGTTGTCAGCGGAAGGGCTCTGGACTACGCCGTGGACTTGCGCCGCAATTCTCCCACCTACGGGCAGTATGCCTGCGTCGAGTTGAGCGGCCGCAACAAGAGAATGATGTATCTTCCAGAAGGATTCGCACATGCTTTCCTCTCTCTGGAGGATGACACGGTGTTCAACTACAAGTGCACCAATTTCTACAACAAACAGTCCGAGGACGGTCTGCTTTGGTCGGACAAGGACCTCGGAATAGAATGGCCGGTGGACAATCCCATATTGTCCGAAAAGGATCTTAGGCTCGGATTGTTCAAAGACTTCGTCTCTCCCTTTTAGTCCTTTTGTACCATGCCACACAGGGCAATAGACATATTGCGAAAGTACTGGGCTTATGACTCTTTCCGCTCCATACAGGAAGAAGTCATAAGTTCCGTGCTTTCTTCCGATGACACCCTTGCCCTTATGCCTACGGGAGGAGGCAAGAGTATCTGTTATCAAGTGCCGGCCCTCATGCTCAAGGGCGTATGCATTGTAGTAACTCCTCTCATCTCGCTGATGAAGGACCAGGCCGACAGCCTTAACAAGAGAGGACTGAAGGCCGTATGTCTCAACGCTCAAAGCGGCGTAAGCATGGACAACGTCTTGCGCTCTGCTTTGGTCAACCGTGTCAAGTTCCTTTTCGTCACACCCGAAAGACTGCAGAACGACACATTCAGGGCCTATCTTCATGACCTTAACCCTTGTCTGTTCGTGGTGGATGAGGCTCACTGCATATCGGAATGGGGACACGACTTCAGACCCGAATACAGAAAGATAGGCATATTGAGGGAGGATTTCCCCCAAGTGCCCATGTTGGCCCTGACCGCAACGGCAACGAAGCGGACAATAGAGGACATACAAAGATGTCTGCAATTCCGCAAGCCAAACTGCATAAAGGGAGACTTCAGACGTCCCAACATAAAATACATGGTCATAAGGGACGAGGACAAGATAGAACGCTGTGCTAAGATAATAGCTTCCGTGGGAGGGTCTTCTCTGGTTTACGTATCCACGCGAATGAATGCCGAACGGTATGCAGGAATGTTGAAGGACAAAGGTCTGAATGCGGAATGCTATCATGCGGGACTTACACAGTATGAACGCAGATGCAGACAGGAGCGATGGAAGACGGGAATGCTCAAAACCATGGTTGCAACCAAGGCTTTCGGCATGGGTATAGACAAGGCGGACGTGTCATTGGTCGTTCACCTCGACATACCGCCCGACATGGAATCCTATTATCAGGAGTCTGGACGTGCCGGCAGGGACGGCTCTACGGCCTATGCCGTTCTGCTTTACTCCGACAGGGACAGGGAACTGACAAGACAAAGGGTGCTGTGGTCCTATCCCGAAGAGGAACTCATACGACATGTTTACGAACGTCTCTATGCTTTTTACGGCTTTGCATACGGCAGCGGAGAGAACCAGATGAGACCGTTCGACCTCGATGCCTTCGCGATCCGTTACGACTTGCCGAAGTATCAGACACACAACTGCCTCAAGGTGCTTGAAAGACAAGGCGTGATAGAGATGACCTCTTTGGACTACCCCGTCTCTAAGATAAAGGTGGAGGCGTCGCTCTCTCAGGTGAAGGACGTGATGAATGCCGGGGATGACTATGCCCTCATCATGACGGCCGTCATCCGTTCATGTCCAGCATGTGTAGTGGAGGCGGACTACATAGATGAGAAAAAGACCGCCCGGAGCCTCGGCTGGACCGAACAGCATACGATAGAGATGCTCCAAAGTCTCCAAAGGGCTGGCCTTGCGAGCTATCGCAGACATCAGGCGGGCGATTATGTGGTGTTCAGACAGGACAGGGTGATGACAAGGCATTTTACCATGGACTCAGAACAGTACCTGCGTTTGAAGCATAACGCGCTTGACAAGGTTGAACGGATGATACGGTACATTGACGGCAAGGAATGCAGACAACAGTACATCATGCGTTATTTCGACTGTGAGAGCGAGCAGTGCGGAGAGTGCGACGTATGTATCACGGGCCTTGTGGGGCCGAAGCGTACAAGGAAAAGAATACTGCAAGACCTTGAGGAAAAGGACAGGGAGGTGGATTATTTTTTCACCCAAAGGGATTACCTTTCGGACAAAAACACGGTGGCTGTTTTGCGTCTTATGCTTGACAGGGGAGAGATTGTCTTGGATGAAGGTTTCATGCGTTTGAGGAAATAAATTTCTTTTTGTACTTTTGCAGCTACGGCAGTCGTTTTTACGGAATCAAATTCCGTGAAAATGGAATCAAGTTCCGTTGAAATGTTTTCTGAAAAGAAAAAAATGAATTCAGAAAAGAAAAACGGCTTTTGCGAAGTCTTGATTCCGTATGATTGCCTGCGTATATTATACAAAGGAATATGAAACGTTTTTTTTTGCGTTTGTTGTTGACGTATTACGACTTGGAGTGTTTTCTGCTTCGTTTTCTTAGGCCGAAACCTTCAGACTGTGTTTTGATTTTGAGAACGGACAACATAGGGGACTTTATTCTGTGGCTTAATTCTGCAAGGCACATAAAGGAAAACACCTTGGAACCTTTGGTTTTGATTTGCGGCAGGTCAGTCAGACAGATTGCACATCATACAGGCTTTTTCAGTGAGATAATAACGTTTGACGACCGCAGGTTTCTTCTCAATCCTTTTTACCGGTTTAGACTTCTGTCACATCTTCGCTTGCGTTCCTACAAAAGGATTGTCAATCCCATGTATTCAAGAAACTATTTTGTGGGAGACAGTTTTGTGAGAAATATTTCGGCGGGGGAAAAGATAGGTTATGGACATGATTACGAACATACGGATACCACATTGGTACGACTGCTGAAGGACAAAAGGGCAAGAGGCGGACTTGTTGACGAATTGAGGGCAAAGGGTGACGGATTCTATACACGCATCATAGAACCTAAGAAGGAGAGCGTTATGGAACTTGAACGCAACAATGACTTTACACAGGCTTTGTTGAACATGCGTTTTGAGAATACCCTGCCCGAACTTTGTTTCGATTTACCTGATTTTGATGTGCCGGTAAAGGATTATGTAGTCGTTTTCATAGGTTCGAGTGCTGTTCGCAAGGTTTGGGAGGAGGAGAAATTCGCTCGTGTGATGCAGGGGTTAAACCGCGATGTCGTTGTGTGTGGTGCGGAGTCGGACAAGCCTGTTATGGAAAAGCTGATGAAGTATTTGCCTGAAGGGTTTCCTTTTGTGAATCTTGTCGGAAAGACAAGCCTTTTGGAGTTGTTCAGAGTCATAGAACAGGCTTGCCTTGTGATAAGCAACGATACTTCTGCTGCGCATATATCCACATTGGTCAAGACGCCGTCTGTTGTAATTGTACCCGGTACTTATGGAGGCCGTTTCTATCCGTACAGGGTGGATGATAAGGGTGACGAAACCGAGAAATACAAGCCCAAGCCTGTATGTTGCATTATGGATTGCTATGACTGTCACTGTATATGCGTGAAGATGAAAAAGGATATGGACAGGTATCCGTGTATAACCGGCATAGGAGTAGAGGCGGTAATGGATGCAATTGATGAAGGTATGAAAAGACAATACTGAATTGTGGTATGAGGTTTTTGATAATTCACAACGAATATTCCGTAAGGGGCGGAGAGGAGGCGGTTGTGGAGTTCCAGAAAAATCTGTTGGAACTCCACGGCCATCATGTCACGGTTTACAGACGCTCGTATGCCGAGATGGGTTCGTGGCTTTTGGGAAAGGCTGGCGGGATGTTCACCTCGGTATTCAATCCCCGCAGTCTTAGGGACTTGAAAAAGCTGTGCAACCACAACGTGTTTGATGTTGCAATAGTACACAATGTTTTCCCTGTAATATCTCCTGTGGTCATTCCTTTCTTGAAGGGCAGGGGCATAAGGGTGCTTCAGGTCTTGCACAATTACAGGCTGTTCTGTCCCGTCGGTACGTTCTACCGCGACGGACATATATGCGAGGATTGTACGGGTAAGGGCAGAGAGTGGAACTGTTTCCGCAAAAGATGTACCGGAGGAGCGGTTTCGGCCTTGTCCTTTGCGATTAAATTCCGTCTTGTCCGACTTTTGAACTATTACGGTGACGTTGACAGTTTTCTGTGTCTTAATGCAAGACAGGCCGATTTGACAGGCCGATATCTTAAGGCTTCGGACAAGGTGCGTATCCTTCCCAATGCGGTGAAGGTTTCGGAAGGCGAAAGGCGGCAAGCCTCACAAAGGAAATATGTGTCTTTTGTCGGCAGGCTCAGTGAGGAAAAAGGTTTTTTTGATTTTCTGAAGATAGCGGCCATGATGCCAGATTGCGAATTTAGAGTGGGGGGGGGGGTGGAATGCCAACTTAAATGTGGAAATACCCTCCAATGTGGTCTTTTGCGGATTCTTGAAGGGAGAAGAGCTCAGGGAGCTTTATGCGGGTTCGCGGGCCGTTTTGGTTTTGAGCAAATGGTATGAGCCGTTCGGGCTTGTTGCCGTTGAGGCCATGAACGAGGGAACACCGGTGATAGCTTATGACCTCTCAGGTATGGGTGATATGGTGCAGGACGGCAGGTGCGGATTCGTGGTGGGCTTGTGTGATTTGGAGGCGGTGAGAGAGAAGATAAGGATGTTGTTTGAGAATGAGGCTTTGTTTGAAGTCCTTTCGGACAATGCCCGCAAAAGGGTGAGGAAAGAGTATTCCGAACAGGTGTATTATGAACGTTTGATTGAATTGACAAGATAGGATATGACAGACAATGCAAGACCTCTTGTGTCGATAGTTACGGTATGTTACAATGCCGCCTGTGTGTTGGGGCAGACCATTGACAGCGTAAGGGGTCAGACATACGACAGAATAGAATACGTGATAGTTGACGGAGCGTCCACAGACGGCACGACGGATATAATAAGGTCAAATGCCGACATTGTTACAAAATGGAAAAGCGAGCCGGACGATGGTTTGTATTTTGCGATGAACAAGGCTTTGGACATGGTTTGCGGAGACTATGTGCTTTTTTTGAATGCGGGGGATATTTTCCATGAGAATACGACGCTCGAAAAGGTTTTCGCCTCCGCCGCAGAGCCTCAGGACATATATTACGGAGACACCATGATACTCTCTGTTGACGGCACGCCGGTGGGAAGCAGGAGGCTGAGTCCTCCCCTGCGTCTTACCCGCAGGAGTTTCCGTTGGGGTATGACCGTATGCCATCAGTCCGTTGTCATACGCCGTGAACTGTGCGGGAAATACAATACGGACTACACCATAGCGGCGGACTACGACTGGGTTCTTTCCGCCATAGAACGCTCCGACGCCGGGAAGATAACGAACTGCGGTATTTTCATTTCGGACTTCAGACAGGGAGGCATAAGCAGCAGGAACTTTTTCAAGGCCAACAGACAACGTTTCGTCATAATGTGCAGACATTACGGACTGTTGCCCGCTTTGTGGTACAACTTCCTCATGCTCTTCCGTCTGTTCTATACTTATTTGAGGAAGGGGCGGCTTTGATTGTGCCGTTTTGAACAAATATTCGTACATTTGCAAAATACAAAACCAAAAAGACAGGAAAACAATGAAATTACTTGAAGGAAAGGTTGCTTTGATTACAGGAGCATCAAGAGGAATAGGCAAGGCCATTGCACTGGAGTTTGCAAAACACGGTGCAAACATAGCCTTCAGCGACATAAAGGCGGATGAGAACATGGCATTGTGCGAAAAGGAGTTGAAGGCTCTCGGCGTGGAGGCCAGGGGATATGCTTCCAATGCGGCTTCGTTTGAGGAGAGCGCGCAACTTGTGGACAATGTCGTGAAGGATTTCGGCAGGATAGATGTTTTGGTCAACAATGCCGGCATCACGAGGGACAACCTGCTTATGAGGATGAGCGAACAGGACTGGGATTTGGTCTTGAACGTCAACCTCAAGAGCGTCTTCAACCTCACTCATGCGTGTCAGAAGGTCATGTTGAAGCAGAGAAGCGGTTCAATCATCAACATGAGCAGCGTTGTCGGCGTAAGCGGCAATGCGGGTCAGGCAAACTATTCGGCTTCCAAGGCCGGAATCATAGGCTTCACCAAGAGCATCGCCAAGGAGTTGGGTTCAAGAAACATACGTTGCAACGCCATAGCTCCGGGATTCATCATTACGGACATGACTGCAAAACTATCCGAAGAGGTTCGCAAGGACTGGGAACAGAAGATACCGTTGAGGCGTGGCGGAAAGCCGGAAGAGGTGGCCAAGGCGTGCGTATTTCTTGCCTCTGACCTTAGTTCCTATGTCAGCGGTCAGGTGTTGCATGTGTGCGGTGCGATGAATTGTTAATGTATATTTGAAAACAAGGATATAAAAATACAATAGGATATGAAGAAATTTGATCCTGCAACGGCCATAAGCGCCGTTCAGCAGTTGTCCTCCGAGAGAGGAGTAAACCCTAATGTGAACGATTCTGCTACGTTTACCTTCCCTTACGGTCAGACCATGACGGACACATTCCACGGCGAGACCGAAGGTTATTATCTTTATTCGCGTCACTGGAATCCGTCCAACTTCGCGCTTTGCCAGGCTCTTGCGGCCATGGAAGGCACCGAAGCCGCTTGGGTTACCGGTTCGGGAATGGCTGCGATAACATGTTCGTTGATGCACTTTTTGAAAGCGGGAGACCATTGTGTGGCATCACAGACCGTTTACGGCGGAACATTCGCTTTTCTTAAGAACTACATAGTAAAGTACGGCGTTGAGGTTACCTTTGTCGATACCACCAACCTTGAGGAGGTGAAGGCTGCAATGCGTCCAAACACCAAGGTGGTATATACCGAGCTTATGTCAAACCCTTTGTTGAGAATAGCCAATGTGGGAGAGTTGAAGAAGATAGCTTCTGCTTCAGGTGCCAAGCTGTTGGTTGACAACACTTTCACCCCCATGATATTCTCGCCTTACAAGTTGGGTGCGGATGTGGTGATATATTCCATGACCAAGTTTGTCAACGGCAAGAACGATTGTGTTGCCGGCGCCATCTGTGCAGACAAGGCAACGATAAACGCCATGATAGACGTAAACGACGGAACGGCCATGTTGTTGGGTCCGGTGTTGGATTCATTCCGTTCGACGTCCATATTGAAGAATCTTTACACCTTGCACATACGTATGCAGCAGCACTCCAAAAATGCGGCATACCTGTCCAAGAGATTCAATGAAATAGGCATCAAGGCGAACTATCCGGGCAACGACGACCATATAGACCACAAGTTGATGACCGAGCAGATGAACGAAGGCTTCGGCTACGGTGGAATGATAGCGATAGACCTCGGAACGGCCGAAAGAGCCAACAGGTTCATGGAGGCCATGCAGGCAAAGGGCGTAGGCTATCTTGCAGTGTCTTTGGGTTACTTCCGCACCTTGTTCTCATGTTCGGGCAAGTCCACATCTTCGGAAGTTCCTGAAGAAATACAGAAGAAGATGGGCATGAGCGAAGGATTGGTGCGCTACTCAGTCGGTCTGGACAACGACATGGAACATACATTCGGACTTATCGTTGAAGCATTGAAGGAAATAAAGTTCATCTAAGCGACATTTGTTGCTGTTTTTATCTGCAAGGAGGGAAAGGCATGCCTTTCCCTCCTTTGTTTTTGTTGAATGTTTATCAATTTTGTGCATATGTACTAAAAAAAATACATTGATTTCTTTTGTAGAATAAAGAAAAGACCGTATATTTGCCTGTGTTTATATTGTTTTTTATTAATAGTATATAACACTGGAATTATATGAAAAAAATATTGTTTTTGGGCTGTGTTATATTGATGCAGTCATTGTTCGGTTACTCTCAATTTTTTAAAACGCTTCGCTATCAACTTGATTTGACTAAATTGTTGAAGCAGCACCCTTATATCTCATATACGATTGAACAGGAAGACTTTGATAAAGACGGGGAATCATTTCCCAGTCTTTATAGCATATCTTTTGACAGAAGCGTAAAAAAGAATCCTGTATGTTATTGTTTTGGTGGGAGATATTCGAGATTAGATAAGGATAGTATTGTCTATATTGACCCAGTATATGAGGAAATACACACGTATCGTTCCGATTGGGAGACAAAAAAGGTAGATTTTTTAGGTGTAGAAGAGATCGATTTGAATCCTTATAGAAACTTCGCTTATTATCAGTTGAATAATTCTTATGGTGATGATTTGTTTTTTTCGTATTCTCTGGGTAGAGATCGGATGTTGTATGTTGACAGGATAGTGAAGGATACGGTGATGGGAGGAAGTCATTGCAAGGTTTATATAGGAAGATCAGGTGCACAAAAACTTCTAATATCGGATACTTGTTGGACGCCGCCGTTTCATGCAGATGTGGTTGTTTATTACAACAAGGACAAACAGTGGGTTGACAGCGTAGTTACCTCCCTGCCGAGTGATGTTGATGAGGTGGTTCGTGAGAATATCATCTTTACTAAAACAGTATGCAGGTACAAGAATGTGTCCTTTGAAGACAAGACCGCAGAGTATGACAGTATTTTCAGTGAAAGGAATCCTGTATATGCCATCTATGAACATCTTGACGACAGTAAACCTTATGGTGAACACTATTCTTCGCCAAAACCGAGAACGAAAAAGGTTTTGGATATACTGACCGATGATATATTGGAACATCCTTTTGTTGATGTCAACGGTGACACCACCACTTTGGGACAGCAGGAAGGCTGGGTATTGATAGAGACGTGGTACGACGGTTGCAGGCCATGCAAGCAGTGGATAGTTGATTACGAAAATGAAAAGAAAGAAAAGGGTACGACCTCCTTGGAGCAGGCAGGCATAAAGGTCTTGTGTGTCAATCCTTATGTGTCTTATATTGACTATCTGAGAAAGACAGCGGATGAATACGGTATAGGACGAATAGTTTATGCCGGCAAGGGTATTAAGGAAAAGTTGGGCTTCATGTATTCTCCTACGTATTATCTTGTTTCGCCCGACAAGCATATTGTGTTTACGAGTGAAAAGTATGTTGAGGACAATTCTATATTCATAGAGAAGATGAAAGAATACGAGGCGAGATGATTTTGTGAGGGACGGATATTTTGGCAGACAGTAGTGAAATTTGGTTTTTAACAAACAAGGAGGAAATATGATGAAAAAAGTATTGTTTTTGGGCTGTGTTATATTGATGCAGTCATTGTTCGGTTACTCTCAAGATTCCAAAACACGTGGGTTTTATAGTGAATTGGACAAGTTGTTGGAAAAACACCCTTATATTTCATATACGGTTGAACAGGAAGATTTTACTAAAGACGGGGAGGTGATTCCCCGCCTTTATAGCATATCTTTTGACAGAAGCGTAAAAAAGAATCCGGTATGTTATTGTTTTCATGATATTAATTATTCGCGCTTTGATACGAAAAGCCTTGTTTATATTGATCCTGCATGTGAGGAAATACATACGTATCGTTCCGATTGGGAGACGGAAAAGGTGGTGGCTTTTGATATAGAAGAGGTTGATTTGAATCCTTATAAAACCTTCGTTTATTATCAGTTGGGTAATTATTATGGCGATGATGTTTTTTTCTCTTATTTTAGAGAATTCAAGCCGCTTGAATATGTTGACAGGATAATAAATGATACAGTGATAGGAGGACATCATTGCAAGGTCTATATGGGGAAAAAAGGTAGAAAAAAAACTTCGACCGAAGACGGCTCTTGGACACCTTGGTATAGACCAGATATTGTTTTTTATTACAACAAGGACAAGCAGTGGTTCGACAGTGTGGTTGTTTCTTTGCCGAGTGATGTTGATGAGGTGGTTCGTGAGAATATCATCTTTACTAAAACAGTATGCAGGTACAAGAATGTGTCCTTTGAAGACAAGACCGCAGAGTATGACAGTATTTTCAGTGAAAGGAATCCTGCATATGCCGTATATAAACATTATGACGACAGTAATCCTTTTGGTGATAATCATTTGCAGGAAACAACAACAGAAATGGAAAAGGTTTTGGATAAACTGACCGATGATATATTGGAACATCCTTTTGTCAATGTCAATGGTGACACCACCACTTTGGGACAGCAGGAAGGCTGGGTATTGATAGAGACGTGGTACGATGCTTGCAGGCCATGCAAGCAGTGGATGGTTGATTACGAAAAGGAAAAGAGTGAAAATGGTACGACCTCCTTGGAACAGGCAGGCATAAAGGTCTTGTGTGTCAATCCTTATGTGTCCTATATTGACCATTTGAGAAAGACGGCGGATAAATACGGTATAAGACGAATAGTTTATGCCGGCAAGGGTCTTAAGGAAAAGTTTGGCTTCAGGTATTATCCTTCGTATTATCTTGTCTCGCCCGACAAGCATATTGTGTTTACGAGTGAAAAGTATGTTGAGGACAATTCTATATTCATAGAGAAGATGAAAGAATACGAGGCGAGATGATTTTGTGAGAGAAATATTTTTCTTGTAAATTTGTCCTGTTTTTTTTGTTGTTGATGTGATTTTACTTTTTGAAAAAAATGAATATTTGTTATGTAAAATTAGAGGCTAAAAAATGCCTAGTGTTTTTTACGCAATATTTTTGAGTTGAATGTAATTATTTGAATAATAGTGTTTAAATTAAACTATGGAAGGGAAAAAACGTTATAATTTTGTGCCGAACTTTACTTTGCCAGTGCTTAAAAAATCGAAAAGTGGATGGAGAGTTGAATTTTATTATGTCAATTCTGAACAAAAAAAAGTTAGAACAAATATAAAATGCTCTCGATATCGTAAGCAATTTTGCTCAGATAAGGCTGCCGCTGATTGGATTGAGATAAATATTATTCGACCTTTGTCAACAAAATTAATTGCTGGATGGACTCCTGAAAATGATATTTCCTTTGAACAGAAAAAAAACTCTTTTATTGAATTATCATCGAAAAAGGTACAAAACTTATCTAATGTAAATGTTCTCTTGAAAAAATGTTTTAAGGAAGAGAACTTGAAAAATTATTCTTCTACGGGGTGGGCAGCTGACACTGAACAATTGTTGACCTTGATTTCCGATAAGAAGAAAGCAGGTGAGTACGTTAAGGAAATGTATGAAGACAACGGAGTTTTCTATTTGTTGTTTCATAAAGATAATACGGATAGAAAAAGCGATAAGGAGTAACGGATATTTTGGCAGATATGCTCAGGGCGGAAAAGCTGTAGAGGCTTTTTCCGCCCTTTTCCTTTAAATAAGGTGTGTGGCTGTTTGTTGCGGTTGGGATTTATTTGTTACTTTTGCATCCGCATTGATTAGTTTTAAAAGGAAGCAGGAAGATATGATACTGATAGCTGACGGCGGCTCCACCAAGACGGATTGGGCTGTGGTTGAAGGGGGACGGTTTGTGTCCCGTTTTGTTTCGAGGGGCATGAATCCGTATAATGTCTCGGCCGATACCATGAGGAGGGAACTGGAAGAGGTGATAGTGCCCAATGTGAAGGGTGCAGAGGTGAGCGGTATCTTCATTTATGCCTCGGGTTGCAGTGCAAGGCCCAAACAGGTGGAGGTGGAGGAATGGTTTAGACCTTTTTTTCCTGATGCGGACATTGAGGTGGAGGGAGACCTGCTCGGTGCAGCCAGGGCTGCGTGCGGTTCGACTGCCGCCATTGCCGCAATATTGGGGACGGGTTCCAATTCCTGTCTGTATGACGGCAGCCGCATTGTGGAGAATGTGCCTTCGCTCGGCTATGTTCTTTGCGACGAGGGGGCGGGCACCAATATAGGTAGGCTGTTGCTCAGGGAATATTTGCGTGGCAGGATGCCCAAGGAACTGCATGAGGAGTTTGCAAGACGCTATCCGGGTGATGAGACTGATTTTCTCAACCGTCTTTACAAGGAGGAGGCACCCAATTATTATCTTGCCTCTTTTGCGTGTTTTGCCATGGAGAACAAGTCTCATCAATACATTGCCGCCATTATAGAGGATGCCTTTGACTCTTTCTTCATTCATCAGGTGTGTCATTATACCGACTACGCAAAGTATGACATAAACATTGTCGGCAGCATAGGCTACCTTGCCAGGGAGGAGTTCGAGAGGGTTGCGGGGCGTTACGGCATGAGGGTCGGCAAGGTTGTGAAGGCGCCTTTGGATGCTTTGGTGGAGTATCATCTGTCGTTGTTGTGACGGGTCTTTGATGGCAAAATTGACGGGTTGTGTTGTGTGGTAAAGTTTTTTTGTGTAAATTTGTAACGTTTTTGTGCGTTAATGAGAATAAGTTTATAGCGTATGAGTAAGATAGATGTACTTCTCGGTTTGCAGTGGGGAGATGAGGGAAAGGGAAAGGTTGTGGATGTTCTGGCACCGCGCTACGATATAATAGCGAGGTTTCAGGGCGGACCGAATGCGGGGCATACCCTTGAGTTTGAAGGAATAAAGCATGTGTTGCATATAATACCTTCTGGGATATGTCACAGGGATAAGATAAATGTCATAGGTAACGGAGTATTGGTTGAGCCTGTCATTTTGCGCAAGGAGTTTGCCGCTTTGGAGTCGATAGGTTTTGAACCTCGGACCAACCTTTACATTTCCAGAAAAGCTCATCTTATTTTGCCTACGCACAGATTGCTGGATGCGGCCAATGAGGCCTCCAAGGCAGAGCGCAAGATAGGTTCCACTCTGAAGGGCATAGGTCCTGCCTATACCGACAAGGTGGCGCGTGTGGGCGTGAGAGTCGGTGACATTGCAAGAAGCGACTTTAAGGCTGTCTATGAAAAGGCTAAGGAATCTCATCTCAACCTTATAAGGTCTTTGGGCTATGATGTCGATGCTTTCAGGGTTGAGGACAAGACATTGTCCGAGTATGAGAGGCAGTGGTTTGAGGCGTTGGATTTCTTGAAGGGTCTTAAGGTGATAGACAGTGAGTATTATCTGAATGAGGCTTTGGACAAGGGGTTGAAGATATTGGCCGAGGGGGCTCAGGGTTCGATGTTGGACATTGATTTCGGTTCTTATCCTTTTGTTACATCATCCAATACCATAACGGCAGGGGTTTGTTCAGGTCTGGGTATAGCGCCTTCGAGGGTTGGAAAGGTATTCGGAATATGCAAGGCGTACTGCACAAGGGTGGGCAGCGGACCTTTCCCAACGGAGTTGTTCGATGCAGACGGTGAGGAATTGCGTCAAAAGGGCAGGGAGTTCGGCTCTACAACCGGAAGGCCGAGACGTTGCGGATGGTTGGATATACCTGCGTTGAGATATGCCTGCATGTTAAACGGCGTTACGCATCTGATGCTTATGAAGATAGATGTGATGAACGGTTTCAGTCGTATAAAGGTGTGTGATTCTTATGAGATAAATGGAAAGCGTACGATGAATGTGCCTTATGACATGGAAGAAAGTATAAGTCCTCTCTATTCCGATTATGATGGATGGTTGCAGGATGTCGGAGGAGTGGGTGATTATGAGGCTTTGCCGCAAAGGATGAAGGATTACATAGCGATGATAGAGCAGAAGACAGGATTGCCTGTTGCGTTGGTGTCCACAAGTCCTGACAGAAAGGACACTATAATCCGAACGGAATTATAATAATGAAAACATATTACAGCAGATGAAGCGAATAGCATTGTTAGTTTTGTTTTTTGTGATTTCTTTTGCAACCAATGCTCAGAAATTGCGTAATTCAGACATACCGCAGGAGGTAAGGCTTGGACTGGAGAACACTTATTCGGACTATAAGTTGCAGGGTTGGTATTTTGAAACGGGACAGTATGTCGCCGAGATAAGCATTGACGGACAGATAGGACGTGTCTTCCTTACGGCAGGCGGGAATTGGCAGTTTACTATTTTCAATGTGCAGGAGCAGGAATTGCCTACGCTTGTCGCAAATTATTTTCTGAACAATTATCCAGGTTACAGGATAAAGAAATCCGAGTATGTGGAGGATTTCTCCGGTGATAACTATTACCGCCTTATCATTGCAATGAAGGGTGTGGGCCAGACGGAATATGAGATGATATTTGACCCGAGGGGAAAGTTGACAAAGACCAATGCACCTGACCCTGACTATGTAAAGAAAGACTATATCGCAAGGTTGAACCCTGAAGCCATAGAGTACCGTCAGAAGAAGATGGCGGAAAGAGCGGCATTGGAGGGTAGCGGTCTTGAGATAAAGATAGACTCGGATGGAAAGGAAGGAAAGAAAAGCACATCGAAGGATGTGGAAATAGATGTTCCGGATCCGCTTGAGCAGGCCAAGATACCTGAAGAGGTGACAAATGCTTTCAAAAAGAGATATCCTCGCCTTGAGGTAAGGGAATGGAAAGAGGAGGATGGTAATTACAGGGCCTTTTATGAAAACAGAGGTCGTGAAATGGAGATGTTGTACAAGCCTGACGGCATGTTGATGACAACGACTACCAATGTGGAAAAGGACAGATACCCTCGGTTGATTCTCAAGGACCTTTCGACCAGATATCCTGAAGCCAAGATAGAGAAATTCCAAAAGGTGGATTACGATATCAAGTACAGAAGGACTGTAACCGACAGAAAGCTCACGACGTATTATTATCTTGAGTTGAGCGAAAAGATAAAGGGAAGAAAGGACAAGAAATACATCAAGTTGACATACGACAAGTCATTCAGATATCAGGGACTTGTCGGTTCCGATGATGAATACGATGAAGAATAATCCTGCCACAACAAGAGCGTTTCTTCTTGTTTTAGGTTTGGTTTCCGTATTCGGCAGTTGTTTTGCTCAAGAAAAAATTAACTATAAGTCTGATTGGGGAGAGAGAATGCCTTCTTTCCCCAATCACTTGGTTTTAAAGGGTAATGTAGTCTTTGAGCATGAGGGCATGATAATGCTTTGCGATTCTGCAATACTGAACAAAACCGAAAACTACATAAGCGCCTACAACAACATTCACATATATGAGGATACTGTTCACTTGTATGGAGACGAACTGTTTTATGACGGCAATACAAAGGTGGCGGAGATATTCGGAAAGGTGGTTACGCTGCACGATGGCAAGGTTACCCTTCAGACAGATTACATGTTGCTCGACAGGGTTGAAAACAACGTGAGATATACCAACAAGGCCGATATATGGGATGAGGAAAATGTGCTTAAAAGCCAGTTCGGAACGTATTATATCGACACAAAATATTTCGAGTTTACAGATAATGTTGAAATAAATACCCCTAATGCTTTCATACAGTCCGATTCGGTTGCCTATGACAGCAAAAGTCACGAATCCTATTTTTTTGCACAGACGGACATATTTACAACCGACAGTGTCAGGATATTGACCACAGAAGGCCAGTACAACACCGAGACCGAAGATGCCGTTTTGCGCAGGGACAATTGCATAATAAGGGATTCCAAGACATTGAAGGCCGACAGCATATTGTACAATACCGGAAAGGATGTGGGAAAGGCTTTTTTCAATGTGACTATAAATGATACGGCAAACGACATTATGACCCGTTCGGACTATCTTGAGCTTGACAAGAAGGATTCTTTGCCCTATGCCTTTCTGACAGGACGGCTTTGTGTCATGCAGACCGAAAAGGAAGATACGCTTTACATGCACGGCGATACGCTTTGGGTTGATTTCGATACCGCAATGCACGCCAAAGAGCTTATGGTATATGCCCATGCCAAGGTTTTCAAAAAGGATGTACAGCTTGCCGCCGAGATGATACACTATTTCGTTGACGATTCCCTGGCATTCCTCACGGTGCGTCCGGTAATGTGGAACGAGGAAAACCAGTTTACGGCCGACACCATTGTGCTGACAGTTGCCGAAGGAGGAATAAAATCCATGAGAATGTATCCCAATTCTTTCATAGTACAGAACTCGGATACCGCAACCGAAATGTATTTCAACCAGGTGAGCGGCAGGGTTTTTGCTGCCGAATTCGAGGACAGCAGGATTGCATATGCGCAGATGCAGGGCAATGTCAGGACGATTTATCATTTTTGGGAGGAGGACAAGGACAAGAAACAGTTGACCGGAATAAACATAGGGTCGAGTGTCGGTTTGAAGATGTATTTCAAAAAGGGCAAACTGGAAAAGATGACGGCAGTTGACAAGCCCGAGTTTTACCTTGACGACAAGGACAGGATAAAGGAGGAGGACAAGATGCTCAAAGGTTTTATCTGGCTTGAGTCCCAGCGTCCTCTGTCACCACAGGACATATTCAAACACAGAGACTGACAATGTGACATAAAAACAACTTTGGAATGGAATTTGATTTCATGAAAATGGAATTTGATTCTAAAAAATTGGAATAAGGATTCGATTTTCTGGAATCAGGTTTCAGAAAGGATAAAAAAGAATGTATGAGTAGAAGACAAAATAAACGCAAGAAGATGGAAGAGGAAAAGCAAGTTGAAAATCAACAGGAGGAAATGATTGAAAAGGAGTCGGAAACGAATGCCGCAGAAAATAAGGAAAACGGAACGTCTGAGGATTTCAAGGCCAAATACGAACAGTTGAACAACAAGTATCTGTTGCTGTATTCCGATTTTGAGAATTACAGACGTCAGACGTCAAAGGCCAGACTGGAGCTTATACAGACCGCTGCCGAAGGTACGATAAAGGATTTGCTGCCGGTGATAGATGATTACGAGAGGGCATTGGATACTTTGGCGGGTAATGATGACGAGATGTTTGTCAAGATGAAGGAGGGTTTGGAGTTGATATACAACAAGCTTATAAATATTTTGTCCCATAAGGGATTGAAGCCCATGAATGCCAAGGGCTGCAAGTTTGACGAGAATATACACGAGGCCATTGCAAGAGTCCCTGCAAGCAAAGAGGAGGACAAGGGCATGGTGATAGACGAGACGACCAAGGGATACTATCTTAATGACAAGGTCATAAGATATGCAAAGGTGGTTGTTGCTATGTAATTTTTTGAGTTATGGCAAAGAGAGATTATTATGAAGTGCTGGGGGTGTCCAGGAATGCGACGGATGATGAATTGAAGAAGGCGTACAGGAAACTGGCGATAAAGTATCATCCGGACAAGAATCCCGGCAATAAGGAAGCTGAAGAGAAGTTCAAGGAAGCGGCGGAGGCCTATGACGTTTTGAGAGATAAGGATAAGAGGGCTAGATACGATCAGTTCGGACATGCCGGTGTGGACGGTCAGGGCGGATTCGGCGGAGGTGCATCCATGAATATGGATGACATTTTCTCCATGTTCGGCGACATATTCGGAGATGGAGGTTTCGGCGGATTTGGCGGCTTCGGTTCCTCACGCAGGGGTGGCGGCAAAAGGGTGAACAGAGGAGGTAATCTCAGGGTAAGGATAAAACTGACCCTTGAGGAGATAAACTCCGGTGTGGAGAAGAAACTGAAGGTTAAGAAATATGTTCCGTGCAAGAGCTGTAACGGTAGCGGAGCCAAGGCCGGCAGTGAACGTACCACTTGTTCTCATTGTGGCGGTAGCGGAATGATAACACAGGTTCAGAGAACGATATTGGGCAACATGCAGACGCGAAGCGTGTGTCCTTATTGCGATGGAGAGGGTACTGTCATTAAGGACAAGTGTCCTGATTGCAACGGAGAGGGAATAGTTCAGAGCGAGGAGATAATAACGGTCAGGATTCCGGCGGGAGTTGCCGACGGAATGCAGTTGTCAATGGCCGGCAAGGGAAACGCAGGTGCAAGGAACGGAATAAACGGTGATTTGATTGTTTTGATAGAGGAGATAAAGCATGATGTGTTCGAGAGGGACGGCGACAATCTGTGCTTGCAGACATACGTCACTTTTGCGGATGCTGTCCGCGGAACGATGCTGGAGGTTCCCACTTTGACGGGAAAGGTAAAGTTCAAGGTAGAGCAGGGTACCCAGTCGGGTAGGGTATATCGTCTTAAGGGCAAGGGGTTGCCTGATGTTAACAGCGGTTATCACGGAGACCTTTTGGTCAGGGTTGATGTCTGGGTTCCGAGAAGTTTCAACAAGGAGGACAAGAAGATACTCGAATCAATGGACAAGAGCGATACTTTCAATCCGAGACCTACAGACAAGGATAAAAGCTTTTTCAGAAAGATGAAGGATATGTTCAATTAGACCATAAGCAAGATATAGTTCAAGCTGTTTTTCGAAAGGAGCCTGTCAAGTTATTGACAGGCTTTTTTTATTCATGTTTACATTTGTAAACTAAGCGTACAAAAACATTAGATATTATGAAACAATATCATAATTACATTCGTAATATTTGAGATTACAATTGTAAATCAAAGATAAGTCCTTTTGTTTACAATTGTAAAGTAAAAAGCAGAATGAAATGGAGAAGCGTATAGAGAAAATTATGGAGTATTACAAGCTGACGGCCGGTCAGTTTGCGGAAGCTGTTGGAGTTCAGCCTTCGAATGTGTCCCACATATTGTCCGGACGCAACAAGCCGAGTTTGGACTTTGTTTCCAAAGTGCTGAATAAGTTTGACAAAGTGAATTCGGACTGGTTGATTTTCGGAAAGGGAAAGATGATAAGGGAGGATGATAAGAAAGAAATTTTTGAACAGCCGACACTGTTTGCAGAGGGGGATGGTGATACAGTGAAAAAGCCTGAGAGGAATACTGTTGCAGTAACGGAAATAAAAGAGAAAGAGAAAATTGTATCCAAAACAGTAAAGCAAAGGAATATCGAAAGGATTGTCCTGTTTTATTCCGACCGTACATTCGAGGAGTACAAACCGGGTGTTTAGTTGTTGATAAAAAAGCTGTGTTTTGTTTTGTCTTATGGTTTTTGGACAGAAATAAATCCATATCTTTGCAGGGTTTTAAGGCTTGTTTGCCGCTTTTGATATGGATTTTGATAGAGACAAGGTGTTGGAGTTTGGCGGATTGCTTTCGGAGGCTGATAATATCGTATTGGTTTCCCATTCCAATCCGGACGGTGATGCGGTGGCATCGACGGTTGCGATGTATTGCTATCTGAACTCTTGTGGCAAGAATGCCGCTGTTGTTTACCCTAATGAATATCCTTCCAATCTCGGATTTCTTTTCGACGGTTTTAATCCGGTTATAGCTTCTGTTGACTTGGGCAGGGCAAGGGCTTTGTTCAAGGATGCGGGGCTTGTTGTTTGTTTGGACTTTAACAGGCTTTCGCGTGCTTCCGAAGAATTGGAAAGGTGCATATCCCAATCGGATTGCAAGAAGGTCTTGATAGATCATCATGTTGACCCTGCGGAAATGGATATGGTTTTTTCCGATCCGCATGCCTCTTCTACTTCCGAGCTTGTTTATAAAATACTTAAGCATTTAAGTGATAAATCATTGGATATTCGTATTTTAAGTGCTATCTATGTAGGTTTGTGTACTGATACTGGTTGTTTCAGTTATTCGTGTGGCAGACGCGATTGTTTTGATGTGGCGGCCGAATTGGCGGAATCAGGTGTTCCTATGGCCAGTTTGAAGCGTAAGGTCATGGATGAGGGCAGTGAAAACAGGTTGAGACTGCTGGGTTTTTCTTTGCTTGAACGCATGAAGGTTTTTCCGGAGCATTCTGCGGCATATATAGCTCTTTCAAGAGATGATTTGCAGCGTTTTGACTTTAGGAAAGGGGATTTGGAGGGTGTTGTGAATTATTGTCTGAGGGTGGAAGGTGTCAGATTCGGTGCATTGCTTTCCGAGCGTTCAGACAGGATAAGGATGTCTTTCCGTTCTACCTCTGCTGAAATTGACGTGAACAGGTTTGCTTCAGATTATTGGAATGGGGGAGGTCATGTGCAGGCGGCGGGAGGTACATCATTCTTTACTTTAGATAAGACTATTGAAATATTTGAAAATCAGATAAGAAACAATTTGCATGAAACTAAGGGTTAGTTTGTTTTTTATTGCAGTTTTGTTTTTTTCCTGCGGACGGAATTACAATGAGGAGGACATAACTCCTGAGGCCATGCGCAAGAAAGATTCCCTGAGCGTACGTGAAGAGAAGATGAATGACGGTTTGGAGAGAACCAACAAGGTGATGTTGAAGAAGGAGGAGGATAAGATAAGGACTTACGCTGATAGGCGAGGATGGAAAGTAGAGCAAAGAGAGGGAGTGTTCATTCAGGTGATGGAAAAGGGCGGGTCCGTTTCTGTCAAGGATGGTGATGAAGTGGTTCTGGAATATGAATGTGAATTGCTCAACGGGGTAAAGGTGTATGACAGCAGACAGGACGGTCTTTTGAGGATAAGGGTCGGGGAAGATTCCGAGGTGCCTTTGGGTTTGCAGTTGGCTGTAAGGTATTTGAACCTTAACTCTCTTGCAAGGGTCATAGTGCCTTACAATTTGGCATATGGTCTGTCGGGTGATGGAGACAGGATTCCAAAGTCTGCAACATTGGTTTATACATTAAAGGTTAAAGAGATAAGATAGATATGGCTATGAATAATATTGGTAGCGTTTTCGTATTGTTGTTTTGTTTTATATGCCTTTCTTGTTCGAGGCAGGACGGGGACAACGGTTTTGTAGAGACAGAATTGGGTTTTTCTTTTAAGCATTGCTTGGAGAACAAGACTGCTCCAAAGGCCAAGGTCGGCGATATATTGTTGGGAGAGTTGGAGATAAGGCAGAATGATTCGGTTGTATTGTCTTCCAATTTCGGTTCGCCCGACAGATTGTTCAGGATAGAAAGTCCCAAACCGGGAAGTCTTGACGAGTTTTTGTTGAACATGCATCTTGGAGACTCTGCAATAATGATAGCTCCTGCGGACAGTGTGACGAAATATTTGTCGGGATTCAAGGCAAGGCCTAATGACAAGATTTATTTTTATCTCAAGATACATCAAATCATATCGCAGAAAGAGCTTACGGAGCATGACAGACAGGTAAATGCGATGTATGCTGCGGAGGACTCGGTATTGAGAGCGTTCGTTGCCAGAAAATATCCGAAGGCCGAAAGGAAGGAAAGCGGACTTTACATCTTGAAGTCCTCTAACGGGCAGAAGGAAAAGGCTGACTTCGGAGACCTTGTAGCTGTTTACTATTCGGTTGCCGACACTACGGGGAAGGTTCTTGACACGAACAAGGAAGCAACGGCCAGAAACGCGGGTATATTCAATCCGAATCAGGCTTACAAGCCTTTTGAGTTTGTTTTGGGTGACGATGGTCTGATAGCAGGATGGACTGAAGCCATAACGTACATGGGAAAGGGTGAAAGGTGCAAGGTTCTTATTCCTTCCAAAATAGCCTATGGGGAGATGGGATTCGGTGCGATTGCGCCTTATACACCTTTGATATTTGACATAGAATTGGTAAAGGTTGAAAAGTAAATTTGAACAGGTCATGATAAACAAGGGTTTCATTTTTAGTTTTATGATTGTTTGTTTTGCTTGCGGTGGTTTTGCTCAGTTGCCATCGGGTTTCAAGCAGGACAGTACGGGAGTTCTGTACAGAGTTGAAAAATCCAATCCTCAGGGCGACAAGGTCGTTGAAGGCGATGTTGTCAGTGGAAGATATTCTTTGCAATATGGTGATTCGCTGGTTTTCGACGGTTTTAAAATGCCTTCGGCTCCCATGTTCGGAGCCATGGCGGCCAATCGGGCTTTCAAGGGAGACATGATAGACGGTTTGTTTTTGATGAGAGAGGGTGAGGTATATACTTTCGCTTTTCCTTATGACTCAATAGCCAAAATACAGAAGGTTCCGCCTTTCTTCAAAAAGGGAGACTATGCCTTGTATAAGGTAGAGGTTGAGCGCAGGCAGCCTTTGGCTGAATATCAGAAGGAAATGGAAGCCGCATACAAGGAGCGGATGAGGATAAACGACAGCTTGCAGCTCACAGAGAGTGAAAGGGTGATGAAATATCTTGCGGACAACAACATAAGCAACATACCTTTCGACGAGATTTATTACAAGCAGATAAGGGAAGGACATGGCAGCAACCCCGACAGTCTGGACGTTGTAAAGGTTCATTACACGGGCAAGTTCCTTGACGGAAAGGTGTTCGATTCATCTGAAGGCAGGGAACCTTTGGAGTTTACAATTGGAAAAAGACAAATGATTGTCGGATTTGAAAGAGGGGTGAAGTTGATGAAAGAAGGAGAAAAGGCCATAATTGTAATACCTTCGTCGCTTGCTTACGGTTCTCGTCAAAGAGGACAGATACCTCCTTATTCCACTTTGGTGTTTGAATTGGAGTTGTTGGAAATTAAGGACAATGCAAAATAGTTTGATATGAAGCTGAATTTGACAAAGCCGCTTGTGGTGCTTGACATAGAAAGTACTGGCGTTGTTGTAGGACACGACAGAATAATAGAATTGTGCCTTATAAAGGTTATGCCCGACGGAAGCGAGCAGGAAATGACTGTAAGGGTCAATCCGCAGATGCACATCCCGGAAGCCTCGACAGCAATACACGGCATCAGGGACGAGGATGTTGCGAACGAACCGACATTCAAGCAACTTGCACCGAAGATATTGCAGTTCATAGACAATGCCGACTTGTGCGGATACAATTCCAACAAATTTGATATACCCATGCTTGTGGAGGAGTTCCTCAGAGCCGAGATAGATTTTCCTGTCAACAACCGTCGCTTTGTCGATGTGCAGAACATATTCCACAGAATGGAGCCGCGTACCCTTAAGGGGGCTTATAAATTCTATTGCAACAAGGATTTGCTCGATGCACACACCGCAAATGCCGATACAAGAGCTACATTGGAAGTGCTGAAGGCTCAGCTGGATTTCTACAAGGACGTTCCTTATCAGGACAAGGACGGAAAAATGTCATATCCTGTGCAAAACGATGTAAAGGCTTTGGCAGACTTTTCCGCACAAGGCAATTGGGCTGACATGGTAGGTCATATCGTGTACGACAGTAACCATAAGGAGTGTTTCAATTTCGGTAAGCATAAGGGTAAAACTTTGGAAGAGGTATTCAGAATAGAGCCTGCATATTATGCATGGATGATGAACAGCGATTTTCCATTGACGACCAAACGCCTGATAACGGAAGTGAGAATGAGAGCTATGACCAAAAACAACAGCTTATGAAAATAATCTGTGCAGAGGACAATTATTGCGAAAAAGAAGAGGATAGGATAAGGCTTAAGTCAAGAGAACCTATATTGTACACAAAAAACGATACATGCATTCTGAAAGACAACGAAGCGTTTTACTATCCTGATTTTTCCAATGACATATCCGCCCGTTGCGGTTTGGCCGTGAGAATAAACCATATAGGGAAGAGCATAACCGAGAAATATGCCGATGGTTTCTATAACGAATTCCTGTTGGCGGTGGAAATGACCTGCATGGATTTGCTTGAGAAAGAAAAACGGAATTCCTTGTCGTGGACTCTTTCCAAGGGTTTCGATTATTCTTTGGTTGTGAGCGATTGTTTCGACTTGAAAACGACAGGAATTGATCTGAGGAATCTTTCTTTCGCATTTTGCAAAAACGGACAGAAAATTTTCGAAATGAACTCCTCTTGTTTTGTTTTTTCAGTCCAAGAGTTGATTGCATATATTTCGCGTTATGTTACACTTAAGGTGGGAGACCTTCTTTTTGTAGGTTTTTCCCCTTGTTCTTTTACTGTTTCAACAGGCGATATATTCAGTATGGAAATGAACGGGGAGAATGTCCTTGAATGTGAAATAAAATAACTGAAGGTTTTTTATGTTGTTGTCTTTGAAGATTGAGAATTACGCATTGATTCATTCCGTGCAGGTGGATTTTCCCTCCGGATTTACGGCTATCTGTGGAGAGACCGGAGCCGGCAAGAGCATTCTTCTTGGAGCATTGACACTTGTTCTCGGACAGAGAGCCGACACGGATGTCCTTTTGGACAAACAGAAGAAATGTCTTGTCGAAGCAGTTTTCGAGATGAAGGATTCTTACAGGCCGTTGTTTGAGGCTGATGATTTGGATTTTGAAAGGGAAAGCATATTCAGACGGGAGATTCTTCCGAGCGGCAAGTCAAGGGCCTTCATAAACGATACTCCCGTACAGTTGTCGCTGATGAAGGAAATAGGAGGGAGGATTGTCGATATACATTCCCAACACAGCACTATAAAACTGAACGACAAGGCTTTCCAATTATCCGTTTTGGATTCTTATGTAAGTGATAAGGCACTGTTGGCGGATTATGCCAAAGAATACGGAGAATATTCCGAATTGAAAAAAAGGATAACTGAAGAGGAAAAATCTTTGGCCGAATTTGAAAAGGAGCGTTCATATCTGGAATTCGTGTATCAGGAACTTGAAAATGCCGGTCTTCAGGAAGGTGAACAGGAAGCCTTGCAAGAGGAGATAGAACTGATTTCAAACAGTGAACAGATAAAGGAAAATTTATCATCCGCCCTTGTGCTTATGGATAACGAGCAGTATCCTTCGGTTTTGGGCAATCTGGCAGAGATAAAACACATCTTGTCGAAGATAGCACGGACAAACAACAAGATTGAAGCTTTGTATGAAAGGGTGGATTCCGCACTGATAGAACTGAAGGACATTAACAATGAATTGGCATCGTTTAACGATGGCGTGGTTTTTGATGCCGATGTATTGGAAAGGGACAGCGAACGTCTGGATTTGATATACAGGCTGGAAAAAAAGCATGCTCTTTCATCCGTATCCGAACTGCTTGCATTGCAATCCGATTTGTCCGAACGTTTGAACGCCTCGCTTGACAAATCGTCGGATTTGGAAGTGTTTAAGGCCAGGGTGCAGACTATGGAAAAGGAGCTTGAAGTCAAGGCGGAAAAGATTCATGAATTGAGAATTGAGGCGGCAAAAAAGGTAGAGGAAAACATAAAATCTCTTCTCTTTGATATGGGAATGCAGAACGCCGTTTTAAAAATACGGATTCAGAAAAGAAATTTTTTAAACGAAGATTCATTTGACGATGTCGAATTTATGTTCAATGCCAACAAAACCAGGACAGAGGAATTGAGGGCGTTGAACAAGACAGCTTCAGGAGGCGAGCTTTCAAGACTTATGTTGGGACTTAAGGCTGTCATGGCGGATGAATACAATCTTCCAACCATAATTTTCGATGAAATAGACAGTGGGGTTTCCGGTGATATAGCTGCAAGGCTTGCAGGCATAATGAGGGATATGAGCAAGAAAAGACAGGTAATAGTCATAACTCATCTTCCGCAGACGGCAGCCGGGGCATCCAATCAGTTCAAGGTGTACAAACAAGTGGTGGATAATCAGACCGAATCCAACATAATATTGCTTTCACAAGAAGAAAGAGTGAAAGAAATAGCCGGAATGCTTTCCAATGACAAGGTTACGGAAGCTGCATTGGCTAATTCCCGCGAATTACTCGCTTGGTTTCAGCGTCCTTAAGGTCTTCGTACCAATGCTCCTTGTCTAAGTATTTTATATCTCTTTTTTCGGTGTATTTCTCTTCCCATCCGTCGTAGGTCACTCTTTTTGTCCAGTTGAAATATTGGTCTTTCTCGTATTTGTAATAGTATTCTATCGTTTTGACACCCTTGTTGTCTATAGCCGTTTCCTCTGTCATGTAGTTGTGCTGGTCATATTTATAGCTGTATGTCAGCAGTTTTTCGTCGTTTCGGTTGTATATCGTCTTTTCTTTCAACAGTCCTTTGTCGTTGTATTGATAAGTTTCCCTTCTGGTCTGTTTGTCGTTCCTTATCACGGTTTTTTCTATCACGTCGTGTTTGTAGTCCCGCTTGTAATTGACCCTGTCAACGTTTTTGTTGTAGGAATACGTCGTTATGGTGTAGATGAGACTGTCTTGAGGACCGTAGAAATATGATGTTTCCCTGCTGTCTTTCTGATTGTCCGAAAATACCTTGTATTTGCTTACCTGACCGTTGTCCTTGTATTCGTAGAATTCTTTTCTAACGACCGTATTGGCTCCTCCGCGGCTTTGAGGATAATCCACAGTTTCAGTTTCGGCAACCCTGCCTATGTAATTGTATTTGTAGGTTGTTACAGATACTATCTTGTTGTTGGCCTCCATGAGAGTTTCCTTAACAAGGTGTCTGTTGTTGTCGTATTCGTATTTGGTATATCTGTCCTTCTGTCCGTTTATATAGTTTGTCCTTTCTACCAATTGGCGGTTTTCATTGAAGACAAGCTGATAATCGTCTATGAAACTTGTCCTTTGGTTTATCAGTGTGGAATCCGCCGACTCCCATTTCATGTATCTTACCGATGAAGGATAACCCAACAGCTGGTAATCCAAACTCGTATGCATGCTTACTTGGGAAAAACTTTGGAATCCCCCGAACAAAACTGTCAACAAAACAAATCCAATACCTGTTTTTTTCATTCCTTTAATCCTTTATGTCTATCGTTTTCGGTTCACAAAATTACTATATTAAGTTTTGAGTGCAAAATTTTTTATTCTTTTTCAGGCCTTATTACGTAAGTCGTTTTTCTATTTCCTTAAGTTCTTCCGCTTTTCCCACATCGAACCAATTGTCTGCCGTATGTATGAAAGCCTTTATTTTTTCTTTTTTTGACAGTTCCAGATATTCGTCTATGATTGAGAAAGCTCCCGTGCGTTCCATCATTCCGAAAATTTCCGGTTTCAGTATCTGTATGCCGCTGAAGGCGAAAGGAAAAGCTTCGGATACGTTTCTGCTTATGATTTCCCTGTTGTTTTTTTTGTCCTGCCATCCGCAGAGTTCATTCTTGTTGTCGAAAAGAAGATATCGGCTTGTTTTGCGTTGAGATACGGCAAGCATGGCTATGGAATCGCTTTCGTTCAGTTCGCGCTCCATTCCAAGCAAGTCCACATCGCTTATTATGTCCACATTGTGTACTATTATGTTTTGGGTTTTAGAGAAGAGGCTTTCGGCGTTTTTAAAACCTCCGCCCGTGTCCAGAAGCATGTCTTTTTCATTGCTCAACAGTATTTCGGCAGGGTAGTGTTTTGTATGTATGTGTTCTTCTATCATTTGTGCAAAATGATGGGTGTTTATTACGATGTGTTTGCAGCCGTAGCCGATAAGCTTTCTTATGCATCTTTCCAGAAGAGTGCATCCGGCCACTTCTACAAGGGCTTTGGGTCTATTGTCTGTGAGCGGTCTTAGTCTTGTTCCCAGACCTGCTGCAAAAATCATTGCTTCCATCATTTGTTTTTATTGACTGGATATTCTATCCGGACGTGGTAAATGCTTTGCAGTTTGCGTTTGAGTATGGTTTTAATCTTGTCGACATCTCTGAATGTTATGTTGGAATTTGAGAACTGGTCATCCTTGATTTGTCCGTCGATTATGTTGTCCACAAGGTCGCTTATGGCCTGTTCGGAATGGTTTTTGAGACTTCTGGAAGCGGCTTCCACCGAATCAACCATCATAACCACGGCTGTTTCTCTTGAAAACGGTCTCGGGCCGTTGTATGTGAATGCCGTTTCGTCTATCGGCATATCGGGGAAAGTCTCCAACTGTTTGTTGTAGAAATATTTCGTCTTGCTTGTTCCGTGATGCGTGCGTATGAAGTCGACTATGGATTCGGGCAGTTTGTACTTGTGGGCGATTGCTACGCCGAAAGTGACGTGCGATATGATGACCTGTGCCGATTCTTCGTAGCTTATCTCGCTATGAGGGTTGAAGTTGGTGTTCTGATTCTCTATGAAGAATATGGGGGTGTTTATTTTACCTATGTCATGATGAAGAGCTCCTGCCCTGACAAGCAATGCGTTACCGCCTATTTCATGAATAAGATCTTCGGCAATGTTGGCAACCTGCACGCAGTGCTGGAATGTACCCGGCGCTTTTACGGACAGTTCTCTCAATATCTTGGAATTGGTATTTGTATATTCTATCAGGGAGAAGTCGCTTAGAAGTCCGAACATCTTTTCCAGAACCAATACGAACGGAATGGCGAAAAGAATCATTATTGCATTGAGTGCAAACATCAGAAACCTGTTTATTTCCAGCTGATTCAGTTCAACGTTCTGTATAAGTGCGGTAGCTATGTATATAAGCGCGTAGCTGATGAATATCAACAGACTTGTAAGCAGAAAATTGGAGCGTTTGTTAGAATGTTCTATGCTTACGATAGTCATCATTCCCGCTATGAGCTGGTAGAACACGAATTCAAAACTGTTAGGAACGGAAAAACCTATGATGATTATTGAAACCAGAAAGACATAAAGAGCTGTCTTGGTATCGAAAAACGTTCTTATCACAATCGGAGTGATACATAAAGGCACTATGTATATGTATTTCGGATTTATATGGATGATTAAAGCCATTACAAGGCTCATGAACAGTATCACGAAAAAGATTAGAAGAATCTTTCTGTTGTCCAAAAAGATTTCTCTTCTGCTGTGGTTTATGAACAAAAGCATCGTCATGAGTGCGATTGAGACAAGGAGAAACTGTCCAAGCATTATGGAATAACGTTTCGCCTTGCTGATTGTTTTGCCTTCATAAACGCTTTTCAGCGAAGAAAGCATCTGATATTTGTAGTCGTCTATCTGTTCGCCTTTACTTATAATCAGTTCCCCTTTTGAGACCAATCCCTTGTTGGGTGAGATGTCCTGCAGCTGTGATTGCAGGACCTGCTCTGTCATTTTACTGTCGAAAATTATGTTTGCACTGATTTCCTCGGTCAGAATTCTTGATATCTCGGATTTGTTCCTTATATTGCTTTTGTCCAAAAACAATTGGATTTGTTCATTTGCCTGTTTCTGTGAAAGAAAGTCGCTTATGTCGTATTCCTGAGCTATGTTGTTGTCTATCACTATTATCGTTCCATCGCCTTTTCCGAAATGTTCCTGCAATATTCCTATCGAATACAATTTGTTTGCCATATTCAGAACATAGTCGAGACTGTTTTTGTCCAACTTGTCGGAATATTTGTCTTGTATTTTTTTTATCAACTCCTCATTTCTCTCCTTGCTTGACCTGTAAAACAGTTTTTTGTTTGTTTCAATCTGTTTTTTCTCCTGATTTATTTCGCTTTCACTTTTTTCTATTGCAAAGTCAATGGGAGATATCAGGTTTTCGTGTTTCCAGAACTGTCCTTTGGAAAACTCATATTTGAAATTGGACTTTGTAGGAAATACAGCCACTATTATTATGGCCATAACTATAACCTGCAAACTTCTCCGTGTAATCAACAGGGCTTTGTTTATTTTACTGTTGCTGTATTTCATCGTATCGAATTTTACCTTTTTTTTAGTTTTTTCGTCAATGCGGAACAGAAAATGAAATCATTCAGTTCTTTGTTGTCCGTTTCCAATATCACGTTCAAATCTCCCTTCCACCAAAGTTTGCCTTCATATATGAAGTTTATGTTTTCGCCTATTTCCATTACCGAGTTCATGTCGTGCGTATTGATTACGGTTGTCATTTTGTATTCCTTGGTTATTTCCTGTATGAGTTTGTCTATTACAATTGAGGTCTGAGGGTCAAGACCCGAGTTTGGCTCGTCGCAGAACAAATATTTGGGTTGTGCGGCAATGGCTCTTGCAATTGCAACTCTCTTTTGCATTCCTCCGCTCAGTTCCGAAGGAAACAGCTTGTTGATTCCCGACAGGTTTACTCTTTCAAGACAGAAGTCAACCCTTGCCCTCATCGTTTTGTAATCCGATTTCTGGAACATCCTTATCGGAAACATCACGTTTTCTTCAACATTCATGGAGTCGAACAAGGCTCCGCCCTGAAACAACATCCCTATGTCCTTCCTGAGGTTGACTTTTTCCTTTTTGCTAAGTTGTCTCAATATCCTGTTGTCAAAATGTATGTATCCTTCATCCGGATATATCAATCCGACAAGGCATTTCATCAAGACTGTCTTACCACTTCCGCTTTTGCCTATTATCAGATTACATTTCCCTTCTTCGAAAACCGTATCTATGTTGTCAAGAACCTTGTGTTGACCGAAGTATTTGGAGATGTTTTCTACCCTTATCATACATTAAATGAATAAATCGGTTATGATTAAATCGAATACCATTATCACTATGCTGCTCTGCACCACGGCTTTCGTGCTTTGGACACCCACTTCCACCGAACCGCCCTTGAGCGTGTAGCCTCTGTACGAGGCTATTGTAGAGATTATTATGGCGTTGACAAAAGTCTTTACAATGGCAAACGTCATGTCTATGTTGGAATACTCAAGCCGCAATCCCTCTATATAGTCCGTCATGGTGAGTGTTCCCATCATCAAGGCACCTATTGCACCTCCACCTATGGCTATGAATATGCTGAAAATAATCAGCAGTGGAAAAAATATTACGGATGCGACTATTTTGGGCAATATGAGATATGACGGTGTGTTTACCCCCATAACCTCAAGGGCATCTATTTGTTCCGATATTCTTTGTGAACCAAGTTCCGAAGCTATGCGGGAGGCACATTTTCCGGCAAGTATGAGCGAAATGATGGTAGGAGAAAACTCCAGCATTATGGCCTTTCTCGATGCAAATCCGTAAATCCATTTGGGATATATGGGATTTTCCAGGTTGGCCAGCAACTGTATAACGACCGCCGCCCCTACAAATATGGAGATTATGAACACTATGAGTATGGAGTCAAGTCCGAGAGCTTTCATTTCGAAAATGACTTTCCTTCTGAAAACATGCATGTTCTGAGGATGGCGGAATACTTCCTTCATCAACAAAATATAACTGCCTAATTCCTCAAAAAAACTCCTTATCTTTTTCACCTCAAGCGGATTATTTCAATTCTATTTTTATCTTTCCTTCTTTTTCCTCCCGTTCGACATCTACAAACAGACGTTTTTCTTTTTCAGAACCGTTCAAAAGCAGAAAGTCGGATATCTCGTCTTCTATCAGTCTTTGTATTATCCTTTTGACAGGTCTTGCTCCATAATGCTCTTCGGAACAGTTCTTCAATATCAAATCCTTCACGTTTTTTGAAAATTCCACCTTGACGGATAAGTTCTCCAATCTTTCAGAAAATTTGTCCAGTTCCAGACTTATAATTTTTGAAAGGATTTTGGAATCCAGTGAATTGAAGAATATTATATCATCTATTCTGTTCAGAAATTCAGGAGAGAAGGTTTTTTTCAAATCCTTTTCTATCACGCTGTTTTCAAGCGAGGAGTAACTGCCTTTGACTGCCGAGGTGGAAAAACCTACTCCTACACCGAAGTCGCTAAGCCTCCTGCTGCCCACATTGGAAGTCATTATGATTATGGTGTTCTTGAAGTTTATCTTCCTGCCCATGGAGTCGGTCAGCTGTCCCTCGTCCAGAATCTGAAGCAATATGTTGAAGACATCCTCATGCGCCTTTTCTATTTCATCCAGAAGCACAACGGAATAGGGATGTGTCATGACGCCCGATGTCAACAGTCCCAAATCCTTGTATCCCACATATCCTGGAGGAGAGCCTATCAGTTTGGATACGCTGTGCTTTTCCATGTATTCGCTCATGTCCAGTCTGACAAGACTGTCCTCGTTTCCGAAAAGATATTTTGCCAGTTCCTTTGCCAACAGCGTCTTTCCGACACCGGTCGAACCCACAAACAAAAACGAACTTATCGGTCTGCCGGGGTCCTGAAGGCCTACGCGAGAACGTTTTATGGCTTTCGACACCTTTTCCACGGCAACATCCTGACCTATGACTTTTTTGGACAATATCCCTTGCATGTTGAGCAACTTCTTCGCCTCGCTCTCGTTTATGCTTTCAATCTTGACACCGGTTATGGAGGAAACAACCTTTGCGATGTCTTCCACATCTATGTTTTCCGGTTTTTCCGACGGAATATCTCTCAATGTGGATTCAAAATGTTTCTTTGCTCCGGCCTCATCCATCACATCTATCGCCTTGTCGGGAAGAAATCTGTTGTTGATGTAACGTTGCGTAAGATGTACGCAAGCCTTTATCGCTTCCGCAGAGT
Source organism: uncultured Bacteroidales bacterium (assembly GCA_944320415.1). GTDB lineage: Bacteria > Bacteroidota > Bacteroidia > Bacteroidales > P3 > Onthomorpha. Next base: position 70,020 of record CALUHJ010000015.1, read on the forward strand.
AAACAACGTTATGGTATTGCTCGTAACGCGATTTTATGTTTTCGAGAATCACCACGGCTTCCTCCTCCGTGTTCGGCTCTACAACGACATTCTGAAATCTTCTTGACAAAGCACCGTCAGTTTCTATGTATTGTCTGTACTCCTCCACGGTCGTAGCACCTATACACTGAATCTCTCCCCTTGCAAGGGCGGGCTTCAGTATGTTTGCCGCATCCAGGCTGTCTTTTGTATTGCCGGCTCCTACCAATGTGTGTATCTCGTCTATGAATACTATGATGTTCTTTCTCTCCTTGAGGGTCGAGATTATGTTGGTTATTCTTTCCTCAAATTCCCCTCTGTACCTTGTGCCGGCAACCAACAATGCCAAATCCAAAGAGTATATTGTCTTGTCCTTCAACAGCTTTGAAACCTTGTCGTTCTCATCGATTATCCTCATCGCCAAACCTTCGACAATGCTGCTCTTGCCAACACCCGCTTCACCTATCAGTATGGGATTGTTCTTCTTCTTTCTGCCGAGTATCTGACATATTCTGTTTATTTCATTTTCCCTTCCTATCGCAGGCTCCAACAATCCTTCTTTGGCCGCTTTTGACAAATCTCTGCCGTATTGCTCCAGAAAATTGGACGATTCGGATATTACCTCAAACGATTTGGCCGTCTTCATCCCGCTTTCACCGCTTCTTACATAACCGAAACCGTTTGAATTGTCATCTGTCCTGGTCTCACTGTTGTTTTTGAGCAACTTGTAAATGTCTTCCTGATATATTCCGTTGCTCGTAAGGAGATTGTATATGAAAGTGCCTTGATAGAAAAGCATTGCCGCCAGAAAATGCATTGTGCCGACGTTCCTGTAATTCGTCTTTATGGATTGTATGTTCGCTATCTTTATTATCCTGTCGGCCGACGGTGCGATGGGAATGCTGTCCGAAGAGGAAAGGGTCTCTTCCGCCTCGCTTTCGGAAACAATATGTTTTTCCAGTTCCTTTTTCAATACATCGGTATCACAGCGTGAACTTATGTGCAGCGTGGCGGAACATTGTCTTGTCCTCAACATAGATATGAGTATGTGTTCAGCACAAACACAAGTGCTTCTCAACCGTTCAGCCTCTCCATAGCTGTTTTTCAAAACCTCCTGAGCGTTTTTCGTAAATTTAAAATCCATGACCAGTCCTTTCAAACACAATCCGACAGCAAAGGTAAGCAATAATACGGAACTGAAACCTATATCCCAGTATTGATTTCAACAACTCCGTGTTAATCGGCAAGAACATCGGAATCTTCAGTCCAGAAATGTTTTCAGCTCCTTTATTATGTTGTTTCCTCCTTCGAAGATTTGCGAGATGTTTTCCGCAACCATGTAGGCAGGAGTCGTCAGTATTTTGTGCTTTCTGTCAACAACCACCTCCGTAGCCCCTGATTTTATGTGTCTGGCTCCCAGTTTCTCCGCAACTTTCGAGGCTTCGCATTCCTTTCCGAAGGTTAGGCATATTCCGTTTTTGCCCAATACCTTTGCCAGAATGACAGGTGCTATGCATATTGCGGCTATCGGTTTGTGCAGTTCATATGTACGTTCTATCGCTTTTCTTATCTCCACGTTCACCTCCATATCCTCTCCCTTTGTTCCGAAGTCACTCAGGTTCAATGCCGCACCCATGCCTCCGGGAAATACCAGAGCATCGAAGTCTTCGACCTTGTAAAGGTTCAGGGCCTTTACCTGTCCTCTTACCATGCGGGCCGATTCTGTCAGAACGTTGCGTTCCTCTTTTGTTTTCAGACCCGAAAGGTAGTCAACGGCCTCAAAATTCATTTCCGGTGCAAAACAGACGTATTGCATCCCCATTCTGTTTATCGCCAAAAGCACGGACATAGTTTCCTGTATTTCACTTCCGTCCCTGTTTCCGCATCCCGATAAAATGACTGCTATTTTTTTCATATCGCGCAAGTTATTGATTGGTGTGTTTCTTCAGTCTGCGAAGATAATGTTTTTTCCTGTTTTGACGCAATTTCAAGGCATGAAAAATGAAACGGGAAAAGGACGAATTCTTTCTTTGTTTCAAAAAAATCTTTTCTGAATTCAATTTTTTCTTTTCAGAAAAGGCCGAAGCCCTGCAAAGTGTGAATTTGATGCATTTATTTTGTCGGCTGTCAAATAATGAGTACCTTTGTAAATTCTAACGGAGGGAATGAAATGAGTTTGAACAAGGACAACTATTGCATAATAATGGCCGGCGGAATAGGAAGCCGTTTCTGGCCTGTGAGCAAGACAAAGAAACCCAAGCAGTTCATAGATGTTTTGGGTACGGGGGAATCTTTGTTGCAGACGACTTACAGACGTTTTGAAAGGCTTTGCCCCAAGGAGAACATATACATAGTTACCAACAAACAGTACAGGGATATAGTATTTGAACAATTGGATGGAATAGACGGGGAATGTGTACTGTTGGAGCCTATAAGGAGGAATACCGCGCCTTGTGTCGCTTATGCCAATTTCAAGATAAGGCGGAAGAATCCTGATGCGAAGATAGTCGTTGCCGCTTCGGATCATCTCATAACGGATGAGGATGAGTTCATATCCACACTGGAAAAGGCTTTTGCGGCGGTTGAGAAGGATGATGTCCTGATAACGCTTGGAATAAAGCCCACTTTTCCAAATACGGGTTTCGGTTACATACAGTATGTTGACAACGGACAGTCCGGTATGGACGAGGATGTCAAGAAGGTCAAGCTTTTTACCGAGAAGCCGGAGTACAGCATGGCGGTGCAGTTTGTAAAGAGCGGGGATTTTCTTTGGAATGCCGGCATTTTTGTTTGGTCTCTGCGTTCGATAGACAGGGCGATGCGGGAGTTTTTGCCCGATGTTTATGAGATTTTCGCAAAAGGGGAGGGCGTATACAATACCGATGCCGAGGAGGCTTTCATAGAAGAGGCTTATTCCGCATGTCCTTCCATATCGATAGACTACGGCGTGATGGAAAAGGCATCCAATGTTTACGTCATTCCTTCCGGATTCGGCTGGAACGACATAGGAACGTGGGCTGCTCTGTATTCGGTGCGGAAAAAGGACGCTGAGGGCAATGCCGTTGTGGGTCGCAACGTTCTGACCTACGATACCAGGGATTGTCTGATAGACATGCCTAAGGACAAACTGGTGGTGTTGCAGGGGTTGGAGGATTTCATAATTGTGGAATCGGACAACATACTGATGATTTGCCGCAAGGGCGAAGAACAGAGAATAAAGGAATTCGTGACAGATGTAGAGATAGAAAAGGGAACAGAATATTTATAAAAACAGTGAAGGAAAAATGGAAAAGATAAAAAGAACGGAGATAGTGGATTTGTTCAAACCTTGCGCAAAGGAGTTGATAGGAAAGGATGTTTGCGTAAAGGCTTGGGTGAGGACCAAGAGGGGAAACAAGAATGTTGCGTTTTTGGCTTTGAATGACGGAAGTACCATAAAAAACATACAGATAGTCGTAGAGATAGGTTCTTTTGACGAAGATGTCCTTAGACGCATCACAACGGGAGCATGCGTAAGGGTAGAGGGTCTGTTGGTAGAGTCCATGGGCAAGGGACAGAGTGTGGAGATACAGGCAAGGACGATTGAGATTTACGGAGAGGCCGACACGGAAACATATCCTTTGCAGAAGAAAGGTCACACTTTGGAGTTCTTGAGGGAAATAGCCCATCTGAGACCGAGAACCAATACCTTTTCGGCTGTTTTCCGCATACGTCATGCAATGGCTTATGCCATACACAAGTACTTTAACGACAATGGATTCTTCTATTGGCATTCTCCATTGATAACTGCGTCTGACTGTGAGGGGGCAGGTGAGATGTTTCAGGTGACAACGCTTGACATGGAGCAGTTGCCGAGAAATGAAGAGGGAAAGGTGGATTATACGCAGGACTTTTACGGCAAGAGGACGTCGCTTACCGTTTCCGGACAGTTGGAGGGTGAACTTGGCGCGATGAGTCTGGGCAAGATATACACTTTCGGACCTACCTTCAGGGCGGAGAATTCCAACACTCCGAGACACTTGTCGGAGTTCTGGATGATTGAGCCCGAGATGGCCTTTTACGAGATAGAGGATAACATGGATCTTGCGGAGGATTTCATAAAGTACCTTATCCGTTATGCACTGGAGAACTGTCAGGACGACCTTGAGTTCCTTCAGTCCATGTATGACAAGAATCTTACGGACAGGTTGCGTTTTGTATTGGACAACAGTTTCGTACGATTGACATATACCGAGGCGATAGACATACTTTCGGCATCCGGACACAAGTTCGAGTTCCCTGTTCATTGGGGAGTGGATTTGCAGAGCGAGCACGAAAGGTTTCTTGTTGAGCATCATTTCAAGTCGCCTGTAATATTGACGGACTATCCAAAGGAGATAAAGGCCTTTTACATGAAACAGAACGATGACGGCAAGACTGTCAGGGGTATGGATGTTCTTTTCCCTCTCATCGGAGAGATAATAGGTGGTTCGCAAAGGGAGGAGAATATGGAAAAACTTGTATCGAGGATGAAGGAAGTAGGCATAAATCCTAAGGATATGGACTGGTATTTGGATACACGTCGTTTTGGTTCGGCGCCTCATTCTGGCTTTGGACTGGGGTTTGAACGTCTGTTGCTGTTTGTCACGGGTATGAGCAACATAAGGGATGTAATACCGTTCCCACGTTATCCTAAAAACGCTAACTATTAAAAGTGGATAAGGCGAGGCAAAAACTGAAACAGGTTCAAAGGCAGAGGTTGAGTCCGGTGCAGAGATTGTGCGGACAGCTTCTGGAGATACCCTTGCAGGATTTGGATCTGAGGATAGCCAAGGAGCAGGAAAGCAATCCTTATCTTGAAAGTGAGAATTCCGAAGAGGAGGGTGAATCTGCAATTGTTTCCATGGATTCTGCGCAGGAACAGTTGCAGAGAGAGAAGGAGGAATACACTAATTACTGGTTTGAGGACAGTTCGGATTTTGGCAACGGGTCTTTGCCCGAACAGACAAGGGATGTCGGATACAATACTCCCAATCAGGAGAGTTTTACGGATGACCTGCTCAATCAGCTTTCGTTAAGTCGGATAAGCGATTTGGAACTTGAAATAGGCAGGGAAATCATAGGCAATCTTGATGATAGGGGCTATTTGACAAGAAGCGAGGAGGCCATAGTTGATGATTTTTATTTGAATAGAAACATTGATGTCACCCAGGCTCAGGTTCATAAGGTCCTTCAGTTGATTCAGAGTTTCGAACCTGCGGGTATTGCCGCAAGAGATACGAGGGAGTGTCTGTTGTTGCAACTTGAAAGAAAACAGAACAAGGATGCGAACCAGTTGTTGGCCGAAAGGCTTGTAGAGAAATACTGGGAGCAGATAACCAGGTTCCAGTTCGATTCCCTGATGCGCAAGTTGGGTTGTACCAAGGAGGAGTTCATGGGGGCGATGAACGAAATAAGCAAGTTGAACGTAGAGCCGGCTTATTCGGAAAGTATTTATACGAGCAGGTTGAGCATTGTTCCTGATTTTATAGTTTGGAACAATGGCGGGAACATAGAGTTTCAGCTGAACAGGAGTTTCAACAGACGTTTGCGTGTCAGTGCCGAAGGTGAGAGGATGTTGAAGGAGTTTGAGGGAAAGCAGAACAGGGATGAGAAGACCATAGGTTTTTTGAAGGAAAAAATAGAAAGCGCAAAAATTTTCATAGAGGCTTTCAACCGCAGGGAGGAAACGCTGTACAAGATAATGAAAGCGATAATAAGCTATCAGAACGAATATTTTCAACAGGGGGATTTGCGGAAATTGAAGCCTATGAAATATGAGGACATAAGGCGTTTGACCGGTTTTGGAGAGTCAACGGTTTCGAGGATGGCAAATGAGAAATATGCCCAGACTCATTTCGGTACGTTCAGATTGAAGGATTTTTTTTCCAATTCGGTAAAAGTGTCGGATTCGGAAGAGGTTTCATCTGATGCGATTCGTTCCGTGCTTGAGGAGATAATAGAGCAGGAGGATAAAAACAAACCTTTGACTGATCAGGAGCTTGCGGTCGCTTTGGCAGAAAAAGGATACAATATTTCAAGGCGGACAGTGGCGAAATACAGGGACAGACTTGATATACCCACTGCAAGTTTGAGGAAAAGAATGTTTTGATATTGAATGATGGAACGTAGATTTGCTAAACTTTTTTCCGTTGTTTTTCATCCGCTTTTGCTTGTCACCTACGGCATACTGTCTTTGAATGCCTTTACGAGAGATGTGCCGCAATTGTTTGCCGTATATGTTGACACTCAGATGGTGTTGCTGTTTTTTCTCTTTAGTTTTGTCATTCCTGCAACGGCCATTTATTTGCTGTACAGGTTTAAAAGGGTGAAGGATTTGTCCCTTTCCAATCGCAAGGATCGTTATTTCCCGTATTTCATTGCTCTTTTCTGTTCGTTTTTCTTGTTTTTCATATACGAAAAATACATAATCATAAGTTGGTATTACAGGTTCTTTTTTAATATTTACTGGTTTTCGCTGGCTGTTGCCCTGTATAGCAACTTTATTTTAAAGGTAAGTTCACACGCTTTGGGAATGGGGGCAGTCACCGGTTTTGTTCTGATAACCAACATTTATACATTGTCGGCATATTTTTGGGTTTTCGTTTTGTGCGTATTGATTTCGGGTTTTGTATGTTCGGCACGGCTGGTATTGGGAGCGCATACGGCAAAGGAAGTCGGCACAGGTTATGCCTTGGGTTTTGCAACGGCTTTTGTCGTTTGCTTTTTGTTTTAGATTTGTTTGTGGATAATGGACATAAAAAAAGAGTTTATTGCTTTATTGTTGATTCTTGCAAATGTCTTTTCGCTAAAAGGTCAGTCGGATGACGATACCCGTTCTGCGGCGAGACGTTTTGCGGATTCGATGTATTATGCCCATACGGTAAAGCCAAAAGAGGAAAAGGCCAAACTTGATGTCGAGGTTGCAAAAAAGGCAAAAAGCAAAATTTCTCCTATATATATATCCGACAAAAAGGAAATACCGGCCTCGACTCTTTATCAGAGCACATGGTATAACGAAAGGGTTAAAATACCTCACTTTTCCTTTTCGGATGTTCCTGACGAAATAGTTCTCAGATTGATAAATGAACGCAAAGGACAGAAGTTTTGCTTTCCAATAAAGAACGTCAAGACCTCTTCATACGGTTGGAGATGGGGACGTCCCCACACTGGAATAGACCTTGCCCTGAAAACGGGAGACTCCATTTATGCAGCCTTTGACGGGGTTGTACGTTTGTCAAAATACAACGGAGGTTACGGCAACTGCGTAGTTATAAGGCATTACAACAGTTTGGAGACTCTTTACGGTCATTTGTCCAAGCTGTTGGTTAAAGTTGGACAGAAAGTCAAGGCCGGAGACGTTATAGGACTTGGAGGCAGTACAGGCCACTCTACAGGTCCGCATCTGCATTTTGAATGCAGGCTTATGTATGCCTGTTTCGACCCTGAATGGATATTCGATTTGGAAACATTCAGCATAAAGACCTCTTTTGTGCGTATAGACAAAAGTTATTTCGGAGTGGAATCCTCCGAAAAGAAAGCCAATAAGAAGAGTGCCAAGTCCAGATTGTCGAAAGTGGACGTGTTTTTCGAAGACAGACCATACGTAAAGACCTCTTCCATTCTTGCCAAGGAAAGAAAACTTATAAAGGAAGGGAAGAAGCCGCAGTATATGACATTCAACAGCTCGTCTCAAGGCAAAAATGCCAATTATGTTTACATTGTAGCCCAGAAAGGCGACAGATTGAAAGACATTGCCAAGCGTTACGGCATATCGTTTGATAATATAAAGAGGATGAATCCTGAAGTTGGAAACAAAATAACGGAAAAAACAAAAATAAGAATAAAATAATGTCAACAGAGCTGAGAAATTTGTCATCCTGCAACAAGGATGACGTACCCTCGGGTGAAAAGGGTATATTTGGAATAGTGGTATCGGAATGGAACAGTGAGATTACGGACAATCTTCTCCGCGGGGCGGTGGATACGCTCTTGGAACACGGAGTGGATGACAAGGATATATATATCCGTCATGTTCCCGGAAGTTTTGAACTCCCTTTCGGAGCGTCAACTCTTTTGGAAAAGAAAAGGTTTGATGCGATAATATGTCTCGGATGTGTCATTCAGGGAGAGACACGTCACTTTGATTTCATTTGCGATGCCGTTGCCAATGGAATAATGCAGGTAAGTCTCAAGGAGGAAATACCTGTTGTTTTCGGTGTCCTCACAACCAATACGCTTGAACAGGCAAGGGATCGCAGCGGCGGAAAACACGGCAATAAGGGAGTTGAGGCTGCTGTGACGGCTTTGAAGATGGCTGCATTATGAAGGAGAAAGACCTTAGGATAGTTTTCTACGGTACGCCGGAGATAGCGGCTTATCAGCTTAAATGGCTGAAGGAAAACGGTTATAATATAGCAGGTGTTGTCACAACCGTTGACAAACCGGTCGGAAGAGGATTGAAGACGTCCTGTTCGGCAGTCAAGGCCTATGCCTTGCAGGAAGGATTGAGGGTTTTCCAGCCTGAAAAACTGTCGGATCCTTTGTTCGTGGAGCAGATAAGGCAATTGAAACCACAGATACAGATAGTGGTCGCATTCCGTATGATGCCGGAATGTATATACGGACTTGCGGAATATGCAACGTTCAATCTCCATACCTCCCTTTTGCCGCAATATCGTGGTGCGGCTCCAATAAATTGGGCGATAATCAACGGAGAAACGCGGACGGGAATGACAACTTTCATACTCAATGACAAAATAGACTGTGGAGATATAATACTGCAGGAGGAAATAGAGATAACAAAGGATATGACGGCCGGAGAACTTCACGATAAAATGATGCTTCAGGCCCCTTTGATGATAGAGGAAACAATACGGCGGATAGTTGAAAGGGATTGCAGTACAATATCCCAACCTCAGGAAAACGGAGTTCTTAAACCCGCACCTAAAATCTTCAAGTCCGACACCAGGGTGGACTGGACAAGGAGCGGAAAGGAAATAGTTGATTTTGTCAGAGGACTGAGTCCGTATCCGACAGCTGTTTGTACGTTCTTTTCGCCTGAAGAAAACAAGGAATACGGTTTTAAACTGTTTAAGGTATCTTTTGAACCGTTTGCATCAGAAAAAAAAGTTGCAGGCGAATTTGAAATAGTATCAAAGGACAGAATAAATGTGACATGTTCCGACGGTTATATACAATTGCTTGATTTGCAGTTGAATGGAAAGAAGAGAATGTCTGTTGCAGAGCTTATAAGAGGATTTAAAATAAAATGTATATTAATGGCAAAAACATAAATATATGTATGGCGGCCAAAAAAACATGTAAATTTTTTGCCGCTATTAAAAAAAAAAGTATATTTGCCACGTTGTTTGAACGTTTAATAAAAAGTAAAGATTATGACAAAGAAAGAATTTACTGATAAGATGGCTGAGAAAGCAGGATTATCTAAAGTTGATGCTCAGAAGGCTTATGACGCTTTTATAGGTGTTACTTCTGATTATTTGAAAGCCGGAGAAAGAGTGTCTTTCTTGGGATTCGGTACGTTTTCAGTACAGGACAAGCCAGCAAGAACGGCAAGAAATCCCCGTACTGGGGCAACTATAAATGTTCCTGCAAAGAAAGCGGTGAGATTTAAGGCCGGTTCTGAATTATCATCCGCACTTTAATTGACATTTGTTATTGATAAGTTTTTGGGTAACGCATAAAAGCGTTACCTTTTTTTGTTTGTCTTCATCGGTATGAGATTTGACGGAAATTCTTTTCTGAAAGGAAAAAAATGTCTTCTGAATCCGTTTTTTTCTTTTCTGAAATCATTCTGTCGGAATTTTGATTCCGTTTTTTTGCCCAGCATGAAGGATGGGTGTTGTCAAAACAGTCCGATTTGCTATCTTTGTACAAAAAACCGACATGAACACTGACATACCCTATACCGATGAAGAACGTGAGTCATTGCGCAACTGCCGTCTGTGTCCCAGACAGTGTGGTGCGGACAGGACAGAAGGCAAGACGGGTTTCTGCAACTGCACAGATGAAATAGGGGTATCCATCGTATGCAACCACAAGGGGGAGGAACCAGTCATAGGCAGGGAAAAAGGTATCTGCAACGTGTTCTTCATCCATTGCAATCTCCAGTGCATATACTGCCAGAACAGACAGATAAGCCGCAACGGGAGCAGGCCCGATTTGCCATACGGGAGCTTCGACAGGCTGATTGCAAGGATAAAGGAGGTATTGTCCGAAAGCGAAAACGTTTTGGGATTCGTTTCTCCGACGCATCATCTGCCTCTGATGAAGGCCGTGATACGTACGCTCAATTCCGAGGGACTGCATCCGAGGATTGTTTACAACACCAATGCCTATGACAATGTGGAGGAACTGAAAAAACTGGAGGGTATGGTCGATATATATCTGCCCGATTTGAAATACATGGACAGGGACCTTGCCCGAAGGCTCTCAATGGCGGAGGATTATCCGCAAAGGGCTCTTGAGGCCATAGGAGAGATGTACAGGCAGAAGGGGTCGAGCCTTCTGACCGATGCCGACGACGTTTTGGAAAGCGGCCTCATAGTCCGTCATCTCGTATTGCCCGACTGTCTGGACAATACCGCAAGGGTGCTTGAGGCTATAAGCGGCATATCGCCAAACATAGCCGTTTCGCTCATGAGCCAATACGCTCCGCCCGAACCGATGCCTTTCGACTTTCTGAACAAAAGGCTGTCCGAAAGTCAATACGAAATGGCAAGGGAGCGTTTTTTCGAGTCGGGCTTGCACAAAGGCTGGATGCAGGAGTTGAGTTCGCAGGAGAATCTTGTGCCGGACTTTGACAAGGGGACATGGTCGCATTCTAAATGACCACCTCTATTTTGCAGGGGTTGTCTTCCATGTCGAGCATTGCGTTTATCATCAAGGCGTATTCGTACTTTCCTATATCGTCCACGGTGATTCTTCTTTGACCTATCCTTTTTTGTGCGAGCAGTCTGCGACGTCTGCATCCGTTTAGCAGGAATGAATCGGGAGTGAAATAATCCGAGCCGTCCGAAAAGACTATGTTGCTGTATGATGTGTCGGTTACAAGTCCTTGTCTTATGATTAGTATGTCGTCGCAATCGCCTTTTTGTTCCAACAGTTTTGAAAACAGCGTTCTGTCCGCGTATTTCAGCTCATAATCTGCCCTGTCCGCAAATACCGCCTTCAGTTTTCTTATTATGGCGGGTCGGTAATGTCTGAAAACTACGCCGCATATCCTTTCGTCATAGGTTACAGAGCATTTGACAATCCCCTTTTCATATTGCGGAGGTATATGTATGTCCTTTAGATTTATACCTGTTTGTCTGCCGGTAAGCCTTCGTGTGCTTTCCTCCACCCGTCTTTGATGCTCCGCCAGACACAGGGGCTTTCCGTACTCTATTCTGAATGTTTCTATCAGCTTTTCCATAAGGGTTCAAATGTTTAAAGGCAGGTATATCTTCTGTTCCGTTTCCATATATTCGTCTTCGGCCTTGCTGTTGACCGTTATGCCGCCTCCGCTTCTGAAGAACATTCTTGAGCCTTCCTGTTCTATGTATCTTATCATCACCGCGCTATCGAGGTTTTTTCCGTCGAAATATCCGAACACTCCGGTATAGAAACCGCGCCGTTCTTTTTCCGCAAGCCTTATCGCTTCCACCGTGGCCTTTTTCGGAGCTCCGCTTATGGAGCCGGCAGGCAGCAGTTCGAGTATGATGTCTCCTGCATGCGACCGCCAGTTGTCGGGCAGTATTCCGCTTATTTCCGAACTCGTTTGCAGGATTGGGCCTTTGATGGTGTCTATTCTTTCGAAATATCTGAATCTTTCGACGCTTACCTCGCGGCTTATCCTGTTCAGATCGTTCCTCATAAGGTCGACTATCGTATAATGTTCCGCCTGCTCTTTGGGATTGTCCGATAGAATCTTCTCTGCCTGCGGAATGTCGGCATTTATCGTGCCTTTCATCGGATAGGTGTAGATACGGTTTTCTTCCGTCCTTATGAAACATTCAGGAGAGAAACATACGAAAGAATTTTTTACAAGCAGTTTGTATCTGGCTTTTGAAACCATGAATATATCCTCCAATGACAGATTGGTGGTTATGGGGGTCTTTGCCGTCAGGTTCAAAAGAAAGCTGTCTCCTCTTTGCAGTGCTTTGCTTGCAATGTCGAATCCCTGCATGTATCTTGCCCTGTCAACTCCGCAGGAATTGAAGACAATCTGTCCGACTTTGGCTTTGGGACAATCCGTTACATTGCCAATACCCTCTATTTCAAACCATATATCCTTTTGTTCCAAAGGGTTGGCGATGAATATGCCCTCCTTCAGTTCGAAATCGAAGGCGAACAGAAACTCTTTGCCTTGCAGGGCATGGGAGTTCATTTGTCTGCAAACTTCTCTTACATTCATAAACATGATTGCAAATAAAGGTGCAAAGATAATGGATTTTCATATTTTTGCATTCTTATGAGAATACTTGTGATAGACAATTACGATTCCTTTGTGTGGAATATAATACAGCTTTTGAGAGAAGTCCGTCCGGACATAGACTTGTGTGTCTTGAAGAACGACGAAACGGATGTGGGCATGCTGTCCGGATTTGACGGAATATTGATTTCACCGGGTCCGGGTTTGCCCTCGCAGGCGGGAGAGCTGATGGAAACAATAGGTTTTTGCAAGGACACCCATTCCATTTTGGGAATATGTCTGGGACATCAGGCGATAGCACAGTTCTTCGGCGGGGACATCGTACGGCTTTCAAGACCACTTCACGGTTTCAGGGACAGGATTGAAATAATTGACCGCGAGAACATACTGTTCAGAGGCGTTGAAGCTCCCGTTCTTGCAGGTCATTACCATTCCTGGGTCGTTCGCAGGGACAACCTGCCAAAAGAACTCATAGCCAGGGCATTCGACAGTCTTGGAAACATAGCCGCATTGCGTCACAGGACAAAACCCTTGTACGGTCTGCAGTTTCATTCCGAGTCGTTTATGAGCAACTGTGGCAAAAGGATTATGGAAAATTGGCTTGACAGCCTTTGATTATCCTTTGACGTAGATTACCTTTTTTGTCTCAAAGAACTCTCCATCGAAATATCTGCTTATGTCAAATGACTTGTGGGGGCGTTTTATTTCCTTGAGTTCTTCGGACACGTCTCCGCCTTTCAGGTACAGTATTCCGTTGTCCAGATGGTGGTAGTTCACCTTTGATATCTTTCCTTTGGTCCATTGCATGAATTCCGGCAGGGTGCATACCGCCCGTGAGACGATGAAGTCGAATCTTTTGTCAACGGTTTCGGCCCTTGCCTGCAAAGCCTCCACGTTTTGCAGGCCGAGGGTTTCCTTCAATGCCTGAACGACCTTTATTTTCTTGCCTATGCTGTCCACAAGCATGAACTTGGTCCTGGGAAACATTATCGCAAGGGGAAGTCCCGGGAATCCGCCGCCGGTTCCTATGTCGAGAATGTTGCTCTCGGGCTTGAAATGACACACCTTCGCTATTGCGAGCGAATGAAGTATGTGATGCTCGAACAGATTGTCGGTATCCTTGCGCGAAACAAGGTTTATCTTCGTGTTCCATTCAAGAAAATGTCTTGCCAAAAGGTCGTATGAATCCAACTGTTCCTCTTTCAGGAAAGGGAAATAGCGTTTGAGTTCCTCTCTCATCCTATTTTTCCATTTGTGTTTCCGGAAACATTTTTTTCCACATGGAATCGTCTCCCTGCAAATACTTCTCGAACCAGGCAAATATGGCATCGTTCCATTTCAGACGCTTTTCGAAATCGACAATTCCGTGATTTTCTCCTCTTATGCTTACGAATTGCACATCCTTGCCCAATAGTTTGAGTGCATTGTAAAGCTGTATGCTTTCGCCTACAGGAACATTGGTGTCGGAGTCTCCGTGCAGCAAGAGCAAAGGGGTGTTTATCTTGTCGGCAGCAAACAAAGGCGACTGCTCCGTGTACAGTTTTGGATTGTTCCAAGGATAGGAGTTGGCGCTTGCGGCAGCCGAATAGCTGTATCCCCAATAGCCTTCACCCCAATAGGATGTTATGTTGGATATTCCCGCATGGGAAACGCCCGCAGCAAAGATATCGCTTCTTGTAAGCAGGTATTGGGTCATGAAACCGCCGTAACTTGCACCCATGCATCCCACCTTGTCCGAATCGATGAAGCCGTGGGTTTTGCAGAACAGCTTTACGCCTTCGATGATTTCCTCAGCCGTTTTCTTGCCCCAGGCATTGACGTGTCTTGCCGCAAATTCCTGTCCGTATCCTATCGTACCCGACGGGTTCAGAACATAGACAACATAGCCCAAAGCGGTGTATAGATAAGGACTGTACCTCATTTCAAAGGTCCTGTCCGTAGGTGTCGTTCCTCCGTAATAGTAAACTATCAGTGGGTATTTCCTCGTGGAGTAGAAGTCGTAGGGAAGATAATAGCGTCCCTCTATGGTTGTCTTGCCGTATTCAAAGTTCCATGTCTCCATTTTGCCCAATGCCAGCCTTTCATACTCCTTTTGTTTAGGGAAGTACAGCTCTCGGCTTTCTCCCTTGTCGTAAACCAACAGTCGGGAAGGCTTGTTGTAGTTCTGTCCCATGTAATAAATCCTTTCCATGTCCTTTCCGGAAGAATAGGACGAGACAACATCGCAGTCAAGGTCTATTTTCTCGGGCTGCATGGAGTCAACGCTCATGATGTAAAGGTTTACCGAATCCTTGTCGGTGCATTGCATCAGAATCTTTTGGCCGTTGCAGTCGAAGCTGTTGACAGACGGGTTGAAGTCCTTGAGCAAGGGTTTTGCCTCACCGGTCTTTCTGTCAAACAGGATGAGGGTATTGTGATAGATGTTGGGCGTCTGGTTTCTGCCGACCTTTGCAGCCACGCCGCCAAATGCCTCTGCCGAACACATGAAAACGATGTTCTCTCCGAAATATCTTGCACTGTTCACAAAGCCGTCGCTGACCAGAGTGTCCAAAGTCATGTTCTCGATGTCCAGTTCCATGAAAGAACTGTATCCGAACGGTCTTTCGGTAAAGTTGTCATGGTAGACCGATATGAGCAGACGTTTTCCGTCTTGGCTCGCATCCTGAAGATATACGTTGTGATGACCGAATGTGAGACGGTTCAGGCTTTTTGTGCCGAGGTTGTAAAGCCACAGGTCGGTTCTGTCGCGCCATGAGTTGTCGGAACGGTCCTCGGGTGAGAGCAGACGGCTCACCTCGCCTTTTTCCCCTTCGAACTGTTCTGCAACGGATATGACAAAAGCCTGTTCATTGTCCATAAAACGTATGCTTCCTTTGGGAACACCTTCGGCAATCACGTTACGGCTCATGTCTTCGGGGTTAAGGACAAACACGCAACGCTTTCCGTCAACCTCTTTGGCATAATAAAGCATGTCGCTTTCAGGAAGCCATTGTCCGTAATCGGAAAGGCTGCCCTCGTAAATCAACCTGTCCGAACTGCTTTCAAGCAGACGCCAGCGCCATTGCGTGTCCCCGTCGGAGTCCGTCTCGTAATATCTGTACGTATAGTATTTTCCACCGGCAGACACATCCACGTCGTAAAGCGAAATGCCGGTAAGCATGTCCCTAAGATAGAGTGGCTTTTTCATCGTCAAATCTCCCGCATCGGCATGTTTGCCCTCAAACTCTATCTTCAATTTGCAGGGCTTGGAAACCAATACGTCTATAACCGCTTGGTGCATTCCTGTCTTATACGTGCAGTTACAGCTTATCGTATCCTGTTTGTCATTGCTTTTTTCCTGCCGTTTGCCGTCAAGGTTCGCCTTGAAGGCGCAATCGCCTATGATTTTGAAGTCCACCACCTGGTCTCTTGTGCAGTTCAACGCAAAGGCCAGAGTGTAAACCTTTTCCTTCGCTTCTCCGGCATCGAATACCACGAAACCCTCTTCATCGGTCTTCAATGTCTTTATCGGATTCATGTCCGAGGAATAGGGCTTGAAATCCCTTGCAAGGTCGAATGTCCTGCCGTTGTTGTCAAGGGAGTCTATCATTAACGGCTTACGTACCTCCCTTACGGACAAAAGAGAATAGTCTTTTACGTATTTCTGTGCATGAACGCCCGTAAATGCAAAAAGCAAACAGGAAACAATAAACGATTTCTTCATATGGAACAATGTTTTTCTTCCGGCAAAGTTACGTCTTTTTATTCATTCGGCGTAAAATAAGGGGAGTTTGACGGCGTTATATGATAAAATATACGGATAAGATGAATCACCAGTACTATTTGCGCAAAGCCATTGAGGTTGCAATGGAAAACATGGACAGGGGAGGCGGTCCGTTCGGAGCGGTGATAGTAAGGGACGGGCAAATCATAGCAAGCGCGTCCAACAGCGTCACCTCGGACAACGACCCTACGGCTCACGCCGAAATAAACTGCATAAGACAGGCATGCAGCAGGCTCGGGAATTTCGAACTGAAGGATTGCGTGATATATTCCTCATGCGAGCCTTGTCCGATGTGTCTTTCGGCCATTTACTGGGCGCGTCTGAAACACATATACTACGCGGCCGACAGGAAGGATGCCGCAAGGGCGGGATTCGATGACCAGCACATATACGACGAAATACCATTGGAGGAAAGCCGTCGTTCCCTTCCGATAGAGAAGGTGGAGCATCCCGATGCCCTCAAGCCATTTGAATACTGGTTGCAAAAGGAGGACAGAATAGAATACTGAAACGGTTGAAATGTTTTCAGAAAGCATTTTTTTCTTTTCTGAATCCGTTTTTTTCTTTTCAGAAAAGCGTAAAGACTTATCTTTGCATGGAATGTCAATAAAAAAATCCTTGGAATGAAAAATATATTTCGTCAGGCGTTTATGCTTGTTGCAGCATTGTGTTTTGCCGTTTTTCTTTCGTGCGGAGGCAAGACGGACAAGCCTGAGGCGGACAACACAATCGAGATAACCGACTACTACAACCGCAAGACAAGCATAAGGCCGAACCCTCAAAGGGTTGTATCTCTTTCGCCTGGCATAAGCGAGCTGATATTTGCCTTGGGCAAACAGGCTTCTCTTGTCGGAAGGACGGATTACTGTACCTATCCCGAAGAGGTGAAGAATATAAAATCAGTAGGGGGAATAAGCGATGCCAACGTTGAGATGATAATAGCCTTAAAGCCCGACATAGTTATTGCCTCCTCAATGGTGAAAAGGCAGACGGTGGAACGTATAAGCCATTCCGGCATACCGGTTGTCTCTTTGCCGGAAAGGAAGAACGTGGAGGGTGTATATCAAACCATAAACATATTGGGACGTATATTTTGCGAGCAGTCCAGGGCCGACAGTCTTGTAAGGTCCATGCAGGATGGTATAGACAGGATACGCAGAGGGAACAGGGGAGAGGACAGACCTAAGGTTTATTATGTCGTTGGCTTCGGCAGTTCGGGCGATTACACGGCCGGAGGAAACACTTACATAAACGAAATGATAGAACTGGCCGGAGGAAAGAACATAGCGGAGAACGCCCGCAACTGGTCCTTTAGCAAGGAGGCACTTTTTGCGGACCAGCCCGACTGCATAATTATCCGCAATGAAGACCTTAAGACCTTTGTAAACACTTCACCCTACAACAAGCTCAAGGCAGTAAGGGAAAACCGCGTGTTCGGAATAGAGAGTTCGCTCATGGACTGTCAGACCAACAGAAGCATTGAGGCCATAGAACAGATAAGCCGTTGGATACATTCCTGAACCCTAAGCAAGGTCTATTCTAATATTGGAGCCTACCTTGAGGTTGCGAAGACGGGCCGCATTGCCTTCCCGCACCGCGAATTGCAGGTAGCCTATGGAGGAAACGGTTAGCAGTGCTTCATCCTTGCTGCCAACGTCCGAATAGGACTGTGACAGACGCGTGATGTTTATGTCCTTGCCTATCCTGATGCTGAACTTCCTGCCGTTCCTTATTCTGCAGAACTCCTCGTCCGTGATGTTCAGAAAGGCGTTGCCGTATTTGTCTATGTGTATGACCTCCACGCTAATGTAGTCTTCCGTTATTATCGGATATATCTGTGGAATCTTCTTGACGAAATCCTCTTTTGCTATTCCCACATGCTGCAAGGTGTGCGATTCTGCTATGTTCTTGGCCACCTTTACGAAAAGATCCAATGCCGCAAAGGTGTAGAAATTGGATTCGCTGAAAAGGTTTATCTCCACAATCTCCACTTCCTTGTCCCTGAATACTATCGAGGGAACTCCGTTGTCGGTGCAGATGAAATACTGCTTGTCGCATTTGACCGCTATGAAGGCGTTGTTTATGTCTTCGTAACTGTCTACGTCTATGATGTGGATTGTACCTTCCGGAAAGTTCATGCAGGCGTTTTTTACAACGAAAGCCGTCTCCGAAAGGTTGTACTGCTCTATGCTGTGCGATATGTCGACCACGTTAACGTTGTCTATGGTCGAATACAGCATGGCTTTGACCTGTCCAATATATTGGTCACGGTATCCCCAATCGGTTGTCAAGGTGACTATCTGCATGTTCGGTGAATGATTTTCAGGTGAAAATTCATCCGCAAAGATACAAAATAATGCCGATTCGTTGAAAAAGGGGACTGGAATTTGAATTTCCGTCCCCTTTTTCGTTTTTGTCTGTTGCCTATATCCACTTAAGCAAAGGGAAATCCGTCCGGTGTGTCATAAGAGGATGTTTAGGATAAATCCTGAAGGCGTAATTGTGGACGCCTGCTATTGCAGCCTTGAGTCTTATTTCGTATTCGGCCCTTTGGTTGCCGTATGATACGAGTTGCATTGGCACCACGGTGGTATAGTCGTTTATGCGGTTGTTCTCCTTGTTGGCTATGACCATTTCTATTCCTATGTCTTCGGGTTTTATCTCTCCGAGCAGAAGGGTTATCCTTGCATTGAATTCCTCGTCTATGTTTATTGCTCCCTTGTCTGCGTCCGGCACCTTGAGTTCCACAAGTTCCATGGTGTTCCACAGCCGTTTTATCCTGTGCTTCCAGCTTGCGTACTGACGGGCAAGGTAAGCGTTGTCCTTTGAGAACAGTTCCGTTCTTGCGAACATTCCTTCATAGAATTTGGAATAGTATTCGTCCAGTTGTCTTTTCATGGTGTAGTGCGGTGCTATTTGGGCTATGGTGTTCTGTATCTGTTCTGTCCAAAGCGTGTGTACACCGCGTGCATCGGTATGTTTGTAACAAGGTATTATCTGTTCTTCGAAAGTGTTGTAAATCATTTCCGCATCCAGTGCGTTCTGATAGTCGTCGGACTGATAGCTTGCCTGTTCGGGCAGAGCCCAACCTGCATTCGGCCTGTAACCTTCCGCCCACCATCCGTCCATGACCGAGAAGTTGACAACACCGTTCATCACCGCCTTCTCGCCGCTTGTTCCCGAGGCTTCCATAGGACGCGTAGGCGTATTGAGCCAAAGATCCACGCCTCTTACGAGATGTTTGGCAAGATACATGTCGTAGTTCTCCAAAAAGATGATGCTGCCGACGAACTGCGGCATCTTGGATACCTCAATTATCCTTTTTATAAGGTCGGCTCCCGCCTTGTCCTGAGGATGAGCCTTTCCAGCAAAGAAGAACTGCACTCCCTGCTTTACTATCTGTTCCAGACGTTCCAGATTGGAGAACAGAAGGTTGGCTCTTTTGTATGTGGCGAAACGGCGTGCAAATCCCACCGTGAGCTTTTCAGTGCTTATTTTGTTGACAGTGTCGAAGTACAGCTTTGGAGCTTCGGCCCTTGAGGTGAACTCGTCTTTCAGCCTGCGTTTGACCATTTCTATCAGGTTGCGTTTTTCTTGCAGGTGTATGTTCCATATCTTTTCGGTATCCGCCTTGTATATGCGTTGCCAGTATTTTGGATTGGACTCGTCCTCAAGGTATTCAGCCCCGAAGGTTTCCAAATAGAATTTCTGCCATAGGTCCGATGTCCATGTCTTGTGGTGAACTCCGTTTGTCACATGGTCTATGTGCAGTTCGGAAGGCAGGTATCCCTTGTACAGACTGGCGAACATCTCCCTGCTTACCCTTGCGTGTATGCGGCTTACGCCGTTTGCCTGCAAGGAGAAGGTCAGTGCGAGGACACTCATCGAGAATTTGGATTGGGTATCGTTTGTTCCGCGACCAAGAGACATGAATTCCTCCCATGAAATGTTCAGATAGTCGGCAAAGTGTCCCAAATAGGCTCTCATCAGTTCTTCGGAGAAAGTGTCGTGACCGGCAGGCACAGGAGTATGTGTGGTAAACAGCGTGCTGCTTCTCACAAGCTCTTTGGCCTGGGCAAAGGAATAACCCTGCTTTTGTATGTAGTTTCTCATCCTTTCCAGACTTGAGAAAGCCGAATGTCCTTCGTTGTTGTGGTAAAGCACAACCGGCAGTCCCATCTGTTCTATCAGTCTTATTCCTCCTATGCCCAGCAGTATTTCCTGCTTGAGCCTGTCCTCCCAGTTGCCTCCGTAGAGTTGGGATGTTATCGTTCTGTCCTGCTCCTGATTGCTTTCTATGTCGGTATCCAAAAGATACAATGGAACCCTTCCCACATCGCACCGCCATATCTTGGCATAAATCATGCGTCCAGGCAAAGAAATGCCGACCTTACGCCATTGTCCGTTCTCGTCTCTTTCGGCCTGTATGGGCAAATGGGAGAACTTCTGTGGGAATTGGGCGGATATCTGTTCCCCTTCCTTGGTTATCTGTTGCGTAAAGTAACCGTTACGGTACAGAAGGCCTATTCCTATCATGTTTTTGTTGGAGTCGCTTGCCTGTTTGAGGTAGTCGCCCGCCAGCATGCCCAGTCCGCCGGAGAATATCTTCAATGTGTCGTGTATTCCGAACTCCATGCTGAAATAAGCTACCATTCCGCCTTGTTTTTCCGTTGCTTTTTCCATATAGGAATCAAATTCGGCACTTACCGCATCCAGCTTCCGCAAAAACGTTTCGTCATTGGATAGAGTCTCTATTTCATTTTGAGTCAGCGATTCCAGAAGATGTATTGGACTGCGTTGGAAATGCAGGAAGCGTTCTTCGTCTATGGACTTGAAAAGCTCGTATGCATCGTTGTTCCATGTCCACCAGAGATTCTGACTCAGGGCTTGGAGTTTGGAAAGCCTTTGAGGAAGGTGCGGCTTTATCAGTATTTTTTTCCATTGCGGATTATCGCCCCATGAAGGCATGGCAGTATATCTGTTGGATACCGCCTGCTTGGAACTGTATTGTTCCCTGCGGGATTCGGACCTGGAAAGCGCGTGTTCATAGGCTTTATGGTAATTGTCTGTCAGTTTTTCCCATGTCACGGAGTCTGAAAGCTTTGCGGCCTGTTCTTTCAATGCTTTTCTTGCTTCTGCATCGAGTTCGAGGTGTGACTGTATCGTTTCTACGATTTTTGCAATGCTTTCCTCCGTATTGTTGTCGTCCCTTTCTATTACGCTTATCGCTTTGCCGTGGTCAGGACTGAACTGCTCTATCCATCGTCCGAAACCTGCCAGTGAGGTGGTTATCGTCGGTACTCCAAAGGCAAGACTCTCCATAGGGGTATATCCCCACGGTTCGTAATAGGAAGGAAAGACAGAAAGGTCGAAAGCGGTAAGAAAATCGAAATACGGGATATTCACAACACCGTCACGACCGTCAAGATAGGAAGGTATGAACACTATTTTGACTTTTTCGTCCGCCGAATTGTTCAATCCGCACTCCTCTATGGCCCTGAGAATCGGGTCATGTTCGGGGTCGAAAAGATGATGTGTAAGGTAGCGGTTTGGGGTAGGGGATTCGAAATGTCCGTTGTTCATTGACTCCAAAAGAGACTGGTATGCGTCCACATGATGTGCCGGAACGGCTATGACGGCAACAATCTGTCGGGATATGTTTCTTTTGTTCAGTTCACCCATTGCACGTATGAACAGATCGATACCCTTGTTGTGAAATTCGTATCTTCCGCTGTTTATCACAAGAAAAGCATCGTCCTCTATTTCCGTTGAGGTAAGGGCACGCATTATGGACAGTATCTTCCTGCGTGACAAAAACGACAGTCTGTCATACTCGTCCGCTTTTGGCACTATGCTGTTTTCAAAACCGTTAGGGGTAATCACATCGGCGGACTTTCCGAAAAACTGCCTGCATTCCCTGTCGGTTATCTCGCTTACTGTGGTGAACACGTCGGCATGCAGTGCGGATAGTTTCTCCAGCGAATACTTCGCCCTCAGATTGAATTGCTTTGCAACCGCATCGGCTTCAAAGTATTTCAGAGAGTCGTAAAAGGCCATGTTGTTTCCTGCAAGACAGCGTCCGAGCACTGTTGCGTGAGTGGTGAAGGCCGTTGCTATCTGCGGAACCCTTTTCTTCAGATACAGTATGCCGCTGCCGGTCATCCATTCGTGGAACTGGGCCACTATCCTGTCCTTTGGTTCAAGGTAAAACTCATAATAGCTTTCTATTACCCTGGCTGCCGCATATCCGAAAAGACAAGGCTCTATGTAGTCCCATGCTCCGGTGAGACTGTCCAGAGAGTATTCTTTCCAAAAGTCTGAAAAAATCGTGTCCTTCTGGGAAAAATATTGGGTGAAGTCAACCAGTATGACTATCGGTTCGGATGCCGTCTTCCATCGGCCGACCCTGAATTTCAATCCTTTGGATTCAGAGTATTCCCTCCAGGACTTGAACATGTATTCATCCTGTTCGAATTCCAGGTTCGCCCCATTGTCCTTGCAAATGTCAGGACCTATCAGTATGTAGTTGTTGTTGAATTTGTCCACAAGGGTTTTTGCCTTGGTGGAAACGACGGTATGTATTCCCCCTACCTTGTTGCATACCTCCCAACTGGTCTCAAACAAGTAATCTGCGTAAATCATAACAATCAGTCTATTTGCCTTATTCTGTTCTTTGCTCTTTCGAAACCTTCCTTCAGTTCCTTGAATATGTCCTCGACGCTTTTCTCTTCGTCCAAAAGGGAAGCCGCCTGACCTATCTCCAGTTCCCCTTCATGCAAGTCGCCTTCAAATATTCCCTTTCGGCTTCTTCCTCTTCCTATCAGTTCCAACAGTTCCTCTTTTGTCGCACCGCGGCTTTCGGCCATGGCAACCATGTCGAAGAAATTGCCTTTCAAAAGCCTCGTAGGCGAGAGCTTGCGGAAGAAAAGCATGGTGTCGCCTTCCTTGGACGAGAAAACGGCCTGTTTGAATGCCGGATGGGCCGATGATTCCCTGCTGACGGCAAACATGGACCCTATCTGTACGCCTTCGGCTCCCAATGCCATCATCGCCAGCATTTGTTCTCCGCTTGCTATTCCTCCTGCCGCTATGACCGGTATGGACACGCTCCTCACTATCTGGTGAACCAATACCAGAGTGGTCGTTTCTTCCTTGCCGTTGTGTCCTCCGGCCTCAAAGCCTTCTGCAACCACCGCATCGCACATGGCATCCTCCGCCTTTTTTGCAAACCTTGTGTTGGCGACAACGTGAACAACCTTTATACCATTGTCCTTCAATTTCTTCGTATATAGCGACGGATTGCCCGCAGAGGTGAATACCACGGGAACCTTCTCCTCAATGACGCATTCTATATGTTTCTCGCTGTTCGGATTCATCAACGGAATATTAACCCCGAAAGGTTTGTCTGTGGCCTGCCTGCATTTACGTATGTGTTCCCTCAATACCTGCTCGTCCATCGAGCCGGCACCTATCAGTCCCAAACCTCCCTGATTGCTTACAGCCGAGGCCAGACGCCATGAACTGCACCAAACCATACCTCCCGAAACAACGGGATAATCTATCGAAAAAAGTTCCGTGATTTTTGTCTTCATATCATTCCTTATCTTTGAATTGTCCGCACAAAGGTAAAACAAAAATGTCGGTTTCACCATTGTGCCCTATGCAAAAAAGAAGAAAAAGTTTGCCGATGTGATAATTATTTGTAATTTTGACGCTCGGAATCTGTTTAACGCAAATAATATTAACAGTTATGAAGAATTTTATCGGTTTTACACTTGCTTTTTTAACCGTCTCCTTTGTTTTTGCAGGAGAAGATATAACAGTGAACAACAGTAATAAAGACAGCCATGCACCCTCTGACGTTGACTGGAGAGTGGGAAAGTGGCGTAAAAACATACCAGAACATTTGATTCTGTTGAATGCCTATTCCACACCCGTAATAACGGAGTATTATTCCAATACCACTCCGTTCGGCGTAGGATTCACGGCAGGTTATCAGTACAGGACACGTCCCTGGAAACTGCAGCCGAGCTTTTCGGCAGGTTTTGGCTTGAATACCGGACTTGTATATTATCCCGGAAAGTCCATAAGGCAGGAAGCCCAGAACGCAACCAATACCGATTTTTCCATGACGATAGGTGAATACAAGTCCCATTCGTTCATACCGGTTCTTTTGTCCGCAAATCTGTATTTCAATGTCAAAAAAACCAACATATTCCTCGGTTTGGAAGCGGGAATAAACGTAATGATAGGTGAAAAGGACATAGAGACCACTCCGGGCATGGTTTCGATACAGATGAATACGGACGAGTTGAAGGTAACCCGCGTTGTGCCTACCGCACGTGCCGCTTTGGGATTCATGCAGGAGATAAGCCCAAACTTCAGGTTCAGAATGCAGGCCGGAATGCTTTACGAACACCCTTATCACGACAAATACAAGGGATTGATGGTAAACGGCGGATACAGGGATTATTATCACGAGGCGGACAACGAACTCTCATTGGATCCTTTTGTTGAAATAGGTATAGCTTATTCCCTTTAAAAGAGCGGCATGCACGTTTTCTACATACCCGACATTGTTGCGGGCGGCATATACAACCTTGACAAGGAGGAGTCTTACCATTGCGTCAGGGTGTTGAGGCTCAGGGACAGGGATGAGGTGATGATTACCGACGGCAAAGGCGGTCTTTATCTTGCCGAAATAGTGCAGGCGGACAGCCGTTGTTGCAGCGTACTGGTCAAAAACCCCTTGGAGGATACCCAAAAACGCTCCTTCCGCGTACATATCGCCCTTGCACCCACAAAGAACATATCAAGGACGGAATGGTTCATAGAAAAGGCAACGGAAATGGGCGTGGACAGGATATCCCTCTTTGTGAGTGAACACAGCGAAAGGACATCGGTAAACATGGAACGGCTGAACAAGTTGGTTATATCGGCAGCCAAACAGTCCGTAAAGGCCATGATGCCGCAACTCGACCCATTGTGCAGCTTTGAATCGGTAATCATGCAGGCGGATTGCGACAAGAAATTCCTCGCATGCTGCAATCGTGAGGACAGGACAAGCATAAAAAAGGAATACGTGGCGGGAGAGTCCGCCATGGTAATGATAGGTCCGGAGGGAGACTTCTCGGAAAAGGAGGTGAAGGCCGCCGAGGAAATGGGTTTCAGGATTATAAGCCTCGGACAAAGCAGGCTCAGAACCGAAACGGCCGCCTTGTATGCCCTTCAGAACATCCATTTTGTCAATTCGTAAATATATTGGTGAAATGAAAAGGATGACGGTGTTTTTCTCAGTTATGTTCCTTGCGCTTTTTTGCAGCCTTTGCATACAGGCCCAGACGAGCATAGCCCTTGTGAAATACGGCGGGGGAGGAGACTGGTATGCCAACCCCACATCCTTGTCCAACCTGATAAGGTTCTGCAACAAGGAATTGCAGACAAATATGGAGGAGAATTATCCGACGGTTGAGGTGGGCAGCAGCGAACTGTTCCTTTACCCGATAGTCCACATGACGGGTCACGGCAACGTAGTGCTTGACGGGGACGAGGTAAAAAACCTGCGTTCCTATCTTCTTGCCGGCGGCTTTCTGCACATAGACGACAACTACGGCATGGACAAATACATAAGAAGGGAGATGAAAAAGGTCTTTCCCGAACTGGACTTTGTCGAACTGCCGTTCACTCATCCGATTTATCATCAGAAGTACGACTTTCCCAACGGACTGCCAAAGATACACGAACACGACAACAAGCCCCCAAAAGGCTACGGGTTGATATACGAGGGCAGGCTCGTATGCTTCTATTCCTATGAGTGCGACTTGGGAGACGGCTGGGAAGATGAGCAGGTGCATAACGACCCTTATGAAAAAAGACTCAAGGCCTTGCAGATGGGAGCAAACATAGTACAGTTCGTTTTCATGCAATAAAACACTCTGGAAACGAGTTTTGATTCCGTCCTTATGGAATTTGATTCGGTGAAAACGGATTCTGAAAGGAAAAAAATGAATTCTGAAAACATTATTTATACGATTGCATTATGAATTTAGGCAGTTTCGATTTGAGAGAAGTGTTGACCGCATTCATGGTATTGTTTGCGGTGATAGACATAACGGGCTCTATTCCCATAATACTTGACCTTAAGGCCAAGGACGGCAAGGTTCATGCCGGCAAGGCGGCCTCCATTTCCCTTGCGCTCATGCTTCTGTTTCTGTTTCTGGGCGAGGCGCTGCTCAAGTTCTTCAACGTTGACATACCGTCCTTCGCCATTGCGGGAGCCGTAATACTCATAGCCCTTGCAATAGAAATGACCTTCAACATAACCATCTTCAAGAACGACTCCCCGGAGGGTTCCTCGACCATAGTGCCATTGGTGTTTCCCTTGATTGCGGGGGCGGGTACGCTGACCACATGCCTTTCGCTCAGGGCAGAATGCGCCATGATAAACATAATACTGGCCATAGCCTTGAACATGCTCGTGGTCTATATCGTCATAAGGAAGGTGGGCCTTATGGAAAAACTGCTCGGCAAGGGCGGAATCTACATATTGAGGAAGTTTTTCGGCATTATACTGCTTGCAATGAGCGTAAAGCTTATCGCAACCAACATAACGGCCCTGATACCTTAGACATCTCTTAAAGCACGCAGCCGAAAGTAATCATGAAATCCGTCGTCGAATAATCCACGTCGGGATAGTATTTGTATTGGGTAACTCTCAGGAAGTGGCGGTTGACAATCGATATCTTCCACTTTTTGCCTGAATGATATGTTATGTAAGGGGACAGGACGGTAAGGTGTGAATGTCCTTCATCACCCTGCGTACTGTTGAAACCTTTCTGCGAGGTGCTTTTCCATGTGTATATGTGGTAGTGTTCGCCGCTCAGGTCTATGCTCCATCTTTTGTTGAAGGTTATTCCGGCATAGGTCTTGACGCTGTATCCGCTGCCCATGTTGTAGTCCCTTTCGTTGTCGTAGAAATGATCCGTTATCGCGCCGCCGAGTATTATGCCGTTGACGTAAGCCGTAGCCCTCAGCTGCAAACCGTCCTTCAACACATCGTAGTCCCTTCCGAAAAGCATGCCCAGTCCGTAGGCCGCCGCCTCCGAAATCCTGTAAGGTGCCACCAGATCACCCTCGGCGTTTTCTATTTGCGAGTTGTAGAAGTCGAAATGCTGGAATGCCCCGAAGGTAAGGGTATATTTGTCGTTGTGGTTTATGTTCTTCGCCCACAATACTCCCGTTGCGTTTACCTGAGTCACTATCGGCTGATGAGAGAA
Source organism: uncultured Bacteroidales bacterium (assembly GCA_944320415.1). GTDB lineage: Bacteria > Bacteroidota > Bacteroidia > Bacteroidales > P3 > Onthomorpha. The sequence continues at coordinate 97,531 of CALUHJ010000015.1, forward strand.
GAACTCGAACTCACACTTTAGCGTGAACCATTCGAACGGTTTGTAATAATCGTAATACGATTGGGAGAATCTTTCCCCGTATATCAGGTTAAGTCCCAGTGCCGCACTGAATTCCCCGTCTCTGGAACGTCCGTACTCCGAGAGGAATCTTGCTCCGAGCGTAGGGGAAAACAATATGGGAGCATGGCTTATTGCACGGCCTTTGGTCGTTTCCCTTTTCCAGCTCTGCTTGTTTATCAGACGGTTAAAGCCTCTTACCGGTGATATGCAGGCTACGCCGAACTCTCTGAAAAATCTTTCCCATCCGGTAGCAGTATTGTCAATCAACAGGTCGGACAGACGGAAAGTTATTTCACCCAGACATATTCCACCTATGGTTGTGGTGTACAGATCATTCAACGAAGGCAGTTCGTTTTCCATGAAGTATTCCCACATGAGACTGCCTGCAAATACATAAGGGGAAGACTGCCAGAAGTTGAGTCCGTTGGAACGGGCTGCATTGAAATAAAGGTTTCCCTGATAGGGATGCCCGAGCAGGTTTGTCGAGAACTTGTCCGTATCCCATACCGGCCAATAGGACAGATTCCTTTTGAAGGAATGGATGTCTATGTATGCGAAATCGGCATCCATTATGAAATAGTTGAATCCCCATACGACAATATTTGACAGGAATACTTCACCTGCGGCAAGCCATGGCCTTTTTTTCTGGAAGGAAACAATGTCCTCTTCCGCTGTGTGGAGGACATCCGTTGCCCTTGTCAGCATGATGTTTTCATTTGTGCAGGGAAAAAGTGGGTCCTGCCTGAAAAAAGCTGTCTGTGCCTTCGTACCGAACGACAGGAACACAAACGTCAAAACGTATAATATTTTTCTCAATCTGTTAAGTTTTGTTTATGCTATAAATAATAGTAAGACGATACTATCACACACTGAAGGACCAGTATTGCGAAAGCTATTTCCTTCGGTTTTCTTTGCTTTATCGCCAATGCCACGTAAACCCATACGAGCACTGCGGCAACAAGACTTATTATTTGTTTGCCGGAATAATCACCCAAAGCAAAGACGAATGATATGGCGATAATAAATTTGAACAAGGTGAGAAACAGAATCACGGGCAACGAAATCACATTTCCGGTTTTTTCGCCCTCCTTGTATTCGCTTATGGAGTTTAAGATGATGAGCAAAGACAAGACTGACACGGACAAGACACCCAAACCCGCATGATTGGTCAGCGAAAACGCCAATGCCACAAAAAACAACCCGAACCAAAAAATGCTTTCTACAAGCATGCTGTGTTTGCGTGCTCTCATGATACTATCTTTTTAAATTATTATTCCGATAGACAAAAAAAAACTGAACGGGCAGCGTGTAAGCATTACCCGCTCAGTTTATTTTGTTTTAGCAAACACCAAGTTCGATCATAGAATCTGCAACCTTGATGAAGCCTGCTATGTTAGCACCCTTTACATAGTTGATGTAACCGTCCTTTTCCGTACCGTATTTTACACAGTTTGCGTGGATGGAATCCATCATGTTGTGCAATCTCTGGTCAACCTCTTCGCCTGTCCAACCGATGTGACCTGCGTTCTGGCTCATCTCCAATCCGGATACGCCTACACCACCTGCATTGGCAGCCTTGCCTGGAGCAAAGATAACCTTTGCCTTCTGCAATTCGTGGATAGCCTCAGCAGTACATCCCATGTTGGATACCTCACAAACCAAGGTAACTCCGTTAGCTATCAATTGCTTTGCATCGTCTGCGTTCAACTCGTTCTGGATAGCGCATGGCATTGCAATGTCAACCTTTGCTTCCCAAGGCTTCTTGCCTGCTATGAACTTGGATTCAGGGAACTTGTCTGCGAAAGGTTTTACAACGTTGTTGTTGGAAGCTCTCAACTCCAACATGTAAGCTATCTTGTCAGCGTTCATTCCGGTCTCATCCAATATGTAGCCGTCAGGACCTGAGATACAAACAACCTTTGCTCCCAATTCGGTAGCCTTGGTAACAGCACCCCATGCAACGTTACCAAATCCGGATATTGCTATTCTCTTGCCCTTCAACTCCATGCCGTGCTTTTTCAACATGTTGTTCACAAAGTAAACACCGCCGAATCCGGTAGCCTCAGGACGAAGTATGGAACCACCCCAGCCTGCGCCTTTTCCGGTCAACACACCTGTGTTTTCTCTTGCAAGTTTCTTGTACATACCGTACAAATATCCTATTTCTCTTCCACCTACTCCTATGTCACCGGCAGGAACGTCAGTGTCAGGTCCTATATATTTGTACAACTCCGTCATAAATGCCTGACAGAATCTCATTATCTCGTTGTCTGATTTTCCCTTAGGGTCGAAGTCAGAACCTCCCTTGCCGCCGCCCATAGGCAAAGTGGTCAAGGAGTTTTTGAACGTTTGTTCAAATCCCAAGAACTTCAAGGTATCCAAAGTTACATTAGGAGCAAAACGCAAACCTCCCTTGTAAGGTCCTATGGCGTTGTTGAACTGTACTCTGAATCCTCTGTTTACCTGGATTTCACCCTTGTCGTCAACCCATTCCACCTTGAACTGGAATATTCTGTCGGGTTCTACCATTCTTTCGATAATCTTGTGGTTATCGTACTTAGGGTGTTCAGCAACATATTCTTGGATAGTCTCCAATACTTCAGTCACTGCCTGCAAGAACAATGGTTGTCCAGGGTTCTTTGCTTCTACGTCTGCTAAAATCTTTTTTACATCCATGATATTATGTTTTTTAAACGTTTTTCAAGCCGGCATACCGCCGTTTGTGGGGGCAAAGTTAGATACTATTCTTTAATTAGGAAAATATTTTTGCAAAAATCTTATTCCGCATTTTTTTCGGAAGATGTTTTTTCAGCGTTTTTTTTGATACCTTTGCAAAAAACTCCAAGAGATGATTCTGAGCCTGAAAAAACTTGCAGACGTATGCCATGCGCAATGTCTTTGTTCCGGTGAAATGAAACTTGATTCCGCAATTTTGTCTTCTGAAATAAAATTTCTGCTTTTTGATTCCAGAAAACTCAATGTTCCCGAACAGACCGTGTTCTTCGCAATAAGGACCTCCAACAACGACGGACACAGATATATTGAACAGCTTTATGACAAGGGCGTAAGGTTTTTCGTGTGCGAGCAAAGACCGGAACGTCTCTTGAACCATGCAGTGTATCTTCTGGTGGACAGTTCGGTCAGGGCATTGCAAAGGTTGGGAAAGTACGCGAGGGATGCCTTTGGCAAGCCCGTGGTTGCGATAACCGGTTCAAACGGCAAGACAATAGTCAAGGAATGGATGGTGCAGTTGATTGCCGATGACAGAAAGGTGTGTTATTCGGCACGCAGCTACAATTCGCAGATAGGAGTGGCCGTATCCTTGTGGCAACTGGACTCTTCCTTCGATTTCGGTATATTCGAGGCCGGAATATCCATGCCGGGTGAAATGGAAAGCCTTCATGAAATGATACGGCCCGATTTGGGCATATTCACAAACATAGGTCTTGCCCATCAGGCCAATTTCTCGAGCATGGAGGAGAAGATAAATGAGAAACTGAAACTGTTTTCAGGCTGCAGGAAACTCATCTGTTCAAGGGACAATCCTTTTTTGTTTTCAAGGGTAGAACGCTGGTGCAACTCCAATGGCGTGGAGCTTGTGAGCTATTCTTCCGCGGAGGTGTGCAGACGGTTGGAGGCGGGCTTTACCGACAGGGTCAGCATGGAAAATGCGGCTTCGGCATACGTTGCCGCCGTCGAAATGGGCATGGATTCCGAGGTGCTCAAACAAAGGGTCGGTTCGCTCACCGCACTGGAGATGCGTCTTGAGAGAAAGGAAGGGCTCGGCGGCTCGGTAATCATAAACGACAGCTATTGCTTCGACCTCACTTCCCTTGAGACCGCATTGGATTATCTGAACCGTCAGGACAAGTCTCTCGGCAGGGTTGCCATCCTTTCGCAGATGGGAGAGAATCAGGACGGCAGGGACAAGTTCGGCATGATAAGTTCGCTCTTGCAGAGCAAGAATGTGGAAAAACTCCATGCGATAGGCGGCGGATTCATCTCAAACAGAGACCTTTTCAGGCCCGACACCTCGTTTTACGACAGTGTGGAGGATTTCATCGACAGGTGTTCTTTGGGAGATTTCTATTCGAAGGCGGTGCTTATCAAGGGGGCGAGATGTTTCAACATGGAGAGGATTTCGAGCCTTTTGGAGGCCAAATCCCATCAGACCGTTCTGGAGGTGAACCTCAGTGCTTTGGCCGACAACGTAAAATATTTCAGGTCGTTTCTAAAACCTCAGACCCTTGTCATGGCGATGGTCAAGGCTTCGAGCTACGGATGCGGAGGCTTTGAGGTGGCGCAGGCACTGGAGCAGAACCGCCTTGCGGACTATCTCACCGTTGCCTTTACGGATGAGGCGGTGCTTTTGAGAAACAACGGCATCACCTTGCCCATAGTTGTGGTCACTCCCGAAAAGGAGGCCTTGGAAAAGATGATAGAGTACGGTCTTGAACCGGTCGTTCACAATTTCGACACCCTTTCCATGGTTGCGGACAGCGGACTGAAGATACACATCAAATTGGACACGGGAATGCATCGTCTGGGTTTTGAAGAGCGGGAAATGGATGCCTTGACTGACTTTTTGAAAAGCCGTCCGAACCTGCGGATAGCTTCTGTGTTTTCGCATTTTGCATGTGCGGATGCTCCAGAGGAGGACCCTTTCACCATGAAACAGCTGGAGCGGTTCGAGTCCTTGAGCAAAAGGATACTGTCCTTGCGGGATTACAAGATATTGCGCCATATATGCAATTCGGCTGCAACGGCCCGTTTTCCGCAGGCTCATTACGACATGGTGCGTCTCGGGGTCGGCATGTACGGCATAGGCTACGATTCAGCCTTCGGCAAGCATCTGCGCTATGTCCACAGGCTTCAGAGCCGTCTTAGCGAGATAAGGACGATAGAAAAGGGAGAGTCGGTAAGCTACATGCGCAGGTTTACCGCCGGAAGAACCACCCGTATAGGAGTCATCCCCATAGGATATGCCGACGGTCTGAACAGACATCTGTCCGAGAGGGGTTTCAAGGTATGGCTCAACGGCAGCATGGTTCCGATAGTGGGCAGTATATGCATGGACATGTGCATGCTCGATTTGGGAGACCTTGAGGCAAGGGTAGGGGACAGAGTGGTGGTATTCGGTGAGGAAAACCCTGTGGAGAACATGGCGGAGGCTCTCGATACGATACCTTATGAGATATTCACCTCCGTATCGCAAAGAATCAAGAGGGTGTATTATCACGAGAGTTAGATGTGGTGAGACTTAAGTTCAAGTTGATAATGCAAGGGCGAGAATATTGAGAAGAATGGAAATGGCAACAAACATAAAGATTATAGGCGTAACAGACTTATCTTTGCAAAATAATGGCATAAAGATATGCTTATTTTGTAATAATGATATATTTGGTTGATAGTCAATATATTGCTTGTTCCGAATAACAAAGAATACATGGTTGAATTGTACTATTTCAGTGTTAATCGGCAACAAAAGGAACAAAAAATCAAGAAATGATACTGACAGATTTATTACGCAAACAGATAAAAAACAAGTTGCAAATGGATAATCCATGGTGGCAAACCGGAAAGATATTTGAAGACTTTTCAAGTATGAGCCGTCGTTTGTATTTTAAAGTATTTTATCCATTGGTGACAGATTTAAGTATCAGGAGAACGATTATCCTGATGGGGCCTCGTCGTGTCGGTAAAAGTGTGATGCTATATCATACAATAGAACAATTGATTAAAGATGGAGTAAATCCCAAGAATATCATTTATGCGTCTATAGACACGCCTCTGTATAGCGGTATAGCATTGGAAGATCTGTTCTCCTTGGCATTAGAGTCTGTGGAAGATTGCAATGCAAGCGAACCGTATTATATTTTTTTCGATGAGATTCAATATCTGAAAGATTGGGAACAGCATTTGAAGCATCTGACCGACACATACAGAAGTTGCAGATTTGTTGCGTCGGGGTCGGCTGCCGCTGCTCTAAAGAAGAAAAGCGATGAGAGTGGTGCTGGAAGATTTACCGATTTTATGCTTCCGCCACTTACCTTTGCCGAATTTGTGAATCTAAAAGGACATCAGTCTTTGGTAAAAAGCCGGTTAATTCATTGGGAAGGGCATGAAACAAAAATAAGCAATGTCGAAAATCTGGAGGATTTTAATAAACTTTTTCTTGAATATATAAACTATGGAGGTTATCCTGAGGTAGCTTTCTCCAAAACTATTCAGGCAAATCCGGGACAGTTTATTCGTCATGACATTATTGATAAGGTATTGTTGCGTGACTTGCCAAGCCTGTATGGAATACATGATGTACAGGAATTGAACACCTTGTTTACCGTTATTGCATACCGCTCTGGTGAAGAGTTTAGCTTGGAGAATCTGAGTAAGGAATCGGGTGTTAAGAAAGATACTATCAAAAAGTATATTGAATATTTGGAAGCAGCATTCCTTATTCGTGTGGTACATAAGGTCAATGAAAATGCGAGACATTTTCAACGTACTACAAGTTTCAAAATATACCTTACCAATCCATCGCTAAGATGCGCTCTTTTTCAACCGCTTCAACCTGAAGATGCTGAAATGGGCAATATGGTAGAAACAACCATTTTTGCACAATGGATACAGCGTCCGGCAAGTCAAGTGTATTATGCAAACTGGAAATTAGGAAGGAATAATAATGGCGAAGTAGATTTGGTTGGTTTGAATGTCGTCACACAAAAACCTCTTTGGGCTGTAGAAATAAAATGGACAGACCGATTCTATGAACGACCTGAAGAGTTAGAATCATTGAAAGCGTTTATGTCTAACAACCATCTTAATATGGCATTAGTGACTAGTAAAACAAAGTTTGGAAATAAAATATTCTCAGCAGGAAACTTACTTTTTGTACCATCATCGTTATATGCCTATGAAGTCGGTAGAAATACATTTGACCAAAGGAAAACAGATTTTGGTATCTGGTAGTTTATGTTTATAATATTCGTTGGATAGGTGGAAATTAAAAGAAATGACAGGACAAATAAAAGACAGGTTGCAGAACACGGAGAGGTCTTTACCGCCGGAAGAACCACCCGTATAGGAGTCATCCCCATAGGATATGCCGACGGTCTGAACAGACATCTGTCCGAGAGGGGTTTCAAGGTATGGCTCAACGGCAGCATGGTTCCGATAGTGGGCAGTATATGCATGGACATGTGCATGCTCGATTTGGGAGACCTTGAGGCAAGGGTAGGGGACAGAGTGGTGGTATTCGGTGAGGAGAACCCTGTGGAGAACATGGCGGAGGCTCTCGATACGATACCTTATGAGATATTCACCTCCGTATCACAAAGAATCAAGAGGGTGTATTATCACGAGAGTTAGATGTGGGGAGAAATTCATACTACTTATTAAACAGGGAGTAACATGAGCAGTAGCTTTATAACAAATAAAGAGAAATTCTTGTCGGATATTATCAATGGCATTCTTCCAAAAACGAATGCTGTGGATATACTTGTTGGCTATTTCTATTATTCAGGTTATATGCAGTTATCTGAAAAATTGAAAGATAAGCAGATAAGGATATTGGTCGGTTTGGATGTTGATTTGCAAATATCAAAACACATACGTGAGGTTGAATCTGTAAGAGAAGGGTTTGTTTCGAGAAAAATCGTTAAAGAAGAATACTATAAACAGTTCGTCAAAATATTCAATAATTCTGACTTTTGGGATACGGCTGAAAAACTGGAACAGTTCAAAATGTTCTATGGAAAAATCTTGGATGGGTCGCTTGAAATCCGTAAGACACTTGAGCCATGCCATTCAAAAATGTATCTGTTTGCATATAACGATTTGATGAATGAAGGAGGAGAATTGCCGGGAGTTTTAATCACAGGATCCAGCAATCTTTCATATCAAGGATTAAAGGGCCGTCTGGAGCTTAATGCCAGATTCAATGACAAGCAGGATTATGAAGAGGGCAAAAGGCTGTTTGACGAACTGTGGGACAGTTCTGTAGTTATTGCAAGTAAAGACAATCTTGATGAATGGAACAACAAAGTTATGGCTCACACGTGGTATGAAAAGATTTATTCTCCATATCTGATGTACGTCAGAGTGTTGAAGGAATACTTCAATATACCCACAAACAAAAATATCATTACACCGCATGACATAACAGAAGGCAAATACTCAAATCTTAAGTATCAGACAGATGCCGTTCAGATGGCTCTTAATGCTTTGAACAATCATAACGGTGCTATAGTGGCAGATGTGGTAGGATTAGGAAAGAGTGTCATTGCTTCTACCATAGCCCGTAATCTAAGATTAAGGACGATAGTAATTTGTCCGCCACACCTTTACAAGCAATGGGAAGGGTATAGGGATGAATTCGGATTCACTGCAACGGTATTCAGTGCCGGAAAAATAGAAGATGCTCTGTTACATTATCAGGAACTTGTAAAAGATGACGAACAGTTCCTTATAATTATTGACGAGGCTCACCGTTTCCGCAACGAATACACTCAGGATTATGCCATGCTGCATAATCTGTGTTCAGGAAACAAGGTTTTATTGCTTACGGCAACTCCATTCAATAATCAGCCTGCAGATATTTATGCATTGATTAAGTTGTTTCAAATTCCATCTCGTTCTACCCTTAAAACTGTAGAAAATTTAGGAGCGACATTCAAGGACTTGATAGACAGGTACAGGATTTTGCGTGAGAATCAAAGAGCAGGCAAAATTCCGGATGAAGAAATAAAGACAGAAGTTAATAATATTGCAAAAAAAATCCGTTCTATTATCAGTCCCTTGGTTGTACGCCGTTCTCGTCTGGATTTACAGGACATTCCAGAGTATGCTGATGATTTAAAACGGCAGAACATCCAGTTGATATTACCCAATGACCCGGAAGAATTGGAGTATGATCTGAGTGGATTGAAAGATTTGTACAGTTCTACTCTTGATCGTATAAGCAAATCCAAGGGAAGCAATGATGATTTATATCGTTTCAAAGCGGCCCGCTATTCTCCGGCTCTCTATATACATGAAGAATTAAAAGAGAAATTAGCGAAGGAACTCGAGGATAAGACAGGGGTAAAGTTTAATCTTCTGTTGGGACGGCAGACAAATCTGTCGAAATTCATGCGACATATGTTGGTAGCACGTTTTGAAAGTTCAGTTGCTGCCTTCCGGACTTCATTAAGATATATGATTCAGTCGTCCGAACACATGCTTAAATGGATTGAAAAGAGACATAAAATTCCAGTATTCAAGAAAGGTAACTTACCGGATATTGAATCCTTTTATGAATCAAGTGGTGATGGAATGGAAGAAATAAAAGAACTATTCGATAAGTATGAAATGAGAGGATTGTTCGAAATAGATATGGAATATGTCAAAGATGATTTTGTGCGAGATATTAAAGCCGATATTCAGCTATTGAAGAATTTGCAAGAGCAGTGGTTTGGCAAGGAAAATACCGTAAAATCAGACCCTAAATTGGATTCATTTATCCGCATCGTTCGGAAGCAAATGAAAGACGAACCTAATAGAAAGCTGATAGTATTTTCAGAGTATGCCGATACTGTCAACTATCTTGGTGAGGCACTTGTAAAAGCAGGATTGCCTGTAATGAAATATACTTCGGCAGACGCTACTCCAGCCAATAAAGATACTATCAGGGCAAATTTCGATGCCGGACTTAAACAACCGTTACAGCAGAATGACTATCATATCCTTGTTGCCACAGATGCCATTTCCGAAGGTTATAACCTGCACCGTGCAGGAGCCATATTCAATTACGACATACCATATAACCCAACCCGCGTTATACAGCGAATAGGGCGTATAAACCGTATCAACAAGAAGGTTTTCGACGAGCTTTACATATATAATTACTTCCCAACTGACGTTGGAGAGTCTGAGACAAGAACAAAGGAAATATCAACCCTTAAAATGGCTATGATTCATGCCATTATGGGCGAAGATACAAAGGCTCTTACCAAAGAAGAGGACCTTCAGGCTTATTTCAAGGAACGTTACCGTAAGGAATTTGCTCGCAGTGAAGAGGCATCTTGGGACACTCCTTATCGTAAATTGCTGAATAGTTTGAAAGGAACGGAAATATACAATAAAGCTATGGAACTGCCACATCGTGCACGTACGGCCCGCAACGTTGAGAAACCAAGAAAAGGTGTATTGCTCTTTGGCAGGAAAGGTGAGGATTTTGTGTTCAAGATAGGCGATACGGTTAATGCTCCGTGTATGATTTCGGCAGAAGAAGCCATATCACTGTTTGAGGCAGATATAAATGAGGAGCCTGTGGATTTGAGCAAGGATTTTGATTACGTTTATCAGAAAGTCAAATCATCACTGTTTAGCAGCGATGTAAAAGACAGAAACGAGAAAGACCAGATAAACGCGCAGGCGAAGATAAAGGTATTGATGAGCAAACAGGCATTACCGAAAGACTATCTTGAAGATTTGATGCAGGTGGTTGAAGCCGACGCTTTGTCAGGATATGAAATAAGATTCATAAACCAGCTTGTAGTAAAGGATGCAGAAAACCTCCTAAAGAAAATCCCGATAGATTATATAGAACGTATAATCAATACCCGGAACAGGGTGGGTGATGGTGATGAAACATTGATTTTAAGTGAAGAACTTCAATGAAAAATTACTGATGGAAAGCAATATAATTTTATATACAAGCAATAATGGTGATGTAAGTATTCAGGTGCAGTATGAGGATGGAACATTCTGGCTTACTCAAAAAAGAATGGCGGAATTGTTTGGAGTGAATGTACGTACGATAAACGAGCATCTTAAGAATCTTTACGAAACCTCTGAATTACAGGAAGATCGAACTATCCGGAAAATCCGGATAGTTCAAAAAGAAGGTAAAAGAGACGTTGAACGTGAAGTAACTTTCTATCATCTGGATGCAATAATTGCAGTAGGATATAAAGTCAACTCAGCTGAGGCCGTACAATTCAGACAGTGGGCGACAAAGACTCTTAATGAGTTTATAACAAAAGGATATGTATTGGATAAGGACAGACTGAAACAAGGCACCCGGTTCGGTCATGATTATTTTAAGGAACTGCTTGAGGATATCCGTGAAATCCGTGCCAGTGAACGTCGTTTCTATCAGAAAATAACGGATATATATGCTTTGTCTATAGACTATGATAAAGACGCGCCTGAAACAAAACAGTTTTTTGCAACTGTGCAGAACAAGCTTCATTGGGCCATTTCAGGAAAGACAGCGGCCGAAATCATATACCATACCGCTGATGCGGAAAAACCACACATGGGACTGACTACATGGCGACATGCTCCTGATGGAAAGATAATGAAGTCTGATGTAAGTATAGCCAAGAATTATCTGGACGAGAAACACCTAAAAGCCATAAACAGACTTGTATCTGCCTATCTTGATTTGGCAGAAGACCGTGCAGAACAGGAAATCCCTACAACGATGAAGGAATGGAGCAAGATTCTTGACGGATTCCTTACAGTAGCAGGTCGTCCGTTGCTTGAAGGTCCAGGAAGTATTTCAGTTTTGGAGGCAAAACTGAAAGCTGAACGTGAATATGAAATATTCCGTAAGAGACAGGATATAGAGTACGTTTCAGATTTTGATAGAGAGATTAAACGTTTAAAAGGGGAATAACCTCAGAATTAAAAAGGAAATTATTAAGTTATGGAATTCAATAAAGCATATAACCGTAAAGAGTTTGTCAACTTTTTGCAAAGCAACTTTCTGCCTGACGATTTCATTCCTGAAGAATCTCTTGTGACGTTCAATACTCAAATGAAATATACCCGACAAGCTGTCAAGTTAGGCTCGTCTGACTCTCTCGATTTGGTTGTGTATGAGGTAGAGCACAATTCTAAAAACGATGCTCGTGTCTCGCTATCGAAAGAGGCTTTCAGAATGCTTGCAGATGAAGCGAAAGACAGGGCATTGGTAGTTTTTGTGCCGGAAGACAGCAACGCCAATTATCGTTTTTCATTTATAGAGATAACGCTTGATATTAAGGAAGATTCTTCCAAAGTATCATACAATTACAGTAACCCACGCAGATACAGTTATTTCTTAGGTGAAGGAATAGCCTATTATACGCCAAACAAATATCTGAATGAAAAAGGCAGAGTGGTAAACAAGGAAGACTTGTTAAGCCGTTTTTCTGTGGAAGTTCTGACCAAAGAATTCTATCAGGAATTGAGTGACTGGTACGCTTGGGCCATTACGATTATACGTTTTCCCAATGACCTTAACGACAAGACCGATGACGATAAGTTTAACAACGAGAGTGCCATCCGTCTTATCACACGTCTTATATTCGTGTGGTTTTTAAAGCAGCGTAACCTTATCCCGAATGAGTTTTTCGACGAACAATATATTGCGGATAATTTGATAGAGGACTTTAATCCCCATGCCATGGCGGATTTGTTCAGTAAATCCAATGAGAGTAAATACTATAAAGCTATCTTGCAGAATCTGTTTTTTGCAATGCTGAACAGTCCAATTACTCCAGAAGGTGGTAGTGCACCGTCGGAACGTCATTTTAGGAATGGACGTGGTGATTATGACAACAACAAACTTATGCGTTACGAGTCATATTTCAAGGATCCGCAGTTATTTGTCGATTTAGCCAACCGCACCGTTCCTTTTCTCAATGGCGGATTGTTCGATTGTCTCGATGATAAAGACAACAATATGTATTATGATGGCTTCAGCGACCGTGAAGCAGTAAAAAAGTCATTGATAGTTCCGGATTATTTGTTTTTTGGTGAAGAGATTGGTAAAAATGTTGACCTGTCGGAATGGTATGGCGATAAGAAAAAGAAAAAAGTTTCCGCCTGTGGTATTATTGATATCTTAAAGCGTTACAACTTCACCGTCGAGGAGAATATGCCGTTCGACCAGGAGGTCTCTCTCGACCCGGAGTTGCTGGGTAAAGTCTTTGAGAACCTGCTGGCTTCCTATAACCCCGAGACACAGACCACGGCACGCAAACAGACCGGCTCGTTCTACACACCTCGTGAAATTGTGCAATATATGGTCGATGAGAGCCTTGTGGCCCACCTCAAACGCACCGTGGGCGACGATTTCGAAGAGCAATACCGCCAGTTGATGCGCTACACAGACGAGGAGATTTCCTTGACCGACATGCAACGTAAACAAATCATGCAGTCGCTATACCATTGCAAGGTACTCGACCCTGCCTGTGGTTCGGGAGCTTTCCCAATGGGTATGCTGCAACAGATGGTGCATATCCTTAATCGTATCGACCCCGACAACGAAATGTGGAAGGAAATGATGCTGAAGGTAGCTATTGACGAGACATCGGAGGCATACCGCACGGCTTCGTCAGATGAACGTCGGGAGATGGTTGCCGACATAGAACGGAGCTTCGACGAGAGTGTCAACCGTCCCGACTATGCCCGTAAACTCTATTTGATTGAAAATTGTATCTATGGAGTCGATATTCAACCTATAGCCATTCAGATAAGTAAATTGCGTTTCTTTATCTCGTTGGTGGTCGATCAGAAGGCCAACAACAAGCCGGAAGAGAATTTCGGTATCCGCCCGCTTCCGAACCTCGAAGCAAAGTTTGTGGCGGCCAATACGCTTATCGGATTGGAAAAGAAAGATGCAACTTTGTTTGATAGCAAGGAGATAAAGGCGAAAGAAAATGAACTGAAGATTGCCAAACACAAAATCTTTTATTCAAAATATAAAACTAAGCGTAAATATCGCCAAATCGTAAACGATTTACGTCTCGAAATAGCCGCTCTGTTGGAGAAATGCGGGGCTGTGGGTAATGCCGAGGCTCAGCAATTGGCCGCTTGGGATATGTTCGACCAAAACGCCTCTTCACCTTTCTTCGATCTCGAATGGATGTTTGGCGTAAAGGAAGGATTTGATATTGTTATTGGCAATCCGCCATATATAAGTGCGCCGGCTCAAATAGCTGATAAGCAATTGGCTAAACAGCGTAATGATATAATAGCATCCCAAAGATTCAAGTCATTATATCAGAAATGGGATTTGTATATTCCTTTTATTGAGTTTGGTATTGATCACATGTGCAAGCACGAAGGTTTATGTACAATGATTGTCCCGTATCCTTTAACCAATCAGTTATATGCGAAGGTTCTGCGAAAAATGATTGTCACATCATTTGATATGTTTGAAATCGTTGATCTGAATGGCACAAAAATATTTGAGAATGCGACTGTTAGCAACTGTATCCCATTTATAAGAAAAAGTCGTGGATGTAAGACAATTATTTCACATATTGATAAACAAATGACCATACATCATTCTTTTGTAAAGGAATACAAGGACTTGATTCAGGATGAAAATAATTATGTATGGAATCTTACACAAGAAGATCGTATAGGATCTCGCCATTCAATATTTAATGTATTAGGGGATTATTGCTATATTAGCGTAGGAATGGTGTTAAACGCTGACGAAAAAACAGCAAAAGGAGAATTTACAAAAGAGGATTTGATTAGTAATCAAAAGGATGAAATACATTCTCGTGAATATATCGAAGCAAAAGATATAGAACGCTACAGAATAAAAAATGTGAGGTATTTGGAATATGACACCCATAGATGCCCTAATAAGTTAAGACGACCTACATTCAGAGAGTTATATGAATGTAATAAATTGATGTTTAATCGTCTTGGACAATTGCAGGTTATGATCGATGATCATATACACTATTTACAAAGCGATTCAAGTTTCATGGCTATAAAATGGTGCGATTTAATAGCCGTCAATAACAAAAGTATAAGTTCAAGCATCAAGAAGTTTAGTCGCCATAGCAGGAGCGAAATGGAGAACTTGTCTCAAACCGTAGATTTACGCTTTCTGTTAGGAATTACGAACTCGACATATGCGACTATTCTTTTACGTGATTTGAGAGGTGGCGATTATCACATTTATCCTGAGCATATCCGCAATATTCCTATTGCACCTGCAACCCACGAGCAACAGCGTCCAATTATAAATCTTGTGGACACGGTATTAGCAGCCAAACGCACAGATCCAAATGCCGACACATCGTTGGAAGAGCGTCAAATCGACTGTTTGGTTTATCATCTTTATGGCTTAACCTACGATGAAGTGTTGATTGTTGATCCTCAAACACCTATAACTCGAGAAGAATATGAAAGAACCGAATTGGAATAATATTGATAAGGATATATGTCCCCAAAGGCATTGCCTGCGACAACTCATTTCTAATAATGTATCTCCGCAATCTGATTATTGGTTAGCGGAATGAACTCCACAATCGTGATATGCACATTTCCTTGATTGGAATCCAAAGAGCAAAATTTGCACTTTGAATTGCACTTTGGAGGAAAGAGCCGTACTGCGCTGCATAGAGAATAATCCGAGGATTACTCAGAAAGACATGGCTGTCGCAATAGGTAAGTCGGAACGTACTATTAAGACCATTACTTCAGGCCTTGTGGAAAAAGGTATCATTGTTCGTCATAATGGCCGTCGTAATGGTTGGTGGCAGATAAACAGCAATAAATAATTGCACTTTTCCATTCAGGTGGGACTGACGCGACGGCATTTGATTTTGGACAGATGAAAAAAACGCTGAAAATCCGAAATAATATATATCTCTGGAAAAATCTAACGAATGAGGGAAAATAATGATGGCGGCACTGGTGTTCAATGACTTATGAGGACTTATGATGAAAGCCTCGCCGAAGCAAAAGTGCAAGGAAATGAAAGGTAATGAGGGCGAACGGTTTTCAAATCATTACCCGATAACGAGGTAAGTTTATAGGTCGTTGGAGTCTATTTCTACTCTCTGCCATATTCTGCATAACAATGTACAACTCGCTGATAACTAATTTTGTAACCAAAAAGAATTGG
>CALUHJ010000016.1 GCA_944320415.1 uncultured Bacteroidales bacterium
TTGGGGAAGTATTCCTTTATAGCGACGGTCTTTCCCAGGCCGGTATGCAAACCCATATATGTTATTCCGAACCCTCCTTGACCGAGTGCTTTCAACAGTTTGTATTTTCCGAAGCACAACTCCGCTCCGGCCTCCACGTCAATGGCAGAATCCATATAGTCCGTTTGTTGCGTTTCTTCTGTTTGTTTCATAATTTTTATATGTTTTTCTGCTTTTTATTCTTTCTTCCATAGCGTCTGACAGTAGGGACAACGGCCCTGCTGAACTATGCCCTCATATGGCTGGTCTCCAAGAAATTTCTTGCACTTGGGACATACGTATTCGGTTTTGAATTTGCATGTCAGACTGTTCTCTTTCTCCGGCAACTCTCCGACCAGCCTTTTCTGGTACTGTATGGAATATATCAGAAGTATGATTCCGACTATGGCAAAGACCACTATGGCTGCTATACCTACAGGATTACGGGTGGCATCCGCAGTTCGCAGGATTATAGAAATGGCGCCACACAGGGCCAGCATTCCGGTGCCAAGGAAGCGGTGGTAGGTTGTTCGCATCTGAGCCTTGCGCATTTCTGCCTTATCCCTTGAGAACCGCTGGTATATTCCTTTCAGGTGCGAAATGTCTGCACGTGCAGGTGCAGGTTTTCCGCTCAGCAGTTGATGCAGACTAGTCTTGAACGTTGAGCCGAACCGCAGTTCGGTATCTGCATTTACGATGCATTCATCTATCATTACACCGTTTACAAAAGTACCGTTTTTGCCTATATTTCTTATCTTGTATCGCCCGTCCTGCAAGGGTGTCACCTCCAGATGTTGTCTGGAAACAGTTCTGTCGTTTATAGGCGTTTTCTGTTCGCCTTCCCGTCCTATTATCATGATTGTTTCTGTTTTGGATTGTAAATGTTCTTAAGGTTTTTCAATGCTTCCTTGGGCACGTTGAGCTCGTATGAGCAGGTGGAGCGGAAGTCGCTAAGGACCAGCTTCTGTTTCATGATGTTGATTTGGAATATGCATTCTATGTTCACAATGAACCTGCGTCCTATACGTATGAAAACAGGCTTGGATTGATGTCTGGCTATAAGAAAAGAGTGCTTTATCAAGTTTTCTATCGTAGTGAGACTTGCAAGCACTTGGGCATGCAGACCGTTGCGAAAGTATATGGAGGAATAATTGCCATCAGCTTCAAAATAAATTACCTCCTGCAGAGGCACCTTGATTAATTCGTCTCTCGTTGAGAAATAAAGGTGTTTTTCATCATCTTTTTTTTCCATAAGCTTTCAATGATTTTGTTTATCAGGATGTGCAAGCTGCAAAACATGCTGGCGGTGTTCACGGTTCTTTAGAATACATTGCAACAGTGTTCGCATACATCTTTCAATTACAATTATTTTTTTATTTTTTCTTATGCCATGTCCTGTCGGGAGATTTGAATGGCAAAAAATTGTTTACAAAGATAAAATCTTTTTTTATACCTTACAATGGTTTTTTGAAAACTGAATAATAATTTCTGTGAATGATAATATATGAGTTTCGTTTTACAGTAAGGATCGTATCTCGTTTTTTTTGTGAAAAATTTATTGGAGGAAAAGTGCGTTCGTAACCTATCCTCGTCATTTGTTGTCAGAGGTATTAATAGAGAAAAAACTTGTGATAGTTAAACTATGAAAAATATAGATGTTCTTTGAATAAACATGCTGTTTGTTCACAAACGCAATATATGGACATGTCATACGTTTTTTTTAGTATATTACTGCAATAATGAACAGAGTTGTCTTTCTTTTTCTTTTTTCTTTTGTTTCCCTTACCGTCTGCGGACAGACTCTCAGGCAGATTTGTGACAGCACCAACAGGGTTTGCAGGGACATGTCAACCGCATACTATACCGCCGAAATAATAAAGTGCGAGAACGGAAAGAGCGACACCCTTTCCCATGAAGTGTATTTCAGGAAAAACGGACGATGGAGCAGGATGCCGTTGAAGATAAACATGTCCATATTCAGGAACGGTTCCAAATTCAGGCAGATAATAGGCAACAAGAAAAATCTTACGATAGTCAAAATCAGGGAAAACCTTGCGGAACAGTACCTGAGGGAAGATTACAAGAGGATAGTGCCGATGCTGAATAAAAACATACTGCCCGAATTCGCAAGAATAAAAGATGTCTTCAGGCTGAACGACAAAAAGATAAAGACCTTCAAATTGTCCGATACGGTGATTTGCGGAGATAAATGCTACACGGTGAAGACCGAAAGCATTGAAAACAATGAGGACATAATGACAACCACAACGCAACTCCATTATATAAGGCAAAAAGACTACATGCCCATGCGCAAGGACATGAAGATAAGGTCGGTGGACATGGAAGACAAGGTGGTGGATGAGAAAAGGTATGTGATAAACGTTCAAAGCGTGGAACCGAACATAGCCATACATACCAACAAGTTTATCTTCAACGACAAGAACAGCCTCTTTAATCTTAGACACAAGAGTTATTCCGCCTTGAAAAGGGAATGGGAAGAACAGGAAAAGAAACAGAGTTCGTTTGCATACGGAACGGCCGTGCAGGATTTTGTCATTACAGACATTGACAACCGCAAGATAGACACAAAGGAACTATACGGCAACGTGTATGTGCTGTTTTTCTTATACAATCAGTGCAGTCCCTGTCTTATGGTGATGAAAGACCTGGAACAGCTTTACAGGGAATACGGACAGCAGGGATTCAAGGTTGTCGCCATAAATCCCGTGGACAAGGATTTGACGACGGAGCAGATGCATTCCTTCGTAAAGGATATAGGTGTGAGCTTTGACGTATGTCATGTGACCGACAGACAATTGGAGCAGATGTATCTGGTGCGTTATTACCCCACCATATTCGTAGTGAACCGCAAGGGCAGGATAGTGTATTCCCATCAGGGATACAACTCTCTTTTCAAGAGGGAGATAGAGGACGTAGTACTCAAATGTCTATAATGATTGCCCGCTTACACCGTAGCCGAACAGGGCGAAGTCTCCCGCAATAGGGTCATCGGGAAAATATTCCCTCAACCTGAGGCTTATCTCCATTGCAGCCTTCATGTCTGCCTGATTTCTTTCGCAAAGGTTCAGTTCTCTTGAAAGCCTGTACACGTGGGTGTCCAACGGTATTATCAGTTCCCCGGGGCGGAGTAGATGCCAAAAGCCCAAATCGACTACACCGTCGTTTCGTGTCATCCAGCGCAGGAAAAGACAAAGACGTTTGCAGGCCGATGAGGTGTCCTTTGGTATGCCTTTCTGATTGGGGAAAAGACTTATGATTTTCTCCAGTACACTCAGGGCTTCAGTGAAACTTGATTCTATCGCCGTGGAATTTGATTTCATTTTTCTGGAATCAAGTTCTGTCGCAACGATTCTTGATTCCAGATCGGGGTAGTTTTCCTCAAACAGAACGGTATGGAATCTTTCGCACAAACTGTAATAGTCCTCTCCCTTGAAGAAACGGTACAGACTTGACTTGTCGTCCTTGTATCGCATGAATTTGCCCTGACGTATGAACTCTGTGGGGCTGCCCTCGTATTCGGCGTGAAGCCGTTCAAGCGTCTTGATTATCTGTGTTCTCTGGCCGTAGGCTATCCACGCGCTTACAAAGGCAGATATCTCCACGTCCGTTTTGTTCTTGTATCTGTGCGGAAACCGTACCGGGTCGTCCTTGATGAAGTCCTTGCGGTTGTATCTTGCGGCCAGGCTGTTCAGCAGCTGTTTCATGTTATTGTTCATCATCTCCGATAGATTCGTATATCAAATCCTGTATGTCTGTCCTGATGTTCATCTGCGATAGCTTGTTGGATTTCGCATCGGGATAAACCCTGTTGGAAAGGAAGATATATATCAGGTCTTCTTTCGGATCGACCCACAGGTATGTGCCTGTGAATCCGCTGTGTCCGAAACTGCTCTCGGATGCGTATGGAGATGTGTGGACGGAGCGGCCTTCAATCAGCGGCTTGTCGAATCCGAGGCCGCGGCGGTTGTCGTACTTTTCGTAATATCTTTTGTTGAATACCTTGATTGTGTGGCTCTTGAGGTATTGTTTGCCGTCGTATTCCCCTCCGTTGAGGAGCATGCTGCACAAGGCTGCGAGGTCTTCGGCGTTGGAGAACAGTCCCGCGTGGCCTGCTACTCCTCCGTTGATTGCGGCCGTCTCGTCGTGGACGAATCCCTTGAGTCGTATGTGTCTGAAGTCATCGCCTTTCTCTATCGTAGGGACTATGCGGTCGGAGTCAATGCCGTGAGCAATAGGATTGAACGAGGTGTTTTTCAGTCCCATAGGTTCATAGAACGTTTCCTGAAGATATTGGTCCAAAGGTTTGCCGGAGAGAGTTTCGACAAGATCTCCGAGCATTATGAATCCCAGATCGCTGTAAAGATAAGTGTGTTTCTTCGTCTGTTCCGACATGGCTATCTGTTCCCTTGTCCTTTCCCTGTAGCTTTTCAGTATGTAGAGACTGTCCGCTACTTGAACGTAGTTGGTGTCGTCAGCTTTGTGGAAGGCGTACAACCTTTCGTTTGTCTGTGCATCCTTCATGCTCTGCTGCCATAGGGGCAGAAAGGCTTTAAGTCTTGCGATGTGAGAGAGCGCCTCCCTGATTGTTATCTTAGATTTGTTTGTTTTCTTAAGGTATGGCAGGTATTCGGATAATTTGTCGTCAAGGTCGAAACGGTCCTCTTCGTAAAGCTTCATAAGGGCAAGGGTCGTGGCCATTACCTTTGTCAGGGATGCCAGGTCGTATATGCTTTGGCTTGTCACGGCTTTCTCCTTGTCGTATGTGTAATAGCCCGCATTGCGTTCGAATACCTTCTTGCCGTCCTTCATTACGAGAATCTGTGCTCCCGGACATGCTTTTTGCTTTATGGCGTTGTCTATAAGAGAGTCTATCTTCTGGAAACATGCGATGTCAAGGCCGGCCAGCTCCGCTTCCCTGTATGCGCAAGGGACCTGTCTTTCGGTTATGCCGCAGCCTTCCCTGTATATGTTGCTGACACTTACCGGCAAGAGCCCTTCATAAGCTCTGATGTTGAAGATGGAGTTAAGGACCGCTTGTTGTGTCTTGTCGGTGTTTTGATATGCTACAAGCGTCGCTTCAGGCTTTATGACGGTGTCCAGGCTTTCCAATACGTAGGGATTGGCCATCAGAACCAGCACTGTCCTTGCATTCGCAGAGTCTATCCTGGAGAGAAGGTCGAGAGCTCTACGGTTTATTCCGTAGTTGTTTTTTTTGTTGGTGTTGACCCCTCCGCTCAAGGCACATATCACTGTCTTTGTGCTGTCGATGAAAGCGAACGGGTTTTCTGCCGTATCTTTCCTGCTGTCGGTCATATCCAAGGCCCTTATGCCGTATCTTTCGCTTATTTCCTTTGCCATTGTCTCAAGACTCGTCTGTCCCAGGCCTACGAATACGATGTCGGATGAATCCTTGAGGTCAAGTGGAAGGGTGCAGTCTTCGTTTTTCAGAAGTGTCAGTGTCTTTTCGGCTATTTCCTCCGATAGGGTTTCAATCTCGTCCTTCTGTTCCCGGGTCAGTGGTTGCGGTTTGTCCTTTGATGTAATAACTCCAAGGTCGTATTTCCACCTAAGAACCTTGGCGCATTTTTCCCTTATGAAATCCTCTGTCAGTTCTCCCTCTTTCACCGCCTGCATTATGGCTTTGTGGGCTTCGTATGTGTTCTCAGGCATGAGCAGTATGTCCACGCCTGCCTTAAGGGCAAGGACCTGAGCTCTTCCGTCTTTGAAATCATTGGTCAGACCTTTCATGTTCATCGCATCGGTAAATACAAGACCTTTGAAGTCAAGCTCCCCTATCAGGTAGCCGTTTATTATGTCCGGATTTATCGAGGATGGGTATTTGCAGTCTTTGTTCAGTGCCGGTACGTTCAGATGTGCTACCATCGCGCCCCATACTCCCTGCTCTATGTTGTATATGAAAGGGTAGGCGTCCACACTGTCTATGAAGGCTTTCGTATGGTTTATGGTCGGAAGGCTTACGTGAGAGTCGGTTTCGGTGTCTCCGTGTCCGGGAAAGTGTTTTACAACAGCCATTATTCCTTCATCCTGCAGTCCTTTTACGTATTGTTCTGCGAGCAGGGCGACGCGGTGTTTGTCCTCACCGAATGAGCGCGTGTTTATCACCGGGTTTGCCGCGTTGAGGTTGATGTCAACGCTCGGAGCGAAGTTGATGTGTATGCCGAGTCTTCTGCATTGACCTGCTATGACCTTGGCCATACGGTAGACAAGGTCGTGCTTCTCTTCGGTCAGTGCGCCGAGCGACATGGCTCTTTGAAAGGAACTCAGGTCGGTGCAACGCATGCCCAGTCCCCATTCTCCGTCTATTGAGGTGAGCAGAGGAATACTGCATACGCTGTTGTATTTCTCTATAAGCATTGGGATGTTGTCGCTGGTGCCCTTGAAAAAGCAAATGCCTCCCACTTTGTTGGAATCTATTTCAGTCATTATCTGCCTTATGTATGCAGGGTTGTCCGTTGCATCAGAGGCAGTCATTATCAATTGTCCCACCATTTGTTCGAGGCTCATCTGTGCCATTGTCGTTTTTACGTAGTGTTCCCTTCCGCTTCGTTTTTTTATTGGGTTGGATGCGTTTGATATTATGGCCACGGCAATAAGCATGATGACCGTTGCAGCTGTTTTTCTCATTTTTTTGCTTTTTATCCTTTGCAAAGATAGCTATTTGGGTTTTATTTCGTATCTTTGTGCATATAAAAATCGGGTAATTATGATAAGCATAGATAAACTGGTGGTCGGTAAATCCAATGTTTCGACATTGTTTGCTTTCATCAGGAGAAAAGGAGAGATTGTATCTTCCAAATTCATAGATAGCGCCAAATTGAATTTTGTCAACAGGCAGTGGCAGGAAAACGGACGCGATTTCTTTTCGTTTAACTGTATCAGCCATTGGGTGTTGATTGCGATAGTGGAAGAGGACAAGGATTCGTGCTTTCAGGTGGAGATGTTGAGGAGGCTTGGCGGCAGGGTGTTGGATTTTTGTGACAGGGAATACATAAAGGACTTGCAGTTTGTAGGCGAGCTTGACAAGGAGTGTGCTCTGGCCTATGTCGAAGGTATGCTGTTGGCAAGTTATACA
Source organism: uncultured Bacteroidales bacterium (assembly GCA_944320415.1). Taxonomy (GTDB): domain Bacteria; phylum Bacteroidota; class Bacteroidia; order Bacteroidales; family P3; genus Onthomorpha. The sequence goes on from CALUHJ010000016.1 coordinate 7,133, forward strand.
TTTGACAATTACAAGACGGACCCCAAGAGAGTGATACATCCTTTTGATCATCTGGATGTGATAAACGAACATGTTGAGACTGAGGATTTGCAAAGACTGTTGATTGTGGCAAGAGCCGTTGAGAAATGCAAGGATCTTGTCAACGAGCCTTATTGTTCGCTCAATGCAGAGGGATTGGCTGCAGCTTTCGTTAATATGTCTCATGAGGTGGGTATTGACGTGGAGGTCATGCACAAGCAGCAGATAGAAGCCAAGCAGATGGGGGGGATTCTGGCGGTGAACAAAGGCAGCATAGACCCTCCTACCTTTACCGTGATGCAATATTCTCCGGAGAATGCAGTGAATGAAAAACCTTTGGTGTTGGTCGGCAAAGGTCTTGTCTATGATACGGGAGGATTGAACCTGAAACCTGGAGACTACATGAACGACATGAAGGAAGATATGGCGGGAGCGGCTGTGATGGCTTGTGCCATGTATGCTGTTGCGGCTTTGGGCCTTCCTGTGAAGGTTGTCGGCTTGTTCCCTTCTACGGACAACCGTCCGGGTGGGGATGCGTATGCAAGCGGTGACATAGTGAACATGTATGACGGAACCAATGTGGAGGTTGTGAATACTGATGCCGAGGGACGCATGATATTGGCGGATGCGTTGGCTTATGCCAAGGAGTTCTCGCCGGCTCTGGTCATAGATGCGGCTACACTTACGGGAGCGGCCTCAAGGGCAATAGGTCCTTACGGTATTGCCTGTGTTGAAAAGGATGCAGAGAAATACATGGATTGTTTGTGCGGTTGCGGTGAACAGGTCTATGAAAGAATTGCCCGTTTTCCATTCTGGCGTGAGTATGATCAGTTGATAAAGTCGGACATAGCGGATATTAAGAATTGCGGACCGGCAGAGGCAGGCATGATTACGGCTGGCAAATTCCTGGCATATTTCACTGACTATCCTTTTATTCATCTGGATATAGCAGGTGTAGCCATGTTCGACAAAAAAAATAATTACACGGGTAAGGGTGCTACAGGTTTTGGAGTAAGACTGATTGTTGAGTTCGCTGATGCTTTCGCCTCCATGTGTAAACACGATAAGTATTTAGGAAAGAAAATTTAAAGGGAAATGATGAATCCGGATTTTAGAACAGTACAGAAGAACAGAAAAGACAGAAAAACGGACAATGGCATTGTGAAGATAGGAATATCTCAGGGAGACATAAACGGTATAGGTTATGAGGTCATGTTGAAATGTTTTTCGGACAGTCGTATGCTGGAGTTTTGCACTCCGGTTTTGTATGGCTCTTCCAAGGTGGCTTCATATCATAAGAAACTGATAAATGCCACGGATTTTCCATTTGTAAACATACGTTCGGCCGAGCAGGCCGAAGCCAACAAGTTCAACATCCTCAACATAATACAGGAAGAGGTTAAGATAGATGTGGGCCAGGCTACGGAAACGGGAGGAAAACTTGCGGCCATGAGTCTGGACATAGCCTGCAGGGACTTGGCAGCGGGAAAGATAGATGCTCTTGTGACCAATCCGATAAACAAAAGAAACATACAGAGCGACAACTTTAACTTCCCCGGTCATACGGAGTATCTGACAAATGCCTTCGGAGTGAAGGAAAGTTTGATGATAATGACCTGCAACAATATTCACATAGGCATAATGACCAATCATCTCTCGTTGTCTCAGGTGCCTAAGGTGATAACGAAGGATTTGATTGTATCGAAGCTGAAGGTTATGAATATGGCTTTGAAAAGAGATTTCGGAATACGCATGCCGAAAATAGCTGTATTGGCGTTGAATCCTCATGCGGGGGACAGAGGACTTATAGGCAATGAGGATGATACTATTGTAGCTCCAGCCATAAAGGAAGCTTTTGACGGAGGTATATTGGCTTTTGGTCCTTATCCTGCTGACGGATTCTTTGGCAATGGTTCCATCAAGGATTTTGATGGTGTTATGGCTTTGTATCACGATCAGGGATTGATACCTTTCAAGCTTATGAGTTTTACGGAAGGTGTCAATTTTACGGCAGGTCTTCCTTTTGTGAGAACATCTCCGGCGCACGGTACGGCGTATGATATAGCAGGCAAGAACATGGCCTCAGCACAGAGTTTTCGCAATGCGGTTTTCCTTGCCTTGGATATAATCAAAAACAGGAAGGAATATGATACGCTTTCTGCTAATGTCCTGAAGGTAAGCAGTAAGGAAAACATGGAGGATGAAGATATAACAAAAGAGTTGCAGAAAGATGACGAACCTGCACTTTAATGAAGCAAAAGAGAGGATAAGAGAGCTTAGGGAGCGTATCAATCGTTTCAATTGGGAGTATTATGTTTTGGATTCTCCGTCCGTAAGCGACGGGGAGTTTGACATGTTGCTCAAGGAATTGGAACAACTTGAAGAGGAATATCCTGAGTTGCAGTCGCCATCTTCGCCTACAAGGCGTGTGGGCGGAGAACCTAACAAGGATTTCGTCCAAGGGAGACATTCTTATCCGATGCTTTCCTTGAGTAATACTTACAGCAGGGAGGAGATAGTTGATTTCGTCAACAGAGCGGAGGAGGCTTTGGACTTGAAGGGTAAGACGGAATGGGTGTGCGAATTGAAATACGATGGTGTGGCCATAAGTCTGTTGTATGAGGACGGAAAGTTTGCAAGAGCATTGACAAGGGGTAACGGTATTGTCGGAGACGATGTGAGCGACAATATCAGAACAATACGTTCCATTCCGTTGGAATTATATGGTGATGACATTCCTGCAAGGTTTGAGATAAGAGGTGAGGTTATCTTTCCTCATAAGGCGTTTGAGCAGTTCAACAAGATAAGAATGAATAACGGTGAAGAACCTTTTGCCAATCCGAGAAATGCGGCTTCGGGAAGCATAAAGTTACTTGACCCAAGAGAGGTGTCGGAAAGGAAGCTTGAATGTTTTCTTTATTATCTTATGGGAGAGGATATAAAGGGTGAAACACATTATCAAAGATTGCAAAAGGCCCGTCAATGGGGTTTCAACGTTCCTAAATACATGGCAGTGGCCGATGGTGTGGACCAAATCATGGATTTTATAAACTATTGGGATGAGCAACGACATTCTTTACCATTCGATATAGACGGTATAGTCATAAAACTGAATGATGTAGGTTTATGGGATAAACTTGGTGCGACGGCAAAAAATCCGCGTTGGGCAACTGCATTCAAGTTCAAGGCCGAGCAGGCTCATAGCAAACTGTTGAAGATAGAGTATCAGGTTGGACGCACCGGAATAGTCACTCCCGTTGCTGTTTTTGAACCTGCGTGGCTTGCTGGTACATGGGTCAAAAGGGCGAGTATACACAATGAGGACCAGATGCAGAAACTCGGCATAAGATACGGCGATGAGGTCATTGTGGAAAAAGGAGGGGAGATAATACCAAAAATAGTTGGCGTAATACATTCGGATGACAAACATACGGTTCAGGCAGAACAGAATACCGTAAGTTTTATAGAGAACTGCCCCGTTTGTGGCGCAAGACTGGTAAAGAGGGAGGAAGAAGCAGGACATTATTGTCCGAACTACAATCATTGCCCGCCTCAGATATTGGGACGTTTCCAACATTTCATCTCAAGAAAAGCCATGAATATAGACTCTTTGGGAGGAGAAAGGATGCAGGCTATGATAGACAGGGGATTGGTAAAGGATTTCTCTGATCTGTACAAACTGCGAAAAGAAGACCTTATAGGACTTGCTTCATCGAATACCCAAAACAAGGCTACAATACAGGAAAAAGGTGCACAGAACATAATAAACGCAATAGAAGAATCCAAACATGTGCCATTCGAAAGAGTTCTCTTTGCTTTGGGAATACGTTATGTAGGAGAGGTTACGGCTAAAAAACTTGCAAGGCATTATAAAAACATAAATAATCTTATTGCCGCAAGTTTTGACGAGTTGGTGCAGACAGACGATGTGGGAAAAATAACAGCAGAATCCATTGGAGAGTATTTTGGAAACGATGAAAACGTGGCATTGATAAATCGTCTTAAAACCTGTGGTTTGAAATTCGAGACGGAACAGTCATGTGGAAGCAACAGGTTTAGTGGATTGAGTTTTGTTGTGAGCGGAACGTTCGATTCCTTCAGTCGTGACGAACTAAAGCAGATCATAGAGGAACATTCAGGAAAAATAATAAGTTCGGTATCTTCCAAGATTGATTATCTGGTATGTGGGCACAAAATCGGTCCTGAAAAAAAGAAAAAGGCCGAAAAACTGGGTGTAAAGATGATTACCGAGGAGGAATTCAAACAAATGCTGAACGAAAAAGAATAGATACCTGTGGGGACAATAGCTTTTCATACATTGGGGTGCAAGTTGAACTTTGCGGAAAGTTCCGACCTTATGCGTCGTTTCGGGGAAAAAGGATATGTTCAGGTTGATTTCAGACAAAAAGCTGATGTGTATGTCATCAACACTTGTACTGTTACTCAGACGGCTGAAAAGAAGTGTCGTAATGCGATAAGACAGGCACATAGGGTCAATCCGGATGCAATAGTGGCGGTAATAGGTTGCTTTTCGCAGGTGAAGGCCGAGGAAATAGAGAAGATTGAGGGAGTAAATATTATCCTTGGCAATGACAATAAACATAAACTGCTGGAATACGTATTGAACTCAACCGACAATAACGGCAAGGAAAACCATGTTGAAGACATAAGTCACCTGAAGGATTTCCATATATCCTATTCATCGGATGACAGGACACGTTCCTTTCTGAAGGTTCAGGACGGCTGCGATTATTTCTGCTCCTATTGCGAAATTCCTTTTGCAAGAGGAAGAAACAGAAGTGCAAGTATAGATGAGATTTGCAACTGTGCAAGACAGTTGGCTAGGGAAGGTAAGAAGGAAATAGTGCTTACGGGTGTTAACATAGGAGAATACGGCAGTGAAAGGGGAGAAAGTTTTCTGCAGTTGATACGCTCCCTTGATGAAATAGAGGAAATAAACAGATACAGAATATCAAGCATAGAACCCAACCTTATAAATGAGCGGATAATAGACTTTTGCAGCAGTTCGCGCAGTTTTCTCCCACATTTCCATATACCTTTGCAGGCAGGAACCGACAAGATTCTTGCACTGATGAAAAGGAAATATACCAGAGAACTGTTTGCCAACAGGGTGGAATACATAAAAAACAGTATGCCTCATGCGTTTATTGCAGCCGATGTGATAGTCGGTTTCCCTCAGGAAACCGATGAGGATTTCGCTTCGGCAAGGGATTTCATAGCTTCGCTTCCGCTTTCGGCTCTTCACGTGTTTACATATTCCGAAAGACCCGGTACGATTGCGGCCAGGATGTTGGGAAAGGTACCGTTTGCAACAAGAAAGGAAAGAAGCCTGGAACTCCAGAGACTGTCCGAACGTAAAAAGGAAGAATTCTACCTGAACAACATGAATACGGAAAGAGAAATACTTTGGGAGGCAGACTGTGACAAAGGAATGATGTATGGGTTTACAGACAATTACATAAGGGTAGGACGCAAGTTTGACAAACGTTACATCAATGCCATAACGAAAGAAAGGTTGGAAACATACGACAGTGAAAATCAACATTACATTATAAATTGAAAATAAATAAATACATATTATGAAGAGAATACTTATACTTCTTGTTGCAGTTATCGGTTTGAGTTCATGCAAACCTTTGGAGAAAGACGTCTTCGAACCGGATTATCAGAATGCGAATCTTTTGCCCAGACTGACATGCTGGATAGACCAGCCTTCATTTGAGAACGCCTATGGAGCCAATTCATATTCCGTAAAGGCATCCAACGACTTGAGAAATCCCTATGGACTTACCGAAACACCTTATGGCAAGGGCGTACACGAGCTGACCGACAAGACCAAACTGTATACGGCCGAAAAAAGAATACAGGACGCTGCGGAGGTCTTTTATTACGAAGTATCCAACAATATTTGTGACATGACCACCCGAAGGGCTGGAAACATAGTCATAAGAGCAGGAGCTATATACAACAAAAACAATTACAAATGGTCGTGGTTGAGCGGATTTACCGTAGGACTGCTTAATATATTCGGCATGCCTTTTTGCTCCAATACCACGGAACTTGAGGTGATAGTGGAGATATACGACACGAGAAACAACCTTGTGGCCAAGTTCAACGAAAGAGGATACTCCAAACAGGACATGGCGTTTTACCATGGTTATTATCAGTTCCAGAGACGTGCGGCTACATTGGCATTGCAGGACGGTCTTATGAAAATAAAGGAACTGATAGAAAAGGATAATTTGTTGATAAGAACCAAATTGAAATAACATTATGGCAAGAATAAGAAAAGCCGTCAAGGAGGACACTCCGGTGATATTGGAACTGATAAAGGATTTGGCCTTGTACGAAAAGGCACCAGATGAGGTAGAGGCAACGGAAGAAACTCTTGTACAAAGCATATTCGTGCGCAAGGAAGCCGAGGTGGTGTTGTTGGAAGAGGGAAACGAAGTGTTGGGATTCGCACTGTACTTTTTCAATTTTTCCACATGGAAAGGCAGAGCCGGCCTGTATCTGGAGGATTTGTTTGTCAGGGAACAATACCGAGGAAAGGGATATGGCAAGATGTTGTTGAGTTATCTGGCCACAATCGCAAAGGAAAAGGGATGTCCGCGTTTCGAATGGATTGTTCTGGACTGGAATACGCCTTCAATTGATTTCTACAAGGCTATGGGTGCAGTGCCTTTGGATACATGGACGGTGTTCAGGTTGAACAGGGAAGAAATATCAAAATTGGCATCGGAATATAAAGGATAGGAAAAACGCACCTTAAAACACAGGTACACTGATTATTTGTTTCAATCAAATGGAATAAAGTTTCAAGAAATCAAAACGCCCTTTGAATACACACCGGACGAAGAAAGATTGTAAAAGCAAAGTCCCCTGCCGGGAGCAAAGTCCGAGGCAGGGGATAAACTAAAATTTATATCATTATTCTTCTTTCATTGTATACCAAGCGTCTTTAGGATTGTTGGCAAACATCGTAACATAGAATTTTTCGTTTTTGTCGTCAGTCTTGAAGCAGGTAGAATTACCTTGGTAAACATATGACCGCTGATTTATTTTCAGAATATTGTATGATGCTGCCAATCCCCCGTTATCGCAAGGAGTAAAATATATTTTGATATTTACCTTGTTCTTGCCCTCCATGCCATTCTTATACACTCCTTCGACATTGCCGTTTTCAATATTGACAAACAAATCCAATCCTTCGTCCGAATAGATTTTATACTCACCATCTTCCGGCATTATACTAAAAGTTCCGTTGTCGTCACTTACAGTTTTGTATTCTTTTTTCGGCATTACGCCAGATGTCTTTACGTTTTCAGAGGATGTCTCTGCATTTTTAGAAGACGCATAAGACTCAAGTATAAACAAAGACATAACAGACAATGCCGTCATTTGGCAAATAAACTTAAAACTCTTCATAACACATCATTTTTAATTTGTACTTGAATAAATTACTTTGTTTTTTAGCTTAGGCAAAAAACACTACCGAAGCTTAGTGTTGCAAATATACAAATATTTTCCCATTTCTCAAAATAAAATACAATTATATTCTTGGATTTCTTTTATCTTCTGCTTTGATAATATATGAATCAGGATTTTATAGATTAAAATTTTTTGTTTGCTTTTCCGAAAAAGACAAGGTGTCAAAGCAATTCAGAAAATGCAAGCAAGAATCGGGAGGATTTGCGACAAATTGAAAGGCAAATGTTTCAAGCTGTGTTTCAGTAGTTTGTCAATATGTTATCACACAGTAAAAGAGTTTTTTCTTCTTTCTTTGTTTTGAAAAAATGAATCTTGATTTCAATTTCGTCAAACTTGATTCCATTTTTATGGAATCAAGAAAGAGTTTCAACGAAACGCCCTTTCATATTTTCTCTCCTGCATAAGCGGATAAGAACCTTTTTTTTGATTGCGTCCCTTTATTTTTCGTACCTTTGCAACCGCTGTTTTTCTACTTTAAAAATAACGATTTGGAAATAGTAACTTTAAACGGACAGTTGGAACTTGAGGACAGGCCGGTTGTAACAGTGGGCATGTTCGACGGAGTGCATATCGGACACAGGAAACTGTTGTCGGAATTGGTCAGAAGGGCAAAGGAGAACGCTTGCAAGTCGGTTGTGATGACCTTTGACCGTCATCCTCAGCATGTGTTGGCAAATGGCAAAACGGATTTGAAGATATTGCAGAACAATGCCGAAAGGTTCGACAAGATAGCTTCGACCGGTGTGGATTATTTGTGTGTTCTGCACTTTACCGACGGTTTTGCCAATCTTTTGCCTTCGGAATTTCTCGACCGTATGAAAAAGAGCCTTGATCCGCAGCTTGTTTTGCTCGGTTATGACAATCGTTTCGGCAGAAAAGACTCTTTGGAGTTTGATGAAATCCTTGCAGCGGGACATTACGGAGACATTCTTGTGCAAAGAACGGACACCTGCGTGTTCTGCAACTCCATAGAGGTAAGCTCCACTCAGATACGCAAGGCTTTGGAAAGGGGAGACGTTAATCTGGCCAACAGAATGCTGGGTAGCAATTATGTTTTTAGCGGCAGGGTTGTGGAAGGCAACAGAATAGGAAGGCAATTGGATTTTCCGACGGCCAATCTGAAGGTGGAGGAGTTGAAACTCATACCGGCCAAAGGGGTTTATGCCGTCATGGCTTCGGTTGACGGTCGTACCATGAAGGGAATGCTCAGTATAGGTACAAGGCCTACACTTGGACTTGAGGATTTGAGCATAGAGGTAAATATCTTTGATTTTTCACAATGGATATATGACAAAACCGTATCGGTGGAGTTTGTTGAATATATCCGTTCCGAAAAAAAATTCGGCTCTTTGGAGGAGCTTAGACAACAACTTTGCAGAGACAGAGATGAGGCAAAAAGGATATTGGCTTGCGTTTAGTTTGTTTTTGTTTGTTTGTCTTTCGTTTTCCAATGTATTGAATGCGCAGGAAAAGACATACAAATCACTGCGGGAGGCTTTGGCGGAGAAGGACAGTGTGGAAAGCCTTGACCTTTCGAGGCAGGGGCTGACCGTTGTGCCTATCGAAATACTGGAATTGAGGAATTTGAAACGTCTGCGTTTGTATCGCAACAAACTTGAGTCCATACCTGTTTGGCTCACTTCGCTCAAACATCTGCATTATCTGGATTTGTCCTCCAATTACATAGATTCTTTGGACGGAAGACTTTCTTCCCTGCCATTGGATACACTTGTTATGTGGGACAATCCTATTTATTCTTTTCCGGAATCTTTTTCGGAGATGGATTTGAAGTATTTGGATTTAAGGGCTATACAGATGAACAGGGACGAACAAAGTGCTATCAGGACTTTGTTTCCCAAGGCAAGGATTAGAATGGATCACCCCTGCAATTGTGGCAGGTAGGATTATTGACTTTAAAATGTAATAAACGATGAAAATAGCTGTTTTTCAGGCAGACACAAAGGATAAGAGAATAGGAGAAAACTTGAAGAGGTACAGGTCGTTTGTCGACAGGCTTGATGATGATACGGATTTGTTGATAATGCCGGAGACCTTTACCAAGGGTTTTACGATAGAGGAGTTTTTTGCCGAGGAGATGAACGGTGAAGGACTTGGGTTCATGAAACAGGTGGCAACCGAAAGGAATATGGCCGTTGAGGGCAGCCTTCTGATAAAGGAGGATGGCAGGTACAAGAACAGACATTTCTTTGTAACACCGGATAGTGTTTCCTATTATGACAAGAGACATTTGTTCTGTCTTTCGAGAGAACCTGAGGTGATAAGCCGTGGAGAGAATCCCGTGACGGTTCAGTACAAGGGCTGGAAGATCAAGTTGCAGACATGTTATGATTTGCGTTTTCCGTTATGGTCTCGCAACAGATTGAGCGATAACGGGGAATATGATTATGATTTGTTGGTTTATGTTGCCAGTTGGACGGATGTGAGGATAAGTCACTGGGAGAAACTCCTGCCTGCAAGAGCGATAGAGAATCAATCCTATCTTGTAGGGGTCAACAGGTGCGGTGTGGATGAAACGGGATTGAACTACAAGGGGGCGTCCGTAGTATTGGACTACAACGGCAATGTATTGGTAGCGGCAAGGGACAATACCGAAGAGATAGTATATGCCGTTATAGACAAGGATAAACTGGACAGATACAGAAAGAAGTTTCCGGTTGCAAAGGATTGGGACAAGATATGATGGAAAATAAGGAATGGATACATACAAAAAAGGATTGCACTGAAGAATGCAATCCTTTTTTTTGCCAATGAATGGCTTTATTGCTCTTCAACCACTTTGTGGAAATTGCCCAAAAGGTCGAATTCCAAAGTCTTTGTTTCTTTCTTCTTGCTTATCTGCGCGTAATAGCTTTTCTGACGTCTTATTTCCACTATGTCAACCTGTGTAAGTTTGTATCCGTCATAGTTCTCTTTGATATAGTCTGTTATGTTGGAAGGCGTGTATTCCAAAGGTACATTCCAATAAGTCTCTACCGAAGTATTTCTGAATTTTATTCTTATTTGATTGTTGTTTTCCGGTGTTGTGAAGTTGGCTATGTAGCAGTTTGAGTCAACCATTTGCCAGCTTACGTTTTCCACGTTTTGTCTTCTCGTTTGGAAATCATGGACAAACTTAGGAGGTACATCTTTTTCATCGACATTTTTATATCCGTTTTTGTTCAATGAGCCGCAACCCAAAATAAAACCGCAACTTAAAACTAATAAAACCGTCTTTTTCATATTTCATTTGTTTTTTGATGATGCAAAGATAGTCAATAGGATTTGAAATAACTAATTCTAATGGATTAAAGTTTGAAAAAACAGGTTAAGGTCAAGTATTTTGAACAGGTAAAGTGTTGTAAAGATAATGACGATTATCACGAACCAGCGAACGAGTTTTGCTCCTTTTTTGAAGGCAAAGCGTGCTGCAAGAAAGGACCCCAGGAGTGTACCGGCCGAATGCAGCAGACCGTACTGCCAGTGAATGTTCTCTCCGCTCATGAAGATGATGATGGCTACTATTGTATATAAGGCCATTATGCATGTTTTAACGGCATTTGTCTTTACTATGTTATATCCAAGTAACATTGAACCTGCGGCCATAATGAAAAAGCCTGTACCGACCTGAATGAATCCTCCATATACTCCTATTAGGAAAAAAATGATATGATGCAAAATGCCTATTCCTTTTCCTGTTTTCTTTTCATCGTCCTTGTCAAATGAAGATGGTGAAGCGAATAAGAAAACGAGCATAATCAGAAGGCTGGCTCCCAGAAAGTAGGAAAATACCGGTGTGGGCAGTAGAAGCGAAAGTATTGCGCCTGCTGCCGCGCCTATAACGGTAGGTAGGGCAAGAAGAAATACTTTTGTGTTTTTCAGATACCCTTTTTGGGCGAACATTCCAGTTGAAAGAGAGGATTGAATCAATACTCCTATTCTGTTGGTGGCGTTGGCCGTGTTGGCATCAAGTCCCAAAGCCAGATATAACGCGATGGAAATGGCCGTACCTCCCGCCGAGAGTGTATTGATGAAGCCTACCGCAATTCCAGAAACAACAAGCAGGATTATAATTGTCATACTCATACCGGATAAACAGGATTAGGTGATTGAAAACTTAATAATATAATATATGAAAAGGAGTATGTATTGACTTCCTTTTGTTCAAACACACTCCTTTTACAGACAAAGATCCAAATTCAACTATTTAATTGCAGCCTTAGGCTTTACCACTTTCATATGTTGTCTTTCCTCAGCTCCCTTTTTCTCCATCCTTTCCTTTTTTCTTTCCTTATTCAATCCCTTTACCACTTCATGTTCTTCGAACATCAACTTCGCCACCTTCTGAGCAGGCAAAACACTTCTGAATTTTTCATAGTAGGTTCTTTTAACCTCAGCCAATTCCATGTAGGTTTTGATTTCCATATCTATCAGTTCATTCGCTGTGTTTTCGTCAACAGACAACAGATCTTTTTTCTTGAATTCAGACTTTGCCTTGTGTTTTCTTTCCATTATTTCGAACTTGGCTTTGTCATATTCCTGATAGAGAGGCCAGAACTTCTCGAATTCTTCCTTGTTAAGCTTGAGATTCTCCGTGAAAGCCGCCTGTTTTTTCTTCATTATCTTTTCCTGCAAAGCCTTCTTGTCTATTTCTTTGTTTTTACATTCTTTTTGCGCGTAGACAGGCAAACCTAAAAGTACTGTCGTCAAGGCAATCACAATCATTTTTTTCATATTACATATCCGTATTTGTTAATAATAATTCTTCTTCATCCTCTTCCGTTATCTCAGCTATATAATCCAATTCTTCTTCGGAAAAGACAATTTCATCCGCTTCCTTTTTCATTTGTTCCGTATAGCTATGCCAAGCTATCTGTTCGGCTTTTCTGTTTGCCTTAGCCAAAGAGTCCGCTTTTTCCTGCTCGTCCAAACCGAACAGAAAGGCTAACGTAGGATTGGATTTGAGATCAAGACTGCTGTCACCGAAAACTATCAGCCATCCCGCAATGGTCAGTATCCCTATTGCCAATACGCCCGAAACATATTTTAACCATCTTGGAGTAGAAACGTGTTTTGTCTTGGCTTTCTGGTTCAGCCGCTTTTCCAGTTGCTCGAAGTAACCCTCGGGAACTTTAAACGGATTGTCCTTGCTTATCATCTTCTTGTTTGTTTTCCGTTTATGACAAGTATTCCCGTGAAAAGTTTAATCGATAATATGAAAGAGAAAAAATGTTTTATATATTGCTTTCCTGCAAAACAAGTTTTTCTATTTTTTCCGCCGCAATGTGATAAGAGGCTTTGAGTGCTCCTTCCGAAGTCTTCGTGATTTGGGCTATTTGGGCGAAGCTGAGATCCTGATAATACCTCATTTGAAATACCGCTCTCTGTTTTACCGGCAAAGATAGGACCGCTTTTTCCAGGGTTAGTGTAGCCTTGTCGGCATCGAACAAACTGTCCGCTTCAAGCGAAGCCAATACGTTCTGTTCAAAACTGGAATTCTTTTTGCTGTTTCTGTATGTTTTTGATTTAAGGAAGTTAAGGGTGTGATTGTATGCTATGCTGAAAATCCATGTCGACAGTTTGGACTTTTTGTTGAATGTCTCTATGTTTTCAAATACTTTGATGAATACTTCCTGAACCAAATCGTCCGTGTCCTCGTGAGAATAAACCATCCGTCTTATTTGCCAGTAAATCCTGCCAGAAAATTCCGATATGAGTAACGCGTAGCCTTTCTCTCTTGTTTTCTTGTTCTTTATCAGGGAAAGGATATGCCGTTCTTTTTCTTCTTGAGACAGATTGTTGAGGTTTACATTCTCCATTCGCTTTCCATTATATCCATTGCACCACCAGTCCACAGCAGGAATCCTGTTTCGCACCCGTTACCGAACTGAGACAGTTGGCTTGATTCCTCATTCTCAATACACCGAGGAACGCAAATATTAACGCTTCTTTATAGTCAATTATTATTTTGTCCGGTATTTCTATTGAGCTCTTTTGTGACTTTCGCAGCATGTCTGTCAGAAAACGGTTGTAGCTTCCGCCTCCGGTTACGAGCGTTCTGCCTTTCAGGTGGACAAGTATCTGTTCGGCTATGTGATGAGTGTATGTGCATATTTTGTCTTCGGTGTTCAATCCGCTTTGTTCCAGAATAGGGAAAATGTTTGCCACAACCCATTCCTTGCCTAGCGATTTTGCTTTTCTGCTCTTGTAGAATGGTAGCGAGTTCAACGCATTCAGAAGCGCCTTGTCCTTTTGTCCGCTTGCAGCTATTTGTCCGTTTTTGTCATAAGCAAGTCCTTTTTCTTCGGCAAGATGATTCAATACCATGTTGCAGGCACATATGTCGTACGCTGTCCTGTTTCCGTTCTTCTCATAGCTTATGTTGGAAAATCCTCCGAGGTTAAGGCAACAGTCGTATTCCGAAAAAAGCAGTCTGTCGCCTATTGGAACCAGCGGTGCGCCCTGTCCTCCGAGTGCAACGTCCATCGAACGGAAGTCCCCAACACATGTGGTCTTCACTTCGGCACATATTGCCGAAATGTCGCCTATTTGGGTTGTGTAGTGCTTGTCCGGACGGTGAAAGATGGTCTGTCCGTGAGAGGAGACAAAATCCACGGTAAGGTTTTTCTTCTCTATGAACTTTCTGGTCATGCGTCCGAAATAGTGTCCCAACTCTACGGAAAATTCCGACAGTTCATCGGCCGAAGCGGTCTCCATAGAACGTATCTTGTCCCTCATCTTATCGTCATACCTGACGGTTTCCGCTTCCTTTATCTCGAAAGTCCACCTGTCGTTCTGTTTGTCGAACTCGCAGTAGGCTATGTCCAGTCCGTCGAGCGATGTTCCCGACATCAGTCCTATTACCCTATAAAACATCTTCCATAACCTCCATTTTCGTTGAACGGGAACCCTTTATCAGAATCAGACTGTCACTTATCGGATTGTCGGCAAGATAGCTCCTTAGCTTTTCCGAATTTTCAAACCACAAGTCTCCGTCTTTTGCAAACGGCTTGTATTCTTCCCCGACCAGCATTATACGTTCGAAATTCATGCTTTTGGCAAGTTGGTAACATTTTTCATGTTCCTTTTCGGAGTCTTTGCCCAATTCCTTCATTGCTCCTAGAAGAACGGCTTTGTGTTTCGCTTCCATTTGTGCAAAAGACTCCAGAGCCGCTCTGCAGGAAGACGGATTGGCATTGTAACAGTCCATTATCAGAGTGTTGCTTCCTTTCTTCACTATCTGTGAGCGGTTGTTGGAAGGAACGTAAGCCTCTATCGCTTCTTTCATGACATCGGTCTCTATGCCCATGTATCTGCCTATGCTTACGGCCGCAAGTATGTTGTGGGCGTTGTATGAGCCTGTGAGCCTGGAACGTATGACGGTATTGTCCGTTTCTATTGACGCAAAGGGGGAGTCGTGAAGTATTCTGCCCGTAATGTCGGCCTTGCCGTAAAGGGAATAGGTGGTCATGGAGGAATATTTCTCGTCGGCCAGAGCCTTGTCGTCCGCATTGACGAATATGTGGGCTTTGCTGCCGTTCGATTGCTTTACCGACTCGAAAAGTGCCTTTTTGGTCTTTACAATGTTTTCATAGGAACCGAAACCCTCAATGTGAGCCGTGCCTATATTGGTGAGTATGGCCATGTCGGGTTGCGCTATCCTGCATAGAAATTCTATCTCTCCCGGATGGTTCGCACCCATTTCGACTATCGCCACTTCGGTTTGGGACGTTATCGAAAGAAGAGTCAGAGGTACGCCAATGTGATTGTTCAGGTTGCCCTTGGTCGCGACACAGGAGTATTTCTTTGACAATACCGTCTGTATCAGTTCCTTGGTCGTTGTCTTGCCGTTTGTTCCGCTTATTCCTATTATTGTTGTCGAAAGGTGTTTTCTGTGGTATGCCGCAAGGGCTTGCAGGGTGGCCAAACTGTTTTCTGAAAACAAAATTCTGGAATTTGATTCCATTTTGCCGAATCTTGATTTCATTTTCACCGAATCAAATACTACCAGAGAGGCTCCCTTTTCCAATGCCGCAGGTACGAATTCGTTGCCGTCGAAGTTCTCTCCCTTCAAGGCGAAAAACACATCGCCGCTATTGATGTTTCTGCTGTCCGTGCTTATGTGCGGATGCCTGAGGAAGTGTTCGTACAACAGTTTTATTTGTCTGTCGTCTCCACTATTGTTTTCCATATCAAATCTGCTGTTTTGTCCCAACTGAATGATTTTTCCTGTTCTTTTCCCTTTGCTATGAGTTTCCGTCTCGTTTCAGGTTCGTTGTACATTCTTGTCATTGCCCGGCATATTTCTTCAGGCTTGTAAGGGTTGACGTACATGGCTGCATCACCGTTCACTTCCGGCATGGAGGTGGTGTCGGAGCAGATGACGGCAGTACCGCTGCGGTATGCCTCCAGCGGAGGTACGCCGAAGCCTTCGAAAAACGAAACAAAGACAAGGGCTATGCTTGCCGAGGCTATGCGGTTTACTTCTTCGAGCGGCAGCCTGCCGGTAAATATGACGTCATCCTTGTGTCGCATTCTCTCATAGGCCGCCGCCATGTTGCCGCTCCACCATTTCCTGTTCCCTATTATCACGAGTTTCACATTGTTTTCGTTTTCAGACTTGAACATGTCGAAAGCGGTGAAAAGATTCGCAAGGTTTTTCCTTTCGTGCAGAGCTCCCACAAAGTAGAAATAGGGACAGGATGCCGTGTATTGTTCTCTTGTCCTTATGTTTTCACTTTCGCTCATGGTTTTGTACAGTTCGTTGGCGGCGCTTTCAACCATGTATATCTTTTCAGACGGTATGCCGTATGTTTTTGATATGTCCTGTCTGCTGAAGTCTGAAACGGTGAGAATCCTTGCGGACTTTCGTGCGAATCGAGGGAAGAAATGCTTCATGTATTTCAGGCTTAACCGGTCTCCTATATACTCTGGTTTATGTTCGAAGTTTATGTCGTGTATTGTGGATATGCAAGGCGTTTTGCAGTGACAGGGTATATAGTTTTCGGGAGAGAAGAACACGTCGACCTTGTAGCGTTTGAGCCAGACGGGAAGAAGTATGTTGAAATAGACATACCACAATATCGGATGTCGGGCAGGCAAGGGTATGACCACAGGGGTGACATTTGGCGCGAAAACGAATTTCGGGTTGTACGGTCTGTCGAAGAAGAATATGAATCGGTCGTCCGGATGTTCTTTTGTGAGCCTTTCAAGATTTTTTAGGGTGAAATAACCTATTCCTTCGAGTTTGTTGTCAATCAGAAGTCTCGTGTTTACGCCTATTTTCAATTTAGAGAGAATTTTTATGATGATATTGTTCCGCAAAGATACAATTCTTTTGTAAATTTGCCTCTTTGATATGAAGAAATTCTTTGTTGCCAACCTTTTCTTCCTTGTGACTTTGAACATACTCATAAAGTCATTCTGGATTTTGGGCATAGACCGTGGTGTTCAGAACGCGGTGGATGCCGAAAGCTACGGAATGTATTTCGTTATTCTCAATTTCACATATCTGTTCAATATCATACTCGACTTCGGCATAGCCAACTACAACAACCGTACCATAGCGCAGAATCCTCACTTGCTCCGTAAGTATTTCGGCAGCATAGTGCCGTTGAAGATGCTGCTCTCGGTCGTTTATATGCTGATAGTGTTGGTTGCGGGCTGGCTCAACGGGTATTCTTCCCATATGGTCATCATGCTTTTCTGGCTTTGTGTCACGCAGGTGCTTTCTTCTTTCGTGTCCTATTTCAGAAGTATTCTGACGGCTCTTTTTCTGTTCAAGACAGATAGTGTGATTTCTGTTCTGGACCGTAGTCTTCTTATTCTCATATGCAGTTTCTTTTTGTGGAATGCCCGTTTGAGGGAGTCTTTTTGCATAGATTATTTTGTCTACATACAGGTTCTGACCATGTTTGTGACGTGTATGACAGCCATGATAATATGTCTTGTCAAGACTGGCAGGATAAGACTAAAGTTCAACAAGCCTTTGACCGTCTTGATTATCAGGGAAGGATGGCCTTATGCAATGTTGGGTCTGCTTATGGCCTGCTACAACAGGTTGGATTCAGTCATGCTTACCGCCTTGCTTGACGATGGTGGAAGAAGTGCTGCCATTTATGCTTCGGGATTCAGGCTTGTGGATTCGGCCAATATGGTTTCCCTTTTGTTTTCGGTGATTCTGCTGCCTCTTTTCTCGAGGATGATAAAGGAGAAGACGTCCGTCGAACCCATAGTTTCGACGGCATGGAATCTTGTACTGCTCATGTCTGTTTGTTTCATATTCGTTTCCGTTGTATATTCCACCGAGCTTATGACTCTTATGTACAACAAACACATAAGCGAGTCTGCGGACATATACAGGATACTTGCATTCTGCTTCCTCCCCATTTCGGTTACCTATGTATTCGGAACACTCCTTACGGCCAACGGTTCGATGAAGGCATTGAACATAATAGCTTTTGCGGGAATGGTCATGAACATTGTACTGAACCTTTTGTTTATTCCCAAATGGCAACAGAACGGGGCGGCATTGACAAGTCTTGTCACTCAAAGCTTGACGGCGTTCATGCAGATGGCGTACGCGTTCAGGCTTTTCAAACTCAGATTGACAAGGACATATCTTTGTAAAATCGTTTTGTTTTTGCTGTTGAATGTAATTATTTATGTAGCTTTGCATAAGATTGATATATTGTGGATTTTCAGAGTTTTGATTTCATTGATGCTATCATTGTTATCTGCCTTTGCCACAAAATTGTTCTCATTGAGGGATGTAAAGCAAATGTTGTCGTAAACGCAAACAATGTATGAAAAAAATAGAGTTTTCCCATAAAGACTTGTCCAATCTGCAATTTGCATTGACCAAGGAGATTCTTAGGGCAAATATATCAAATGCTTATGCCTGTACCACTCTTACTTCATGCAATACGCGTAAATATCATGGTCTGTTGATAACTCCGCAACCCAAGATAGACAATCAGAATCATCTTCTGCTTTCTTCCTTGGATGAGGTAGTTACCGTGGAGGAACAGGAATTTAATCTGGCCTGTCACAGATACAGGAACGGGGTGATATATCCCAACGGGCACAAATACCTTCATTCTTATGTGGTTGACTTGATTCCGACGCACATATACAAGGTGGGAAATGCCGTATTGCTCAAGCAGATGTTGTTTCAGGAAAAAAAAGACAGGCTTCTGATAAAATATACACTGCAAAAGTCGGATGTGAATATCGGATTGAGTTTGAGACCTTTGCTGGCTTTCAGACAGGTGCATAAGCTGACCGTTGCGAATGATGTCGCCAACAGGAACTATCAGATTTGTCAGCAGGGAGTCAGCTATCAGTTGTATTCCAAATATACTCCGCTTTACATACAGTTTTCCAAAAAAGTGGCTTATGAGCACAAGCCTGAGTGGTATTATCAGTTTGAATACATAAAGGAAAAGGAGAGAGGATACGATTATCTTGAGGATTTGCTGATGATGGGAGAATTCCGTACGGAACTGAGAGAGGGGGAAAGCTTGTTCGTATCCTGCGGAGTGGAAGAGGATAATCCTTTTTTGATAAGCCGGGATTTTGCCAAGGAAACCTCTTTGAGGTTCCCGATAAGCACTATGGAGGACGTACTCAAAAGAGCGGCGAGAATGTTCTTCTCACGCAAGGGAACCAAGGTTGACATTATTGCAGGATTTCCGTGGTTCGGCCGTTGGGGAAGGGATACGTTCATATCCTTGCCCGGACTTTGTCTTGCCATTGGAGACTGGCGCATGTTCCGTATGGCGATAGATACCATGTTGGAGGATTTCCGCGACGGTTTTTTCCCTAACATAGGCAAGGGAGACCAATCCGCATATAACAGTATTGATGCTCCTTTATGGTTTTTCTGGTCTTTGCAGCAGTATGCCTACATAAACAATGCGAAAAGGGAAGTGTGGGAGAATTATTCAAAGGTTATGGGATGCATATTGGATAATTTTTCGGAAGGAGCCTCGAATGTGAGAATGGACAGCAATTTCCTTTTGTGGCAGGGTCAGGAGGGCAAGGCGCTTACGTGGATGGATGCCATAGTTGACGGAGTACCTGTAACGCAGCGCAAGGGTTATGCGGTGGAAATAAACGCTCTGTGGTACAATGCGGTGATGTTTTACCGCGAACTGGCAGAGGATTTCTGCGATGACGCGGCTACTGCAAAGTGGGATGAATTTGCCAACTGTTTCCCTGATAACTTCAAGTCCGTTTTCTGGTCCAAGTCTATGGGATATCTTGCCGACTGTGTGGATGGCAACAACAAGGACTTTTCGGTAAGACCCAACATGATTTTTGCCGCAAGTCTTCCATACACGTCGCTAAGCCTTAAGATAAGACAACTGATAGTCGAAAAGGTACGTCAGGAACTTCTTACTCCAAGAGGTTTGAGAACGCTTTCTCCTACACACAAGGACTACCATGCTGTTTATGCCGGCAACCAGTCGGAAAGGGACAGGGCCTATCACAACGGTACGGCATGGCCGTGGCTTATGGGTGCCTACGCGGAGGCATACCTTAAGGTGTACGGCGATGAGGCCGTGGATTATGTTGAACAATTATACGGAGAATTTGATAAGATTCTGTGCGATTATTGCGTTGGAAGTATAGCAGAGGTATATGACGGCAATCCTCCTTACAGTCCGGGCGGAAGCATATCGCAGGCATGGAGCGTGGCCGAGGTTTACAGAATGAAATACATGACAGAGTGCATCAAAAACAGAAAGGAGAGAAGCTTATGAGAGTTTTGATGTTCGGCTGGGAATATCCGCCGCATATTTCAGGAGGATTGGGTACGGCTTGTTTCGGTCTGACTACGGCATTGACCAAAAAGGGAGTGGACATACTGTTTGTCGTGCCAAAACTGTTCGGAGACGAATACGTGTCGGGGGCAAGGCTTTTGTCGGCCGAGCAGGTGAGCAATACTTTGGCAAGGATGGATGTTTCCCGGATAGAAAGCGTCCTGTCGGATTTGTGCAACAGGATATCTTATGTGGAGATTGACAGCCTGCTGGTGCCTTACATAGGACAGAAAGACTATTACGGAATATTGGAATCAAGAAAGAAAAAAATAGAATCAGAAAAGAAAAAAACGGAATCAAGATCCGTAAAAACGGATTCAGAAAAGGAAACCGGTGATTTCAAATATAGTTTTTCAGGAGGCTATGGAGAGAATCTGTTTGAAGAGGTGGAGAGATACGCATTGGTTGCAGGCAGTGTGGCAAAGCAGAATGATTTCGATGTCATACACTCGCACGACTGGCTCACTTACAAGGCAGGAATCGTATCCAAGCAGATAAGCGGCAAACCGCTCATAGTACATGTGCATGCGACGGAATATGACCGCAGCGGTGAGAATATAAACCGACAGGTTTACCAGATAGAGAAACAGGGCATGGATTTTGCCGACAGGATAATCGCGGTGAGCGAATTTACACGCGATATACTCATACGCAAGTACGGACAACCTCCGCATAAGGTGATAACCGTTCACAACGGTGTCGATTCCGCATACAGGGACGTGCAGAGGGTGTTCAATCCGTTTGACAAGAAAATAGTCAGCTTCATAGGTCGGATTACTTTCCAGAAAGGACCCGATTATTTTGTGGAAGCGGCGGACATGGTCTTGAAAAAAGACAGAAATTTCGTGTTTGTGATGGCCGGAAAGGGTGACATGATGAACAGGATGATTGCTTTGGTTGCAAGGAAAAGGATATCGGAAAACTTCTTTTTTGCCGGTTTTCTTTTGCAGCAGGAGGTGAGCAGATTGCTTGCCATGAGCGACATGTATGTCATGCCGAGTGTTTCCGAACCTTTTGGCATATCGCCTTTGGAGGCCATGCAGGCATCTACTCCCGCCATAATAAGCAAGCAGTCGGGGGTATCGGAAATATTGCGCAATGTGATAAAGGTTGACTTTTGGGACATAGAGGCTATGGCTGATGCCATATATGCGATAGGAAACCATGACGTTTTAAGACAAAGGCTTTCGCGAAAGGCGAAGGAGGAAGTGGCGGGTATCAGTTGGGACAGTGCGGCGGATAAAATCAGGGAAATATATTTTCAATTAAAGTAAAAACTCTCTCGGATATGAAATCGATATGTTTTTATTTTCAGGTACATCAGCCGTTCAGGTTGCGTACTTACCGTTTTTTTGACATAGGCAGCAAACATGACTATTTCGACAAGGTGCAGAACCGTTGGCTTTGCAGGAGAATAGCGGACAAGTGTTACCTTCCAGCAAACAGCTTGATGCTCGAACTTATAAAACGGACAGAAGGAAGGTTCAGGATAGCTTATTCGATTTCCGGGACTGCTCTTGACCAGTTCGAGGCCTACACTCCTGAGGTAATAGAGTCCTTTCAGGCTTTGGCACAAAGCGGATGCGTTGAATTTTTGAGCGAGACCTATTCGCATTCTCTTGCAAGTCTGGTCAGTCCGTCAGAGTTCAAGCAACAGGTCGAGCAACACGGAAAAAAAATAGAACGTCTTTTCGGACAAACGCCCAAGGTGTTTAGAAATACCGAGCTTATCTATTCTGATGCCATAGGCGACATGGTTAGCCGGATGGGTTTCAAGGCCCAACTGGCCGAAGGCGCCCGTCAGATATTGGCATGGAGAAGTCCGAACTATCTTTACAGACACCCGGAAAACTCCGACTTTGTTTTGCTGTTGAAGAATTATCAGTTGAGTGACGATATAGCCTTCAGGTTTTCTCAGCATACATGGGTCGGTTTTCCTCTTACGTGTGACAAGTTTGTCGATTGGCTGAACCAAACGGACAATCCGGACTGCATCAATCTGTTCATGGACTATGAGACTTTCGGAGAGCATCAATGGCAGGAGACTGGCATATTCGACTTCTTGAGATATTTGCCTCAGACTGTATTTGACAGAAGCGATTTTGATTTCAAGACGCCTTCCGAGCTGCTTTCCCGCTATGAACCAAAGGGAGAGTTTTCTGCAAAGGAGCCTGTTTCGTGGGCGGACGAGGAAAGAGACCTGACGGCTTGGTTGGGAAATGACTTGCAGAACGATGCTTTTGAACAACTGTACGCAATGGAGGAGAAGATAAACAGATGCGGTGACGAGGATTTGCTCAGGAAGTGGAGATATCTTCAAACCTCGGACAACTTCTATTACATGTGTACCAAATGGTTTTCGGACGGAGATGTGCACAAGTACTTCAATCACTACAACTCCCCTTATGAGGCTTACATAAACTATATGAACGTATTGGCGGACTTTAAACTTTTGTTGGGTTGAAGCGATTGGGACATGCCATTATGAGCGATAGAAAAAGGTATGAGGACTTTTGTTCCAGGAACACCGATGTTCCGTTATTTTTCCAGCCGTGGTGGTTGGATGCGGTGTGTTCTTCCCAATGGGATGCTTTTGTGTACTCGGAAGGCGACAGGGTGTTTGCTCTCATGCCTTATTGTCTGAAACGCAAATACGGATTTAATACCATAAAGCCTCCAATGCTTACACCATACGGAGGCGTTTGGTTTTCATATCCGTCAAATATTTCCTTGTGCAAGAAATATTCTTTGGAAATAAAGGCAATGGAGTATTTCTCAGAACAATTGAAAAAGCTGCGCATTGCTTTTTTTGCGACAAGATTTCATCATTCCGTTACCAATTGGTTGGGCTTTTATTGGAACGGATTCAAACAGACTACGTTCTATACTTACAGAATATCGGGATTGGACGACATGCAGTCTGTATTTGCAAACATTGACGGAAGTGTGAAGAAAAGGATTAAAAAGCTTGAAAAAGACTTTGAAATAACTTCCGACCTGACAACAAGGGAGTTTTATGAGGTAAACCGCATGACTTATGAAAGACAGGGAGTGGCTTGTCCTTTTTCATACGATTTGTTCGCAAAGGTGGAGGATGCGTGCAGGCAGAGAGGATTGGGCAGAATGTTTGCGATAAGGGACAAAGAGTCTAATGTTCATTCAGTTGCCTATGTTGTGGTTCACGACGGGGTATGTTACGGACTGTTTTCGGGAACCGACCCGAAATACCGCAGGTTCAATGCAGCCACGTTGCTCTTGTGGCATATCATCAATCATGCTTCGCAATGCGGTTGCAGGGAGTATGATTATACAGGCAGTGTCATGCGCCCGATAGAAACTTTCATACGACATTTCGGAGCAATTCAGACCCCTTATTTTTACATTGAAAAAAGATATTCCGCATTGTATTCGTTTTTATTGAGATTGAAAGGATGAATATAAAGCTTGTTGTAGTAGGAAAGACGGATGAAAATTATTTGAATCATGGAATAGGAATATATCTTAAACGATTGACCCGTTATGTGAGTTTTGAAATAGTGGAACTGCCGAATGTAAAGGATGCCAAAAACCTTTCACCCGCTGTGCTAAAAGACAAGGAGGCTGATATGATACTCAAACATGCCTCAAAGGCGGACAGAATTGTTTTGTTTGACGAAAAGGGAACAGAGTACGGCAGCGTGGAGTTTGCGGATTATCTTCAGATGCAGATGAATCAGGGAATAAAAACACTTGTCTTTGTCGTTGGAGGAGCCTACGGGTTTTCTGAAAAGGTATACAGACAGGCACATCACAAGATAGCCGTTTCGAGGATGACCTTTTCACATCAGATGGTGCGTCTGCTTATAGTCGAACAGATATACAGGGCTTTTACGATATTGAAATCCGAACCGTATCACAAGGTTTAGACCGTTTGCGCAATGCGATAGAATAGTCGTGCCGATGGCTCTATTATCGCATCATTGAAATCATAGGATGAAGAATGCAGACTGCTGCATTGCAGCCCCGAGCCTATGCCGAACATTGCACCTTTGTATTTTTGTGTAAAAAGTCCGAAGTCTTCGCCCCAACGGAAAGGTTGTTTCAGTTCTATTGTTTTCATGCCTTGTTGTTTTGCTGCCGAAACGATGGTTTGGACTGAGGTTATATCGTTTTCATTTGCGGCGAAACTTTCGACAAAATCGTATTCGCATTTTATTGCAGGGTTCTTGGCGATATTGGTTTTTATTATTTGTATTATCTTCCGTGTATTTTCTTCGAGAAGTGTGTTGGTCTTTGTTCTGAACGTAAACCTCAGTATTCCGTTTGCGGCCGTTACTCCGTACGCTTTTTCTCCCAAAGAAAATTCTATGAGTGTTGTCTGGAAAAAGTCGTCTGATGGGAAATCCCTGTTTTCCATGGATTCTATTTCTTTTTTCATCGCGAGCATCATGTCAAATGAAGAGACGGACAGTTCGGGTTCACTCGCATGAGACACCTTTCCTTCGAAACTTATCCATAGACTTCTTACCGCGCATGAGAAACATGAATTGTTTGTTATCACCATTCCTTCCTCAAATTGCGGAATGTTGTGCATTGCAAAGGCCGCATCAATTGAATAACCGTCCAGTATTCCGCTTTCAATTACTTTTTTTGCCCCTTGTCCGGTTTCTTCCTCAGCTTGAAAAAGCAACAGGATATTCTTGTCTTTTATAGGTTTTTGTTGTAGCAGATATGCAAAATAAAGCATTATGGCACTATGGCCGTCGTGTCCGCAAAGATGGGCAGTTCCCTTGTTTTTTGAACAATAAGGTTTGTTTTCGTCTTCATTTGCTTCCACCGCATCAATGTCGCATCGGAAAAGAACGGTTTTATTTCCTTTACCGTTTCCCGCTTCGGCCAAAAGACAGTTTCCTCCTATATGTTCTTTTATTTTGTTTATGCCCAGATTGCGCAGTTGTTCCGAAATAAAAGCGGCAGAGTTGGTTTCACTGCCGCTTTTTTCCGCAATTGAATGCAAGAAATGTCTGATAGATATTATATCCATGTATGATGTTCTGCTATTTTTTGTTGCCCTGGTTTGCGACCTCGTCCATAAGACGTTGCAACGTTTCCTTGTCTGCAAGAAAACGGTCGGATTTCAAACTTAAATCGTCGTTCAATTCAAACAGGTAAGGTATACCGGTAGGTATGTTGAACTTGATTATTTCTTCATTGGACATGCCTTTCAGTGTTTTTACTATTCCGCGAAGGGAATTGCCGTGAGCAACAACCAATACGGTGTTGCAAGTGTCGAAAGCCTTCAGTATTTTTCCGGTATAAAAAGGCATAAGACGGTTGATACAGTCTTGAAGTGATTCTGTCAAAGGAAGTTCTTTTCTGTCCACTTTCGTGTAACGTGGATCGTTGTATGGAGAACGTTCATCGTTTGGGTTAAGGGCTGGAGCCTGTACATCGAAACTTCTTCTCCACAAAAGGACCTGTTCAGCTCCGAACTCCTCGGTAGCTTCGGCCTTGTTCTTGCCTTGAAGGTCTCCGTAGGATTTTTCGTTCAACCTCCATGATTTTTCAACCGGGAGATAATCCATGTTCATCGCGTCAAGAATGACGTTTAAAGTTTTTATCGCCCTTTTCAAATAGGAAGTAAAACAGATTTCAGGCTTGATACCTTCACTCAACATGGTCTTTCCAGCTTCATAAGCTTCTTGTATTCCCTGTTCTGTCAAATCTACATCTGTCCAGCCGGTGAACAAGTTCTTCAAATTCCATTCGCTTTGTCCGTGTCTTACCAAAATAAGTTTTTTCATATTGTTTGTGTTTTTATTTTTTTTTGTTTGACTTGTCAGGTGTAAGTTTCAGTTTGGAGACGTCGAGTCTTTTTCCAGTCATTCCTTTCAGTGCCATTATCAAAATGACTATGCCGAGCAATATGAAAGGAATGCTTAGTATTTGTCCCATATTCAACATCATGTCCGCTTCCCATGCTTCCTGTACTTCTTTGACTGATTCTATAATGAACCGGAAAGAAAATACAAGAATCAAAAAGAGTGAAAAAAGAAAGCCCGGAGCCAAAGAATCCTTTCTCTTTAAGAAAAGAAAGAACAATACTGTAAAACATAGAAGATAGGCACCGGCTTCATACAATTGTGTCGGATGTTTCGGGATGAAATCGTGGTCTCTTACGAAAATAAATCCCCAGTCACTGTTTGTGGCGATTCCGTAAATCTCGCTGTTTGCCAAATTACCCAAACGTATGAATACTCCTGCCAAGGCAACGATTATGACCAGACGATCCAATGTCCACAGCATGGGTAATCCCGTTTTTTTGTAGTAAATCCATACCGCAATCAATATTCCTATGGCTCCTCCATGTGATGCAAGGCCTTGGTATCCTGTTAGCTTAATTCCATCTTCGGTCTGTTTTATTGGCAGTATCATTTCCGCGATATGGTTGGAGTAATAAGAAAACTCATAAAACAGACAATGACCAAGTCTTGCACCTATGAATACTCCTATAAAGATATAGAATGCAAGTTTGTCCAAATAATTTACAGGTATATTCTCTTTGTCGAATACGAACTTTTTAAGGATTAAATAACTTACGATAAATGCCAAGGCAAATAAAAGGCTGTACCATCGTATTTCCATTGAACCTATATTGAAGGCAATTGGATCAAAATTCCAAATTATGGCATTCAACAGCATGCGGTTTAAAATTATATTTTTTGCAAAGGTATGAAAAAATATGCATGAACAACAGGCATCTCTGAACATGGCTTTAATTTTTTTTCGTGCGATGAAATACTAAAATGATATATTCTAGCGATATAAGTGATACTTTATATATTATAAGGAAAAAGTTTGTGTATGAAAAAGGTAAAATGCGGTTTGTTTCTATTGTGTTTGTTTGTATTCAATGGTTTGTTGGGGCAAACAACGCTTACGTTGGACAGTTGCAGGGCTATGGCTTTGAATCACAATAAGGAGATAGCTGTTTCAAGGGAAAGGATGTTGCAGGCTGAAGACAATCGTAAGGCGGCTTTTACACAGTTTCTACCCAATTTTAATGCTGTGGGAGCTTATTTGTTCAATTCAAAGAATATTTCTTTGCTTTCGCAGGATGCGTTGTTGCCGGTTGGGTCTATGGCTGCGGACGGTTCTTTTACAGTCAGGTTGGATCAAATGGTTACCAATGAAATGGGTATTCCAGTAGATGCCAACGGAAATATGTTTAATCCGATTACGAATCCGGAGAAAATACAGTTTAAGGATTATGCTTTGTTGCCTAAAGAGGCTATGGAGTTTGACATGCAGAACGTATTTGTCGCCGGCATAGGATTTACTCAACCTATCTTTATGGGAGGCAAAATATTGGAACTGTACAGGATTGCGGGCAAGTTGGAAGATTTGGCAAATCTGGAAAATGAGAATGCAAAAATAAATCTGCTTATACAGGTGGATCAGGCTTATTGGCAGGTAGTATCTTTACAGAATAAGTATGAACTTGCGAAGGAATATATGGTTCTTCTACAAAAAACGAGTGAAAACGTCGATGCCTTGTTTGAAGAAGGGTTTGCAACCAAGGCAGAACAATTGAAAGTGAAAGTGAAACTGAATGAAGCCGAGATGGCTCTTACAAAAGCGGAAAATGGACTAAGTCTTTCAAAGATGCTTTTGAACCAGATATGCGGCATGCCTTTGGATAATGATTTTACGATAGAGACTGAGGTTGAATCCGATTTGACCGAGATAGATTTGCAAGGTAATACTGCTTCCATGGTTTTGCAAAGACCGGAGGCAAAGATGCTGCAGGCCAAGGTCGATTTGTCAAAAAGCGAAGTCAACATAGCGCGTTCCCGCTTTATGCCGAATATAGTTGCAAGCGGTAATTATATAGTGTCGAACCCTAACGTTTTTAATGGTTTTGAGAATAAATTCGACGGATTCTTTTCTGTTGGAGTAGGTGTTACGATTCCTATTTTTCATTGGGGAGACAGGACACATACTCTTTCAGCAGCTAAACATTCTCACAATATAGCAAAGATAGAACAGGAAAACGCCATGGAAAAAATGCAATTACAGGCCAATATGATGCAGTTTAAAAGGAACGAAGCTTTTAAACAAGCAATTATGACTGAAAATAACCTTAAAAATGCTCAGGAAAATCTGTTGCACGCCGAGTTGAGTTATGAAGAAGGAGTCATTTCCATTTCCGATTTGATGGAAGCTCAAACGGCATGGGTATCTGCGAAGAGTGAAAATATAGATGCTAAAATAAATACCATGTTGTCTAAATTGTATTTGGAACAATCTTTAGGAAATATAAAAATAAAATAAAGGAAGAAATGGAAAGGAAGGAGAAAAAGACATTGGTGGTGTCTTTCATAGTGTTAATATCTGTTGTTGCAGTTATTGGATTGATAGGTTATTTCATATTGCGTCCAGATGACTTGATAATACAGGGAGAAATAGAGGCCACGGAAGTAAGGGTTTCCGGAAAATTGCCGGGCAGAGTCTTGGAAATACGCACAAGAGAGGGTATGAGAGTTGAAGCAGGGGATACGTTGATACTTATAGATTCTCCGGAAATAAATGCCAAACTGATGCAGGCTCAGGCTGCAGAATCAGCTGCAAGTGCATTAAGCATGAAAGCCCGAAAAGGTGCAAGGAGTGAAACCATAGAGGCTGCCGCTGAACAGTATCAGATGGCAAAGGCCGCTGCTGAATTTGCAAAAAAAAGTTATGAGAGGACGAAAAACTTGTATGAAAAAGGAGTTATAGCTGCACAGAAATTCGATGAAGTAGAGACAAAATACAGGGCTGCCCAAGCACAAGAGAAAGCTGCAAAAAGTCAATATGACATGGCCTTGAACGGAGCAGAAAAGGAGGATAAATTGGCAGCGGAAGCTCAGGTACAGAGAGCCAGGGGTGCAGTAAATGAAGCAACGGCATATTTGAATGAAACTAAACTTGTAGCGCCTATAAGTGGTGAAATATCAGAAATATTTCCAAAAGTAGGAGAGTTGGTCGGCAGTGGTAGTCCTTTGATGAATATTGTGGATTTGAATGATATTTGGGTTACCTTTAATCTTAGAGAGAACCTGTTGAGCAAGATAAAGATAGGAGACACGCTTAAAGCCAAAGTACCTGCGTTGGCAGACAAGGAAATAACTCTCAAGATTACATATATAAAGGTCTTGGGCTCGTATGCTACATGGAAGGCAACAAAATTGACTGATGAATACGATACAAAGACTTTTGAAGTCAGAGCAGTGCCCTTGGATAAGAACAGTGATTTCCGTCCGGGCATGAGTGTGATAATCAATTGGTCTAAAATAGACAAATAAAATGAAAAAAGGTATAATACCTGTTTTCAAACGTGAGATGCAAAGAATGTGTTCTCGTCCCATATATATTATGATGACGATTGTTATACCTGTTGTGATAATTGTATTCTTTGCAACCTTTCTCGACAAAGGCGTTCCTTCACAGTTGCCGATAGCTGTAATAGATTTTGACAATACTTCGTCATCACGTCAGATTGTAAGAACCATTTCTTCAGGTCAGGTTTGTAATGTAAGGTATAAGTTGAGTTCTTACGAAACGGCAAAGAATAAAATGCAAAGCGGAGATATTTATGCTTTTGTCGTTATCCCTAGGAACTTTCAACGGGATGTTATAAACGGTATACAGCCGGAGGTGGTATTTTATACAGAATATGCCCATTATTTGGCAGGTTCATTGATTATGAGGGAACTAAGTACTACTCTCGCCACGCTTTCTGCAGGTGTTAACTTGAAATTGCGTCTTGCGCAAGGGCAAAATGAAAACATGGCCATGTCTCAGATACAGCCGATAAGGAACGATGTGCATATAATAGGCAATCCGACTCTGGACTATTCATTTTATTTGTCTGCAATAATAATGCCGGGCTTGATATTTCTTATGACTCTTATTTGTACCATATATGCGATTGGATTGGAATTGAAGTTTGCTACATCGAAACGCTGGTTGATTTTGGCTGACAGGTCTTTGTTGAAAGCTCTTGCAGGCAAGCTCCTGCCGTATACGATATTATTCTCCTTTATGGAAATATTCGCTCATATTGTCTTGGAAAAAATGTTGGGTTTTCCTGTCAACGGTAATCCTGTATTGCTGTGTCTTGGCAGCATCCTGACCGTATTGTCCTATCAGGCAATAGGAGTTTTTATAACAGGTTGTTTACCTGTTCTCAGAGATGCATTGTCGATAGGTGCTTTTTACGGAGTTTTGGGTTTTACCATTGCCGGATTTACTTATCCTAATCTTGCTATGTTACCGGCCGTTCAATCTTATACGCTTTTATATCCTTTGAAGTATTATTACTCATTGTATTGTGGCATAAGGATAAACGGACTTGGATTTGTGGATACATGGAACATATTCCTGTGTCTAATGGCGTATATTTTTCTGCCTTTGTTGATTATTATAAGATTGAAAAAGGCTGCGATTAAATTAAACTATTCAAGAGATTAAGTCATGGCATTTAATATAAAAGAGAATTTACACCAAAACAAAGATGCGTGGGTAGACATGTTTCATGTCCTCAGACGGGAGTTGTATAATATATTTACCGACAGAGGTGTATTGATAGTTTTTTTTATTGCTTGTCTTGTTTATCCTTTGGTATGTGGGTATATTTATAACCGTGAACTGTTGTATGATATTCCTGTAGCTGTCGTTGATGAATCCAATTCGTCTTTGAGCAGGGAATATCTGCGAAAGATAGATGCC
Organism: uncultured Bacteroidales bacterium; assembly: GCA_944320415.1. Taxonomy (GTDB): domain Bacteria; phylum Bacteroidota; class Bacteroidia; order Bacteroidales; family P3; genus Onthomorpha. The sequence goes on from CALUHJ010000016.1 coordinate 38,236, forward strand.
ACATCGGAGGTCAAGATACAGTCCTATTGTTCTTCAATGGAGCAGGCAAAGAAAATGCAATCTGTTTCCAAAGTTCATGGAATAATATATATACCCAAGGATTTCAGCTATAACTTGAATAGAGGAGAACAATCCGTTGTAGGTGTATATGCAGATGTAACTTCGTTTTTCTGGTACAGGAACATAATGCTGGCATGTTCTTATGTATCTCAGTCTATGGGAGCTGAAATTCAGGTGAAGAATCTTATAGTGTCGGGAACGGATTATGAGAAAGCTGTCAGTTCGGTACAGCCATTCAAACCCACTCAGCATCTTTTGTACAATCCGGGAGGATATCCAAGTTTTATTTTACCGATAGTATTGATACTCGTTTTACAACAGACTCTTTTGATTGGTATAGGTATGCTTACCGGTAAAGCAACCGAAACAAACAGATTGAATACCCTAATTCCCGATAATGCGCATTACAAGGGAGTGTTCAGAATTATATTCGGTAGGGCATTGGCTTTATTTATAACTTATCTTCCAATAGTGGTTTATGTCCTTATCATAATTCCAAAGTTCTTTAACCTGCCTCAGTTAGTGTCAAGTCCTTACGAGATATTGTGGTTTATTACACCTTTTTTGTTTTCTACTATCTTATTGGGAATGACAATAGGTGTTTTTTTCAAGAACAGGGAGAATTCCATACCGTTTTATTTGTTCATGAGCATACCTATGCTTTTGCTTTCAGGCTTATCATGGCCGAGAGAGGCCATGCCGGTATTTTGGGAGTGGCTTTCACATGTTATTCCTTCAACAGATGCCGTCAACGGATTTGTGCGTATGACTACTATGGGAAGTTCCATGTCTGAAATATCCAAAGAACATTTGTGGTTGTGGATTTTGAGCGGGGTTTATTTCATAACGACTTTTTTTGCATACAGATGGCGTATAAATAAAGGCAACAAGGAAATCAGTCAAGAGGAATAGTGCCACTGAAAACGTATTCCCCTTTGCCTTGAAGCCATACATCAGTTATAGTTTCATCATTCTTGCAAAATTCCACTTTTAAGTTTCCACCTCTTGTATGAACGGATATAGAATGTTTCCCGTCTGATATTTTTTGTTGCAAAGCAACGGCAATGCATGAAGCGCATACACCTGTGCCACATGCAAGAGTTTCCCTCTCAACACCTCTTTCATAAGTTCGCACCAGTATGCTGTTCCGATTATCTTTTTTTACGAAGTTGACGTTACATCCAAAGTATTTGTCAAATCTTTTGTCGTGTCTGAGTTTTCTGCCTTCAAGTTCCACGTCAATGTTTTCCAAATCTTCGACAAAGCATACGAAATGAGAAGTGCCGGTATTCATGTATATACCGTCATCATGAAAAGTAATGAAGTGCGGATTGGACATTTGCAGTGATATATCACCGTTGATTATTTTCGCATAATGGATCCCGTCAGGAGCTTCAAATGTACATGTGTCTTCAATAATGCCAAGTTTTTTTGCAAAGGCTACAACACATCTTCCTCCGTTGCCGCACATCATTCCGTCTGAACCGTCAGGATTAAAAAAACGCATGGAGAAGTTCGTGTTTTGCGACTTCTCGAGAATGATTAGTCCATCACTTCCTATTCCGAAATGAGGACGACATAATTTGATTATATCGTCCTTTGAAAAGAAATATTCATCATTGCGATTGTCTATCATGACAAAATCATTCCCCGTTCCCTGATATTTGTCGAAACTTACGGTCATCGTCTTTATTGTTGGAATGTGTAAATATTAGTCTTTGTATTATTCGGTTGAGATTACTTCTTTTTCAGGTTTGCTATTGACAATATTACTCCCAATGCAACACCCAAAAGAGCAGCAAACAATACCCTGTATTGGGGTGGTAGCAGGAAAGTTATTGTATGGGCTGGATACCAGAAAAAAGGAATGGTTTTTGTAAATACGAATCCCCAAAGGACTTTCCAATTCAGGTTGACGAATATTTCTCCGAATTTTATCGGAGAAAAAAATCCTTTTAATGTTCCTCCAGTATTCAAAATATGTGTATCTGTCACCTTGTGTATTGTCATGAATACCGGTGCGAAGAACGTATTCATCAAAACAGAAACGCAAACCGCATAAATCAGTTGTCGATAAAAGGGTTCTTGTGCAATGGTCGAGGGTTCGAGTTCCATTCCGAAATAACTCAAAAGGCTGAATGTGCCGTTTGCGAACACACCCATAGCTATTGTTATTGCGACGCCCAATATACCCCATACCAATGCCCTCGGCAGTATTCCGAATCCTTTTTCGTTGTACACGCCTTTGGAAATCCTCAGACCGATACACTCTCCAATAGTGGCCAGGATACTGAATTTCAGGAAAGCCAAAAGAAAATAACGCCAGTCATGAGCTTTTGACCATGACATGAACCAGTTGTTCAGTGGCTCTATCAGGGAAAAAAGAACCACTATCGCCGAAACGGAAACAATAAATACCAAATCTTTATATTTCATTTACGAGAAGAGCTGTTAGTTGTCTTTTTCCGTATTCGTGTTTTCTGTTGTTTTTTCCGAGATGGCTTTCAATGCTTTGTCCGATAATGATAATTTTTTTTGCATTGAGCCTACCATTGTGACAATGTAAACCATTACACATACAATCACAACAAATGCTATCCAGAATTTGAATCCTGAAATCATTGGTTCATACTGTATGGCTCCCATTGCTATAACCAACAAAGCAGCTATTATGACTCTGAAAACGTAGCTGTGTAATACTTTTCTCATGTTCGAAAAACTTTAATTTATCCGTTTGATGCCGCAAAAGTACAAAAAAAGAGCGAATTCCAACTGGAATTCGCTCTGAATAAGAATAACCGTATTCTTTTAGAACTTTTTCTCTTTGATTCGTGCCTTTTTACCGGTCAATCCTCTCAAGTAGAACAATCTTGCTCTGCGGACAACTCCTCGTTTGTTCACTACTATGCTTTCAATGAATGGAGAGGAGAATGGAAATATTCTTTCAACACCCACACCGTTGGATATTTTTCTTACGGTGAATGTTTCAGTTGTTCCGCTTCCGGAACGCTGTATCACGACACCTTGAAACGTCTGCAAACGTTCTTTGTTTCCTTCGACAATCTTGTATGATACAGATACGGTATCTCCCGACTTAAATGCTGGATAGTCTTTTTTTTCAGTTAGGCTGTCCACATATTTCATCAATTCTGGCTTACCCATTTTCTTATCCCTTTTTAATGCTAATTAGACAATAATTTTATTTCTTCACTCTATCTACAACGGCCTTGAACGCTTCTGGGTGATTCATGGCCAAATCAGCCAACACCTTACGGTTCAACTCTATGTTGTTTTTGTGAAGCAGTCCCATAAACACTGAATAAGATACATCGTTCAAGCGGCAAGCTGCATTTATACGATTAATCCACAAAGCCCGGAACTCTCTCTTTTTGTTTTTTCTGTCACGATAAGCATACGTCTGACCTTTTTCCCATTTGTTTTTTGCTACAGTCCAAACGTTCTTACCTCTTCCCCAATAACCTTTAGTGCGGTTAAGGATTTTCTTTCTGCGTGCTCTTGACGCAACTGCATTTACTGCTCTTGGCATAATTCTTTAATTTTTTTTCGTATCAGCGGTCTTGCTAAAGACTCTTGACTTGCTGAATACAATGGTTAATAACTCCTTGACAGGTAAATCAAACTCACAAGCGAAACTAAATCATTTTTTTGATTCTTGCTTCATCCGCTCCGCTTAAAACAGTCGTACTTGCCAAAATCTTCTTTCTTTTGTTAGATTTTTTCGTAAGTATGTGACTGTGAAAAGCGTGTTTCCTTTTGATTTTACCCGAACCCGTAAAAAAGAATCTCTTCTTAGCTGCGGATTTTGTCTTCATTTTTGGCATTTCAAGTCCTTTTTTTTGTTTATACTTATTTTACAAAGACCACAACGGTCTTGAATTCATCTTATTTTTTAGGAGCGATGATCATAATCATCCGTTTTCCCTCCAAGCGCGGCATCATCTCAGGTTTGCCGTAATCGAACAATGCTTCGGCAAATTTCAGCAACTGTGTTTCTCCCTGTTCCTTGTAAACAATGGTACGACCCTTGAAAAACACATCAACCTTCACTTTGTTCCCTTCTTGCAGGAATCTTATGGCATGTTTTAATTTGAAGTTGAAATCGTGTTCGTCAGTCTGAGGTCCGAGTCTTATCTCCTTTACCACAATCTTTGCAGATTTCGCCTTTATCTCCTTTTGTTTCTTTTTCTGCTCATAAAGCAATTTCTGATAATCTATCACCTTGCATACAGGCGGATTTGCATTTGGAGATATCTCCACCAAATCCAATCCCAGATCATCCGCAATCCTCAACGCCTCTTTCAAATTGTAAATGCCCGCTTCCACATTGTCTCCGACAACTCTCACAACAGGAGCGTCAATCCTGTTGTTTATCTTGTGTTGTTCTTCTTTTTTTTGTGGCCCCTTGCCTCTAACGGGAACTTGTGTTGTTGCTATAACCTTTTCCTCCTATTCTTTTAATTGTTAACTATATGTTCTGTTCTTTACTCTAATTCTTCATTTACCATTCGGTTTACCATGCGGGCAAACTCTTCAATGCTCATCGAACCCATATCGCCTTCTCCGTGCCTGCGGACGGAAACGCTGTTTTCCGCCTCTTCCTTTTCGCCAACTATAAGCATGAACGGAATTTTGGAAATTTCAGCATCCCTTATCTTCTTACCAGTTTTCTCATTCCTGTCGTCTATGCTTCCCCTCAGGTCAAAACGAGCGAGCAAAGATAGTACTTTTTTTGCATATTCCTCATATTTTTCTGAAATAGGCAGCAAAATAAACTGTTCAGGAGTAAGCCAAAGCGGGAATACCCCGGCTGTATGTTCTATCAATACGGCAACGAAACGTTCCATAGAACCGAATGGCGCACGGTGAATCATTATAGGTCTGTGCTTCTGATTGTCTTTGCCTGTATATTCCAGCTCAAAACGCTCCGGAAGGTTGTAATCGACCTGTATGGTTCCAAGCTGCCACTTTCTGCCTATTGCATCCTTGACCATGAAGTCCAGTTTAGGGCCGTAGAATGCGGCTTCTCCTATTTCCGTTACGGTCTTCAGACCCCTTTCCTGCGAGGCTTCGATTATTGCATTCTCGGCTTTGGCCCATATCTCGTCGGAACCTATGTATTTTTCCTTGTTGTCAGGGTCTCTGAGCGATATTTGGGCTGTGAAGTTGTCAAACTTCAGTGTTCTGAATATGTAAAGCACTATGTCTATCACCTTGCAGAACTCGTCCTTAAGCTGTTCCGGTGTACAGAATATGTGTGCATCATCCTGCGTAAACGAACGTACACGTGTCAGTCCGTGCAGTTCACCGGACTGTTCATAGCGGTATACCGTTCCGAATTCCGCCAGACGCAACGGCAAATCCTTGTACGAACGAGGTTTTGTCTTATATATTTCCACATGATGAGGACAGTTCATCGGTTTTAGCATGTATTCCTCTCCTTCGAAAGGAGTGGTTATCGTACGGAAAGAGTCCTGACCGTATTTCTGGTAGTGTCCCGATGTCTTGTACAGATTCACGTCACCTATGTGTGGTGTCATTACCTGCTGATAGCCATATTCCCTCTGCACCTTCTTCAGAAAGTTCTCCAGCCTTTGACGCAACTCCGTTCCTTTTGGCAACCATAACGGAAGTCCCTGTCCGACATTTTTGGAAAAGGCAAACAGTTCCAGTTCCTTGCCCAACTTGCGGTGATCTCTTTTTTTCGCCTCTTCCAGCAATGCAAGGTATTCGTCCAGTTCCTTTTTCTTCGGGAATGTTATGGCATAAAGTCTTGTCAATTGTTTTCTTTTTTCATCCCCTCTCCAGTATGCACCTGCCAGGGACAGTATCTTTATGGCCTTTATAGGCGAGAAGTCAACCAAGTGCGGGCCGCGGCAAAGGTCCGTGAAGTTTCCACTCTCGTAAAAAGTGATTGTGCCGTCCTCAAGGTCGTTTATAAGCTCCACTTTGTAGGTTTCGCCTTTTTTTTCGAAATATTCCAATGCTTCGGCCTTTGATTTCTCCACTCTTTTGAGGGCGACTCCGGATTTTGCAATCTCACTCATCTTGGCTTCTATCTTAGAGAAATCCTCGCTTGAAAGGACATCTTCACCGAAGTCTATGTCGTAATAGAAACCGTTCTCTATGGCAGGACCTATTCCGAACTTCGCGTTTGGATACAACTCCAGAACGGCACTTGCCATAAGGTGTGCCGAACTGTGCCAGAAGGTCTGCTTTCCTTCTGTGTCGTTCCATGTGTGCAATTTCACCGAAGCATCCTCGTTTATTGCCCTGTTCAATTCCACTATCTTACCGTTGACGCTTGCGCAAAGTACATTCCTTGCCAAGCCCTCGCTTATGCTCTTTGCAATGTCCGAAGCGGTTACCCCGCTTTCAAACTGCTTTACCGAACCATCCGGCAAAGTTATATTTATCATATCCATTTCCTGTTAAGTAGCGTTGTTTTATGTACGCAAAAAATCAATTTGCAAAGGTACGTTTTTTTAGCATAACGGCAAAGAAACGAATGAAGAAAGCGGAACAAATTTCAAAGAAAAAAGCGACGTGTTTTTGTTCCGTCGCTTTTTCGTGTCCCTTATTTCAGATAGGCGCTCCGCACTTTCTTTATGTCAAGCGGTATGCCGGCCGATATTTCAAACGGAATGATGTTCAGTTTTGCGTCCATGTCGTTCTTTTGCGCGAAGGTGAATCTGTAAGTCATCGCAAGGATTATGTCCTCACAAAGCAGCTTCAGCCTTACGGGAACGAATGCACAGCTCTGTCCGAGAGCCATGTCCTCAGGCAGGTTTGCCGATACGGGAGAGGATTCGGGTGAGAATACATGCATGGAATAGTCAGTGCCTATGCCGACCGACAAAGACAAGGATGTTACGGGATTGGTCTTGGAAAAGAAATAGTAGTAGCCGAAAGAAAGGGCTATCCTTGCGGAAGCGGAGAAACAGTCGTTCTTGTCCGTCTTTTTCAAAAAGCCGTATTCCACACCGGCATCCAAGTCGAACGACAGTCCCGTAGGTTTGTGCAGACAGGTATATCTGTCACCCAATCCGACAGACCAGTCCGGTAGCTGCATGCCTGCAATCTTGTCGTTGTTTCCCAAAAAGGACATGAATAAATAGGGTTCGTTGATTTTCATGAACCTGTCTTGCCTGGATGAACCCTCTTGTGCGAATGCGGTAAGTGCAATTGCGGTAAGCACAAATAGAAATGCTATTTTTCTCATAAGTTTCAATTGTTTTGTATGTTAATAAAATGCTTGTCGGATTACAAAATGAATCCAATGCTGTAAAGTTATGTTTTTTTTTGTTATTGAACAATAAAATGGTAATTTTCTTTGAAGACTTTTTTTCCTGATTCTGCAAAAACGGATTCAGAAAACAAAAAAATCTTTTCAGAAAAGAAAAAAATGTCTTCTGAAAAGATTTTCCATGAATTTGATTCCGTAATCCTTATGTCGGAAACAAAAAGAGGAAGGTCTGAAACCTTCCTCTTTTTTGCCATTTTCAAGTTATCCCGTCAAGATTCGAACTTGAAATGACTGAACCAAAATCAGTTGTGTTACCATTACACCACGGGACAATCACATACGGGAAGCCTGCCTCCCGTTTTGCGTGTGCAAAGATATGACGTTTTTTGTTTTTGACAAAATTCCGCATGTTTTTTCTTTTCTTTCCCGTGTGCAATCCTTGGCTTTATTCTTCTTTCTCCTTGTTGCTTCGACATTGTCCGCACAATAATATCGTTCATATTCAGTTTAAAAGGCATATACCTTTATTTATATATGGACAACGGACAGGACAACGGAGAGGTGTTGAGAGTTGAGAACCTTCATATCGCTTTTCGCAACGGCAGACAGTGGAGGGAGGTTGTCGAAGGGGTCTGTTTTTCGCTCAAAAGAGGCGAAACGCTCGGTCTTGTTGGCGAATCGGGTTCCGGCAAGAGTGTTACGGCCCTCGCTCTTATGGGTCTGCTCGACAGGAAAAACTCCCGCATAACCCGCGGCAGCATATTGTTCGAATCCGGCACCGATTTGGCACAATTGGACGAAAAGACATACAGAACGTTTCGGGGAAAGAGGATAGCAATGATTTTTCAGGAACCGATGACAGCCCTCAATCCGGTTAAGAAATGTGGCAGACAGGTCGTGGAGATGATACGGCAGCATTTGGACGTGACTTATTCCGAGGCCAAAACGAGGACGCTTGCCTTGTTTGAGGAGGTTCTGCTGCCCGATGCGCTCAAGGCCTTCGATTCTTATCCGCACCAGCTCTCGGGAGGTCAGAAGCAAAGGGTAATGATAGCCATGGCCATGGCCTGCAATCCCGACGTGCTGATAGCGGACGAGCCTACCACGGCCTTGGATGTGAGCGTGCAGAAAGCAGTGCTGCAACTGATGCGTCATCTTCAGAGCAAATACAATACGGCCATTGTCTTCATATCTCACGATTTGGGGGTCATCCGTCAGATAGCCGACAGGGTAGCCGTTATTTACAGAGGCCGCATAGTGGAGCAGGGGGATGCGGAACGATTGTTTGCTTCACCCGTCCATCCTTACACCAAAGGTCTTTTGGCTTCGCGTCCTCCAATGGACTTCAGGCCGAGACGACTCAAGACGGTTGAGGATTTTCTTTCTGAGAACAAAAAGGATTATGGCATTATAACGCCTGAGGAAAGGAAAGCCGAACATGAACGCATGTATTCGCAGGAGCCTTTGCTCAGTGTGAGGAATCTGACAGTGGACTACGGCAGATTCAGGGCTTTGAACGGTATCAGCTTTGATGTTTACAGGGGCGAGACGCTCGGACTTGTCGGGGAGTCTGGTTGCGGAAAGACAACGGTTGGCAGGGCGTTGATGAGGCTGATTGAAAGTGCGGGCGGAGATGTGCTGTTTGAGGGAAGGAACATAGGCGGTTTGAGCAGCGGCGAACTGAAACGGCTAAGGAAGGAAATACAGATAGTGTTCCAGGACCCTTATTCGTCGCTTAACCCGAGGATAAGGGTAGGGGAGGCGATTGAGGAGCCGTTGAAGGTGCATGTGAAAGGCGCAGGCGATGAGCAGCGCAGGCAGATGGTGTACGACATAATGGAAAAGGTAGGTTTGAAAAGGGAATACTATTCGCGCTATCCGCATGAGTTCTCCGGCGGTCAGAGGCAGAGGATAGGAATAGCGAGGGCTTTGGTGTTGAATCCAAAGCTGGTGATATGTGACGAATCCGTATCGGCCCTTGACGTGAGCGTGCAGGCGCAGGTGTTGAACCTGCTTGGCGACTTGAAGCGTGAATTCGGCTTTACCTATATATTCATATCCCATGATCTGGCTGTTGTAAAATACATGTCGGACAGAATGATAGTGATGCGCAAGGGAATTATAGAACAACAGGGAGAGGCCGATAGCGTCTATTGTTGTCCGCAGTCGGAATATACAAGGATGCTAATAGATTCCATTCCTGTGTAGGGCGTTTAGTTTTGTATGGTGTTTCCTTAACTGAAAAAAAAATTATATATTTGCATTTTCTACGGGGTATGGCTATTCTGTGGAGTATGGTTGAACTAATACGATTTTTATGGACTTTATAGAGGTTAATTCCGAAATAGGACATCTTGAAGGCGTCATATTGCATACGCCCGGACAGGAAATAGAACAGATGGTTCCGGATAATATTCACGAGGCGTTGTACAGTGATTTGCTCAATGTGGAGGTGGCTTCAAGGGAATATGCGGATTTTGAGGGTGTTTTGTCAAAATGGACAAAGACATACAAGGTAAGGGATTTGTTGGTGAAGGTTTTGGAACAGAAGGAAGACAAGATGGAGTTGTTGGACAAGGTCTTGCAGGCAGAAGACAAGCTCTTCCTTTATGCCGAACTTACGGAGAAGACTCCAGAAGAACTGGCTGACATACTTATAGGGGGATATCATTATGTGGAAGGGTGTCATCCGGAGCAGTTCAGAAGCAAACGATATGTTCTGAACCCTTTGTACAATCTGTTTTTCACAAGGGATGCATCTTCAACCGTATATGACAAGGTGCTGATTCATGCAATGAGTACCTCGGTCAGGGACAGGGAGAGTTATGTCATGGAGTCCATATTCAGGCATGTCTTCGGAGTGGAGACCATAAACCCCAAGGCTGTTCCGGGAACGACAACGGAGGGAGGCGATGTGCTGATAGCGAGAGAGGATGTGCTGTTTGTCGGCAACGGATGCAGGACAAACAAGGCCGGAATAGACTTTCTGGTAAAGTATTTCGCGACAAGAAAGGAAAGACAGCACATAATCATACAGCAATTGCCCGACAAACCGGACTCTTTCATCCATCTGGACATGGTGTTCACCATGTTGGCACAGGACAGGTGCATGATATACGAGCCTCTCATAAGAAACGTTTACGGCAATTTCGGGGTTACCCATGTGGAGATAGACAATGGTCAGATACGTTATCATAACAGGAATAACTTCCTTGAGGCCATAAAACATGTCGGCTTTGACATGCAGCCCGTTTTGTGCGGAGGCGACGACCTTTGGCATCAGCAAAGGGAACAGTGGCATTCCGGTGCCAACTTTTTTGCATTTGGAGAGGGCAAGGTCCTGGGTTATGCCCGCAACAGGTACACTCTTGACGCTCTTGACAAGGCGGGCTTTGAGGTGTTGAAGGCCGCGGATGTATGCAGTGGCAAGGTGAAGATGCAGGATTATGACAGGTTTGTCGTTGCCTTTGATGCAGCGGAGCTGCCGCGCGGCGGTGGCGGGGCAAGATGCATGACAATGCCGATAAAACGTCGCAAGGTGGAATGGTAAACTCTTTTTGAAACTACAAAATTAATCATTAGATGAAGAGATACAAGTTGATTGACACCGTGCTTGGTTGGGTTGTATTCCTCATAGCAAGCACTGTTTACATTATGACCGTTGAGCCTACGGCATCGTGGTGGGATTGCGGTGAATACATAGCGACGGCAGACAAGTTGCAGGTTGGACACCCTCCCGGAGCACCTACGTTTCAGTTGATTGGTACCCTGTTTTCCAATTTTGCGGGAGGAGACGTTACCAAGATAGCTTTGTCCATCAACATCATGAGTGCGTTGTGCAGCGGCTTCACCATACTGTTTTTGTTCTGGTCCATAACCATGCTGGCGAGGAAATTCGTAAGGCAACCCGAGAACATGACCACCGCACAGATGATAGCCGTATTTGCAAGCGGTGTGATAGGCAGTCTGGCCTATACTTTCTCGGACACCTTCTGGTATTCGGCTGTGGAAGGTGAGGTTTATGCGATGAGTTCCTGCTTTACGGCCATAGCCTTTTGGATAATACTCAAGTGGGAAGAGCAGGCCGAGGAGGCGAACAACCTCAGATGGATAATATTGATTGCATTCATCATAGGCGTTTCAATAGGCATTCACCTGTTGAACCTTTTGACCATACCTGCAATAGCGTATGTCTATTATTTCAAGAAATATCCCGATGTCAAAACGGGAAAAAAGAAGAAGTTCCTGCTTGTCGGTCTCATATCGATGGCCATGGTTGCGGCCATACTCTATGTCATAGTGCCTTACATAGTCATATTGGCGGGCAAGTTCGAGATATTCTTCACCAACGAGGTCGGTCTGCCTTTCAGCAGCGGCACCATAATATATTTCGTTCTGCTTGCAGGTCTGATAGTGTGGGGACTGATGTACTCAATCCGCAGACAGAAAGTCATATTGAACACAGCCATACTTTCCATACTATTTATAATAATAGGTTATACCACATTCTTCATATTGGTCATAAGGGCCAATGCCAATACTCCCATAAACGAGAACGAGCCCAAGGATGCGACCGCATTGCTTACATATCTCAACAGGGAACAGTACGGTTACACGCCTTTGTTCTACGGACCGTATTTCAACGCTCAGATAACGGGGCAGAAGGACGGTACTCCCAAGTACATAAAAGACGAGGAACAGGGCAAATACATAGAGGTAAGACAGGGAGGCGAAGTCTTGTACGAAGAGGACAAGCAGACCGTCTTTCCGCGTATGTATTCCAATGACAATTCCCGCAATCATCCTCTGTTCTACAAGATGTGGAGCGGAATGGAATCGGACGCTACGCCTACCTTTGGGGAAAACCTCAAGTACTTTTTCCGCTATCAGATAAACCACATGTACTGGCGTTATTTTATGTGGAACTTTGCGGGAAGGCAGAACGACATACAGAGCTTCGGACTGAACTATGCGGGTTATGAGCCTTCGTTCGTTTCCAACGGAACGAAAGACCTTATACATGGCAACTGGATTACGGGAATAGATGCGATAGATGCCTGGCGTCTCGGCCCTCAGGACAACCTTCCGGAGGACCTTGCCAACAACAAGGGCAAGAACCGTCTGTATTGTCTTCCTCTTCTGTTGGGACTTGCGGGACTTGTATTCCATATAAAGAGAAGACCTAAGGATGCTTTTGTTGTATTCCTTCTGTTCTTCATGACAGGACTTGCGATAGTTCTCTATCTGAACCAGCCGCCTAACCAGCCGCGTGAGAGGGATTACGCCTATGCGGGTTCATTCTACGCCTTTGCGATATGGATAGGAGTAGGGGTGTATGCCTTGTACGAATGGGCAAAGAAGATAAAGAAACTGCCGGAGACGGTCAATGCCGTGGCGGTAAGCGTTCTGTGTCTTTTTGCAGTGCCTGTGCTCATGGCTTCGCAGGAATGGGACGACCACGACAGAAGCGACAGATACATGGCAAGGGATTTTGCAAGAAACTATCTTGAAAGCTGTGAGCCCAACGCCATACTCATCACTTTCGGGGACAATGACACATTCCCTTTGTGGTATGCCCAGGAGGTGGAAGGCATAAGGACGGATGTGAGAGTGCTGAACTATACCCTTGCGGGAATGTACTGGCATGTGGAGCAGATGTACAACAAGATGTACGAGTCGGAGAAGCTTCCGTTCACCCTTGACAAGAAGTATTACGGTTTGGGACGGGATGTGTCTTTGGTGATGCCTTCCGACGGACCTTCACGCAATGTGGTGGATGTTCTCAAGGAACTTCAGACCAATCCGAACACAACAATATACGCCGAGGGCGGAGATTCCATAAAGACTCTTCTGACCAACCGTTTCTATATTCCTTTCGACAAGAAGAAAATGGCCGCAAAGGGCATATATCCTGCGGCATTGGTCGACAGTGTTGAGGGACGCGTGGAGTTTTCAATCAACATACCGGAGGAAAACCGTTACGAACAACTCATAAGAAACGAGTTGATGCTCTTGGATTTGTTGGGCACCAATGCGTTTGAAAGACCTTTGTACGTGATGAACCCACGCTATTTGCAGAAAGTGTTCCCAGACATAACCAGATACATAAGGCAGGAAGGTTTGCTTTACAGAATTGTCCCTTATGCTGCCGAAGGCCGGTTCGACATAGAGAAGAGCTACGACCTTATGATGAACAGGTTTACGTGGGGCAACATAAAGAAAGAGGGTGTTTATCTTGAGGAGGCCGTTACCATGTCCAATGCAAGGAACATGAGACAGAACTATGTCCTTTTGGCAAACAACATGATTGACAAGGGTGATATGACAAGGGCGAACAAGGTGTTGGACAAGGCAATTGAGGAATTTCCAAACTCAAAGGTTCCGTTTGACCGTTACGACATATCCCTTGTGGAAGCGTATCTGAAAGCGGGTAACAAGACCAGGGCCGGTGAGGTGTTGAACCACATAATAACCTATTACGAGTCGAGGGTGAATTATTTCTCGCGCTTCAAGGGCAAAAAGGCCATGAGTGTGGAAGGCGAGAAACAGGTGTCGATGTATATACTTGCCGAAATAGGGGGCTTGGCACAGAAAAACGGCATGCAAAAGGAATATGACAGGGTGAGGTCCGTTGCGGGCATAGACATATTGCTTGAAAGCTACAAGGCAAGAGATTTGTTCAGCACCTACATAGACCGTGTGAACGAAACGACGGCCATGGCCGCAACCGACAGGCAACAAGCCGAGGAAAGATTCATGCAGTTGCTTTCCGATTTGGAAAAGAACATCCTCAAGATAGGCGATGCCTTTTTGAACGAGAAGGCAGGCAGCATGATAGCTCATATTTATGGTGTTGCCTCAACCTATTCGCTTGACAAGGTGAAAAAACATATAGAGGGCAATCCCGCACTTGTCGAAGTGCTTAACGGCTACGCGCTTGCACAGCAGGACAATTAGAGGCGGCTCTTGCCAATAAGACAAAGCGGAATCGGGTTTTATGTTTGAATGGTCCGATTCCGCTTTTTTGTTGTTTCAATGAGTTTTTGTTTTTGACTTGTGGAATTGAAACGTAGTTGTTTTCACACGGGATTCCGATAGACAGTTTTTTCACGATTCATGGGCCGCAAGGCAATGGACATGAAGACTTCTTGCAGTTCCACAATCCTTGGGAAAAAAGTAATAAGTCGTCAGGGGAATTTGAAAAGTCAAGAGATCAACATGCAAAAAGTCCGACTTTTTAGGGTGAAAAGTCTAACTTTTCAGGGTAAAAAGTCTAACTTTTTGAGGTGAATGATGACGTTTTACAACTTTCTGCTCTTGAATAAATACGATGACATGGCTTTTTTATTCCGTAAGAAGGCTCCCTTGTCCGTATTAAAAGTCTTTTTACAGTCCGGCAATCAGCTTTTGCTGAAAATTGATTACGGAAAATCGAAACGAATAGCTATTCTTTTGGATACAAAAAGTTAGGTTTATATTTTGGCATGTAGACAATAAAGCGCAACCCGTTGTGATAATCAAGATAACCTCCTTCAAATCGAACATAAGCATGTGCGGTATAACCACTGCAATCAGGGAAAACGGTAGAAAAGATTTTCGTTACAAACCTTTCTTTTTCAGATTCTGACAAAAGAGATTTTGAATCTTTCAAATGTACATTGGATACTACTGCTACGTTTGCATTTGAATCTACCAGTTCAAGTTCAACTATTACATCAATACAACGGTTATCCAATTGTCTAAGATTGTAGAGTTGTTCATATCTCTCTTTGCCAATTGCTTCACCCAAAAGACTGTCAATCGTAATCTCTATAGATCGTAAACAATCATCATCATAATATTTTTTAGATTGAGCCATAATGTCATACGAAAGACATTGAATAATTACTAAAATCAAAACTAAACAGGTTTTCATATCGACAATAAATAATTTGGTTGTTAATCATCAAAGTGGTTTCAGTGGCGAAAGTTACGGATTTTTCTTGAAATGACAATAATTTTCATTTATTTTTTTTGAGTATTCCTGCGGCATGAGCCGTTGCCTCCGTTGACAAACTGTTGAAAAACTTTACAAAGATTTTATTGATTCTCGTTCACCGGCATCACAGGGTTGTTTGCACAATACGCGCAAGGGCGAAAAGTCTCGGGAAAAAAGTAATAAGTCGTCAGGGGAATTTGAAAAGTCAAGAGGAAAAAATAATAAGTCAAGAGATCAACATGCAAAAAGTCGGACTTTTTGAGGTGAATGATGACGTTTTACAACTTTCTTCTCTTGAATAAATGCGATGACATGGGCTTTTCCCCTTCTTTCTGAAGAAGACTTATGTAAAATAAATAGTCCCTGCCCGTATCTGAAAGTCTTTTTAACCGCCCGGCAATAAGCTTTTGCTGGAATTTGATTTCACGAAACAAGAGTTGGTCTTATGATTACACAATCCAAATATTTCCAACTTTCTTTCTTCTTCGTATGGAATCATAGACTATTGCAACCAACAGTATGATAAAACTATAAAGCCAAAGAAAATATCCAACAGCTTTTCCGTCAATATAATATGAATGAAAATTGTTTGGATCATCAATGTAATAAAATAGAGAAATCAAAAATATTGATATAATCATAAGATACAACAACCTTACCGGATTATGTTTAGGTCGTCTCAAACGAGTCAAACAATAGAAGTAAATAATGTTTACTAACGATATTAGCTCGAAACAAACAATGCCCCCTATACCAAAGAAAATATATAATGGTGCAAACAATATGCCGAAAAAAAATACATTAAAAGTATATATATTGAAATGGTATTGATAAAGCATATTGGAAGCATAAAACATTGGACAACATAGGGATACACAATAAACAATCAGGCTGAAACTTATCATTCGCTTCCACATCTTAATTTCAAACATAATCATATCAGTATTTGTTATACATCTATATATTAATTCTTGCTTCTCTTATATCCTTTGTCGTTTGTTGTTTATATTGCAAACATTGATTGTCTTCATGCCGTTAACTACTGTGGTTTCAGTGGCGAAAGTTACAATATTTTCTTGAAATGACAATAAATTTTGTTTTAATCTTGTGTATATGGAAGATAAAAAAGAATATGAATGCGAAACGTCCGATATGTTTATTCTTCCAGAAGAAGACTCATGTAAAAGAAGTCTTCGTTGCGGACAATGCCTTCTCTTAAAGGTTTTATCATGTGAAGAATCTGAGGTTTTGCGTCATTGTCCAAAGGGTAGGTCCTGTAATCTATCTTCTTGCCGAAACGTATGTAGAGCAGTTGCAGGAATGTTTCGAGACACTCGTTGCAGTCCGTAACGATATCCACAAGTCGGAGACTGTCGTTATGGAAGTATCCCACGGCAAGGCCCATGATGTCCCTTCCTTTTGCAAGAAAGAATATGTCATAGGAAGAATTCCGGTACAGTGCGAGTGTTTTTTCAGAATGAATTGTGGTGTTTCTGCGATGTATTGCAAGCTTGTTGAAAAGCTCCATGTCAAACTGCTTCGACTGTATCAGTTCGAAACCTTTGCAGTCGGATGTCATATCTTTTTTGTCATATACACCCGACTGTTCTATTCCGCATGAGCGGTATCCGAAACGTTTGTAGTATTCTACCAGACCTTCGTCGGCAGCCATGAGAAAGACGGCATCGAAGCCTTTTTCTTTCAGTTCCTCCTCCGTTCTTGCAATCAGTCTTCCGGCCATGCCCCTTGAACGGTATTGTTCGTCTGTGCACACCGAACAGATATATGCGGCAGAAAGGATGTTTTCCCCAAGGCTAAGACGGTATGGCGTGGCAAAAAGCATGCAGGTCAGTTTCCCTTTGTCGCTTGTGTGGAAGAATGTGTCGGGGGTATAGTACAGGTCGAAGAACTCGTCAATGAACTTTACCTTGTCTTTGAATGTCTTGTGCCATAATTCCTTGGCCTGTCGTTCTATGCTCATGGTATCAGGGTGTGTATGTGTTTCTCTATCATCCTGAATGGGTGATAGCTCAGTTTGGCCTGCCGCAAACCTTCCATTCCGAGGTCCTCCTCGCGGTTTATGTATATGTAGTTCTCCGGAAGATGCAGTGCAATCTGCTGGTTGATGATTGCGAAGGCCCCCTCTATGTCGCGGTCCGCTTTCTCTATATGAGTGTCGAAAGTATTGTCGTTTATCTTGCTGCCGAGGCTGAAGGCAACGATGCGGCCTTCTATCTTTATAGCCCCTCCGAATATGCCGAGCTGTTCGAAATTGTTCAGAAGGAATTCAATGACACGCTTTTCGTTCAGGTATTCCTCTTCGGCTTCGGGATGTCTCTCTATGGATGATTTGCACCATTTTTCCTCCACTTCCATGCATTCAAAACAGCTGTCCTTGTCCAGTTGTTCGTACTGCCATGAGTATAGTTTGTTGAATTTGTTTATATGGTTGCGTTTGGCCTGCAGTTTCTTGCCCTTGAGGTTTTGAAGGTCTTCCCTCAGATACAGATAGTCGAAGAAGTCTCTTTTTGCTTCGGAGCGGAATCTTTGTGCAAACCGTGAGGGCAGCTCTGAGTGTTCGCAGATGAAATGCAGGTTGTAAGCCTGCTCTTGGGCATCTTCTATTATGCGTTCTATTGCCTTGTCCATACCGTTCGGTCCTATGGGATAATGGTAACACAGGCTTTTGTTCCGCTCGAAATGTATGCGGGTGACAAGGCAGTTTTCCACAATGGCATATTGTCCGTAATAAAGGAAAGCATAGGCACAAAGGTTTGCAAAGGATGATTCTGAGTTTTGCAGACATTTGTATTTGTAGAATGAATCGAATATCTCTTTGTCTTGAGGAGTTACGTCTTTGAATACAATCATTGCAAATGGTTTTTTATTTCAAAATTACAAAATTATTTACCTTTGCAAAGTAAAGAGGAAGAAAAAGTACTTGTTTTATGGAGGTTGTCATTGACAGGGAGGCTGGTTTTTGTTTCGGTGTCGTTTCCGCAATAGAAGCCTGCGAAAGGCAGTTGAGACAGGATGGAAGTCTGTACTGCATAGGTGATATTGTTCACAACAGCAAGGAGGTTGAGCGGTTGAAGGCCTTGGGACTTAGGATAATAGATAAGGATGAGCTGAATATGTTGGGTGGCTGCAAGGTGATGATAAGGGCTCACGGGGAACCTCCCTCGACGTATGAACTGGCCGAAAAAAGAGGGGTAGAGATAATAGATGCCACCTGTCCCATAGTGCTTAAGTTGCAGAGAGATGTCAGGCAGGGTTATGAGAGGATGAAGCGTGTAGGCGGACAGGTCGTGATATTCGGTAAACAGGGACATGCCGAAGTGGTGGGGCTTATGGGACAGACGGAAGACAAGGCGATAGTCGTAAGTTCTGAGGAGGATTTGGAGATGATAGACTTCAATCGGCCTGTGCATCTGTTTTCACAGACAACCAAGAACAAGGAGGACTTTGTAAGGATTGTGGGCTTGATAAGGGAGAGGATGAAGGCGGCGGATAATGAGGCAGGTTTGTTCGTGACGGATTCTATATGCAGAAGGGTTTCCTCTCGCAGCAGGACATTGCTGGAATTTGCCGACAAGGTTTGTGCCCTTTTGTTTGTCAGCGGCAGACAGTCCTCGAACGGCACCTATCTTTACAGCTTGTGCAGACAGCACAAGAAGGAAACGTATTTTATTTCATCGAAGGAGGACATAGATTTTTCTTTGCTGAAGGATTGCGACATAGTGGGAATAAGTGGAGCGACTTCCACGCCCATGTGGTTGATGGAGGAAATAAGGGATTATGTACTTGCGACATTTGAAGCTGATTGATTTCAAAAACATAAAGGAGTTCGAGACGGATTTTTCCCAGATAAACTGTTTTGTGGGCAATAACGGAGTGGGCAAGACCAATATGCTCGACTCCATATATTATCTCAGTTTCTGCAAAAGCTATTTCAGTCCGAATGACACTTCGTCCATAAGGGAAGGCGCGGATTTCTTTGCAATACACGGAGATTACGTGTTGAAAGGCACGGCAGAACATTTCTCGTGTACATTGGAGGCCGACGGCAGAAAACAGATAAAACATTCCGGCAAACTGTACAAAAGACATTCGGAACACATAGGCCGTCTTCCGTCGGTGATGGTTGCACCCAATGACCAGAGCCTGATAACTGGAGGCTCGGAGAACAGACGCAGATTTGTGGACATAATAGTGTCGCAGCAGGACAAGACATATTTGAACAATCTCATCCGCTACAACAAGGCGGTGGAACAAAGGAACAAACTGCTGAAGAACTATCTGAAGACCCGTTTTCTGGACGAGACCGCCTTGGATATATGGGATGAACAGGCGGCCTTTTACGGTGACGACATACGGCAGAGACGCAGGGAGTTCTTTGCCGGCTTTGCCCAACCTTTCAGAAAATATTACGACTATGTGTCTTGTGCGGACGAACAGGTGGGACTGGATTACAGAACATACGAAGGAGGTTTGCTCGACTTGTTGGGCAGAAACAGGGAGAAAGACAAACTGACGGGCTATACCACCGTCGGAATACACAGGGATGAACTGGAGTTCGGCTTGAACGGAAGGCCGATACGCTATTATGGTTCTCAGGGACAGCAGAAAACCTTCCTGCTTGCACTTAAGCTGGCTCAGTTCGATTATCTTTACGAGCATTTGGGCTTGAAGCCGCTTTTGCTTCTGGATGATGTGTTCGACAAGTTCGACTTCCAAAGGGTGAGCAAGTTGCTGCAACTTATATCGCAGCAGCATTTCGGACAGGTCTTTTTGACCGATACCCATATCGAGAGGGTTGAAAGCATAATTGCCGATGAGTTTAAGGACAAGACAAAAATATTCAGGCTGTGAACGGTAAGGACGAACAGAAGTACGGAAAACCATATGTTTCAAGAGGACCTTCCGAGGCAAGCGAAGCAAGCATCAAGACGGTTATGGCCCGATTCTTCAGGTCGCTGAACATAGATGCCGACTTTGAGCAGGAGCGTGTCGTAAAGGCTTGGGAGGGGATAACGGGAGAATTGATAAAAAAGATGACGATGAAGATATATCTTAAGGGAGGGGTGTTGTATGTGCATGTCAATTCCCCTGCATTGAAGTCGGAACTGATGATGGTCAGGACATCTCTGTGCGATAGGCTGAATGAACGTTTGGGAGAGAAAATGGTCAAGGCTGTATACATAAAATAGATATGTTGAGGAAGTTTTTGTCACGGGAATCCGTCAGGAATTTTATAGCCTTGTTTTCCACTGACGTATTGGTCAGGGGCGGTAATTTCCTGCTCATACCCGTCTTCCTTCTTCTTATGACAAAACAGGAGTTCGGCATATACGGTTATCTCTATACCTTCGCGCTCTCCATGTCTTTGGTTCTAAACCTCGGATACCACGCCGTAATACCCAAACTGTACATAGACAGCAAGGACGATGCTGAAAAACGCGGAACCATGCTTTTCACCATAACCGTTTTTTTACTCTCTTTCATTGCAGTCGTTTATGTTCTGGTGGGAGTGACGGGAGCGGACGAAAGGTTCTTCTCTCTTGTGAACAGGGACGAACAGGCATCGCAGTTGAACTATTCACTTTACAGACCTTATCTCGGCATAGCTTTGCTGTCAATGGTGCTGTCCAATTTCATGACATATTATTTCATATCGGCCGAGAAGGTCAGAAAGATACAGACCTTTAACATTACGCGTTTCATATTGGTCAATGCCCTTGTGTTACTGGTCTTGGCTTTGAGCAGGGATACGGATGCGGCCTTGTTGCGTCTAAGCCTTACCTATGTGACGGAACTGACCTTGTGTGTTCTTTTTTCTTTCGGTTTGGTCCGGCAGTTCAGATATTCTTTCGACAGGAAATACATAATAAAGGTGGCGAAGATAGGCATGCCTCTTGCATGTACGGCCCTGATAAACGTTGTGGTCAATTTCGGAGACAAACATTTCGTCATGATTTATTGCGGAGCTGAAGTGCTGGGAGTATATACGCTCGCCTCCACCATAGCGGTCATACCGCTTATAGTCTATCAGTCGTTCAACTTCATATGGATTCCCAAACTGTTGAAACAAACCGACCTCGAAAGGATAAGGACAATGGCAAAAAAACATGCATTGCTCATTTTTGGACTTTTGACTCTGGTGTCGTTGCTTGTGATTGTGTTGTCGTTGTTTTTGTTCAAGGCAGGTTTGTTCCCAGAGAGTTATTTCGACATGATTCATATTCTCCCCATGCTGTTGCTTTCACAGGTCTTTTCGGCCTTGATTCTGTATTATTTCAATTTCCTCACGTATTTCGAGCGGAACTATATGGTCATAATCATTTCTTTCATTACAAGTCTTGTGGCCTATTGTCTTTTCGGTTTGGTCGCACCCCGTTACGGCGCAACCGGCATTGCCTTCGCTTCCATGACCGCCAATATTGTAGGTTTTGTCCTTTACTATCTTTGCAGCATGTATTATATCGGAAAGAACATGCGTCTGCAAAGGGATAAAACGCGTGTCGGATTATAAAAGTCGCGTGCGGAAAAAAATAAGTCGTCAGCATTCACCTCAAAAAGTCAGACTTTTTACCCCGAAAAGTTGGACTTTTTACCCTAAAAAGTTAGACTTTTTGCACATTGAACACGCATGTTATTTTTTTCTCCTTGAGACTTGTTGTTTTTTTCAGGCGTTTTATGGAATTTTACCGACCTTGTGCTTCCGTCCGTATGACCGATATGCTTTGGTATCTGCGGGACTTTGTTCATCCAATATTTATTCGTATGTTTGCAAATCGGTAATATATTGTTACATTAAATTAAAAACGGATATGAGAAGAAATATAGTTGCTGGCAACTGGAAGTCAAATCAGTTGTTCTCCCAGGCAGACGAACTTATTAACGACATTGCGGAAAAGTTGAGGAATTTCGATTCTACGGATGTTGATGTCATTGTGTGTCCTCCTTTCCCTTATTTGGAACTGGTGAGCGATGCGGCAGAGGATGTGGAGTTTTTTGTGGGAGCTCAGAACGTGTCGAAGTTTGACAATGGAGCCTATACCGGTGAGGTGTCGGCCGCAATGTTGCAGTCGATGAACATAGACTATTGTATTGTGGGACACAGCGAGAGAAGGAAATATTTCTTTGAGACGAACAGGGATGTTGCGGAAAAGGTGGACAGATTGCTAAAGGTGGACATAAATCCAATAGTATGTGTCGGAGAGTTGTTGGAGGAAAGGGAGGAAGGCAGACATTTCGATGTCATACGCTCTCAGGTGAGCGAGGGTTTGTTCCATTTGTCAAAGGATCAGATTACAAAGGTCATATTGGCTTATGAGCCGGTGTGGGCGATAGGAACGGGCAAGACCGCAACAAAGGATCAGGCTCAGGAGATGCACGCTTTCATAAGAGGATTGATTGCCGACAAGTATTCGGATGATGTGGCGCAGGATGTATCTATTCTTTACGGAGGCAGCTGTAATGCAAAGAATGCGAGGGAGCTGTTCGCCCAACCTGATGTGGACGGGGGATTGATAGGCGGTGCTTCTTTGAAACATGAGGATTTCATAGAGATAGCTTGCAGTTTTTAGTCGGTCATGAATTATGTCAGATTGGATGTGCGGCTTATGTTGCAGGGACGTTGGGATGATTCCTGCGCATGGGTTGCGGACTTGTTGAAGGATGCTTTGATTTCAATGGGTTTTGATGCTTTTGCCGATACTCCACAAGGTTTTGAGGCCTATTGTCCCGATGTATTGTTTTCCATGGAGAAGGTTAAGGCGGCTTATGACGAGGCTTTGGGCTTTGTGGACGGTTTGCAGGTTGTTTACGGAACGGAAACGATAGAACAGAGGGATTGGAATGCGGAATGGGAGAAGAATTATCCTTCCGTAGTCTTTGACGGTTTTTGTGTTGTGAGGCCTCCGTTCAATCCCAAAGTGGAAGGGGTGAGATATGATGTGGTTATAGAACCGAAGATGTCTTTCGGGACGGCTCATCATCAGACGACGTCTTTGATTATAGATTTTCTGTCCGTTGAGGATATTAAGGGAAAGCGGGTTATGGACATGGGCTGCGGAACGGGTGTTCTGGCCATAATATCCAGTATGATGGGTGCGTTATACTGTGAGGCTGTGGACAATGACACATGGGCTGCGGAGAATGCTGCGGAGAATGTGAAAAGAAACGGTGTTGATGTAAAGGTGCGTTTGGGAGACAGTTCTCTGTTGCAGAAGGATATATTGTTTGATGTGTTCGTTGCCAACATAAACAGGAACATATTGCTTGACAATGTCGGAATTTATTCGGCCAATATGGCGGAGGGCGGTGTGTTGTTCTTGAGCGGGTTTTATACGGAGGATGTCGATGTACTCAAAAGTAAGTGTGAGACCTTGGGGTTGACTCTTTCGGAGGTAAGGACCAAGGACAATTGGGTCGCGATGCGTCTGGTGAAAAGATAAAATGTGATTTATGAGAAAGATACTTTTAGTTCTTTTGTCGTGTATGGTTATAGAGTCCGTACATGCTCAGAGATTCAAGGGATTCAGCGGCAACGCCGATACTTACATTGACGAGTTGAGGGAAATGGTTGAAACCGATGTGAACATCAAAAGCAAGCAGCAAAAGGAATATGAGCTGCTTCTGTCCGAATATGAGCAGGCGTGGAACAATTTCAGCGTTCAGCACCGTAAGGACATAATGGCTTTATCGCAGTTGATGTTCAAGAAAAACGCAAGGGCGAGAAACGGTTTCTATCAATTCATACAGACCCAGATAGCTTTCCAGAGTTCCAGTCAGACGCCCGAGAGTTATAACCAGTGGCTTAAGGGAATGCAAAAGTATGTTGTTGATCACAATCTGAAGATTTACAATGAAGCGGTAGAGGCTACGTTGAATCTTTTGAGAGACGGTTATCTGTACAGTTCCAAGTCGGTTCGATGGTCCATGGGGGATGCGGGCGGTTATGTGTTCCGTTATGATACTGTCCGTGGGGTTTATGCCGACATCAATTCCGATATAGATTTGACTTACAGTTCTCTGAGGGATTCCAATACCATATATTCTACCAAGGGCCGCTTGTATTTGACGGAAAACATATGGGAAGGCGAGGGCGGTACGGTCGATTGGGCCAAGGCAGGCCTGCCACAGGATGATGTCTATGTTGAATTGGGCAAGTATTTGGTCATATTGAACAGGGCTTCTCTTACGGCGGACAGTGTCAGTTTTGTGAACAAGGAGTTCTTTTCCCACAAGTTGACGGGCAGTTTTGAGGATCAGTGCAGCGATTCCAAGACCAGGGACATGTCGACATATCCCCGTTTCTATTCATACAAGAAGGAGGAAATAATAAAGAACATATACCCCGATGTTGACTATGTCGGAGGATTCACCCAGCAGGGTGGCAAGTTTCTCGGAACGGGTGATGAAAAGACGCCGGCCGAGTTGAGGTTTTACAGGGAGGGCAAGTTGTACATCAGGGCCAAGGCGATAGAGCACCCTTTCAGCAGGGACGGTATCATAACTAAGGATTGCCAGGTGACCATATACGCCAACAACGATTCAATCTATCATCCGGGAACCAAGCTTAATTTCAACAAAAGCGACAGGAGGTTGTTTTTCAACGATTACAAGGAGGGTATTTCCGCAAGTCCGTGGGTGGACTCTTACCATTGCATAGACATATATACCGATGCGGTTTATGCAGACCTTGACGACTACAAAATAGAGTTTACGGCCGTCAAGGGTCCCTCGAGAGAATCGTTTGCCACTTTTGAGAGCAACAACTATTACTCGGAGGACAAGTGGAACAAATTGCAGGGAATAGACCCGGTGAGTCCTTTGTACAGGGTCAGGGAGTTCACCAACAAGATAAAGAGGGAACAGTTCACGGTAAAGGAGTTTTCAAAATTCATCAGACTCGATGAGGTGCAGGCCAAGCTTATGCTTATGAATCTTGCCTTGAACGGGTTCATCGTATATGAGAGTTACAGGGAAACTGCCATTGTAAAACAGAAGTTGTACGATTATATACTTGCCAACAACAAGAAGATAGATTATGATGCGTTGCGATTCGTTTCGGCAGCAAAGGGAGAACCGAACGCGGTATTGAATACTCTGGACATGGAGCTTAGGATGAACGGCATAGAGAAGTTCACCATAAGCGACACGCACAATGTTGCCATAAGGCCTATGGAGGGAAGGATAAGAATGTATAAAAACAGGGATTTCGAATTTGACGGTCAGGTTA
The DNA here is from genome assembly GCA_944320415.1 of uncultured Bacteroidales bacterium. GTDB lineage: Bacteria > Bacteroidota > Bacteroidia > Bacteroidales > P3 > Onthomorpha. The sequence goes on from CALUHJ010000016.1 coordinate 63,784, forward strand.
TGGCAGGCAGGTTTACCATGAGCGGAAAGGGATGTAAGTTTTCGTATGACAAGTTCGCATTGGATTTGCCGAGCATAGACAGCCTTAATTTCTTTGTTCCCATGTATGACGACTCCACAAAGTTGATACAGATACAGACTCCAATACAGAACCTTTACTGTCAGATGCTTATAGATGAGCCAAACAACAAGAGCAGCGTGAAGAAATTGGAGGGATATCCGATACTTTCCTCTACCAAGGAGAGCTATGTGTATTACGATTCAAAGAAAATCCAGAACGGAGTATATTCCAGGGAGAATTTCTACTACAAGCTGGATCCTTTCCAAATCAAGAATCTGTTTGCATTCAAGACGGACAGTGTAAGGTTTACGGGAGTGTTAAAGTCTGCCGGTATTTTTGAAGATATAACAGAGCCTTTGGTTGTCATGAGAGATTATTCTTTGGGCTTCAAGATGAATACTCCGAGTACGGGTCTTGCGGCTTATGGCGGCAAGGGACAGTTCTACAACAGCATAGACCTGAGTTGCAACGGTTTGTTGGGTACGGGTTATCTGGACTATATAGCATCAAGGAGCCATTCCAAGATGTTTGTGTTCCATCCCGATTCCACAACATGCGTTACCGACAAGTTCAACTGCTTCTCCAAGTCTTCCATAGGTACGAGTGCGGCATTTGCCAAAGTGGATGCAACGGCAACGGACGAGCATTGGTATCCTCATATGGATTATATGCTTGTGGAGCAGAAGACAGAACCGTTCAACATGTACGATTCATTGGCCTTTCATACAGGTTCGTTGACTGTGAGTCCGTCTGGACTTACGGGCAGCGGAAGCACAAGGAGTGAGGAGATGACGGTCAGTTCGCAGAAGACTGTTTTTGCTGAGATGAGTTACAAGGCCGATACGGCAGACTTCGTATTGAATGCATTGGACGGCAACAGTGTTGCTTTCGAAGCTGGCAATGTAAAGGCAAGTGTAGATTTCAAGACAAGACAGGGAGAGTTTGTGTCCAATGACGGTATAAGCGAGAACCAGATGCCGTTCTTGCAGTACAAGTGTTATGTTGACAAGTTTGCGTGGGGAATGGATTCCAAATTGCTGGCCTTGCTGGATTCAGAGCATTCTCAAGTCGGCGATATAGCCTCAAAGCCTTTGAAAGAGTTGGTGGATATGGAACATCCCGGTGCCAGATTTGTTTCCACTCATCCAAATCAGGGCGGATTGTCGTTCAACTCTCCTGAGGCCAAGTTGGATTTGAGAAACAACAAGCTTATGGCCGATGAGGTATATATGATAAAGTGTGCTGATGCGGCAGTCAGACCGTCGGACGGCAACATAACCATATACCCCGGAGCTCAGATGGATACTTTGGACGATGCGACCATATTGGTTGACACTCAGACCAAGTTGCACGAATACTACAATGCACGCATACACATAGCTTCCGCACAGATATATTCGGCCAACGGTTACATAGACTATGTTGACGACCAGCAAAAGAAACACCCCGTATTCATCAGTGAGCTTAATCCGTTGAGCGGACAGAGCATCGGCAGAGGTGAGATAGCCAGGGAAGAACCTTTGGCCTTGAGTTCGGCCTTCAACTTCTACGGCAAGGTTGAGGTAAAGGCCCAGGAGGAGAACTATTTCTTTGAGGGCGGTGTTCAGACTACGGACAACTGTACCGAGAATCAGGCGTGGATAAAGTTCTCTTCCCGCATAGACCCGGAATCCATATACATACCTATTTCGGAGGCTCCGGTGGATGTGGACAACAACAGGATAACCACTTCCATACTGTTCAATGCCGACAATCTGGAGCCTAAGATAGCTTTCTTGAGTTCGGATATAGAGGGTGACAATGTTATGCTTGGCGCAAAGGGATACCTTACATACGACAAAACACAAGGCGGTTATGTCATAGCGTCAAAGGAAAAATTGGAGGATTTTGCAAATGTGGACGCACCGTTTTTGAGTCTTAACAAGACCAATTGTTCAGCCAAAGGCGAGGGTCTTATAAAGTTGGGCTTTCCTTTGGGTGGCGCGGTGCAGACCAACAACTACGGCACAATCTCCGTTGACCGAAACAACGAAGCGACTATACAGATGAGCCTTGCGATAAACTTCCCGTTCTCCAAGGAGGCTTTGGACTTGATGGGAGTGGAGTTGTACGAGGACTTGAACCTTAGTCAGATAGAACTGGAGACCTCGGCCTACAAGAAATATCTTCATCATGTCTTTGACGCGGAGCAGGCGGAGGAATGGTTTGAAGACATGCTTGTTACCGGAGAGTGGAAAGAGATACCCAAGCAGATGCAGTACACGCTTTTCTTCCCAAGTATAAGGTTGAAGTGGGACCCTGTGATGAGGTCATACATAGGAACAGGAAATGCGGAACTGGGAATTGTAGGCAGCTATCAGGTCAACAAGATAATAAGGACAAGGGTGCAACTGATAAGGACGGCTCTGGCCACAGAGTTCAGAATATATCTTGAGGCAAATCCTGACCATTGGTATTTCTTCACCTACAACGGAGCGGCCATGAGTGCGATGTCTTCAAACGAGACGTTCAACTCCATAATCAACGAGACGCCTCGTGAGGAACGGGAAACAAAGACCAAGGACGGAAAGATATACACCTATCGTATTGCTACTCCTGCCGAGAAGAGGAACTTCATAAGGAATCTTGAATTGGGTGACAGTTACGACAACGATACGGATGTGGATACTGAAGAACCACAGAAAGGAGAAGAGGAATGATGAATTGCGATTTGCCATTGGTTACGGCTATCAGTCTGGGACTGGTTACGGCTTATCTGTTGGGCTCCATTCCTTCGGCGGTGTGGATAGGCAAGTCTTTCTACGGTGTGGATGTAAGGGAAAAGGGCAGCAAGAATGCCGGAGCTACGAATACCATAAGGGTTTTGGGGCTTTTGCCCGGTTTGTTTGTGTTGGGCATAGACGCTTTCAAGGGGTGGCTTGCGGTTTATCTTGCCAGGTTCTTTGGCAGTTCCTTGCCTCAACATGATTATCTTGTTTACTATCAACTTTTGGTCGGAGTGTTCTGCGTGATAGGGCACGCTTTGCCCGTGTTTGCATCCTTCAGGGGCGGCAAGGGCGTGGCCACAATGCTCGGCGTTGTGATAGGGCTGTTCGACAAGATAATCCCTTTGGTCTTGGCGGTGTTTGTCATCGTGTTCATACTGACGCACTACATATCGGTGTCTTCTATGAGCGCCGCCGTTTCCTTCCCCATATTCTATTCATGTTGCAGTATATGGTTGCATTATGACATAAACACTGTTCAACTGTGTTTTTCCATATTGGTGGCCTTATTCATACTATGGACTCACCGCAAGAACATAAGACGGCTGATGAGGCACGAGGAACCCAAGTTCAAGTTCAAGAAAACGGTTGACTGACGACAATAACCAAATCAAAATATAAACAATGAAAAAGACAATTATGACAGTTATTGCAGCGGGAGGACTTATCCTTTCGTCCTGTTCGGACAAGCAGGCTACGACGGATAACCCTCTATTGCAAAAGTGGGACACGCCGTTTGAAACGGCACCATTCGAGAAGATAAAGGTTGAACACTATCTTCCTGCATTCAAGGCAGCCATCGAAGAGCATGAGAAAGAGGTTAGGCAAATCATCGACAACAAGGAGAAACCTACGTTTGACAACACCATCGCAGCCTTGGACTATAGCGGCAGGACGCTTGCGAGGATAAGCGGAGTGTTCTTCAACATGATGGCCGCAAACACCTCGAAGCAGTTGCAGGAGGTAAACCAGGAGGTAGGCCCCATGCTTGCTACGCATTCGGACAACATATCCATGAATGCCGACCTGTTCAAGAGAGTAAAAGCGGTATGGGACGACAGGGTCAACCAGAAGTTGAACAATGAACAGAGCGCCTTGTTGGAAAAGACCTACAAGGACTTTGTGCGTTCCGGTGCCTTGCTCGATGCAACCAAGCAGGAGGAGTTGAGGAAGGTTAACGCTGAGCTTACCAAGCTGGCAGCCCAGTTCGATGCCAACCTGTTGGAGGAAACCAAGGCCTATCAGTTGGTCATAGACAAGAAGGAGGACTTGGCCGGACTGCCTCAGGGAGAGATAGACAAGGCAGCGCATCTTGCCAAGGAGTCAGGCAAGGAAGGCAAATGGATATTCACCCTCGACAATCCTTCCTTCATTCCTTTTGTCACCTATGCGGACAACAGGGAGTTGAGAAAGGAGATATTCAATGCAAGGGTTAACCGTTGCAACCACGGCGGCAAGACGGACAACAACGCCTTGGTGGCACAGATGGCCGAGTTGAGGGCAAAGAAAGCCAACCTGTTGGGATATGAAACATTCGCTCATTATCAGTTGGAGGAAAGAATGGCAAAGGAACCTAAGGCGGTGTTCAAGTTGCTGGAGGACTTGCTCGGATATTCCGTTCCTGTGGCTAAGAAGGAGGCTGAGGAGTTCCAGAAGCTCTTGTCCAAGGATGAAAAGGGAGCCAAACTGGAGGCATGGGACATGTATTACTATGCTGAAAAGGTACGTCAGCAGAAGTATAACTTCGATGCAGAGGCTACAAGACCTTACTTTGAGATAAACAACGTCAGGGAGGGTTGCTTTGCAGTGTTGAACAAACTGTACGGTGTGACCTTCACTCAGAGAGACGACATATCGGTATATGCCGATGACGTATTGGCCTTTGAAGCCAAGGATTCGCAGGGTAAACATTTGGGCGTGATGTATTGGGATCCTTATACAAGGGCAAGCAAGGGTGCCGGTGCATGGTGCAACGAGTATCGCGGACAATACAGACAGAACGGACAGAACGTAAGTTCTATAATTACCGTATGCTTCAACTATGCCAAGAATCCTAACGGCAAGACCACCCTTACGGCCGAGGAGGCAGCGACCATATTCCATGAGATGGGTCATGCCATCCACCAGCTTTTGTCCGACTGCACCTATCCGTCCGTGTCTGGAACGAACGTTCCGAGGGACTTTGTAGAGTTGCCTTCGCAAATATTGGAACACTGGTGCCTTGAACCGCAGGTGTTGAACATGTACGCCAAGAACGACAAGGGAGAGGTTATTCCAAAGGCTATGGTTGACAAGATGGCCGAGGTTGGAACATTCAATCAGGGCTTCATGTTCAGCGAGTTGTTGGCAGCGTCTTATCTTGACATGTGTCTTCACTCCATAAAGGCAGGCGAAAAGGTATCGACTCAGGCATTTGAGAAGAAGGCCATGGAGTCCATAGGCATGATTGCCCAGATACCGCCACGCTATCGTTCCACTTATTTTTCTCATTGCTTTGGCGATGGAGGTTACAGCGCAGGTTATTATTCATATACATGGAGCGAATGGTTGGATGCAGACGCATATCAGGCCTTCAAGGAAACGGGAGACATATTCAATCCTGAGGTGGCAGCCAAGTTCAAGAAGCTGTTGAGCAGCGGAGGTACCGAAGACGCCATGAGCATGTATGTGGAGTTCAGAGGAAAAGAACCTGACATAAATGCTTTGTTGAAAAACAGAGGCATGATAAAGTAAGACAATACATTGCTGAATAAATGATAAAAGGAAAGGGGAAACGATTAGTCGTTTCCCCTTTTTTTGATTCTGTTATTTTACAGTTCCCATATCAAATTCCAACAACCGTAATTGTATGATTTTAATAAAATGTATAACTTTGCACAAGAGCGGGTTTCTGTATCCGATAGAACTGCGGATATATGGACTTTCTCGTTCCCTTTATTCAAATAAAGAAGATGGATAACGTAACTGGAGAAGTTGACATACAGGAAAATAGATTGAAAGCGCTTTCACCGGATTTGCTCACCACCTTGCTCAAGGACCATACGACGAGTAAGGATGGAAAACAGTGTAATATTTTCTGGGCTACTTCCGACTATGAACATCTTGGTAAAGGTTACGAATATTTTTCTCAAATTCTTCCCGAACTTATAACCGGAGAAAACGGCAATGTTGTCATGCCTCGTGTCCTAAAACACAGAGATACTCAAAGCATACGTTCCCGTGAGATGGCGGAGGTGTTCACTCCTTCATGGATATGTAATGCGCAGAACAATCTCATTGACGAGGCATGGTTTGGCAGAAAGGATGTGTTCAACAAGGAAGTGACAGCCGAAGACGGTACGCATACATGGGAAGTCAATACGGATAAGATTACTTTTCCAGAAGGCAGGACATGGAAAGATTATGTACGTGAAAATCGTTTGGAAATCACCTGTGGGGAGGCCCCTTATCTGGTGAGTCGGTATGATACGACTACCGGAACATTCATTCCACTGGAGAAGCGTATAGGATTGCTTGACCGTAAACTCCGTATTGTCGGTGAGAATACCACGACAACGCGTGAATGGCTGGAGGCAGTCAAGGATGCTTACAAAAGTATATATGCTTATGAATGGCAGGGTGATAATCTGCTCCTTGCCCGTGAAGCCCTTTTGTTTTCTTTCATTGAATACTATCAGAACAAGTTCGGCAAAAAACCGCAAATGAAGTCCATCAACCATATAGCCTATATAATCTCTTGGAATGTGTGGCAGATGGACGGTTTGAAAGGAGTTGTTCCGGAAAGCTGCGGAGAGCGTGTACGTAAGGAAAAGGAATTGTTCGGTACGGTTGAAAGACGGAAGCCGTGCGAAGGTTGTCTTAAGAATGACATAAACAAACACAACGGTATTTACTGCATTATAAAGGACTGGCGGACAAAAGACAAGACAACAGGCAAAAAGGGAAAGAAAATACGATTTATAGACCTTATAAATGAAAAAGCATGAGATTCAAATCGTCCCTGAAACTAAAACTGATCTATGTGTTCCGCATCAACGATGAGGCACATTACGGATGTCTGAAGGTTGGCGAAACTACCTGTGATGATGATAATGTGTCAGAACTTACGCCCAACAGCAATGCTCTCAATGAAGCGGCCAGACAACGTATCAATCAGTACACGCAGACGGCAGGTATCGCATATGATTTGCTTTATACGGAGTTGGCGCTTTACGACCATGGAGGAGAGTCTTGTTCGTTCAACGACAAGGACGTGCACAATGTACTGAAGCGTTCGGGAGTCGAAAAGAAAATCTTCGATACGGTCAACAAAGCCAATGAATGGTTCATAACCGATTTGGAAACCGTCAAGCGAGCCATTGCTGCAGTAAAGAAGGGCAGACAGTCCCTTAATACCTCAGAAGTGACTCGGGAATATTCCCCGATTGTATTCCGACCGGAACAGCAGGAAGCCATCAACAAGACAAAGAAACAGTTTAGGAAAGGCAACCAGATGCTCTGGAACGCAAAGATGCGTTTCGGAAAGACCCTTTCTGCTTTGCAGGTTGTCAAGGATATGGAGTTTCAGCGTACCCTGATTCTGACCCATCGCCCTGTGGTCGATGCCGGATGGTTCGAGGACTTCGGAAAGATATTCTACGACCGCAAGGATTTTGTATACGGTTCCGGAAACAAGAAGGGTGAAAGTTACAACAATCTTGAACAACAAGCGAAAAGCAAAGGGCTTCATTATATTTATTTTGCGTCAATACAAGACTTGCGCGGTTCCGAACAAGTAGGCGGTAACTTCGACAAGAACCATGAAGTATTTGCCACCGACTGGGACTTGATTATCGTAGATGAAGCTCACGAAGGAACCCAAACAGAACTGGGCAAGGCTGTCATGGGAGAGTTGGTCAAGAACAAGACAAAGGTTTTACGTCTGTCCGGTACTCCGTTCAACCTGCTGGATGATTTCAAGGAGGATGAGATATATACATGGGACTATGTTATGGAACAGCGTGCCAAGATGACTTGGGACGAACTGCATTTCGGCGACCCCAATCCGTATGCCTCACTGCCAACACTCAATATATATACCTACGATTTGGGGCGGCTGCTTCATGAATTTACAGATGAAGATGTCGCCTTTAACTTCAGGGAGTTTTTCCGAGTCAATGAATCCGGTTGCTTCTGTCATGAAAAAGATGTATTGGCTTTTCTAAACCTTCTTACCAAGGAGGACGAGAACAGCCTTTACCCTTATGCCAACGAGGAATACCGCAATATTTTCCGCCATACACTCTGGAAGGTGCCGGGCGTGAAGGAAGCACGGGCATTGAGTGCCATGCTCCAGACACATCCGGTGTTCCAACATTTCAAGGTGGTTAATGTAGCCGGTGACGGTGATGAGGAAAGCCGTGATGCCTTGAAAGCTGTGGAAGAGGCTATCGGAGAAAATCCGGATGCCACACGAACCATTACCCTTTCTTGCGTAAGGCTGACGACCGGAGTAAGCGTTAAGGCCTGGACTGCCGTATTCATGTTGTCCGGCTCCTACAATACAGCCGCATCCGGTTATATGCAGACCATATTCCGCGTACAGACTCCCGCCATCATCAACGGACGTATGAAGGAACAGTGTTATGTATTCGACTTTGCTCCTGACCGTACCCTTAAAGTGATTGCCGAAACCGCCAAGATATCGGCCAAAGCCGGCAAGACCTCGCAAAGCGACCGCGAAGCCATGGGCGAGTTCATCAATTTCTGCCCAATCATATCCATTGAGGGTTCAAAGATGAACCCGTTTGACGTTTCCCGTATGCTCGAGCAGTTGAAAAAGGTATATGTGGAGCGTGTTGTCCGTAACGGGTTTGAAGACAACAGCCTGTACAATGACGAATTGATGAAGATGGATGATTTGGACTTAAAAGCGTTCGATGACCTGAAAAAGATTATCGGACAGACCAAGGCCATGCCCAAGACCAATCAGGTGGACATCAACAGTCAGGGACTGAACAATGAGGAATACGAGGAAAAAGAGAAGCTGGAGAAGAAACCCAGAAAGGAGCTTACAGAGGAAGAGCGGAAAAGGTTGGAAGAACTGAAAAGTAAAACCAAGAACAGGGAAGCCGCCATTTCCATTCTCCGTGGTATCTCCATCCGTATGCCTCTGTTGATTTATGGTGCGGAAGTGAGTGATGAGAATCAGGAAATAACGATTGACAATTTCGCTTCTCTCATTGATTCGCAGTCATGGGAAGAGTTCATGCCAAAGGGCGTGACCAAGCAGAAATTCGACAAGTTCAAGAAATACTATGACCCGGAAATATTCTGTGCCGCCGGAAAACGAATACGTGCGATGGCCCGTGCCGCGGACAAATTGAGCATAGAGGAAAGAATCGAACGTATTACGAACATATTCAGTACATTCCGCAATCCTGACAAGGAAACGGTGCTTACTCCGTGGCGCGTGGTAAACATGCACCTCGGTGATTGTCTGGGAGGTTATAACTTCTATGATGCGGAGTATCGGAATACGATTCCCGAACCACGGTTTATAGACAAGGGAGAGGTTACCGCAGAAGTATTCTCACCTGATGCCCGTATTCTGGAAATAAATTCCAAATCCGGACTTTATCCGCTCTATATGGCATACGGCATTTACCGGGCAAGGGTCAAGGCGTCTCTTTTTGCCGTAGAAACGGTGGAGGAACAGCAGGCCGTATGGGATAAGGTAATAGCCGAAAACATCTTTGTCATCTGCAAGACCCCTATGGCAAAGAGTATTACCAAACGCACCCTTGCCGGATTTCGTGAAGCTAAAGTGAATACAAGATATTTTGAAGATTTAATCAACCGGATTAAGAACAAACCAGAGAACTTTATAGCCAAAGTTGTCAAAGGTCGTTCTTACTGGAAAGCCATAGATAATGATAATATGAAATTCAATGCAATAGTAGGTAATCCGCCGTATCAGGTTATGGATGGTGGTGATTGTACATCTTCTACAGCTGTATATCAATTATTTATAGAACAATCTTGTGCTATTAATCCCGACTACATATCTATGATAACCCCATCACGATGGTTAACTAAACAAGGTCGCGGCCTATCTGAAGAATGGGCATCTAAAATGCTTTTATGTAATCATTTTAAATTTCTTAAGGACTATCTTCAGGCATCTGATTGTTTCCCTGGCGTAGAGATTAAAGGAGGTATTTGTTATTTTCTATATGAAGGAAACTATAATGGAGAATGTGTATATGCTATAAGCCAAAATGGTAAAGTTAGTACAATATCTACCTTTTTGGGGAAATGGGGAATGGCTATTAGAGATATATGTGCTGATAAAATATTGAAAAAAATATCTGATATAGAAGGTATTACTTATTATGATGCTACATCTTTTTCTATATTAGTGAATGCACGACACCATTTTGATCAAGGGGCTCAATTAAGTACAAGTTGGAGGGGATTTCATGTAACAAAAACAAATGAGTATAACATTAAATGTTATCTTAATAAACAACTTCTTTCAGAGGGATTTGGTTGGGTTAAACTCTCAGATATTCCCAAAAATCTCCAATCAATAAATTACCATAAGATATATATATCAAAAGCTTATGGCGCAGGAGAAAATTTCCCTCATCAAATTATTGGTGTACCTTTTTATGGAGAACCTAATAGCGTTTGTACAGATACATACATAGTTATCATGCCCAAAGGTGGGTTTTCTTCCAAAGCTGAAACAATGAATGTTATTACTTATATGAGGACTAAATTCTTTAGATATTTAGTCCTCATATTAAAGAAAACTCAAGATGCGCCTCGTGATGTGTATAAATTCGTTCCTCTACAAGATTTTACTTCTAATAGTGATATTGACTGGAGTAAGTCGGTTGTAGAAATAGACCGTCAATTATATGCGAAGTATAATCTTACCGACGAAGAAATTGCTTTTGTTGAATCAATGATAAAGGCAATGTGAAAGGTAGTATTTATAGGATATAGTATACAATTTATGGAAACAACTGTTGTTGGCGATTTCTTTCATTGGGGAGAATGTACCTATAATAATGAAAGGATTTTTCCCGATACTATGATATCTTATAGTTGTGCCTAAAAAGAAATACAAATCCCTTGCCTTAACGAATTCATCAAAGTATTTCTCTTTGACTTTTTTGCATGCAATTTCTTCATTTCCTTGACATTTTTTTAAACAATTCCAATACAACATACCTACTTCCCAATCTTCTATCATCAATTTCCTTTGAATGCCATCATCTGTCGTAAAGATGTAAGAAAACTCAAAGGGAAGTTTCTTTACAATTTTAAATATTTTCCGCGTCTCATTTTCTTCTTCAAAAAGAGATAATTGTGCTTGCCTTGCTAATATTTCATTTAATTTCTTTTTATCCCAATCTCTTTCGGAGCATTCTTCCCATACAAAGTCTAATACTTCTTTTGGTTTTAAAACAGCCAAAGAAGTTCCTATATTAGAATCCTTAGCTTCAGTAATAAGTTCCTCCATATTGGTATAAATGTGCTTTAATGCAATTTTCTTTCGCTCGGCCCAATTATTTTTTGTATCGATAAATCTACCGATAGTCAATTCGCCATCAATATTTGCAGGACGAAAACTTTCTTTTCGAAAATCTTTTGTGTTTTTTACTATGTCAATAGACACCCAATGCCATTTCTTATATCTTTTTGTGTAATCAAGTTTTCTATATGGAATAGGATATATTCTTATCCAAGAACCATCTTCCAAAAAACCGGCTGTACATACCAACTCATCATATTCTTTTGATAGCGTCGGATAAGTTTTTACGGCTATTAGAATATTTTTTACAGACATATTTTACGAAATTGCTTCAAATTCAAAGTTATCAGACAACGATAATAAAGCATTTGCAACACGAGAACGATGACATTGAATGGGATTCTTTTCAAAGCATGTTAATGCAATTCTTTCATATTTATCAAGTAAAGAAAGTATCTTCAAAAGAGATTCTTTATTGCTTTTTAAAGTTGTTTTTTCATACTCGTCAAATAACATATCATAATCTTTTTGTGACTTCAATTCTTGACGTTTTTGTGATTCAATGCCAAGTTCTGGAATATGTATATATGCAATATTTAGACCTTTACAGGCTTTTTCCAATTGAGTTTTAGAAAAACCGTACTTCTGACTGTAAGCATTTTTCCGGACATCACAAAGTAGATGAATGTCATTTATAATCAGCTTTTTTAAATAAGTTTCTATTGTTAGACCCTCATATCCTATCGTAAACAATTTACTCCCTTCTATATGGCATTTTTGTCTGTTTACAATTTCCATTTCCTTTTCTGATAAAATTTCTGTTGCTATACGACTATTTATGGCGTAAAATGGAAATTTTATATAAGTATATTTTATCAAATCAGCTTGAGGCATCTTTTCATATTTGGATTTAAGTTCAAGGATTGCCTGTTGGTCGAATAAATTCAGTGATGCCAAATAATTGTAATTATATGATTTCACCGACTCAATAAATCGACCGTTATCTGTTTCTTTTATTGTTAGCAAGCCTTTGTTTCTCAATACAATAATATCCTGATTTGCATGAAAAGAAAAGCACCCATAATAGTAAGGGACAAAGTCATAAGCTTTTGTTTCTTGCCCTCTTGAAAAGATAAAAAGCAACTTTTGTAGTTGTTTGGCTGTCAATTTACCACCAAACACTTCCAATATGGCTAATAATATCTTCCTTCTATAATATAGCATAATTAATTTAATGTATCGCTTTGCAAAATTACGAGTTTTATTTCGATTGAGTACAAATTTGATTCGGAATATATTTTTGGAGTATTATACTAAAGCTTATTCATTACCTTTACCATAGGATTCCTCTATGCAACTTTATGCAAAATACAGTAAGAATATGTTGTAGCAATAGCGGAAGATTACTTCTTTGGCTTAAAGATACATCAAATATATTCAGGCTCTTATCATAGCCTTGTTTTTCCCTTCGGAACGAATCCTTAATCCGCAAAAATCTTTTCTGAATACGTTTTTTCAGAATCAGAAAAGAGCGTACACCTTTCATGAAAAGAAACAAGATGAGAGCAGGTCTTGTATGCCTTGCTTTCCTTAAAGAAATATCGGCAATGGTCTTTTTGATATCCTTTCCTTACTTTCGGCCGATGAGTCCCAGCCACGCCATGGTGTCGGTATTGTCGGCAAAGTCGTCTATGGCGGGGCGTTGCGCCTGTCCGAACGGGAAGCGGTTGCGACCGCCTGTGTCGCTGCATACTATGCACTGTATGTTTTCGGAATTGTCCTTCAGGTATTCGTTTACCTTTTCCTTGTCGTCGTAACGCTCATAGTGAAGGACGGATACGCCGGAGTGCAGCTCACTGCTTTCGGTGAGCAGAAGGCAGCCGAGGTCGGTGAACGCAACGTTGTTCATGAGCATCAACGCCTTGTGATAGTCGTAGTTGTTGCGGTATTTGTTGTTGTCCATAAGGTACATGTATGCCTTCAGTTCCATGCCCAGCGGGCCGAAGTCATAGCCTTCGGGCACGAATATCTTGGATATGCTTCTGCATCCGAGTCCCATGTACAGCATGATGTCCTGACAGAGCCCTTGCAGTTCCTCCCGCGTTTCCTTTCCGCTTATCACTCCAACCGAGGCCATGGAGCGGCGTATTATGCGGGGATAGGAACGGAAGTAATGGTGGAAGTGTTGTGCCGAGCTGTTGCTGCCGGTGGCTATTATGGCGTCGAACTCCGGCAGGCGTTCCTCGCAGAATGTTATCCTTTCGCCCAGAGGTCCGTCGAACAGTACGGGCATGAGGCTCTTGTCCTTGGATGAGGGCTTTACTATGGCCATGTGTCCCGAAAGCAAAACGCACATAAGGTCGTGAAAGCCCACAAGAGGTATGTTGCCGGCCATGATTATGGCAACCCTTCCGGCCTTTTGCGCAAAGGGATACCTGCCTGCGAACGTGCGTAGCGTGTCACGGTCGAGCCACAATGCAATGTTTTCCATCGCCTTCATCACGAATTCTTCGGTGAACCACGGGTTTTCCATGCAGGCCCTGCCTGTGGCCCTCTTCAGTGCGTCGTCCTTCTCTTTGGCTTTCATCCTTTGGCCCACAAGGCACAGCTGTCTTATTATCTCCTCCTGATCCATGTTTTTGTCCTCTCTTTTGTTCTTTGCAAAGGTACGATAAAAAATTTTTGTACCTTTGTCACATGAAGAGGATTGTATTTGTTTTGATGATGTGTCTCGCGGCCGTAGGGGCCGAAGCGCAGGAGTTGATGTTGCAGAATGCCGAAAGGGAATTGCAGCAGCTGATGGACAGGATGTTCAACTCCCGGTCGGACAACGAACGTTTCCATGCCAACGAACAGTTCCTGGCCGTTTTGGACAATGCGTTGGAATACAGTGACAGTTTCGACTATCCGTTTGACAGTCTGGGCGGCATAAGCATTCTCACCTCGCCCGACAAGCAGTTCCGCATATTCACCTGGGCCGTATTCTCCTCCGAGGGCAGCTATGACAACTTCGGCTACATACAGGCCAAAAACGCTTCGACCGATGAGTACGAGACATACCGCCTGTGGGACAGGAGTGAGGACATATTCAACGTTCAGGAGGAGAAACTGAGCGACACCATGTGGCTCGGAGCCGTTTATTACGACCTCATACAGATAAAGGAGGACGGCAAGACATATTACACCCTTTTGGGATGGGACGGCAAGGACATATATTCCAAGCGCAAGATAATAGAGCCGGTGAGTTTCAGGCGCAACTCGGCAAGGCCGGTCTTCGGGGCTTCGGTCTTTTACAGGCAGAAGGACCTCAAGCGTATTGTGTTCGAATATGCACCTACCACGGCCTTCAACCTCAAATGGGACAACCAATACTATACCGTCAAGGAGATAAGGAAAGCCAAGGGAGGTCTTTTCAAGAAAACCAGGCCGTTTCAGGTAGAGGAGCAGAAAACGGAGAAGGAATGGATGATAGTCTATGACGAGCTGGAGCCTATGTATGACGGCGTAGGTAACTTCGAACAGTTGTATGTTCCTTCGGGAAGCGTTGTGGGCCTGCGGTTTGAGCGCGGCAGATGGAGAAAGGTGGAGAACCTTGTTCCGCGCAACGCCAAAAAGAAGAACGAGCAGGACAACGGCAACTATGACTACTCCAATCAAAGGCGGTTGTATTAGGATGTGACTTTTTTTTCATGGCGGGAGTAAGGTTTGGGTTTTATGAACGTCTTACAGAATGTCGAGTGAAAAAAAAGTGTTGATATGAAGAAAATATTATTATTTGCATTCATTGCGTTTTCCGCCTTTGGCGCATTCTCACAGAAAAAGATAAGCGGGGTTGTTTACGACAAGGTCAACAAGGAGACTTTGCCTTCGGCCAACGTCTATTGGCTCAAGGGCGGCGGAGGCGTCATTTCCGACATAGAGGGAAGGTTCACGATAAACAGACGCTATGATTACCAGACCCAACTGGTTGTCAGCTTTACGGGTTATGCCAGCGATACGGTGGATGTGGGTACCTCCTTGTCCGACAGCCTGAGGATTTATCTGCAACCTACTGCGCAAAGCCTTTCGGTTGTGGAGATAAGGGACAGAATCAAGAGCAACTATCTGTCCAAGACCAGCTTGGAACAAAAGGAGATAATTTCGGCGGAAGGTCTCAAGCATTTGGCCTGCTGCAACCTTGGGGAGAGCTTCGAGAGCTCGGCCTCGGTGGATGTGGGTTATTCCGATGCGGTATCGGGCAGCAAGCAGATACAGCTTTTGGGTCTTACGGGAGTCTATTCCCAGATACTGTTGGAGAACATGCCCTTCTTGAGAGGTCTTTCGGCTCCCTTCGGTCTGTCTTATGTTCCCGGCAACTGGATGGAGAGCATATCGGTCAGCAAGGGTGTCGCAACGGTGAAGCATGGCTATGAGACCATAACGGGAATAATAGATTTGGAATATGACAAGCCTCAGAAGGCCGATGCCTTTGCCTTCAACATGTACATGAACAACGAATTGAAGACCGAGTTCAACATAAAGGCCAATGCGATATTGAACGACCGTCTGGCCACGGGCTTCTTTGCCTACGGTACTTACAACGGCTTCAAGGCCTTTGACCATTTGGGCAACGGCGGAAAGGGTGACGGCTTTATGGATTATCCCAAGCAGACGCAGATAAACGTTGCAAACCGCTGGAACTATGAGGTGGAGGACGGCCTTTGCAGTCAGACGCTGATAAACTACACTCACGAGGAACGTCTCGGAGGTCAGATGTCCTTTGAAAAGGACATGCGTGGCAATGACAGCATTTACGGTCTGGGCGGAAGGACGGACCGTATACATTTCTTCACCAAGAACGGAGCCCCTTTGGGCAATACCTCTTCGTTCGGCACGCAGTTGTCCGCCACTTATTTCGAGCAGGATGCCTATTACGGTCTGTCCAACTACAAGGGCAGGGAAGGGGATATCTATGCCAACGTGCTTGTCAATGCGGAGGTAAGAGGAGGTCACAGCGTTGACTTCGGCGCCAGCTTCCGTTATACGGACATAAGGGAGGATTTGTATTCTATGCCTTACAAGGGAGCCTCTCCCTTTGAAACGGCAGGACTTGACGAAAACCTCAAGGCGGACTTTTACAAACAGGAGATAATACCGGGAGTGTTCGGACAGTTCAGCTTCAAGTATGACAAGATATTCCTTGCAACCTTGGGGTTGAGGTATGACTACAATTCATTCTACGAACGCCATATAGTCACTCCGCGATTGCACTTCCGCTGGCAGATAACGGACGATTTGATATTGAGGGGAGCAGGAGGAAAGGGATTCCGTTCGGCCAATATCATAGCGGACAATTTCGGTATATTGGCCTCTTCGAGGGACATCATCCTCGAACAGAAACTGGACATGGAGGAAGCCTACAACGGAGGATTGAACCTGAGCCAGACGATAACGATATGGGGCGGAAGGGTGATGACCATAGCCTTGGATTACTATCATACCAACTTTGTCAATCAGGTTGTGATGGACCTTGACAGGGATGCAGGCAAGGTGTTCTTCTACAATCTTGACGGCAGGAGCTATTCCAATGCCGCTCAACTGGACATAAGGATAGAGCCGATAGAGCGTTTTGATGTTACCATAGCAGGAAGATACAACGATGTGAAGACCACTTATCACGGCCAGCTGATGGAGAAGCCTTATGTCTCCAAATGGAAAGGATTGCTTGTGTTGTCCTACAGAACCAAATATGACAAGTGGATGTTTGACCTTACCACGCAGTTCAACGGCAGACAGCGTATCCCTTTGAACGTAGGTCAGATGCAGGGTTATGCCGACCCTTACATATACATGCTGGGACAGATAACGCGCAAGTTTAAGAACTTCGACGTTTACGTGGGAGTGGAGAACATAACGAATTATGTTCAGCAGGAGCCTATAATAGGAGCGGACGAGATATTTACGAGCAAGTTCGATGCGTCGGTTGTTTATGCTCCCGTGATGGGCAGGTTGTTTTATGCAGGTTTAAGATGGAATATTAAATAAATTCAAGGAGAGATGAAAAGATTATTGTTGGCATGTTTGTTTTTGTTTGCGGGCATTTCATGCGCATGGGCTCAGGAGGCAGAGTTGGAAACGGTGCAGATATCCCTGCCGAAGTATTGTTGTGCGGAGTCCGATCCGTTGATTGAGCGTACATTGGCTTATGAGAAGGGTGTGGAGAGTTTTCAGATAAACCCCATAACCAAGTCGGTGCTTGTTACCTTCAAGTCCAAGAAAACCGATCAGATGAAGATTGAAAAGGCTTTGGCAAAGGCGGGATTTGAAACGCCTAACTTCAAGGCAAACGAAAGGGCGGTGAACAAGTTGCCTGCATGTTGCAGGAATACTGCCAAGGGATTGGAGTCCGGTTGCGGACACAAGGACCATAACCACGCTCATTGACAGTACAGGCCGTAAGTTGAACAGAACCTACTGCGAATCCGTCTCGGACTTTCCGCAGTAGGTTTTTTGTGCTTCAACCGCCTGGGGATAGTTGTCTTCAGCCGCAAGAGAGAAATAATAGCAGGCTTCTTCCGTTTTTCCGCGTTTCAGATAGGCTACGCCCAACAGGTACTGCGTTTGGTTAAGCCGCGTGTTCAGTTCGTAGGCTTTCTTCAGGTATTTGACGGCCTGTTTGTAGTTCCTCTCATCCAGGCTTATCCTGCCGAGGTTGAAATAAGGGTCCTCGTATTCGGGATTCACCTCTATTTCCATTCTGTAGTTTTTCAACGCCTCCTGTTTCATTCCTATCTTTTCCAGAACCAGGGCGAGGTTGTTGTGCGCAAACTTAAGCTCTGGATTTATTTTCAGTGCGGTCTGGAAATTGGTCACGGCTGCGGAATAGTCTTTCAGGTTGGAATACACTATACCCGTCTGATTGAAGTATTCCGCTATGGTGTCGCACAGCGATATTGCATGTTCGAGGTCATCCAGCGCCTTTTCATATTGCATTACGTAGTTGTAGCTTATGGCCCTGAGATAATAGTATCTGTGGTTGTTGTCCTTGTCTATGCAATGGCTCAGGTCTTCTATCGAACCGTAGAAGTCGTTTTCGAAACCTTTGGATATGGCTCGCAGTTCATATGCCGTCAAAGCCTTGTAGCCCTGAGTGATGCTTTGGGTAAAATAGGAAATGGCGGAAAGGTATTCCTTTTGTTCCATCTTTATCTTGCCCATGAGGAATGACGAGAGTGCCAAAGGATAGTCTTCAATTGCGACGGAAAGATTGTTGTAACATTCCCTGTTGTTGCCCTGTACGAAGTACATCATTGCGAGTATGGTTTTGTAGGGGGCTTTGTCCGCCTTGTCTTCTTCCTCTTCGGTGAATGTGGTCTCTATGTATTTCTTCATGGCGGCACTCATTGCGGACAGGTCTTTTCTGTCAAGTCTGCCGAGGACGGATAAATACTGTACGGCATCCTGTTCCATTGTATAAAGGCTGTTTTCCGCAAAGGCGTCGATTTCGTTGTCCCTGCAAAGATAGAAGGCATAAAGAGTCTGTCCCAGTATGTCCTCTATGCCGTTTTCCTCCATGTACGACAGTTCGCCAAGAGCCTTGTCGTGTTTTGCCAGCCTGTAATAGCAGAACGCCTTGAGGGACAGAAGGTCTATAACGCTGTCGAAACTGAAGCGCTCCACGTTTTCAATCAGCTCTATCGCCGAAGCATATTCCCCGGCATTGACCTTTTTGTTCGCCTGGACAATACAGCTTTCCCTTTGCGCAATGCAGAACGAGACGGGAACGATTAGAAAGACAATAAGCAGCAATCGGGCTTTCATATCTCCAGAATGCCTAAACCGTTTCTTATTATGCTTGGCTCTTCCGCCGTACAGTCCACTACGGTTGAAGGAATGTTTTTCGGCTTTTCACTGTAAACCACAATCGATACCTTTTTTCCGTACTCCTGTTCTATCAGTTCCGGATCGCTGTAGTCCTCCGTGTCCCTGTTTTCGGAAGGCAGGGAGCTTACCAAAAGGGGACGGCCTAATTCTTGTGCAATTGCGCATGCTATCCTGCACGCCGGTATCCTTATGCCTATTGTACGCTTTTTGTTTTGGAATATCTTTGGTGTCTTGTTCGAGGCCTGAAAGACAAAGGTGAACGGTCCGGGCAGATGCTTTTTCAACAGACGGAAATAACTGTCCGATATGGGTTTGGTATATTCCGAGGCTTGTGAGATGTTGCAGCACAGTATGGAAAAGTCCGCCTTTTCGAGCTTCTTGTTCTTCAGTTGTGCCAGCAGATGCACGGCCTTGTGGGACTTTATGTCGCAGGAAAAGGCAAAAAAAGTGTCGGTCGGAATGATTATCACGCCATCGTTTTCCAGCGCATCCACAACTTTGTGCAGGGAATCCTGTTCAATGACACCGTCATATGTCGAAAGAAGCATAATCGTGGGGTTTTAAGGAAAAAAGTACCCGAGACAAGACTTGAACTTGCACGTCATTACTGACACCACCCCCTCAAAGTGGCGTGTCTACCAATTCCACCACTCGGGCCTTGCAGTTTGCAAAAATACAAATAAGTTTCGAATTGGCTATGTTTTGATTAAAAAATTATCTTTCGGACAGTGTGAGAATACATTGTGAAGGCGTTTTTGTTCAGACTCTTTGGCTTGTCATGTACCTTTACTTCCTTGCTTTGTTACTCAAAATGACTTTTGTCAAGGCTCATTTGTCGTATTCGGCAATCAAGGCCGTTAGGGCAGAATACAAACAAGACAATGTGCAGGCGTGTAGCAACCTTGCAAAAGCGGAAAGATGTATAATATAGTGGGAATTTAAACTGAAAAAGTACCCGAGACAAGACTTGAACTTGCACGTCATTACTGACACCACCTCCTGAAAGTGGCGTGTCTACCAATTCCACCACTCGGGCCTTGCAGTTTGCAAAAATACAAATAAGTTCCGAATTGACTACGTTTTGATTAAAAAAATATCTTTCGGCCTGCATGAGGATGAATTGTAATGGCTATTCCTGTTTTGAATCTTTGGTTTTTTATGTACCTTTGCCGTTTCAAAACGTAATGGCATATATGCACACCTTATCATTATTGATAGAAACATCTGGCAGGATGTGTTCGTGCGCTTTGGCCGACGGTGATACCGTGGTGGCGTTGGAGCAGGCCGAAGAACCAAATGCACATTCTGCAAAACTGGCCGTACTGGTCGACACCCTTTTCAGAACGACGGGATTTAAGTATCCGGATTTGTCCTTTGTGGCATTGTCCATAGGTCCCGGCTCATATACGGGGCTGAGAATAGGCGCAAGTTCCGTGAAGGGTTTTGCCTATGCTCTGGACATACCTGTTGTGGCGGTGCCAACCCCTTTGATACTGGCGAAGGCGGCGGCGGACAGACATCCCGGCTCTTACGTTTTGACAATGATAGATGCCAGACGTATGGAGGTCTATTCCAACATATTCGACCCCGCACTTGTAACAGTGAAGGACTGTTCGGCAGATGTGCTGACAGAGGATATTTACGACGGATATCTTTCCGGTTGCGACAGCGTCGTTCTTGTCGGCGACGGTGCGCCGAAAACCAGGGTTCTTTTCGGGAACAAACCGAACTATCATTATGATGACGCGGTTGAACTTTCGGCAGGCAATATGGCGGTGCTGGCTCATGAGAAGTTTTTGAAAAAGGAATTTGAGGATGTAGCCTATTTCGAGCCTTTCTATTTAAAGTCGTTTGTGGCGGTGCGTTCTCAGGTAAAAGGATTGTACTAAGTGGGAAAAAACAAGTTGGCAAGGTTTGCCGAAAACGAGACTTTCGAAAATCTGTTTCAGATTCCGTTTTCACGGATTCAGGAAACAAAAAATTTTTCTTTTAAGGGGAAATGGCGCAGTGATTTTTTCGGGAATGACAACCCCATCGTTCTGGAGCTGGGTTGCGGCAAGGGAGAATATACCATAGGACTGGCAAGAAGGCATCCCGAGATGAACTTCATAGGCATAGACATAAAGGGTGCGAGACTTTGGAGGGGATGCAAGACCTCAAATGAGGAGAAGATGCAAAATGTGGCCTTTATAAGGACTCATATACAGATGTTGCAGTATTATTTTGACACGGGAGAGGTTGACAGTATATGGATTACGTTTCCAGACCCGCAGTTGAAAAAGCCCAACAAGCGTCTCACTTGCGAAAGATTCCTGAAAATATATGAAAAGATTATAAAGCCTGATGGGTTAATACATTTGAAGACAGACTCTTATGAATTGTATGACTTTACTTTGAATCAGGTGCTTAAACCTTTGGGGCATAATGTTGTCTACAATACGGATGACCTTTACGGGTCGGGTTGTGATTCGGAGGCAGTGGAAATACAGACCTTTTACGAGTCGATGTATTTGAAGGATGGTAAGCCGATAACGTATCTGACATTTAGCCTTAAAGGATAGTGATATATATATATTCATTAAAAAAAAAGAACGATAATGAAAAAGACGATTTCAACAATTTTGCTGGTTTTGGTTGCCTGTGTTGCGTTTTCGCAGGACAATACCGATGCTGTAAACACAAACAAGTGGATAGAGACTTACGAAGGCTTGAATGCCGCAAAGGACTGGAATGGCATGCTTGGCCAGTTGGAAGCTTGCAAGGCTGAAGTTCCGGATTGGGAATTCGCCTACTATTATGAGGGTGTTGCAAATCTGAACCTTAAGAACTATGACAAGGCTGCGGTAGCGTTCAGCAAGTTTCTTGAGAAGAATCAGCAGACACCTGCCGCCTATCTTTTCAGGGGAAATGCTTATTTGGAGATGAAGGAGGGTCAGTTTGCGATAAACGACTACGACAAGTATTTGCAGACCAATCCGAATGATGTTCCGGTTATGTTGAATAAGGCTTCCGCAAGATTGCTCAACAATGATTATGACAATTACATAGCAGACTTGACGGCGGTGTTGAATATAGATGCGAAGAACGTCGGAGCATTGTCCAACAGAGCTTCTGCCTATGCAATGAAAAAGGATTGGGCTTCGGCCGTAAAGGACCTGACCGAACTGATAGCCATGGAGCCTAAGGCAGACCATTACTATGACAGGGGATTTGCAAACTATTCATTGAGGACGGCTGAAAGCCTCAAGGCGGCCGTTGCAGACTTTACAAAGGCTGAGGAGTTGGGTATGAAGGATGCAAAACTGTATGTGGCAAGGGCAACGTGCAACAAGGCCTTGAAGCAATATGCATTGGAGGTTGCAGACTATACCAAGCTGATAGAGATGGATGCAAACAATGACGAGTACTATTATGACAGGGGTGTGGCTTTGTTCAAGTCCAAGGACTACAAGGGAGCTTTGGCGGATTTCACCAAATGCACGGAATTGAACCCTAAAAACGTAAACGCATATAAATACAGGGCAAACACCAATATAAAACTGGGAGACAAGCAGGCTGCTGCAGCAGATGCTGCAAAGGTCAAGGAACTTGAAGGAAAGAAATAGGTTTGACTATTAAATTCATCCGGGGTCTGATGTGAGTGCATCAGACTCTTTTTTTTGTGGAAAAAGTTAGGCTATCTGTTGAAAACTTTATAATTTTGCAACACGATTTTATGGAAAATAAAACACTTTAGATATATGGAAAACGAGAAGTTATTTACGGAATTTCCCGAGGTAACAACCGAACAATGGGAAGAGGTAATCAAGGCTGATCTTAAGGGTGCGGATTACAACAAGAAATTGATTTGGAAGACATTGGAAGGTTTTGATGTAAGACCTTATTATCGTGCCGAGGACTTGGCCAAATTGGAATACCTCAACGGCAATCCTGCGGAAAAGCCGTTTGTCCGCGGTTACAAGAAGACAAACAATACCTGGGATATTCGTCAAGATATAAAGGAATGTGACATTCCTACGGCCAATGCCATAGCCTTGGCCGGATTGAAACGAGGAGTGAATTCGTTGGGATTGGTTGCAAAGAACGTAAAGACGGCTTCGGACATGAAGGCTTTGCTTAACGGCATAGACCTTACGCAGGTGAAGATAAACTTCATCAAGGCAGAGAATTATTTGGAAGTGTTGAAGCTGTTCATCCAGGAAGTAAAGTCCCAGGGTATAGATGCGTCAAAGGTGGAGGGCTCGTTGAACTTCGACCCTTATTCCTACGCATTGCGTAACGGCGAGTTCTATCATGGTATCGAATCCAACTATGAGGAAGCAGTTCAGATAATGAACCTTGTCAAGGAAAACATATCTGCATTCGATGTGATTACGGTAAACGGCAACGTGTTCAACAATGCAGGTGCTGCAATCGTTCAGGAATTGGCCTACACCTTGTCGTCGGCAAACGATTATCTGTACAACCTTACCCAGAGGGGAATACCTGCTCATTCGGTAGGATACAGAATGGTATTTTCTTTTGCTACGGGAAGCAATTATTTCATGGAGATAGCCAAACTGAGGGCTGCGAGAATGCTTTGGACAAAGATAATGGAGCAATATCAGCCTAAGTGTGAAACGGCTTACATGTTGCACATACATACGGAGAGTTCGTTCTACAACAAGACGATATACGACCCTTACGTAAACATGTTGAGAACGACGACCGAGACCATGTCTGCAGCGATAGCCGGTGCTGATTCCATATCCGTTTATCCTTTTGATGTTGCTTACAAGAAGTCGGATGATTTTTCAAGAAGAATAGCAACCAACCAACAGATACTTTTGAAGGAGGAGTCTTATCTTGACAAGGTTGTGGATCCTTCTGCCGGTTCCTACTATATAGAGAACCTGACAAATGCCTTGGCCGAAAAAGCATGGGAGATATTCAAGCAAATAGAGGACAAGGGCGGCTTTGTAGAGGCGATAAAGGCGGGAATAGTACAGGATGCCATAGCTCAGATGGATGCAAAGCGTGCAAAGGATGTTGCCACCAGAAAGACTACGATATTGGGAACGAACCAGTATCCAAACCTTACGGAGGCAAAGCCTGTTGTTGAAAAGCAGGAGTGTTGCAACTGTGCGGCAAAGGCTGGAGAGATAAAGACGTTGTCATGCCATCGTTTGGCAGAACCGTTTGAACGTTTGAGAATGCAGACGGACAATTCGTTAAGGAAACCGAAAGTATTTTTGTTGACATATGGCAATCTTGCAATGAGAAAGGCAAGAGCCGGATTTGCAACCAATTTCTTCGGATTGGCTTCATACCAGATCATTGATAACCCTGGTTTTGAGACAGCCGAGAAAGGAGCAGAGGCAGCCGTTGCATCAAAGGCCGACATCGTTGTCTTGTGTTCTTCTGACGAGGAATATGCAGACTTGGTTGCTGCAACATTGCCAATGTTGAAGAAATCGTTCAAGCACATTGTTGTTGCAGGAAATCCTGTAGAGCAGATGGAAAGTTTCAACGCACAGGGTGTTACGGATTACATAAACGTTAAGACCAACGCTTTGGAGTCGTTGACAAAATACAATGAGTCTTTGTTGTAAGATTTGCGATAGATATTGACTATTGAATTGTGAGGGAGAATCGGTCATTGACGGGCCGGTTCTCTCTTGTTTTTTGTTTTGAAGAATATGGAGAATCCCTTTATATCGGTCATTTTGCCCACATACAACGGAGAAAAAACCATAAGACGTTGTATAGACAGCATGCTGGCACAGCATTTCACCGATTTTGAGCTGATAATAATCGATGACGGCAGTGTGGATAAGACGTACAGTATCTGCCATGATTACTATATGAAACACTCTTGTGTAAAACTGTATAGAAAACCGAATGGAGGAGAGTCGAGTGCAAGGAACATGGGCCTGCTTCAGGCAAAAGGAGAATGGATAACCTTCATTGATCATGACGATTATGTGGATGACGATTATCTTTTCAGCTTCGTTTCCATGGAAAACATGCGTAAGGACACCTTGTACATAGTGGGAGAGAAGGAAGGATTTACCATAAAGGACCTTAAACCTCAGAAGGGAATATACGACAGCGGCAATATGGACCAAAGGATGCTTTCATTGCTTTCGGACAACGGTACCACATGGGGAAAGCTGTTTTATAGACGGACTTTGGAACAGCTTTGTATAACGTTCAACGAAAACGTGTTTTATGGAGGAGACAAACTTTTTACCATGCAGTATGCGGCACATGTAAGCAGGGTCATTTACAATCCTTATACCTATCCTTACAATTATGTCAATTATTTCAATCCCGTAAAGTTCATAAAGTCTTTTCCAAGTGAACTTGAGAACTACAAACAGATAAGGGATGTATTGCGGAAAACGTATGGAGAACGATTCAGAAACGAATGGCTTCAACAGCATTTCAAGCTTTTGTTCTTTTCCATATATGCCCTAAAGTCCTACAGGAAGGAACGGTATGAAAAGATACACATGATTTTTGATACGTTGGATGAAGCCGAACAGGTTTTGAACATTATGGTATCAACACCTTCAAGGTTGCAGTGTATTTGGAAGAGGGTATTGCGTGGAGACTATCTTTTTGCCGATATATGTCTGTCTTGGGCTATACCTTTGGTTTTGTGGCTTTTTGATTGCAGGTACATACCTACATCGGTCAAACGTTTCTGTAAGCGGGTGGCCGGTTAAGTCGGATACTGTAAATCCGAAAAGAATGATTCATGCACAAAGAGACACTGAGAATTTCGTTTATTTTATTCTGTCAAATCTCTCATGTTCCTTTTTGGCATATTCTTTGAAAAAATCTGTTACCTTCGGATAGAAATTCTCGAAACTACCATATTTTGATTGCTTCTTTTCGTATTTTCTCAGCAGGCTAACCAATTCAGGCATCCATCTGAAGTTTCTTTGCATCTGTTCCGATAGCTCGTCTTTTATTTCTTCTGTTTTGTATTCCTTATCCAGCATATAGCATATAACAGCCGCACGGACAAGTGATTCGTTTATCATTGTCTTCCAATTGCCATATGCCTGTCTGGACATACTCCATTGTGAAGACTTGAACAATTCCGTTGCTGCAGGTTCAAGTTCCTTTACATTATCAGGATATTTGTTTTCATCCAGAAAATGATTGATGAACGAGTGGTTGAATTCATGAATAAGAGTAGGAAGATATTCCTTGCTATACATTGGCGTATCTTCCTTATCCACATAATAACCTACAATGGCAAAGACTTCCTTCATTTTACCTGTTATTTGTCTATTTATGCCATAGTTACCACCGCCATTACAAAATCCGATTATTACAGAGAAAGTTTCCTGAGGTTCGTTGCCATAGAAATCGGCATACCAGTCTATGTCAAAATGATTTATGACATTTTCCTGATAAGATTTAAGTCCTTTTTCATAAAGTGCTTTATGTGATTTGAAAAACTCATTGAATTTTGTATCCTTGTAAAAACTGTTAAGATAAGACAGAAATTCTTCCTTATCCACTTCCTTCCACCTTTTTTCCAAGGTTGGGATATCTTCTTCAATCAATGAAAGTGTTCCGTTCCGGTTTTCGAGATGTATGGCCATTGACATGACAGCATCGAAGGAAATGCCATACTTGTTTCTAAGTCCTTTCATATATTGAACAGCCGGATGGTCTGTATTATCCTTAAAATAGCTGTCCATGTCCTTTATGTATTGACCTGCCATGTCCATGTGATATTCAGGAAATCCGGACATACGGGACAATATACTCATAAGTTCCACATTTTCGTTTACTTGCGGTATTATTGATTGCGCCTTAGCACAAAGACATGCAACGAGCAAGGCTGAAAGTAGCATATATTTCTTCATGTCTGAAACTGTTTGTCATTCATAGAACTTGGCGAATGTGGGTTACTACGAAAGATTGATAGATAACAGGTCGTTGAGATAAATTTCAATGTATCAATCTCCTAATGCCCTGATAGCAGTTCGTCCACCACAAGTTTTACTCCCGTTCCCGCTTTCTGTTCTATGAAGTGTATGCCGTTCAGGTCGGCATTTGGACGTTTGGGGTCAACAAGATATTTCTCGCAACCTGCCTTGGTATAACTTATGAGACCTGCGGCAGGATATACGTTCAGGCTTGTTCCTATCACAATCATTATGTCGGCCTGTTGACACAGTTCTATTGCAGGCGTTATGTTTGGGACGGCTTCACCGAACCACACCACGAAAGGTCGTAGCGGTCTGCCTTCCCTGTCCTTCATGTCTTTTGTCAGCTCCCAGCCTTCCAACTCTCTTATGTCGAAAGGATCCGTCTCACTGCGCACCTTTTTCAACTCCCCGTGCAGATGCAATACATTGCTGCTTCCCGCCCTTTCGTGCAAATCGTCTATGTTCTGTGTTATGACATCGACATGAAAGCGGCTTTCCAGACGAACCAGCTGTTTGTGTCCCTCATTAGGTTGCACATTGTACAGTTCCCTGCGTCTTTGATTGTAAAAATCCCTGACAAGGTCGGGATTCCTTTCCCATGCCTCGTAGGTTGCAACATCCTCCACTCTGTAGTTTTCCCACAGACCGTCGCTGTCTCTGAATGTTTTTATTCCGCTCTCGGCACTTATGCCCGCCCCGGTAAGGACTACTATACGTTTCATTCTTTTTCCCTGTTTTTGTGATAGTGCATTATTTTTTCGCTCATTACACCGTATATCTCCCTTTCGTCACCGTCAAGCCTTTGCAGGTGAGCCAGTATCACGTTCATGTCACCTCTTGCGGCCGGTCCGGTCTGAGAGTCGAACGGGTCTTCGTTTTCAGCCTTGTGCACTGTGGATTCCATCAGAGGAAACAATATGCTGAACGGAATGGATTCCTTCTCCAGCATTTGTTTGGCTATTCCGAAAAGATGATTGGTGAAGTTGTTGCAGAACACCGCCGCGATGTGAAGGCATTGTCTTTGCGAGTCCGATAGTTCGTAAACGGTACTGGAAAGCCTTTTTGCCAATCCTTTCAGGTCTTGTCTTATCTGTCTGTTGCTTCCGCATATGCACAATGCCACATTGTTGAAAAAATCCGTATCCTGGTTTTTCTTCAGGCTTTGCAGAGGATACAGACAGCCGTAGTTTCTGGCCGAATCCTTGAGACAGTCCGAAGGAATGAATCCTGAGGTGTGTACCAATGTGGAATCATCTCCGATACGGAGACGTGAGACGAGACGTGTGATGAATTCATCCCTTACGGCTATAACCACAAGGTCCGACATGAGAGCCTCGGGAGGTATGTCCATACGCGAACTTACCTGGCGTACTATCAGACCCTTTTCGGTCATTATCCTGAAATAGTGATACGCCACATTGCCGCTGCCTATGATTGTCACACTCTTTATTCTTCCCGGCATAATATACCTATCCTTTCTATCGCCTTGTTTATTCTCGATATTATTTCATCCTTGCCCAATACGTTCATTATGTCCAGCATGTTTGGACCTTTAGTGTCGCCGACAACGGCCAGCCGTATGGAGTTCATCACCTGACCCATGTTCAACCCGTTGTCTGTAATGTGCTTCATCAAAAAGTCTTCCGCCTTTTGTCCCCAGTCCTTGCCGTCGCTTATCTGTTGGAGATTGTTGGATATTACCATCATTTTTTCAGTCATTCCGTCCTTCCAGCGTTTCTTCAACGCTTTCTCGGCATACTCCTCAGGTGCGACGAAGAAATAGTCGCTGTTGCTCCAAAGGTCTTTCACAAAGTTGCACCTTTCCCTTATCAGTCTTACCACGCTTGCAACGAAATCCTTGCTTCGCTCTATGTTCCTGCTTTTCAAGTCCGACATGAAGGCGTCGGTCAACTCCTCGTCCGATACCTTCATTAGATATTGATGGTTGAACCACTTGGCTTTTTCGAGATCGAATTTGGCTCCGTGTTTGCTTATGCGTTCAATGGAGAAGACCTGCACCAGTTCGTCCAGAGAGAACAGTTCCTGTTCCGTTCCGGAGTTCCAGCCCAAAAGAGCCAGCATGTTTATGACCGCTTCCGGCAAATATCCGCTTTCCCTGTATCCCGAAGAAACCTCTTTGGTTTTCGGGTCGGTCCACTGAAGCGGGAATACGGGGAATCCCAGACGGTCTCCGTCCCTTTTTGACAATTTGCCGTTACCTTCCGGTTTGAGCAACAGCGGAAGATGGGCGAATGCGGGCATGGTGTCTTCCCAGCCGAAGGCCTTGTATAGCATCACGTGCAGAGGGCAGGAGGGCAGCCATTCCTCACCTCTTATCACATGCGTTATCTTCATCAGGTGGTCGTCCACAATGTTTGCCAGATGGTATGTAGGCATTCCGTCGGACTTGTATAGCACCTTGTCGTCCAACAGTGAGGAGTTCATCTTCACGTGTCCGCGTATGAGGTCGTCCAGATGTATGTCCTCGTTCTCCGGAAAGCGGAACCTTATCACATAGGCCCTACCTTCTTCCAACAGTCTTTCAACTTCCTGACGGGAAAGGGAAAGAGAGTTCCTTAGCGACATCCTCGTCTTGCAGTCGTATTGGAAGTTCTTTTTCTCCGCTTCGTACCTTTTCCTTACCGCGTCCAGTTCTTCCGGAGTGTCAAATGCATAATAGGCCCAACCTTTTTCCACAAGTTCCAGAGCGTATTTTCTGTACATGTCCTTACGTTCCGATTGTCTGTAAGGACCGTAGTCGCCTCCTATGCCTACGCCTTCGTCAAATTTTATCCCCAGCCATTCGAACGATTCTATGATGTACCTTTCCGCACCCTCCACAAAGCGTGTGCGGTCCGTATCCTCTATTCTGAGCAGGAAATCCCCGCCGTTTTTCTTTGCAAACAGATAGTTGTACAAGGCAGTTCTCACGCCTCCTATATGCAGAGGTCCTGTCGGACTCGGTGCAAATCTCACTCTTACTCTTCGTTCCATAAGTCTTTCTTTTTTTACAGGTTTATTTTTTCGTAGGCGTTTACCCAACGGTCAGGTATTATGTTTTCGGTCGCTTTGCGATAGTCCTCATAGGTACACGGCACAAGATAATGTCTCATGTATTTCGCCCTGTTTTCGCTGCTGCAAGGCACCTGCATCCACCAGCGTTCGCTTTTCTTGCTTTTGTAGAATATTATGGAGTTGTTTTCCTCAAGCATTACGCTGAATCTGTAGTAATTGTTCAGGTCCTTGTACGGGAAGTCGTTCTTTCTCCAGAGAAATCCGTACATGAAGTACCATACGGCATGTGCGATAAGCCTTGCGCCGTTCAGGTTGAAGTCCATGTCGGAATCGTAGCCGTAGAAGCCTATGGAGCTCAGCTTGTCGCTCATTCCGGCATAGTCTGTCATCTTGCACAGTTCCTCACCGTAGAACCCGTGTGGGGAATCGCTGCACGGATTGTCACTGGCCCTTACCGCGTTCATGTCAACGGCCAGCGTGTCGGCATTGCGTATGAGCGGTTCGGTGTCGCTCAGTCTGGCCTGCATCTCTCCCAGACGGTATACGTCGAACTTGAGGCTGCGCATAAGGTTCACCAAAGGCGGATCAACAAAATAGGACTGATAGCCTATGTGTGTGTAGTTGAACAGATAGTTAGGTTCGGAGCAGAACAGATGGGCAAGGAAGTTGTCTGCACTTATCTCCCTGTCGAGCGACTTGAGGTCTATGCGGGAGTCTATGCCTACCATGTTTATTATCTGGCCTATCATCTCGTATGCCCTGTATGTGGCTACTGCCATGTCGTTGCTTCCGCCCAGAACCAGAGGTATGACACCTGACTGCAAAAGCCTGCAACAGACATCCGTCAATGCGTCGTAGGCCTGTTCCAGAGTGTCGGTCCTCTTCATGTTGCCCAGGTCCGTTATCCTTATCTTTTTTGAGAAGCGTTTGAGTCTGTACAGCTGTTTTCTGACGGCATCCGCCGCATGGCTGTACTCCGCCACGCCTTCGCCGCGTCGTTCGCCCACACCTATGATGGCTATGTCGGCATCGAGGTCTTTTTCGTTCAGCTCATAGTTGACATTGTTGCATATTATGTTGCCTGCAATGCACGTGTCATCCAAATCGTTAAGCCCCATCTTTTCCAAATCGAGGCAATCGAAATATTTGTTCAGTTCCATAAATCAAATACGTCTTATGTTTGCGCCCAAGGCCTGTAATCTTATGTCTATATCCTGATACCCTCTGTCTATCTGTTCAATGTTGTCTATTATGCTCTTGCCTTCGGCCGACAGGGCGGCTATCAACAGGGCGACACCGGCCCTTATGTCGGGACTGGTCATCCTCACCCCGCGCAATGGATACTTCCTTTCGGAGCCTATGACCGTGGCTCTGTGAGGGTCGCACAGTATTATCTGGGCACCCATGTCTATCAGCTTGTCCACAAAGAACAGACGGCTCTCGAACATCTTCTGGTGGATGAGCACGCTGCCCTTTGCCTGTGTGGCCACAACCAGAGCAATGCTTATCAGGTCGGGAGTGAAGCCCGGCCAAGGAGCGTCCGCAATGGTCATTATGGAGCCGTCCATGAACTTCTCCACCTCGTATATGTCTTGTTTCGGTATGTGTATGTCGTTGCCCTTTTCCTCCAGCCTTATTCCCAGGCGGCGGAACACCGAAGGAATCATGCCCAGATGTTTCGGCTCCACATCCTTTATCGTTATGTCCGAACGTGTCATGGCCGCAAGTCCGATGAAGCTGCCTACCTCTATCATGTCGGGCAACAGTCTGTGGTTGCATCCGTTCAACCCTTCGACACCTTCTATTGTCAGAAGGTTGGAGCCGAGGCCGCTTATCCTTGCACCCATGTTGTTGAGCATGGTGCAAAGCTGCAACACGTAAGGCTCGCAGGCGGCATTGAATATGGTCGTCGTACCCTTTGCAAGACAGGCCGCCATGACTATGTTGGCCGTACCGGTAACGGAGGCCTCGTCCAGAAGCATGTAGCAGCCTTGCAGCTTGTCGCCCCTGACCTCATAGGCCTTGGTTGCAGCGTCATACGAGAAGTCCGCACCGAGCATCTCGAATCCGGTGAAGTGGGTGTCAAGCCTTCTGCGTCCTATCTTGTCCCCGCCGGGGGTAGGTATGTAGGCCTTCTTGAACCTTGCAAGCATTGGTCCCACAAGCATTATTGAGCCCCTGAGGGCCGAAGCCATGCGGGCATAGCGTTCGGTATATATGCGTTCTATGTCTATCCTGTCGGCCTGAAAGGAATATGTGTCAGCGTTTATCCTGTTGACCTTTACGCCGAGGTATTCCAGCAGCTCTATCAATTTGTTCACGTCCCTTATGTTGGGGATGTTGCCTATTGTCACCTCCTTGTCCGTCAGCAGTACGGCGCATATCACCTGCAATGCCTCGTTCTTGGCACCCTGAGGTATTATCTCTCCGCTAAGGCTGTTGCCTCCCGTTATCTCAAATGAACTCATGCGCTGATGTCGGTTTTATTGTTTTTCTTCTGATTCTGATGTTTGGCCTTGTGTTTCTGGCCGTTGTTCTGTGCGGCGTTCTTTTTCTTGCCGTTGCCCAGTATCTGTTTGGTGCTTTGCAGTTTGAAGTCCTCCTGCAGTTTCAGTTGTCCGTGTGACAACTGTTCGAAGTGTTCGAGTATCATCCGGTCGTCGCAACTGTTTACGTTCCATTGCAGATAGCTTTTCTTCAACTGTTGGGCTATCCTTTCTATCAGTTCGTTCTTCTCCTCCGACTCCGGCATGTCTATCACCTTGTCTATCATGTTCTCTATTATCTTGCCGTAAGGACGGAAGCGTATCGCCGAGTTCTTGTAATGAAGCGGCTGCGGCTTTTCGCGGTTCTTTTCCTTTGACGGCATGGGGTAGGGGCTGTCCACATCCAGTTTGTAGTCTGATATGATGAACAGATGGTCCCACAACTTGTGTCTGTAGTCTCCCGAGTCCTTGATGGAAGGGGACAGTTGGGCCATGGTGTTCACTATCATGTTGGCAAAAGCCGTCCTTTTCTCCCTGTCCTCTATGGTGACGGCATATTCCGCCAGTTTCTGTATGTTGCGTCCGTATTCGGGTATGAGCAACGTTTCTCTCTTTGTGTTGTATTCCATGCTAATTCGATTTTCTTAGTTTTGCAAACAGCAGCACGAGCGTCTTCTGTCCGAACTGTTCGAAGTCCACCACGGCCCTGCCGTTCTTTTCATCCCTGTTCAGGCTGACTATCACGCCCTTGCCGAACCTGTCATGCCACACCTGCATGCCCTCTTCCATGTCGGCCATTGCCAGAACAGGTCCTTTGTCTGCGGCACCCTCCGCGGTCTTTTTCGTGAGAGTGTTGTGTTTCAGGCTTGTCAGCGGCAGAGGTTTCTTCTCCTGAGACGGTTTCATCCACGGAAACATCTTCCTGTCCGTTTCCGACTTTGGCAGCTCCCTTTTTTTCTTTTCCTCCCCTCCGGCAAGGAAGCGGGGGTCTATGTCTCGTATGAAACGGCTCGGCTCCGAAAAGGTAAGCTGTCCGTATTCGTATCTCGTGCATGCACATGTCAGACAAAGCGACGACTTGGCACGTGTCATCGCAACGTAGAACAAACGCCTTTCCTCCTCCATCTCCTGCATGGAGGCCAGGGCGGACAGCGAAGGGAATATGTTCTCCTCCATGCCCACTATGAATACGTGCTTGAATTCCAGTCCTTTGGAAGCGTGTATCGTCATAAGACTCACGTAGTCCTTTTCATCGCT
Source organism: uncultured Bacteroidales bacterium (assembly GCA_944320415.1). Classification (GTDB taxonomy): domain Bacteria; phylum Bacteroidota; class Bacteroidia; order Bacteroidales; family P3; genus Onthomorpha. The sequence continues at coordinate 97,688 of CALUHJ010000016.1, forward strand.
TGTGCTGTCGGTGTCGCTCACAAGGCTTATCTGTTGCATAAAGGCCGCAAGGCTTCTGTCCTCGGTGTCGAGGCTTTCACCGGTCAGTTCGTTCACCAGTTCCTCACGCTCCGCCTCCACGAAGGACTGCATGCTGTCAATCAATTCGTCTATGTTGGCTATGCGATCCTCCGAATCCTGCGTCTTCTCCATGCGCAGACAATCCTTCAGTCCCGAAGCCTCTATGATTCTGCTGCCCAGTTCAAAGGCATCGGCCTCGTCGCACTTGGCACTGTATGCGCATATAATGCCGCAGAAGTCCTGCAATTTCTTTATGGTGCCGTAGTTGAATGCCGTTTGCAGCAGTTCGGTATTTGTGGCCGCGTCAAACAGCGACAAGCCGCGCTCTCTGGCCATGGCGTTCAACTTAGCAAGGGTGGTCTCGCCTATGCCTCTTTTCGGACTGGATACCGCCCTTTCAAACGCCTGGTTGTCCCTGTTGTTCACTACGAGTGCGAGCCATGCCAGGGCATCCTTCACCTCCTTGCGTTCATAGAAGGAGGTGTTGTTCATCACCAGATACTTTATGTTCTTGAGTCTAAGGCTTTCCTCTATGGAGCGGGACTGCCTGTTGCGGCGGTAGAGCACCGCAATGTCCTTGAGCGAACAGTCGCCCGAGGCGGTGAGGCTGCGTATGCGCATGGCCACAAAGTCGGCTTCCTCCCTGTCGGTGGACAGCCTCACAAGGCCTATCTTCTCACCTTCGGGATTGTCCGTCCATACGTTTTTCTTTATCTGTCTTTTGTTCTTGTCTATAACCGAGTTGGCGGCCTCCACTATGTTGCCTGAGGAGCGGTAGTTCTTCTCCAGTTTGAAGGTGTGCGTATCCTCGTAGTGTTTGCGGAAGTCCAGTATGTTGTTTATGTCCGCACCCCTGAAGGCGTATATGCTCTGGGCGTCGTCGCCCACCACGCAGATGTTGCCGTGTCCTGCGGCAAGCATGTTGGTTATGATGTACTGCGCCCTGTTGGTGTCCTGATACTCGTCCACCATGATGTACTTGAACCTCTGCTGGTATTTCATCCTTGTCTCTTCCGACTTTTTGAGCAGCAGGTACATGTTGAGCAGCAGGTCGTCGAAGTCCATGGCGTTGCCCTGCTTCATCCTTGTGTCGTATTCCCTGTATATGTCGGCCATGTATTTCAGGCCATCGGCCGTGTCCAGCTTGCACAGGTCCGAAAAGTAGTATTCGGCCGAGGTTATAAGCTGCGACTTGGCCTTGGATATACGGCCGAGCACCTTGTCCGGTTTGTACAGGTGTTCGTAGTCGAGGTCATGTTCCTTGATTATCTTCTTCAGCAGGCTCTTGCTGTCCGATGTGGAGTATATGGAGTAGTTGGGCATATAGCCGATATGTTCGGCCTCGAGTCTGAGTATCTTGGAGAATACCGAGTGAAATGTTCCCATGAATATGTACCTTGCACTCTTGCCCACAAGGCCTATGATTCTCTCCTTCATCTCGTCGGCGGCCTTGTTGGTGAAGGTAAGCACGAGTATTTCCCAAGGCTTGGCACCGCATTCGAGCAGATGAGCCACCCTGTATGTCAGGGTCCTGGTCTTGCCCGAGCCTGCACCGGCCACAATCATCACCGCCCCTTCCGTCTGGCAGGCGGCAGCTCTCTGTTCACTGTTCAAGTCATCCAACAACATATACCGAGACTAAAAAAAATCATTGAGCAAAGGTACGAAAAAACTCCAGTTTTTTCGTGGAGGGACATATATTTTTTTGCAGACCTCTGCAGGTTGTTATATATACCCCTTGGGGGGTATATATAACCAACAGGTCCGCATGGAGGGGTCTGCAAAAAATTGAAATCAGGTAACAAAGTAATAATTTCAGAAAGCGTTTTGGCGAATTCTGAAAACGATACGGTCAAATGCCAATGGTTCGCCGTCCGTCGTGCGTGCATGTATGGACCGCTCAACCGACAATGCTATTTACTTTGAGAGAGAAAAGATAAAATTCTTTCCAATTTGAAAAGGATTGGAAAGACTGGGGAAGACGGAAACAGATACTCGTGTCGTTTGTTGCAGTTCGGGAAAAATCGTTTACTTTGCAAAAGGGAGGCGAATGCCTTGTAATAGTTGCTGAATCTGTTTAGAGGGTTGGGCTATGGAATTGAATGACAAAATAGTAATCTATCAAACTGCTGATGGACAGACATCCATTGATGTGAAATTGGATAACGATACTGTATGGCTTTCGGCTAACCAGATGGCCACTCTGTTTGATAGGGATGAAAAGACTATAAGAAAACATGTCAATAATGTCTTCTCCGAAGTTGAATTGGAAAAAGAGAACAACACGCATTTTTTGCGTGTTGATGGAGTGAAACAACCTGTTGCCTTTTATTCTTTGGATGTAATCATATCCGTCGGTTATCGTGTAAAAAGCCAACGTGGTACTCAGTTTCGTATATGGGCCAATAGGATATTGAAAGAATATTTGGTAAAGGGTTATACGGTTAATAAATCCCTGATAGAACAACGCTATACGGAGCTAAAGCAGTTGGTTTCCGTCTTGGGCAGGACGGTCAAAGAACAAGAGGCATTGACTTCGGATGATGCGCTTAATCTGGTGGAGGTGGTTTCCGATTATGCTTATGCCCTTGATACTTTGGATAAGTATGATTATCAGCAGTTGGGAGTAGAGCAGACTACAAACGAGGCCAAGTTTCATGCCACCTACGAAGGAGCCATGCAGGCCATAGAGGAACTGAAGATCAAGTTTGGCGGCAGCCAATGGTTCGCTCACGAGAAAGACGATTCTTTTAAAAGTTCCATCGGGCAGATATATCAGACTTTTGACGGGCAAGACCTTTACCCTTCTGTGGAGGAAAAGGCTGCCATGCTGCTTTACCTCGTGACGAAAAACCATTCGTTCAGTGACGGCAACAAACGTATTGCGGCTACCCTCTTTCTGTGGTTTATGGCCGGTAATGGCATTCTCTATAATACGGACGGGAGCAAGCGTATTGCCGACAACACTCTTGTGGCTCTTACATTGATGATAGCCGAAAGCCGTGCGGAAGAAAAGGATATCATGGTGAAAGTAGTTGTAAACCTGATTAACAAGAACAATTATGAGTAAGACGGATTACTACAATAGCTTGGCTATTATATATAGTAAACCTGAATAAGGAAAATTGTGATGTAAACGAAAAGAATGAATATCGTTTGTATTCCATAGTGTCTTTTTGAATGAGTCGAATCCTTTCTATGGCAAAGATTGCCGGAATACAGGGATTATAATTTGTGTAATATTGCAAATAAAAAAGAAAAAAAACTTTGGTTAATTAGAAAAAATGTATCTTTGCAATATAAAAATAAGCGAAATAAAGTAAACAACAAAAGTGCAAATTGTACTATACGAAAATGAATAGCAGGCGGAAAGGTTTTGTAGGGCATAATTGACTATAGGGAAATACTCACTTTGGATTTTAAATTGGATATAAACTTCTTGTTCTGTATGGAAATAACAAATGAACAATTAAAAACAGAATCCTAACAATCGTCTTGGAGACAAGACCGAAAATTTAAAGGAAATATGAAACGAGTGATTTTTATTTTGTTTGCCGCTCTGTTTGGTGGAACGCTTACGGCACAACAATTCACAATTGGAGATTTGACCTATCAAGTATTAAGTGGAGGTAACTCTGTGGAAGTTTATGATTGCAACTCTTCCGCGACATCCGTTGATATTCCTTCGATAGTTACTAACAATGGAACAACATATAGCGTAACTAATATTGGAGTAGATGCATTCTTCTCTTGCGTCAGTTTAACCTCGGTAACTATTGGAGATAGCGTAACATCTATTGGAGCGTATGCTTTTTCTGGTTGCAGCAACTTAACCTCGGTAACTATTGGAAATAGCGTAATATTTATTGAAATGAATGCATTTTTAGGATGCAGCAGTTTAACAGCACTAAATGTAGATTTCGGTAATACTCATTATTCTTCCATTGACGGGATATTGTACAATTATGCACAAGATACTTTAATTCAATGTCCGAGAGCAAAAACCTCGGTAACTATTCCTAATAGCGTAAAATATATTAGGGAGTACGCATTCTCTAGTTGCCACAACTTAACCTCAGTAACTATTCCCAATAGCGTAACATCTATCGGAGAGCGTGCATTCGATTATTGCAGCAATTTAATCTCGGTAACTATTGGAGCATCTATTGGAGACTATGCCTTTTGTGATTGCAATAGTTTAACCTCGGTAACTATTGGAGATAGCGTAACATCTATTGGAGCGTATGCTTTTTCTGGTTGCAGCAACTTAACCTCGGTAACTATTGGAAATAGCGTAATATCTATCGGAGCTGGGGCTTTTTATTATTGCAGCAGCTTAACCTCAGTAACCATCCCTAATAGCGTAATATCTATCGGAGCTGGGGCTTTCTATCGGTGCAACGATTTAACCTCGGTAACTATTGGAGATAGCGTAACATCTATTGGAGACCAGGCCTTTTATTATTGCAGAAGTTTAACCTCTATAACTATTCCCAATAGCGTAACATCTATTGGAAGCGGAGCATTTTCTGGTTGTAGCAGTTTAACTTCGGTCACTATTCCCAATAGCGTAACATCTATTGGAAGCGGAGCATTTTCTGGTTGTAGCAGTTTAACTTCGGTCACTATTCCCAATAGTATAACTTCTATTGGAGAAAATACATTCTCTAGTTGTAGCAGTTTAACCTCTATAACTATTCCCAATAGCGTAACATCTATTGGAAGCGGAGCATTCTATGGTTGCAGCAGTTTAACCTCGGTAACTATTCCTAATAGCGTAACTTCTATTTTAGGAAGTGCATTCTATGGTTGCAGCAGTTTAACAGCACTAAATGTAGATTTCGGTAATACTCATTATTCTTCCATTGACGGGATATTGTACAATCATGCACAAGATACTTTAATACTATGTCCGGGAGCGAAATCATCGGTAACTATTCCCAATAGCGTAACATCTATTGGAAACGGAGCATTTGCTGGTTGTAGCAGCTTAACCTCGGTAACTATTCCCAATAGCGTAACATCTATTGGAGTGCGTGCATTCTCTAGCAGCAGCTTAACCTCGGTAACTATTCCCAATAGCGTAACATTTATTGGACAGAGCGCATTCTCTAGCAGTAGCTTAACCTCTATAACTCTTCCCAATAGCTTAACTTCTATTGAAAAGTTCGTATTCTGTGATTGCCGCCATTTAACCTCGGTAACTATTCCCAATAGCGTAACATCTATTGGACAGCATGCATTCTATCTGTGCAACGATTTAACCTCAGTAACAATTCCTAATAGTGTAACTTCTATTGGAGTTGAGGTTTTCTGGTGTTGTACTAATTTAACATCGGTTGTATCTTTGGCATATACTCCTCCTATATTAGGTGATGATTGCTTTGTTGGTGTCAATTCAGATTGTTCCTTAATCATCCCTTGTGGAAGATTGACTGCTTATCAGACAAGCGATTGGAATAATTGGTTTGTCAATCGAATGACAGACAGTATTCCTGTATATATAGGATTAACAGCATCTGTTTGCGAGGGTTCAGTTTATAATGAACACGGCTTTAACGAAAGCGAAGCGGGTGTTTATACTCAAACGTTTGAGAGTGTTAATGGTTGTGACAGCGTTGTAACGCTTACTCTTACTGTCAACTCAGTATATGAGGAAAATATTACAGCATCTATTTGTGAGGGTTCAGTTTATAATGAATACGGCTTTAATGAAAGTGAAACTGGTGTTTATACTCAAACCTTGGAAAGTGTAAATGATTGTGATACATTAGTGACACTTACTCTTACTGTTAATCCTGTATATGAGGAAAATATTATAGCATCTATTTGTGAGGGCTCAGTTTATAATGAACATGGTTTTAATGAAAGTGAAACCGGTGTTTACAGTCAAACATTTCAAGCAGTTAACGGTTGCGACAGTGTTGTGACGCTTGCCCTTACTGTCAATCCTGTATATGAGGAAAATATTACAGCATCCATTTGTGAAGGTTCTGTTTACAATGAACACGGCTTTAATGAAAGCGAAACCGGTGTTTACAGTCAAACATTTCAAGCAGTTAACGGTTGCGACAGTGTTGTGACGCTTGCCCTTACTGTCAA
>CALUHJ010000017.1 GCA_944320415.1 uncultured Bacteroidales bacterium
CTTGGCATCGTTTTTTGGAAAAGAAGGGTAGGGGGAGATGGTTGATATTGGCATATGTGTTTATTTCGATTCGGATTCCTTATTATGATATTTTGCCTTGTTTTGGAATAAAGTTATCATCATCTTACGTATTATCTTATAAATGACATAATATAAACCATTCTGCGTACAGAATAAGGTTTTCATCATAATTACGAAAATGCTCAAGATATTTCTGCTATTAAATCATATAAAAATATTATTTTTGCAGTATAATTCAAGAAAAGGAATATGCTGAAATCCATTATTATACAAGACTTTTTTTCTTTTAGAGGAAAAAAGGAAATAACACTAAATAAAGGAGTTAATATACTATTAGGAATAAATGGTAGTGGAAAAACTTCTTTTATAAACGCATTGCGTTTACTTTCTGAAGGTATTTCAGGAAACGGGTTAATAAAATTGATTCAAGAACAATGGGGTGGATATGACCAAGTTGTAAACTTCAACGGTAATCGTAATGCACCCTATGCCCAGATAACTTATGTGTTTAATTATAGTGAATTAAATAAATTGAATCCTGCAGCTGGATTTAATGCAGACGTACACTATCGTATTACTATTAAACGTTCAGGAACCAGTTATGTTTTAAATGAACAAGTATTCACTCAGCATAATATTAAAAAAGATGCCTCCTTTATCTATTTGGACTTTGCAAATGGTAATGGTAAAATTAGTACTCGGACACAAGAAGGAATCGGACTTCAAGATTATACAAATGCAGATGTGTCTGGGCAAGAATTAATTTTACGTCAAATAAATGATCCCATACATTATTTACCTACGCATACATTACGTAAAGCGATAGAATCCATAGCAGTATACAGTAGTTTTGATATAGGTGAGGGAAGTAAACTTCGCACGCCCATAGAGTTCTCTACAGATGTTCGACTACGTAAATCTGGCACTAATTTAACTCAAATCTTAAATGAGCTAAAACTCAATCATGCTTTTGATTTTGAACGTTTAGAAGAAACATTTCGTAATGTCAATCCGCATTTTAAAAGTATTGAGATTACCAACTTATATGGACAATCTTATTTGTCATTACGTGAAAAAAACATGAGCCGTGCTATTGGTGCTTTGCACATTTCTGACGGAACATTACGTTTCTTGTTGTCTGAGTGCATATTCTATAATCCATTGCGAGGTAGCCTTATTGCAATAGATGAACCAGAGAGGGGATTGCATCCAGATATGATTCGTTCTGTTGCAGATATGATGAAATATGCAGCAAGACAAAGCCAGATTATAGTAGCAACACATTCTCCTCATCTATTAAATCAATTTGAGCTTGAAGATATCTTAATCTTTGAAAAGGACGAAGATAATTCCACTATTGTCCGTAGAGTATCTGAAAGTGATTTTCCAGAATGGAATGGAGGATTTTTACCTGGACAAATGTGGTTATTAGGTCAAATCGGAGGCAAAAGATGGTAAGACTGAATTTAATCGTCGAGGGTGGAGTCTATACAGATACAGATAATGTATCTGCAGAAACAGCAAGTAATGTTGAATCATTACGCCAATCATTGCATAAATTCTTCAATAGAATATTAAATCGAGATGACATTGAAATAACAATATTTATGGGCGCAGGATGTCGTAATGCAGCAAAGCGATTCGTGGAAGGAAAATCTCCAATGGGACTTTTTGTTGATTCAGATTCTCCTGCTGAGACGAAGCATTTATGGTTTGATAAATTAATCAATACTGAGCATCCTGAAATGACCATTACAATACCAGAAGAAAAGAAAAAATATGTATTCTTTATGGTACAGGAAATGGAAGCGTGGTTTTTGAAACAACCTGAATGCTTGAACCGATGGGCAGAAATTGAAGGATATAGCCGTAAAGATGCAGAATTTGATATTTCAAAACATTCTCTCATCAAAGGAAAAAATATAGAGTCTATTTCCAAACCATCAAAAACTTTGGCTTTATTAATGAAACGATTCTTCTTTAAAGAAACAAAATATGCTAAATATGGAAAATTGAAGAATTCTCCCTTACTATTAGACTCGTTGGATATTGATTCATTAATTCCTTTAGATTTGGAATTGCAGCGTTTTGTGGAAATAATTAATAATGGTTAGAGGGATTATCACGGTATCCCCCTAACCATTTTCTTGAATTTTCAATTCTTATATGCTCGAATAGTGTGAACTATGAGAGCTATGCGAACTGTGGCTACTGTGCGAACTGTGGCTACTGTGTGAACTGTGGCTACTGTGCGAACTATGACTTGCCAACAAATTGAAATCGGCAGAAGCCTGTTCTAAAATCAGCGTCTGCTTTTGCTGTTGTTCGATTTGATTGTCGTTGTTTGTAATATTAGTAACAATCTTTTCACCAACAGAGGAAAAATAGCCTACACCTGCAATTATTGCAGAGACCGCAAAGAACAAGAGTTTCTTCATTGTACCTCCTTTTTTTGATTAAACAATAAATTAATTAACATGATATATCAGATGATATATGTTCTACTTTCTTAATATGTGAACTATGAGCCTGCCTGTTTGATTCAAAAAATCCTGCACATTGTCCCTTTAGCACACATCCGTCACATTCCTCTATGTATATGTCTTTCCAGTCTGAAATAGACTGTTGTGCATAACAACGAATATCTTCGGGAAGTATACATAATTGCGCATTGTAGATATAAGGTTTCATTCCTCTATCCGCAAGTAATAGTACCGCTTCTCGTAACTCATTATTATAGTCATATGGGTCTATCCATAATTCTTCAAAGTTATCTTTCGCTAATCCTGTTGTTTCCATTTGCATAAAAGCTACTTGGGCAACAAAAGGAAAGTTGTGATAGATAAAATCGGCAAATTGAGGTAGTCGTTTATAAGTTTGCTTATGAACAACTATGCGTAGTCCTATACGTTGTCGGAATAATGCCAGATTATATAACCCTTGAACCGTCTTATAAAAAGTTTTAGCTCCAACGATACGATTATGTTCTTCGGCTATATCTGAGAATAACGGAATGTCTATTTGCAAATCATGATGTCGGCATTTTGCAAGTTTCATTGCATACTCCTTATCTGCAAACTTAATTCCATTGGAGAGGATGTTGATAGCTGCTTTAGGAATCTTTTTCTTTATGTGGGTTATCAAGATAAACAAATTGTTATCGATAAGTGTAGGCTCTCCGCCAGTTATACCTATTTCTTGAGTATGTTTGTCAAACAAAGAAATCAATTTCAAATTGAATGGTGTTTTATCCTTTTCTTGCAAAATGGGTGGTTGTGGACACATGATGCAACGATGATTACACCGTTCTGTTGCCATTATCACATTATGTTTGGATTTTACTTCATATAAGAAAATTATCTCTCCACTTCTATTGATAACTACAACATCGCCTTCATTAAATACATCTATATCATTTACTACACAATAAGGTTTTCCATTATCGGTAATGTTGTTTTTTATTGTAATAGTTGCAACATATCCAAAAACTGGATTTGATGCGTTTTTGCTAACCAATATTTCATTGGAACGGCAAAATATATTCTTTCCAAAAGTTATTCGCCCAATAACATCCTCATCTATATTAAATGAATTACCTTGAATTTGTTTCATAATTCTTTAGTTTAACCAAGACCAAAAAATTCTGTTTATCTCAGGGTCATGTTTGTGCAATAATTCAAACAAGTAACGTATAATTGATTTTGTCTTTTTGCACATTTCATTGGTTGGTCTGAAGCCAACCATATCTCCCTGTTCTGACATATTACGCACTGGGTCTGCTCCGCAATAGGGTTGAAAAACACATTCGGAACACACAGGTAGACATTCTGTACATGCAGAAGAAATTATGTGATGCAAAAGTTCACCATTGAACATCTACTGATAGTTGTTGTCATTAACATTGCCCAATCTGAAATAATAATTCTTGAAACGTGCCATCATTCGAGCTTCATCCGAAACATATACACTTCCGTCATAGTCAAAAATTACTCCTGCAATGCGGGAGATTGCAAATCAACAAAGCCAGTAGCAAAAGGTGTCAGTATTCTTCTTAAAAGAAGTGCTGCAAATCCTTCTACAAAAAATGTTCCTTTCTTATTCAATTCTATAATATAGTCAAGTCCTTCTTTGTAATTCTCAACAAAATCTTCGATAGGATAAGCTATCTTTTCCTTGTATTGTTTTGCAAAACCGTATGGATTAAGAGAGCGTAAAAATATACTGTTGAATCCAAGACGTATGTATTCATCAATTATATCTTTGAAGCGACCCAAACTATATTTTGAAGTTGTCATGAGAGCAGAAACACAATCATTGTTTCCCCATATTTTTCGTATCATGGAGAGATTCTTTTCAAAGATTGCATGATGATCCAACTCTTTGTGTTGCAGCGGACGATTTGTATCGTGCAAATCTTTAGGTCCATCCAATGATGTGGAAATCATGCAGTTGTGCTTCTTCAGATATCGTACCATTTTTTCATTTAGCAAAGTTAAATTGGTACAAATTACAAAATCCATTATCTTCTTCTTGAAAAGATTTTGCCATTCTGCTTCCTCAATTATATATTTTACCATTTCAAAATCAGTTGAAGGGTCTCCACCTTGGAACTCTATTTTGATGTATGGAGAAGGTGACTGGAAAATCATTTTGACAATATTCTTAGCGGTCTGCTTTGTCATATCAGCAGAATAATCATCCTGATTTTTACGTGAGACTTGACAATATATGCAACTGGAGTTACATCGCAAGGTCGGAACAACCATATGTAAAGAAGTAAAGTCGCGAAGTATGCTTTTCTTTGTGCGAAATTTTGTCGCAAGCATTGAAACCACATCTTCTACCTTATCAGTTGTAGCAATTTGTTTTGATTCAATATCATAAAATAAATCACTATGTATATCCATTTTCCCATCTACAAAGCGATGAAAGTCCTCGTTTTGTAAGAAGATATATTCTCCGACTTCATTTGTGAGGAGATATTCTGTATCATTGAACCGTTCAAAGCGGAATGGCAATAACTGATAGTTCATATTCTTATTTTGAATTTACGGGGTTGAACGCTTCTTCAACTATTATATCACGAATATATCCAAATTGAGTATTAATATTGTATCGTAATTGTTGGTCTATCAATTTATTACAGAATTGTTTTGGAATGTCGACAGTAATTGTATTGCCATCCTTGGATTCAAAAATGACAAGCACTAAATTAGGATTGGATTTATCTGTCTGCTGATGAATATAGAACAAATGGGAGAAGTTATAGATAGCTGCCGTGATAACATCTTTAGAGTATAGAGTTAAATCTACGGTTACTTGAAATTTATTATTATCAAGTTCTACAACAGGAAATTGAATCTTTGTCATATCATATCTTCAAAGTCTCCCAGTCCCTTGAAGACCTCTTATTTATACACCGAAGCGTGGAACTGCAATGCCACGTCTTAAGTTAGAGGTCCTGAGAAAACCTTGTAGTACAGATATGGAAACAGCAGTCCACGCTATAGCGTGAAAACCACTATGCTATCCTTGTACTACGTTCGAAATTTCTCAGGTTTCTAACTTACAAGATAAGCATAACGCTTCTTTTCTAAAATATGTCAAGGAAAGAGTTTCCTCAATCCGAATACAAAAGTACAAAAAGTCCGTGATATCACACCAAATATCACGGACTTTATTTTGATTCACAACTTGATACATTTGTAAGTATGAACTCTCCCGACTCGACCTCGCTTTCCGCTACTCCGTAACGAGTGACTTGACCGCAAGGTCCGCAAGCTCAAACTTGCTCTTGGCCAACGAACGCATGAACTCGGCAGAAGGGTAGAACCTGCACCTTGCCCTGCGTATGCTCTCGGCCGTCACCTCCTCGGCACTCGCAACCGCCTTGGCCGATATGCTCGGAATGAACGCACCCAACAGACCGAACTTGACAGCCTGACCCGCCGTGACATACTTGGCAACGTGTATCTCCATTGCCTTCAGACACGCCAATACATCGGGATAGGAAACGGTCGTCGAACCCGATATGTCGTTCGCTATCTGCTCTATCATAACATCCTGACCGCGGAATATGCGCGCCAGGTATTTCTCACCCGGATTCTGACCGGTGGAAATCATTCTCTTTACTTTTACATACTTTATCGCCATGATTCAAAAAAAAGTGTTTGGTTAATAATTGATTTTTCTTTTCTTGCAGACCCTCTCGGAAATGTGCACCTTTCTTCCTGAATCCACATTGCAAAGATATGTCATAATTCTTTGAGGTCCAAACGGTTGAATGACATTGAATGAAGTTGAACTAAATTGACGCATCATGACCTTGTTTTTCCAGCATGGCATCGGCAATGTCCCATGTGGGAGAGGGGTTTGCATAGTCCCTGTGCCAGTGTATGAGCCTGAGACAAAAACCCCACCTGCGGTTAAGCTCCGCCGCCTTGAGAGCCCAGTCCTCCATGGCGTCTATGTCGGGATAGACCTCCGTCTCCACGCCTTTGAGGGCCTGAAGGATATACGCCCCGAAGTTCATCCTGCCGCCGCATGCAAGCCATGTGCGTTCCGGTTGCAGCAGGCTCATCACCATGGCCGTCTTCTCGCTCTCCACCAGCGACACCCTGTCTGAACATGCCCCCGAAGCCAGAAGATGCTCCCCGAAAAGGCACTGCGACAGAGTCCAGTCGGGCGGCAGCTCCACCTTGGTGTGTACCCAAACGGGAGAGAACCGCTTCACACGGTGACCGTTCGCAAGGTTGTAATATATCACCTTGCCCGTCCGTATCCTGCCCCTGAGGTCCCGCTGCCAGAACACCGTACCGTTGTGACGGCTGCACCCGGTAAGGTACTGCGACCACACCCGCTCCATGTCCTTGCGGGCAAAACCCCTGCCGAGCAGGTAACGGTACAGGTTGCCATCCGAACGCCACCGGTAAAAGGGCTGCGGGTCTATGTCGAGGGTGCATGTCCTCCTTGGCCGGACGGTCACGGGCTTTATGCACGTGACCTGCCCGCTCAGGTCCGCCTCACGCGGCGGAAGGTGATACCTGCACTTTATCTGCCTGTCGCAACGACCCGACCTTGCATCCTTGACGTATTCCCCGCTGAAGGTGTCGACATACCTTACAAAGGTCTTTTGTCCGCACTGAGGGCATATCCATTTGCGCGGTGAACGGTCGAGGGCATATCTGTACGTATTCATGTCCTCTCCCTGTATTGGTTCAACCTGTTGAGTTCCTCCTTGAGCGCCTCGACCTCCGCATCGGTGTAGCGCGTCTTGTTCCTGCCCCTGACCAGCAGCATGCCCATGCGCCGTCTGAGCCTGTAAAGGGTCGAGGCCGATATGCCGAGCATCTGAAGCACCTCGCCCGTGTAATACCTCGGGAAATCTCCCTTGTCGTTTTCTTGATTCGTTTTCATCGTTTCTGAAATTATTATTTTGTTATAAAGATCTGTTCATTTCGAAAGGCTCCCCTTCCGCCTGTGGTGGTTATACCCCCTTTAGGGGGGGGTATAAACCCAACCCGCACGGGAGCGGAAGCAGGGGATTGTCACAAAGTAAATAGTCATCCGCATGTTTTGTCGGTTCATAGCGTTATCCTCTCCAACGGAACGGTCGCTTCCTCGTGAGTGAATACGAGGTTGTCGTCAACCGTCAGCATAAGGGCCCGTTCCTTCATCCGTGCGGGCAGATAGTTGCCCTTGAGTATGCACAGGCAGAGCCGTCCGCTTTTTTTGTCGCGGCACAGCTGCATGACCAGCCTCATTTTCGACTCGAAGGCCTGCGAACCGAGTATGTTGTTCTTGTCGGGCGTTCTGCCGGTGGTGTTCTTGGCGGTATGGTTGGTGAAGAGAAAGAGAGTGCCGCACTTGACGCTTATGTCGTGGAAAGGGTTCAACACCTTGCGTATGACATGCGCCTGATTGATGTCTTCGCTGCAAAGGTCCTCGAAGGTGTCCATTATCACAAGGTCGTAGGAACATTCCTCCACGCGCTCGAACACCATGTCGCAAAGCGTTTGTCCGCTGCCGAAGACGAACTCCAGACGTTCGGCTTCTTCATCGCTCATGTCAAGGTTCATGTTCTGCATTCCAAATGTCTTTGACACAGAGTATCTGTCATCTTCCGTCGAGGCGTACAACACCCTTTTGTGCCTTGGCTTCGTTTCCCATTTCAGGAATAGTTCGCCTTTGACAATGTTTGCGGCCAGCTGACGCAACAGTGTGCTCTTTCCGCAGTCGGAGGCACCCACCAGAGCTACCAGTCCGCTCGCGGGCATGATTGGCTCCACAAGACATTCAAAATTCTCTTTTTTATCATTCAGCAATTCTTTTGCCGAGAAAAAATGATTGTTCATAAATCTATTCCTTTAGCAAATTCTGCCGGCAAAATTAAAGCATAAAACGCTGTTTGTCAAGTGGTTATTATTGAACTTGTAGACTTATTGTCGATGGTTTTTCAAGTTGGTGAAAAATGTTGAAAAAAAAATGCGGGACAAATTGTTTTCTGTAATAGAAAACGAATTACATTTGCACAGTTCCCAACATTTGGAAGTAGATATGACGGATGATGTTTCTAAAGGTTGGAAAAAGAGGTTCTTTTTGCATATATACTTGAGTGGCAACATGTTTGCAGGTAGGATTTCGTGTAGGATTTTCAGTTGTAAAGTTGCTTTGGGTATATGTTTGAAGAGCTGTTGTAATTTGGATAATAAAAGCAATTATGAATTCAATATGGGAAAATGAAGAAATAGTAGATGATATTTTAAGAAGGTTTTTTGACGAATTCTTTGAAGAAAAAATTTTGAAGGAGACTTTATTGTCTGCCTTACAACGTGAGGGAAGGTTCAAGGACAAAGTCAAACTGCACATAAAACAAGGCGTCAAAATGAGGCTTGCGGACCTTTACCGCATGGCTGTGATGCTTGACTTGAAGTTGGGTGTGCTCAACAACATGATAAGTCTGAAAAGCAAGGTGCTTCATTCACACAAGCCCAAGTGCAGGGCTTCGTTCATTCACAACAATAATGTTTACTATACTCTGGAGGAAATTTTTGAAACACACGGTGAGAAAGGATACCTCGAAAGGTTGGATCGCCTTTATAGCAAGAAACAGGGGGAGGGAGGAAAAGAAAAGTCAGACCTTCCTGATGCGAAAGCCTGACTTTTTAGGTTTATAAACTTGTTTTACGGATTTATTCCGCCGAATACGGCAGTTATCTTATTTTCAACGCTCTCATTGCGTTCAACACCGCAAGCACCGTTACTCCGACATCGGCAAAGACAGCCATCCACATACTGCCAAGTCCGACTGTTGCAAGCAGAAGAATCAATACTTTAATTCCTATGGCAAACCAGATGTTCTCCTTTGCTATTTGGAGCGTACGGCGGGAAATCCTTATGGCTGTAATGATTTTTGTCAATTTGTCGTCCATAAGCACTATGTCCGCAGCCTCAATTGCCGCATCGCTTCCAAGTCCTCCCATCGCTATTCCTATGTCTGCGCGTTTGAGAACGGGTGCGTCATTTATTCCGTCACCTACAAAAACGAGCTTTTTGTTTTCCGGCTTTTCCTTAAGCAGTCTTTCCACGTGTTCGACCTTGTCTGCAGGCAGCAGTTCTGCATAGAAGTCGTCAACATAAAGGGTTTGCGCAATATTTCTGGCCACATCCTTATGGTCTCCGGTGAGCATGACGATCTTGTCTATGCCCATATTCCTCAACTCTGCAATGACCTTTTTGCTTTCGTCCTTTATGCGGTCGTTGATTACTATATGACCTGCATATTCACCATCAACGGCCACATGAATGATTGTTCCCGTACATTCGCATTCCTTCCATCTGATTCCTTTTCTTTCCATCATCCTGTAATTGCCCACACATACTTGTCTACCTTCCAAATTGGCGCATATTCCATTGCCGGCTATCTCATCCACCTGGCTAATCCTGCAGTTGTCATTCGCCTCATTCGGAAAGGCATTACGCAATGCTTCGCCTATGGGATGGGTTGAGAAATGTTCTACGTGTGCCGTAATATGCAACAGCTCGTTCTCGTCCATGTTTTCAGGATGTATGGCCTGTACGGCGAACTCTCCCCGGGTCAGTGTTCCGGTTTTGTCGAACACCACTATGCCTGCTTTGGCCATAGCATCCATATAGTTGCTCCCTTTTATCAAAATACCCTTTCGGGAAGCTCCTCCTATTCCTCCGAAGAAGGTTAGAGGAACACTTATCACAAGTGCGCAGGGACATGAGACCACAAGGAATATTAGCGCACGTTGAAGCCATATTGTGAACTCACTCAGGAATCCCGATTCTGAAAGCAAAGGGGGTATGAAGGCAAGGAAGAGCGCGGTAAACACAACGACAGGGGTGTATATGCGGGCGAATCTTGTGATGAATGATTCGCTGTGTGATTTGTTTTCGTCTGCGCTTTCCACCAGAGCGATGATTTTTGACACCGTGCTTTCCCCGAAGTTTTTCGTTGTCTTTACGCGTATCAGTCCGCTAAGGTTTATGCAGCCGGACATTACCTCGTCTCCTTTAGAAACCCCGCGCGGCATGCTCTCTCCTGTAAGGGCCACAGTGTTTATTGTAGAGGAGCCCTCAATCACTTTGCCGTCAAGAGGTACTTTTTCACCTGGCCTTATCACTATAGTCTCGCCTGTCTGTACCTGTTCGGGACTCACCGTCACTATCTCACCCATGCGTTCAACATTTGCCACATCCGGACGCATATCCATAAGGTGTGAGATACTTTTACGACTTTTACCTTCGGCCAGCTTTTCAAACAGTTCACCTACCTGGAAGAAAAGCATTACGAAGACGGCTTCCGTAAACTCATTCTCCGCTCCTGGAAGGAATCCTATGCAGAGAGCCCCTATTGTCGCTATTGACATAAGGAAATGTTCGTTGAACATGTCTCCTGTGATTATTCCCTCAAATGCTTCCTTCAATGTGCTGTAGCCTATCAGAAGATAGGGTATAAGATATATGAACAGCAACTGAAGGGTTGTCAGGTCAAGATTCTTTTCCAATACTATTGCCGCAACAAGCAACAGGGAGGTAAGCGCAATGAGCGTTATCCTGCCCTTGATTCCACCATGCGAATGTTCATGATGGTGTTCGTGTTTCTGATTTTTGTGTTCCATAATCCGATTATTTTGTTTTTCCGCTTGCAAAGATATGCCGCCTTTAGTGCAACCAAGTTGCAAAATTGACAAGACCTTTGCTGAGAGATTGTATTGCCGAATGGATTTTTTGCATAACTTTGCATATGGACGGATAAATAAAACGCAATAGGATGGATACGGATAATTTGACTGCATATATGGAACGCAAAGGGGTAAAACCGACTGCAAACAGAATACTTGTTGCCAAAATTCTTTTCAATTCGGACAGGCCGTTGACTCTCTCCGATTTGGAGAACATGTTGGTCAGTTTAGACAAGTCGAGCATATTCAGGGTTTTAAGTCTGTTTTTGACGCATGACATGATACATGCTTTTGAGGATGGACGCGGGGTGTTGAATTATGAGCCCTGCAAAAGCAAAGGGGAGTGCAATCTTTCCGATGCCCACATACATTTTTATTGCGAATCGTGTCACAGGTCCTTTTGCATGAATGATGTCCCATTGCCCTCTATACAGCTCCGTGAGGGATTCGTTCCGCATTCGGTGTCTTTTGTCATAAAGGGCGAGTGTCCACAGTGTGGCAAAAGAATCAGGCCTGTTTCCTGTATGTCAGGGCGGCGAGTATGTTGAACAGCAGGGCAAATCCCCCGAGTGCGGCATAGGACGTCCACAGTTCGCAAACAGAAGCACCCTTCAGATAGACCGACCGCAATATGTCCACAAAGTAACGCGGCGGAAGGACAAGGGTGAAGGTCTGTGCCCACTGCGGCATGGAATCCACGGGAGTAAGCAGGCCGCTCATCAGTATGAATATCATGATGAAGAAGAACATGACGAACACCGTCTGCTGCATGGTGTCGGAGAAGTTGGCGACCGTAAGGCTGAAGCCCGATATGGTAAGGATGAACAGCAGTGCGCCAAGATATACGGCCCCTATGGAACCTGCCGGTGCAAGCCCGTAGACAAGACGGGCGACAAGCATCGCTATGCTCAGAACGAACAGACCGATGAACCAGTAGGGTATGAGCTTGGAAAGGGTGAAGGCCCGACGGCTTACGGGAGTGACGTTTATCTGCTCTATCGTGCCGCTTTCCTTTTCGCCCACAATGCTGAGCGAGGGCAGAAAGCCGCAGATGAGTATGAATAGCATTATCATCAGGGCGGGTATCATGTAGTGGCGGTAGTTGAGCGTGGGATTGAAACGGTTCTGCACGCTCACAAGGTCCGATACGCTTGCTGTTCCGTCTCCCTCCCTTATCTCTTCAAGGGCGGAGGATATGCTTTGCATGAGGTATTGCACACCCATGGAACCCTTTATGGCGTTTACGGCATTGGCCGTGATACTTATCTTGTGCCGTTCGCCCTTTGCAAGGCCGCGTTCAAAGCCCGAGGGTATCTCAACTATTATGTCGGCCGCACCGTCCTCAAGCAGCTTCATCGCCTCGGCAAAGCTGCCGCATTGACCTGCAAGCGTGATACGCTCCGAGGCTTCCATGTGGGATATCATGCGGTTGGACACCGGGGAACGGTCCGCATCCGCAACGGCAACGTTCACGTTGCGCACGTCCATCGTCATCGTCAGCGGCATTATCAGCATGACAAGTACAGGAAAGGCCACTATCAGCCGTGAGAGAAACACGTTGCGGCCTATCTGTATGAATTCCTTTTGCAACAGTACTATGAAAGCTCTCATGTCCTTTATTCCAGTTTGTCGTTGAACCTTTTGAATGCTACGGTAAGCAACAGCACCGTCATGCCCAACAGGACAAGGCAGTCAAGCCATACCTCACTGAGTGGCACGCCCTGAATCATCATCTTGCGCATCGCGTCTATGTACCACCGTGCAGGCACCGTGCAGGATATGACCTGAAAGAACGCCGGCAGGTTCTCCAACGGGAAGAGAAGACCCGAAAGCATCAGTATGGGCATCATCATCACCATGGCCGATATGAGCAGTGCGGCAACCTGCGTGCGTGCAATGGCCGAAACCAGAAGGCCGAGCGACAGGGAGAGTATGATGTAGAGCAGCGACAGGGAGAATATGCCGGCCACTCCGCCGCTCATCGGCACATCGAGCAGATAACGGGCAAGCAGCAGTATCATTACCAGTACGATACACGATATGACAAAGTAGGGTATCATCTTTGCGATGATTATTCTCCGGGGCCTTACCGGAGAGACGAGCAGCACCTCCATCGTTCCCGTTTCCTTTTCCCTCACTATGGATATGGAGGTCATCATGGCGCATACCAGTATGAAGATGAATCCCATTATGCCGGGTACGAAGTTGAACGCGCTCTTCATCCGCGGGTTGAACAGCATGCGTGTCTCGAACATGTCCTGAGCCGAGGCCGAGCCGAGCAGTATGCCTTGCAGATAGGCTTGAGCCGCTCCTGCCGTGTTCACGTCAGAGGCATCGAGCACCAGCTGTATGAGGGCAGGGGAGGGCAGTCCTTCGGAGGCCTGCATCATGCGACGGTCGTAGTCCGTGGCGAAGACCACCACGGCATCGGCCCTGCCGGAACGCAACAGCATGTCCGCCTCCTTTTCACCAACATAGCCGCAGAAGGTGAAGTATTCGTTTCGTTCGAGCCTTGTGACCGCTTCCCTTATCATGTCGGTGCGGTGAGGCGCAACAACCGCAACCTTTATGTTGTTGACCTCGGTCGATATGGCAAAGCCGAACAGAACCATAAGGACTATCGGTATGAGTATGACAATCATCATGGTCCTCACGTCCCTTAGGATGTGCAACGATTCTTTTTTGACAAATGCGCTAAAGTTGCTCTTCATATCCCTATTCTCCTCTTCTAGCCTGTCGGGCAAGCATTCCGAACACCTCGTCCATCGAGCCTGCCTTGAAGCCTTTCTTTAGTTCTTCGGGCGTGTCCAGAGCCTTTATGCGGCCGTCAACCATGATTGACACGCGCGAACAGTATTCCGCCTCGTCCATGTAGTGTGTGGTTACGAATATCGTCGTCCCCTTGTCCGCCTCCTCGTATATCATCTCCCAGAACTGTCGGCGGGTGAGGGGATCGACCCCTCCGGTGGGTTCGTCCAGAAAGACCACCTCGGGACGGTGTATGGACGCTATGACAAAGGACAGCTTCTGCTTCCAGCCCAGAGGCAAGGCCCCCACGAGGGTGTTGCGCTCGGAGGCGAAGTCAAGCCGCTCGAGCAGTTCTCCGGCCCGCCTTGCGGTTTCCTGCCGTGAGAGTCCGTATATGCCCGCGAAGAAGTTCATGTTCTCAAACACCGTCAACTCGTTGTACAGCGAGAAACGCTGGCTCATGTATCCTATGTGCCGCTTTATCCGTTCCCCTTCGCTTCTTATGTCGAACCCTGCCACCGTTCCGCGGCCGGAGGTCGGATAGCTAAGGCCGCACAACATGCGCATCGCAGTCGTCTTGCCCGCCCCGTTAGCTCCGAGAAAGCCGAAGATTTCACCTCTTTTCACCTCGAAGCTTATGCGGTCCACCGCCGTAAAGCGGCCGAAACGCTTGGTCAGTTCGTGTACCGATATCACCGTATCCTTCATTTCTGCATCAGTTTTATGAATACATCCTCTATTGCAGGCTTGACAGGCTCTAAGCAAAGACCCTCAAGCCACGAAAGCTCACGGGTGAACTCCTCGGCCGAAAAGTCCCTGCCGGCCACTATGTGGTGGCTTTGCCCGAAAGGATAGCATCTTTCCACGCCACGGACCTTGCGTGCGGCCCCGAGCAGGGCGAACATGTCGTCAGCCCTTGCGGCATAAAGCGGGGAGTCGAATCTTTGCAGAATCCTCACGGGCGAATCGGTGCCGAGTATGCCGCCGTCGTTGCACAGGGCTATGCGGTCGCATCGCGAGGCTTCGTCCATGTAAGGGGTGGAAACCAATATGCTTATGCCGCTGTTCTTCAAATCCGTCAGCATGTCCCAGAACTCTCCGCGCGAAAGGGCATCGACACCCGTTGTGGGTTCGTCCAGAAACAGCACGCTTGGACGGTGTATCAGTGCGCAGGACAGGGCCAGTTTCTGTTTCATGCCACCGGAAAGCCTGCCGGCACGGCGTTTGGCAAACGGTTCTATGTGTCTGTAAACGGGAGCGACAAGAGAATAGGAATCCCTTGCGTCAACACCGAAAAGGGCGGCAAAGAAGGCAAGGTTCTCCTCCACCGTCAGGTCCTGATACAGAGAGAAACGTCCCGGCATGTAACCAACCCTCGAACGTATGGAAGTGTAATCCCTGCATACGTCCATGCCATCCACAAGAGCGGTGCCGCCGTCGGCCTCGAGCAGTGTGGCGAGTATGCGAAACAGCGTGGTCTTGCCCGCACCGTCCGGACCTATCAGTCCGAAGAGTTCACCGCGTTCCACCTCAAAGCTCACAGACCTCAGGGCCTCGACCTTGCCGAAACGCTTGGATACATCGTTCACTTCAACGGCTTTCATCTCTCAGTCTGACCTCTCCCGTTAGTCCCGTCTTCAGACGGCCGTCGTTCCTTACCGCTATCTTAACCGCATATACAAGGTTGGCACGCGAATCCTTCGTCTGTATGCTCTTGGGCGTGAACTCGCTCTCGGAGGATATCCACCTTATGCAGCCCTTGTAGTGATAGCGTTGCTCGGCTCCGAAGTCTGCCGTGACATCTACCGTGTCGCCCGTCTTTATACGGGCCAGCTGGTCCGAGGTGAAATAAGCCCTGAGGAATATGTCGTTCATGTCTGCAATCTTCATCAGCGGTCTGCCCGCCGCCGTCACCTCTCCGGCCTCGGCATATTTGACCATGATCGTTCCCTTGGCGGGGGAAACGATGCGACACTTGGCTATAAGGTCGTCCAAGGCCTCAATCTGCGCTTCCAGTGCGGCAACGTTGCCGTTTATCGTCGAGGTGCTTTTGTCAAGGGTGGAAAGCGTAGCCGCAAGCTGCGATTCCAGAATGCGTATCTGGGCGTTTATGTCGTCCATCTGCTTTTGAGTCGCGGCACCTTCTTTGAGCATGTTCTCCAGACGTGTGCGTTCGCTTTTCTGCTTTTCAATCTGTTCCTTGAGCGATGCGGCCTGAGCCTTTATGTCGGGACGGCTTTGGAGCAGGGCCGACAACTGTGCCTTGAGTTGCTTGCGCTGAAGGTGCAGCTGCATGCTGTCTATCGCCCCGACGGCCGTACCCTTGTCTATGACCTCGCCTTCCTCCACATCGAAACAGAGTATCCGTCCCGTGGCTTCGGAAGACACTACCGTCTCTTTTGCCTCAAACCTGCCCTGTGCGTCCATATCGTCCTGAGTGCCGCATGCGGCGGCAAGCATTACCGCAATGCCCGTGTACAGTATCTTTTTCATCGTTTATTGGTTTAATGTCGTTTTCAGTCTGTAAAATGCCTGCAACAGCTCTATTTCATGTGCGCTGCGGCCCAGCTCCGCCATCCTTTCCTCGTTTATCTTCCTCAGAAGGTCCGTGGTGTCTATCGTCCCGTTCTCAAAACCCGACTCGGCCGCCTTGCGTACCGAACGGCGCAGCTCCACTATGCGTTCATCGTCCTTGACCGCCTTGCGCAAGCGTTCTATCTCGCCCTCCTGCCGCGTAAGCTCCATGTCGGTGTCAAACAGCACCAGTTCACGCTGCAACTCTATCTCCTGACGTGCGGCGTTGAGCTTTGCCACATTGTTGCCCCTGGTGTAAAAGGCTCCTATGTTCCAGGACATGCGCACACCCACAAGGGCGTTAAAGGAACACTCGTCGTCCATCATGCTCTTGAACATGTCCATGCCCGGATAGCCGTAATACCCTTGTGCAAAGGCACTGACATTGGGCATGAGGGAAACGTTGAGCGCACGGCGTTGAGCCTCCACCTTGTCGGCCATGGCATCCAGCAGCGACAGGCGGGGATGAGCCGAAGAACGGCTTTTTATCTCCGGTATTTCAGGCCTTGTCAGCGGATTGTCGGACAAGGGCCTTGCGATGAACAACTCCAGCATCCTGCGATAGCTGTCGCGGGAATACAATACCTGTTCGAGGCTTTGTCGGGCGGTGAGCAGTTCGGCCTCCACCGCATCGACGTCGGCCCCTGTGGCAACGCCGTTCTTTCTGTATGTCTTCATGCGTTCGAGGTTGCTCTCCAGAACCTCCGCCGAGGCCTTGAGCAGTTCGGCCTGTTCGTCCATGAGCAGTATGCCGAAATAAAGCTCGTCCACCTTCTGTTGCATTGCGTGAAGAGATACCTCCAGACGTTTTTGTTCCTGAACCGATTCCGCCCTTGCCATCTCACGCTGCGCCTTGGACAGACCTCCGTCCCAGATGTTCTGCGATACCTCCACGGCTACCATGTACTGGTCTTTGTCCATGCCCGGCATTTCTATGCCGCCCAGTTCCAGAAAGGGTTGGAAGCGTTCCGGCAGGGTAGTGGACGAAGACTGAAGGGTGGCCTGCCCGGTAAGCCTTATCTGCGGAAGCCATGCACGTGCCGCATTCGAAAGGTCGTAATCCCTGGTTCGTTCTATGAGTTCATAGCGTCTTATTTCGGGATAGTTCTCCCGCGCCATGCGGCGGCACTCCTCAAGGCTCTGCCCGCAAACATGCCCCATGACGGAAAATGTCAGCATGAAAAACAGCAAACGTTTCATTTCATCCCTCCTTTGTTTGTCGTTCGGACTGCAAACATAACGATTTTAATCGGATAATATGCAATAGTTTTTTTATATCTTTGTTCCACAGTTTTTTGACAAAGAATATGTTTGCATCATGATTTACGACAATTCCAAAGTGAGAAGACAGGACAGACTGCTTGACGATGCGGAAGCCCTGGAACTTTTGAGAGACGGCGAATACGGAGTGATGTCCATGACGGACGGGGAAGGCAGAGCATACGGCGTTCCGCTCAATTACGTATGGGACGGAAAGGACTGCATATACATCCATTGTGCTCCGAGCGGCAGGAAACTCTCCTGCATAGACCGCAACAAAGAGGTATCCTTTTGTGTTGTGGGACATACCGGGGTGGTTCCCGAAAAGTTCACCACAAACTACGAGAGCATCATTCTCGAATGCAATGCGGATACGGGTCTGAACGAGGAAGAAAGAATGGACGCATTAAGAATGTTTCTGGAAAAATATTCGCCCCACTGCCTTTCCACCGGACTGAAATATGCGGAGAAATCCTTCCATCGCACGCAAATAATACGCCTTGGGATAAAAACCTTCAGCGGAAAACGGAAAAAAGTGTCTAACTTTGCCGACAACAACACAAAACGACAGTAAGGTGAGATATTTTTTACATTTGGCATACAACGGAGCCGGCTATTGCGGCTGGCAGATACAGAACGGACAGAAAACAGTGCAGCAGGCACTTGAGCAGGCTCTGTTCTACATTTGCAGGGAAAGGATTGAGCTTACCGGATGCGGACGCACCGACAGCGGTGTGCATGCCCTGGACTTCTATGCACACTTCGACTACAGGGACATGGACAAGGAACATGTCAGAATGCTCGCAATGAGACTCAACAGATACTTCGACTACGACATAAACATATACGGCATATACAGGATGAAACCCGAAGCCCATGCCCGTTTCGATGCCCTGAGCCGTACCTACAAGTATTACATATCAAACAACAAACAACCATTCAACAACGAGTTCTGCTACCGCTATCCGTTTGAACTGGACATCGAAAGGATGAACACCGCCGCCAAGACCCTCTACCAGTACAGCGACTTCACCTCTTTCAGCAAACTCCACACGCAGGTCAACAACAACAATTGCCGGATAATTTACGTCCGTTGGGACGTGGAGCAGGACATGATGGTCTTCACAATCAAGGCCGACAGATTCCTGCGCAACATGGTCAGGGCGATAGTGGGCACCTTGCTTGAGGTCGGACGCGGAAAGATAGGCGTGGAGGATTTCTGCAGGATAATAGAGGCAAAGGACAGATGCAGTGCAGGGGTGTCAGTTCCCGCCAAAGGCCTTTTCCTGTATGGTGTGGAATATGACAAAAACCTGTTCGAATAGAAATTATTTTCTTTTTTAGAATAAAATTTGGTGAATTACAAGAAAATATCTACCTTTGCTGTGTCTTCGATTCATGAAATTGTTTTCTGAAAAGAAAAAAACGTTTTCAGAACGTATATGGACAGGACGGCAATTCATTACAACAAACAAAAACAATTGCATTATGAAAAAATTTTTATCTCTTTTAATTCTGTTTGCCCTTGCAGGTGGTGCAATGTCGCAAACGAAGGAAAACAAATACATGTGGGCCAATGACCTTGGTGCTCATGTGAACTTCCTGTCCGGAACGGGTGCTTTCAACGATTTGCTTTCTGCCAAAGGCAAGGACGCGTATCACGTGAAGTTCATGCCCGAGCTTTATTTCTCTTTCAGGAACGGTGCCAATTTGAACAGGTTCTATTTCGGAACAAACATCGGAGTGGGCATGAGTGTGGATTTCGCCACGTTTGACGAGTGCAGGAAAAAGAAACTCGACGTTTTGATTTATTTCGATTTGGGCTACAAGGTGTTTGACGGTGAAAGTATGAGCATAGATATTGATGCCGGAGCGGGTTTGGCTTTTTCAAACTTTTCCTATAACAACACCAAGCTCGAGTACATCATACTAGACGATTACATGAATTCCTTGTCCTTTATCGTTCCGCTTTCCGCCACGTGGTGGTACTGTCACAGCGGTTATGAGATAGTGGGTGTTTCCGTTTCATATAATTTTGCGTTTAATCTTGCCAATCTCGGATTTGAGGATTTGGTGATAAAGCCTTCGACCTTGGGTGTGGGAGTCAAGTTCAGGTTGTGACGGAATAAAAACAGAATTTATTATAAACATCCAAAAATAAATGCTTATGAAGAAGTTGATTTGTACAATGGTTTTGTTTGCTTGTGCAACTGTGGGTACATTGCAGGCACAGGATAAGAAAGTGGAACGCTAGATGGATTTCACTTTGGGAATGAACTTTTTGTCGAACATGAGCGGTTTTGACGACTTTCTTGCAACGAAAAACATAGACAGCAAGACCGGTTTCATGCCTCAGGTCGGTGTTTCGGTTGTTTCGGGCTGGAAGATTCACGAGAGGTTCTTCCTTGGCTTGGGAATAGGTTGGGGAATAGGTTCGAACGGCATGTTCGGAAATGACGAATTCAAAAGGAAGGATGAGTATTTCGGATTTCTCGATTTGGGATACAGGATTTATAAGGGAGATATACTGCATGTTGATTTCAATACCGGCTTCGGATACGGTACGACCGGCGTGTATTATTCCGTAAAGGACGATGCGACAGGCCTTTACAACAAGGATTATTACGTTGACAACTCCGCCATAGTGCCTCTTGAGGTTACCTTGTGGTTTTGTAATCAAGGACGGGAGATGTGCGGTTTTTCGTTGGGATACAATCTTGCCTTTGCATTTGACGAGCAGAGTAAAATACTTGGAACTGACATAAAGGAGAAAGTTGAAATACTTCCTTCCACACTGGGTTTCAAACTCAAGTTCAGGTTGTAGGACGAGAGTGTGCAACATCCGTAGTTGACGAATTTTTTATAAGTGAAAGTCGACCTGCGATTCGTTTCGGGTCGGCTTGTTTTTTGGGATGCGGACAATTATTCGGGAGCGAAAAGGTTGACAATATAAAATAAATGTGTAATTTTGCCCGTTGACAAGATTGAAACGAACATTGAAACAATCAAAAAATATTTTGACATGAATAACATAGATTGGAAAAGCCTTCCGTTCGGCTACTACAAGACGGATTGCAACGTACGTTGCTATTACAGAAACGGAAAATGGGGCGAGTTGGAATATACGGACTCCGAAGAGATAACCATGCACATGGCCGCTACCTGTCTGCACTACGGACAGGAGGCATTCGAAGGCATGAAGGCGTTCAGGGGTGTTGACGGCAAGATACGTTTGTTCCGTCCTTATGAGAACGCGAAGAGACTTATCCGTTCGGCCGAAGGGGTTATGATGGCTCCGGTGCCTGAGGAACTGTTCGTCAAGGCATGTATTGAAGTTGTCAAGAGAAACGAGAGGTTTGTTCCTCCTGCAGGCAGCGGTGCATCGCTATACTTGCGTCCTTTGTTGATAGGTACGGGAGCACAAGTGGGAGTAAAGCCTGCAAACGAATACTTGTTCGTTGTGTTTGCCGGTCCTGTCGGCCCTTATTTCAAGGAAGGTTTCAAGCCTGTTCAGATACAGATTGTGGAGGATGCGGACCGTGCCGCTCCGCTAGGAACTGGTACGTTGAAAGTGGGAGGAAACTATGCGGCTTCCTTGCGTTCCGGTCAGAGAGCACACGACGAGGGATTCTCAAACGTGCTTTATCTTGATGCCAAGGAAAAGAAATACATAGACGAGGCAGGTGCTGCCAACTTCTTCGGAATAAAGAACAACACGTATTGCACGCCTAAGTCCACATCCATTCTTCCTTCCATCACCAACATGTCATTGCGTCAGTTGGCCGAGGATATGGGCATGAAGGTTGAACAGAGACAGATTCCGGTAGAGGAGTTGTCCACCTTTGAGGAGGTTGCAGCCTGCGGAACGGCTGCCGTTGTTTCACCTATCGGAAAGATAGTTGACCGCGGAACCGGAAAGGTTTACGACTACGGCACTGAGGCAGGTCCTGTATGTACCAAGCTGTACAAGCAGTTGAAGGGAATACAGGAAGGTGAAGTGGAAGACATCCACAACTGGAACCTTATAGTAGAATAATAGGGATGTTGATTTTTTTCATAACTTTGCACCGCTTCCGATTCTTTTCGGAGGCGGTGTTTTTTTTGTATTGAGGGCTTATGGAGAAAATACTTGTCATACAGACGGCATCTACGGGAGATGTCATATTGCTTACCTCTTTGCTGGAAAAGCTGCACCACAAGTTTGAAGGGGCACGGCTGGACGTATTGGTCAAAAAGCCCAACCACACCCTGTTCGTGGCTCATCCCTACGTAAACAACGTATGGATATGGGACAAGGGCAAGAGAAAGTATCTGAATCTTATGACCTTGTGTGAGAGCATAAGAAAGGAAAGGTATGATGTGGTCTTTTGTGTGCAGAGGTTTTTCTCGGCAGGGCTGATAACGCTTTGTTCCGGTGCGCGCAACAGGATAGGTTTCGACAAGAATCCATTGTCGTTGTTTTTCACAAGGAGGGTAAGACACAGAATAGGCAGTGGAATACACGAGACGGACAGAAACATAAGCCTTATGGAGGGCATGTGGTGCGACAAGGCACCAAAGCCGCGGCTTTATCCCTCACAAAGAGACTTTGCGGCGGTGAGCAGGTACAAGCAGGGCGTTTACTATACCATATCGCCTTCATCGCTATGGCCTACCAAGACTTTGCCGGTGGAGAAGTGGGTCGGGCTTGCGAATGCGGCGGATAAGGATTGCATGATATATCTTTTGGGTAGCGACAAGGACAGGGAGATTTGCGAAAGGATACGCAGGGAGTCCTCTTGTGAGAACATCATGAACCTTTCCGGCAGGTTAAGTCTTTTGGCTTCGGCTGCGCTTATGCGTGATGCGAAGATGAACTTCTGCAACGATTCTGCTCCATTGCATCTGGCCTCAGCCGTGAATGCTCCCGTTACGGCGGTGTTCTGTTCGACCACACCGGATTTCGGATTCGGACCTTTGAGCGACGACAGCCTTGTGGTGGAGGCTGAACCCAAGCCTTCATGCAAGCCGTGCGGACTGCACGGAGCCAGGAAGTGTCCCCGTTCCACTTACGAGTGCGGAATCAACATTGATGTACGCAAACTGATTGACAGGTTGTAGTGCCATACGACAATACAGCCACCACTCCGAACATGGCATTTCCAAAAAGAAACGGATAAAGCCGATACTTATTGGACCGCGATTTCCTTGGGATTGTCACCCCATAGGTTGCTGCCCGGCTGGCTGTCCTTGCAAAACAACACAATCAACCATATTGCTCCAGCCAAAGGAATAAATCCAACCAGTAACATCCAACCGCTTTCGCCTATATCGTGCAAACGTCTTACACCTACGGCCAAAGACGGAATCATCGTCAATAAATAATAGAGCACTAGAAGAAAAGATCCGTTGTAAGAGTTTGTACTTAACATTATCATGATTTCAATAATTTCAATGATTACCACGAAAATGAAATTAAACAGAGTAAACATCCAATACTCCTTTCGACGCGCCCTGCCTTTAAAATCGAAATACTGACGCAGACATTTAATGTACCAGTTCATAATCAATTTATTTTTTTTATATCAAACATGCGACAAAGTTATAACAATATTTCATTTTATGCAAAATTATTATGTTGTTTCTTTTGTGAATACATAATTATTCTATTTGCATCGAAAATTACCACTAATAAATCATGTCATAGTATTAGGTATTGGCAATGAATAAACAGAGTTAATCATATAATGAAAAAAAACTGTCAGTTGGGTTGATGAGACTTTTGTAAATTATTGTATCTTTCATTTGTTTTGACAGACCTTACGTCTAATAAATTCAAAAATTTTAGAGTACCAATCTTTATAGCGATTTCCGTATCCAGGGTGATATGTACGATATGAATGTATAGGTAATTTACTACTTTTAAGTTGTGCAAATTCTCTTTTAGGATAGTCTTCTATGCTCATAAATTCAACATCAGGAAACTTGGCCTTTATGTCATTGTCATAATTAGGACCAGTCAAAAATATGCATACTTCTGGTTTCAGAATGGATATTTCATCGGAAATGACATTGAAATATTTGTTTTCAAGTCGTGTAACATTAATGTCTGGACGACCTTTGAAATTTCCTTTTTCAAGTTTCTGATCGTATTCTTCTTTACCAAATTTCAAAATGTTATTCCATACAAAACAATTGATGTTTGGATTACCCAACATTTGATTGATTCTATGAACCCATTTCCAAAATGTAGTATTGTATTGGCGTCCCATATTAAAATCTTTATACAGTTTTATTGCTGGTTCAATATCGTCCATTTCTCCTCCCCATCCATTTGTTTCTTGTCCTATAATCATTATTTTTACAGGTGCTTGGGAATACTCCTCTTCAAAAACATAAAGAAGAAAAGGATGAGAATAACTATTAATGTTTAATTTATCGAGTTCATTACAAATGGTCTTGACATCATTCATTTTGGAGTTATATAATTGATATAAATTCTGATTAATTCCAAGTTTGCCGCTAATGTTAATATTTTTATTTTTCATATCTTTGTATATTTAAAATAACAGAGTTAATTCATATTTGAATATATCAAACATGCGACAAAGTTATAACAATATTTCATTTTATGCAAAATAATCACATTTTTTTCAGTTGTATCGTAACCATGGTATATTGTAGAGATTTGTTTGTCTGCGGGCTTGTACGAACGATTATTTTTCCTATCTTTGCAGGCTGAAAAAACTTTTGAAGGATTAAATGTTAAGTCGTCATTTTTTGCGTGCAAAGGTCTTGCAGGCTCTATATGCAAACAAAATATCCGAATCCACGGATTTGAAGGCTTCAATCAAGGAGTTGACAGACAGTATAAGCAGTATTTACAATTTGGAAGTGTATTTGTATTCGGCCCTTTTGGAGATAAGGGACATAGCCGAAAACCAGATAGAGGAGGCCAAGACCAAATTCCTTCCTACCGAAGAGGACCTGAATCCCAATACGCGTTTTATAAACAACGAACTCTTGCGGCAGTTGTCGGAAAACATAGAACTAAAAGGAGCCGTAAAACGTCTGAAAATAAACTGGAATGCGGAAAAGGACATATTGAGAAGAATGTTGAACCAGTTCAAGAATTCCGATTCGTACAAGGAATATATGGAGAAGGATTCAGTAGATTATGAAGATGACAAACAGGTTGTGACAAGGCTTTTCAAGAACTATATGCTGAAGAACGAACCGTTCATGGACTATCTGTTCGGCCTGCAGACAAGTTGGGAAAGCGACTTTCAGTTCGTAGGGCTTTCATTCATCAAGTATCTTAAGGACTTTTCGCAGGATGATACGGCAGCCAAACCGTTGCCCGACTTTTTTTACACGGACGAACATGCCAGAGAGTTTGTGGAGGATCTGTTTTCAAAAATCATGACCCATTTTGACGAATATGACCAGATGATAAAGAAACGTGTGGAGAATTGGGACATGGACAGGCTGGCTTTTTTGGACATGCTTATAATAAAAATGGGACTTGTGGAGTTAGAATATTGTCCTGCCATACCGGTGAGGGTGACGATGAACGAGTACATCGAACTTGCCAAGGAGTTTTCGACCGACAGGAGCAAGCTGTTTGTCAACGGACTTTTGGACAAGTTGCTCGTGGACATGCGTTCAATGGGAAGGATACGTAAGGATGAGCAGGGATTGGAAACAATGGAGGAATACAGTTAGGAAAAACATGAGGAATATAATTTGTTGTCTGTTTGCGCTTGTCGTGCTTGCCGGTTGCGGACAGAAAAAGGACTCCGGCAATATAGATGCCTCGGTTGTGGAAAACACTACCAGGATAAGGTTTGAAAGGGATGTGATAGACTTCAAGCGTGTTCAGGCTGGAGAAAGGGTTACGGGCAGTTTCCGCTTTACCAATGCAGGCTCGAACGACCTTGTGATTTACGAGGTGAGCACCAGTTGCGGATGCACCGTGGTGGATTATCCTCGCTCGGCCATAGCTCCAGGAGAGAGCTCGACCATTTCGCTTACCTACGATTCGGACGGTGCAAGCGGCATGAGGATAAGCAAGGAGGTGGTGGTGCTTGCAAACACCGAACCGTCCAAGACCAAGCTTAGGATAGTGGCCGACGTATATTAGAAAAAGAATGTAAAACATAAATAAACGGAAAAAAAAGATGAACTTGTTAAATGTATTATTGATGGCGCCTTCTTCAGGAGGTTCGAGCGCGTGGAGCAGCATCTTGATGCTGGTGATGATTATCGTGATATTCTATTTCTTCATGATTCGTCCTCAACAGAAACGCCAGAAAGAGGAAAAGAAATTCAGAGAATCCCTTCAGAAAGGACAGAGGGTCATAACCATAGGCGGCTTGCACGGAAAGGTGGCAGAGGTGAAGGAAACGACCGTATTGCTGGAAGTGGCCAACGATGTGAAGATAGAGGTTGAAAAGACAAGCATCGCTCTTTCGGTACTCTCATCGGAGAATAAGTAAGAAAACAAATCAGACATGTATGAAAGCGTCTTGCATTTGATTGTCGGACGCTTCTTTTTTAAGGTGTGGCATGGACTGGAGGACAATAGTTAATGGAACAAGACGTCTGTTGGGCAGCAGCAAGGTAAGGACTATGGGTGTCTGCCTTCTGCTCAGTTCCGTCCTTTGGCTGTTCATCACCTTCAGTGCCAATTACCAGTACAACTTTGAAGTGCCGGTTCATTTCGTTAACAAAAACAATCCCGAAGAAGTATTTTATTGCAGTGACAGCATAATAATGGTCAACGTCAGCACCAACGGTTTCGAATTCCTTTTTAAAAGCGGACTGAAGACCGACCGACAGGGTATAAGCTTTGACGTCAACGCCCTGCCGCTCAACCACGCCTCGGGACAGGGCCGGGTACCTACCGAATTTCTAAAACCCCAATTACTAAAAGCCATAGGAATGAACAATGTGCCTATGGCCATATCCCCCGACACCGTCTCCATACGCTGGAACAAGACATACAGGAAAAGCGTTCCGGTTGTCAACCGCACATCCTTTGCCTTCAAACCGTCCTTTCAGGCCTACAAGCCTTTGGAACTGCTCGTGAAGGAAGTGGACCTTGAAGGCGAAAAACAGGAACTGGACAAGGTAGATACCGTTTACACAAAAAACACGGAGTTGAAGAACATAGACCGCAGCGTTCTGTTCTTCCTGCCGCTGGACACGGATTCCATAGGGGCGAGGGTGAGCATTTCGGCAACCAACATACCGGCCTATCTGAACGTTTGCCAGTTCATAGAGAACGTGGTCGAAATACCGATAGAGACCATACACTACGACAAGGGTGAAAAGGTACGTCTGTATCCCAACAAGATAAGGTTGAAGTACAGGGTTGCCATGCAGGACTACAAGACGGTCAGCGAGGAGAATTTCTCTGCCTACGTCATCTGCCGTCCCGACAAGATAAGGGAAGGAAAGAAGCTGAAGGTCTTTCTGTCCGACATACCGGAATATGTAAGGGTCGTTTCATACGAACCAATGCGGGTGGATTACGTTATAAGCAGATAAAACGAAGAAGGTAATAATGCAATACATAGGTCTGACAGGAGGTATAGGTTGCGGAAAGAGTCTTGTCGCCAAGGTGTTCGAGGTCTTGGGTGTGGGAGTGTTCTATTCTGACGACTATGCCAAGAGTTTGTACATGCAGGATGAGTTTCTGCATTTGCTTCAGGAGAGTTTCGGCAGCGGTGTTGTGGAAAACGGCGTATTGAACCGTCAAAGGCTTTCGGATATGGTCTTTGGCGACAAAGAGGCTCTGCAAAGACTGAACGACATGGTTCATCCGAGGGTTTGGCAGGGCTTTGTACAGTGGAGCGAAAGGCAGTGCGGTCCGTATGTCATAATGGAAAGCGCCATATTGTTTGAAACCCACTGGCAGGACAGGTTCTTCAAAATGGTGGGGATATATTCCCCTTTGGACATAGTGACAAGACGTGTGCTGCAAAGGGACAATACCGATATGGAAAGGCTCAAGAGACGTCTGGCCAACCAGATGTCGCCCGAGAAAAAGGCCTCGATGTCGGACTATGCAATCATACACGACGAGGAAAGAATGCTCTTGCCTCAGATATTGGAAATACATTCGGATTTGATTCAGAAAACAAAAAAACGGAATAAGGAATAAAAAAAATGTTTCTATGAAAGGAAATTTCGTATTGGCTTTGCTGTTGACGGCAGCTTTCGGGGCTTATGCCCAGTTGGGTACGGGTGAAAGTCCGGTATCGTTTTCAATGAAGGATTTCGACCACTCGGCCGTAAAGACCATAAGCATGGACAAGCCCGATTTGGAAAGGGTCATGGCCGAAGACGCCTCCGAAGAGGCTTTTTTCAAACCGAGACGTTTCGGTGTGATACTGCCTTTGGGCATAGACTTTTTCAAGGAGGCTCAAAGCATGGAGGTTGAGGGAGGAAGGTTGTGGACGCTTGCCGTAAGCGTACCCGAGGCGCAGGCCCTCATATTGTATTCTTCCGACTTCTATCTTCCCGAACATTCCAAGCTGTTCATATACAATCAGGAGCGTACAAGGGTTCTGGGAGCTTTCTCCGCTTTCAACAATCATGAACTTGCCACATTCGCAACCCAATACGTGGAGGGTGAAAGGATGATATTGGAGTACTACCAGCCCGAAAGAATAAAGGAAAAGGCAAGGATAGAACTCAGCGAGATAGGCTACGCATACAGAGACATTGAAAAATACGACAGTGAATACGGTTCGTCGGGCAGCTGCAACGTCAACGTCAATTGCAGCGAAGGTGACGGCTTCCGCAACCAGCAAAGGGGCGTATGCCGCATACAGTTGAAATTGAGCGAATATTACATCGGATGGTGTACCGGCACACTGCTGAACAACACACGCTATGACCGTACGCCGTATCTGCTCACCGCCGCACATTGTGTTGAGGACGTAGATTCCACAAGCTATTACAGTCAGTTCGTGTTCTATTTCAATTACGAGACCTCGGGATGCAGCAACCCTTATGTGGCTCCGAGCAGTTCGCAATCCCTTACGGGAGCCACCCTTAAGGTGAGGGACAACAGCGGAGGGGACAGCGGAAGCGACTATGCACTCTTTTTGCTGAACAATCAAGTGCCTCAGTCCTACAATCCTTTCTGGTGCGGCTGGGACAACAGAAACCTCGTTGTCAATTCTGGCGTATGCATACACCATCCTTCGGGTGATGTGAAAAAAATATCCACCTTCGATTCTCCTGTTACCACGGAAGGCTTTGGAGCTGCGGGAACACACTGGAAGGTCTATTGGACGGAGACCGAAAACGGCTGGGGAATAACCGAAGGCGGCAGTTCGGGAGCGGCACTGTTCAACATGGACGGCCTTGTCATAGGAGACCTAACCGGAGGCTGGTCGGACTGCAATGCTCCCAATGATGAGAAATTCGACTATTTCGGAAAATTCTCGGTGAGTTACCCCAACATGCGCCAGTGGCTTGACCCTGAGAACACGGGAGCCGAAATGATATGGGGCATGGACTATGTGTCGGACTTGGAGAATGCCGTGAGTGAAAAGGAACACTTCAAGGTTTACCCTATGCCGGCAAAGGATGAAATCAACCTCATGTTTGACAAGTCTTACGGCAGGATTGTAATAAGCGTTTATGATGTAACGGGCAGAAAGATAATGGAGGACAGTGTTCCTGAGGGTTCAAGGGAAACAAGGCTGAATGTCGGAGGATTTGCAAACGGAATATATGTGATAGATGCTTTAGGTGAAGGAATGCGTTCGAGAACAAAAGTGGTCATAAACAATTAGATTCATTGAGGTATGAACATGAAAAAAGCCTTGCTTGTCATTCTTGCCGTTCTTTTTCTTGTATCCTGTTCGTCCAACAAGTACGGAATGAAGAAGAAACGCTGGAGAAAATGCGACTGTCCTACGTTTTCCATGGTTTTGTCTGACACTCATGCTGAAAGAATATCTTCCGGAAGCGGTTGTTGAAGACATGGAGAACGTTTTGCGCAGGTATTCCTGCCGCTTGTTTGTCGTTCCGGAGCGCAGGACGGTTTACGGCAATTACAGGATGATGCCAGACGGTTCGCACAGGATAACGGTCAACAAAGGTCTGGACAAATGGGCGTTTTTCCTTGTCCTTCTTCATGAGACGGCACACATGCAGACGAGGGTTAAGTACGGCAGGGCGGCAAGACCGCACGGACAAGAGTGGAAAGAGAACTACCGTTCGCTCTTGAGACACTATATCTATTCGGGTGTGTTTCCGCCGGCTCTGGCCTCTTTGGTCTATGAGCATTCGTGCAATCCCAAGGCCTTTTTCCCAAAGGAAATACTAATGTTTCTGAATCTTAATACGGATATATGAATTGACAATAAATCATGCAAACTGATACGGTAACTGTTCTTACGGCTTTTGCGTTCACTCTTCTTTCGGGGCTTGCCACAAGTTTGGGAAGCCTGCTGGCTCTTGTGTTCAAACGGACCGATACGCGTTTTCTGTCCTTTGCGCTCGGGCTTTCGGCCGGTGTTATGGTCTATGTGTCCTTCATGGAGCTTATGCCGGAGTCTGTCGCTCAGTTCAGTCTTATATATTCCGGAAAACGGGCCGAACTGTTCACGCTGTTGGCCTTTTTTTCAGGCATAGCACTCATAGCGCTCATAGACAAGTTTGTACCGGAGGACGAGAACCCTCACGAAATGCACATGATGGGAGAGGAGAACAAAAACGGAAGGCTCAGGAAAACGGGGCTTATGATGGCTCTTGCCATGGGCATACACAATTTTCCCGAAGGACTTGCCACATTCACCACCGCACTGGGTGACATTGAGTTTGCCATTCCAATAATGTTTGCCATAGCCATACACAACATACCTGAGGGCATGGCCGTTTCGGTCCCCGTCTATCAGTCCACCGGAAGCAGACGCAAGGCCTTCATGTACGCCACGCTATCGGGTCTGGCAGAACCGATAGGGGCCCTTTTCGGATATCTGTTCCTTATTTCGTTCTGGACGGCCGGGATGAACGCATTTCTGCTTGCCATGGTTTCCGGCATAATGGTTTACATATCTTTCGACGAACTGCTTCCCGGAACGGAGAAATACGGACATCACCACTGGGGGATCGGCGGAGTGATTGCGGGAATGGCGGTAATGGCGTTCAGTCTTCTGCTTATGTGACAATAAAACGCAAAGGCCAACCGTTGGAAAAGAAATTGAAAATTCCACGGGTATGAAGAAGTTTATTTGTGTAATCTTATCATTTTTATTTGTCATGACAGCTTATTCACAAGAGAAGAAAGTGCTGGTTGCCTATTTTTCCTGCACGGGCAATACCCGTCAGGCGGCTCAGACGATAGCCGAAGCAACCGGCGGAGACTTGTTTGAGATAAGGCCTGCGGTGTCTTATACGGACAAGGATTTGGACTGGCGCGACAAGAAAAGCCGCAGTTCGGTCGAAATGGAAGACGAGTCCTGTCGTCCGCAAATGGCGGAGGGAAAGGTGAGAACGGAAGACTATGACATCATCTTTTTGGGTTATCCCATCTGGTGGTACACCTGTCCGAGGATTATAAACACCTTTCTCGAAAGCTGCAATGTTGCGGGAAAGACCGTAATCCCATTTGCGACATCGGGCAGTTCGGGCATAGAGAGCAGCGAGGCCAACCTCAAGCGCGACTATCCCGAGGTCAAATGGCAGAAGGGCAGACTGCTGAACGAAAAAAGCGAAACCATCGCAGAATGGGCAAAACAAAAGAAGGACTCCATGAAATAGGAGTCCTTCTTTTTTATTTCTTCATTTTCTGTTCTCGTAATCTTTTGTACAGCGGCATCGCCACGGCTCCCAATACCAGCAAGGCAACCAGAATGGAACCTGCCAGGTTGACAGGAGTGAAGCGGCGGAGCGTGTCAGGCTCGAAGCGGAACTCTACCGTGTGTTCTCCGGCCGGTATCTGCAATGCCCTCAACACATAGTCGGCCCTTATCACCTCGCTTTCCTTGCCGTCTATGTAGGCTTTCCAGCCCTTGTCGTAGTATATCTCGGAAAAGACTGCCAGCTGGCTTGTCTTTGAACTCGTTCTGTATTGTCTGTAGTCGGGATTGTTCACCGCCTGCGGCACAAGCTCTATGCTTGCCGTGGAATCGAATGAGTTGTTTTTGTCTATCGCTTTTGCAAACGTTTTGTTCACCACTGCCTTGTCGGCAGGGTTGAAGTTGTTCAGTGCAAGTATTTCCTCGTCTGCAGTGTTTACGTATTCCACCTTTGGAACGAACCAAGCCGCTCCGCAAGCCTCACTGTTCTCTATCACGGTGTAGTTGCCCTCACCCGCAGGGAGTATGACAAATCGTGCATCAAGCATGTTCAATACCCCAAGGTTAGGACAGTTTATCTGTGAGGCATAGGCCCTGTAAAACTCCCTGAGCTGGTTGGAGACCGCAAGCGTACTGTCATTCAAATCCTTCTGCATGTATTTTGGATTGACAAGGTAGAAATCTATGATGTCCTGATACCTTTGCAGCTTTGCCGCATGGTATCCGCCTATGGTCGGAACGAAATAGGAGGTTGAGGCATCGTTGAAGGTGTTGACCGAAAGGTCGTACACCCTGTAATGGCTTAGATTTCTCTTTTCCGCCTGCTGTTTTATGGAATCTATGGCATTGTTGGAGCTTATGGCCATTTCATAAGGCTTTCTGAAGTCCTGATCGTTCAGATAACGCTTGTCAACCTGCCAAAGGTCTATGACGGATGCCAAGCCTATGATGATTATGGTCACGAAACCTTTTTTCAACTTGCCCTTTGCACTAAGCCAAAGCACGGCAAAGGCAACGGCTATGAAGACAAACGAACGGAAACTGTCGGCAACAAAACAGCTTTTCCTGTCCTCGTAAAGGGCTTGTATGAAGCTGTCTCCGAGCATACGTTCGAACAATGCGTCCTTGGAACACGAGAAACCGGCAAACAAGGACGGTATCAGGGCACACAACAGACAGAATCCCGCCGTTATGCCTCCGCTTATGTATAACGCCTTCATCTTTTCGTTTTCCTTAATGTCGGAACGAAGGAACTGTTTCAAGGCTAAAAAGGCCGTTATCACAAGGGTCACATTCGCAAGTACAAGTATCATGGAAGGCGTCCTGAACTTGTTGTATAAAGGCAGGTGGTTGAAAAGGAACTCGTTTAGCGGCATGAAGTTGCTTCCCCATGAAATCAATATGGACAACACCGTCACAACAAGAAGCCACCAGCGTTCCACACCCTTTATCAGTATGAAACCGAGAAGGGAAAGGAATACGACAATCGCTCCCACATATACGGGGCCGGAAGTAAAGGGCTGTCCACCCCAATAGGTCGAGGCAACGTATTGGTTGGCCACGTAGTTTATCTGAGGTGAGGAAGCCTGTGCGGGTTGTGTAGTCTGCAGTTGGTTTATTCTGTTTTCGGCCAGTTTTTCCAGTCTGTGGTCGGAGCCTCCTCCGCCCTTGAAGTCGGGAATCATAAGGGTGAATGTTTCACCTATGCCGTAACTCCACTGGTATGCGTAGTCTATGCTTAGACCGCGGTCGTTTATGTTCTTGTCCGAGGCGCTGTCGGACTTTATCGTCAGTTCGCTGCCCCCGCGCATCGTTTCCTCAACGTATTCGCTGTTGAGCAGAAGGTGCGTTGAGTTGGGCATAAGGGCCACAAGGGCACAGCATAGCAGCAGCGCACAACTCTTCAGGAAGTCCTTCACTTGCTTTTCCCTTATTGCATAGATCATGTAGCATGCCCCGAGAACCAGTGCGGCAATAAGGTTGTAGTAGGTTATCTGTATGTGGTTGAAATATATCTGCATTCCGAGCGCAAAGGTGAACAGCGCCGCTCCTGAAAGGTATTTCTTTCTGAAACAAAGTATCATTCCCGCCAGAACGGGAGCTATCATGGCCATTGCCCAGGCCTTGGTGATGTGTCCCACGCCTATTATTATTATGTTGTAGGACCCAAGGGCGTATGCGGCAGAGGCGAAGAAGGATATCAACGGTCCTGCTCCCATGACGCTCATGAAGACATAGAATCCGAGCATCATCAGAAACAGTATGCCCGCATTGAAATCCAGTCCCCAAAGTGTGAGGGGCTTTTTCACCGTATCGAATACGTTTTGGGTCTCAGGACCCATTATCTGATAGGAAGGCATTCCCGAGAACATGGAATTGGTCCAGCCTGCCCGTTCACCGCTCTGCTCGTTGTAGTCTTTCAGTTCCTTGGACATTCCTTCAAAGTGACTCATGTCGCTTTGGAAAATCCTGTCACCGCGCAATGCCGGCGAGAAATAGACGAGGCTGACGATTACAAAGGCCGCAACCGCCGCCAGATGCGGCAAATACTTCTTGATGTTCACGCTTGTATTCATTTCTGTCATTTGTTAAGAAAGTGCAAAACTACAAAAAAAAATCCTGCCTTCAAATTCCGTATTGCAAATGCTGTTTTTTTCGTATCTTTGTAG
This sequence comes from uncultured Bacteroidales bacterium, assembly GCA_944320415.1. Taxonomy (GTDB): domain Bacteria; phylum Bacteroidota; class Bacteroidia; order Bacteroidales; family P3; genus Onthomorpha. Next base: position 34,285 of record CALUHJ010000017.1, read on the forward strand.
CTTGAAAAAAGAACGGATAAAGCTATGAGCGAACAATTGAAGAACAACGGAGAATATACTGCTGCCAACATAAACGTATTGGAAGGTCTGGAAGCGGTCAGGAAAAGACCTGCTATGTATATAGGAGACGTGAACGTAAGGGGATTGCACCACTTGGTCTATGAGGTTGTGGACAATTCCATAGACGAGGCGCTTGCGGGATTCTGTACGAGGATAGATGTGACCATATTGGAGAACAATTCGATAAGGGTTGTGGACAACGGCCGTGGAATACCTGTTGACATGCACCCGAAGGAAGGTCGTTCGGCCCTTGAGGTCGTAATGACGGTGCTTCATGCGGGAGGAAAGTTCGACAAGGGTTCCTACAAGGTGTCGGGAGGACTGCACGGAGTGGGAGTGAGCTGCGTGAACGCGTTGTCCAAATGGTTGAAGGTAGTGGTATGCAGGGACGGAAAGAAATACGAGCAGGAGTACAGAAGGGGAGTGCCTCAGTATTCCGTAAGGGAGGCAGGCACTACCGACATGCAGGGTACAACGGTGGAGTTTCTGCCAGATGACGAGATATTTACCGTTACCGAATACGATTATTCCACACTTGCTTCCCGTTTGAGGGAATTGGCTTATCTGAACAAAGGAATAGAGCTGACGATTTCAGATTTGAGAAAAACGGATTCAGAAAACAATTTCACGAAAGAAAGATTCTATTCGGAGAACGGCCTTAAGGATTTCATTGCCTATTTGGATGCAAATCGCGAACACCTGATTCCGGAACCCATATATGTGGAAGGGGAAAGACAAGGCATACCGATAGAGATAGCAATGCAGTACAATACCGGATTTACCGAAAACCTGCACTCATATGTCAACAATATAAACACTCATGAGGGTGGAACACACCTTACCGGATTCCGTCAGGGAATGACAAGGACGCTAAAGGCCTATGCCACAAAGGCGGGAATGTTGGATAAGCTAAAGTTCGACATTTCGGGTGATGATTTCCGTGAAGGTCTTACTGCAGTCATATCGGTCAAGGTTCAGGAACCTCAGTTTGAAGGACAGACCAAGACCAAACTGGGCAACAGCGAGGTCAGTCCGGCAGTGTCTTCGGCGGTGAGCGAGATGCTTGCCAACTATCTGGAGGAACATCCGAAAGAGGCCAAACTTATAGTGGACAAGGTGATACTTGCGGCCACTGCGCGGCATGCGGCACGCAAGGCAAGGGATTTGGTGCAGAGACAGACCATACTGGGCGTTGCGGGACTTCCGGGCAAACTGGCGGACTGCTCAAGCAACGATCCTAAGATATGCGAACTGTTTCTGGTCGAGGGAGATTCGGCAGGCGGAACGGCAAAGCAGGGCAGGGATCGCGAACATCAGGCCATACTGCCTTTGAGGGGAAAGATATTGAATGTGGAGAAGGCAATGCAGCACAAGGTATTGGATTCGGAGGAGATAAAGAACATATACACCGCATTGGGTGTTTCGATAGGAACGAGTGAAGACTCCAAGGCGCTGAACATGGAGAAGCTGCGTTACCACAAGGTCATAATCATGACCGATGCCGATGTGGACGGAGCACACATTGCGACATTGATACTGACGTTCTTTTTCAGATACATGCGCGAACTGATAGAGGAGGGTCACGTCTATATAGCCACGCCACCTTTGTACAGGGTCATGACCTCCAACAAGAACGGTGTTTACTGCTGGACGGAGGAAGAACGTGCTGCGGCAATAGCGGAATATTCCAATGGCAAGAACAAGGTGGAGGTACAAAGATACAAAGGTTTGGGAGAGATGAACGAGGAACAGTTGTGGAGCACTACCATGGACCCTGCCAACAGGATATTGAGACAGGTGACGATAGAAAACGCCTCGGAAGCCGACAGGGTATTCTCCATGCTTATGGGAGATGACGTTCCTCCAAGAAGGGAATTCATAGAAAGCAATGCGACATACGCCAACATTGATGCGTAACCGACAGGGTTGTCAGTGATTGGGATGTCTTTCGATTTTGGTCAGACCGCCTTTTATTCATATTACTAGTACGAATGGAAGGCGGTTTTTCCTTACCTTGTCCAAATACAGCGGTTGACCTTCGATGAAATATGAACAGTGGAAAAGGACATTGCGTTCAAGTTCCGGAACACTTGACTCCACAACACTGAAGATATTTCTTCCGCAATATTCAAAAATACAGTAATTCCTAATATTCCAATATACAGTCAGCCTGTCGCCTGTTTCCAATGATTCGGAATACAATGATTTAACTGTTATTATGTTTGAGTTTGAGTAATAATTTTCCAAAAAATCCGTCCAATTCTTAAAACCTACTGAACGGGAAAGAATTGACAAGGTCGAGAATCTTATAGTTTTATAACCGTTAACGTATCCCCATATACGTTTGAGGGTGGCTATACTCAACAGTTCACCTGTTCTTTCCTGTATAATCTCCCTTAGAAAAACAAAGTCCATGGGAGTTTTTATTTCTCTGCATACGGATTCCTCTATAAAATTACGTAAAAAAACAATTTGTTCGTTTTGCTTTTCCATAAATTATTATGCAAGTCCATATAACAATGCAAATATAGTGTATGTTAAAGGATGCCTGTTAGTTCTTTTCGGTTCTTTGAAATTGAAAATGAATCTCTGCAATGTTATTTTGGCTTTCAGGGGTTATTTGGCATAGCTAAAAACAAATATTGAATGTTAAAAGTAATCAAAAAAAGAACCTTAAAGAATTTCAAACGTATCAGTTAAAAAATATATATTTGCAAAAGTATTTTGCCATCATTTCTACAAGGTATATGGAGGAAAGCAGGATTATAGTTCACGGAACGACACGACAAAGTTTTATTTTGGGTATGGTCAATGCCTATCTGGCAATTAATCCCAAGACTACATTGAATGATTTGAACAGGACTTTTCCTGTCGGTTTGAAATCAGATGCCGTGAATAAATTCAATCATCTTTTTATCAAGTTGACGGATTTGTACAATCTGGAAGAAAAAGACAGGGAACTTTTCATGGCTAAACATGATGAGATAATTACCTTGTACAACAAGATGAATGTTGTTTTGCAGGCTGAATGGCAAAGCGAGGATTTTGACAATCTGGTCAAACGGTTCAGACAATACGGTATAGATGTGACGGATGCAAAACCTTCGGGAGTATACGAAAAAGGTGGATTTGCACTTGAATATACCGACAATTATATTCAGCTTCTTAAAAAGGAAAGAAAGGAGTGATATGTATATACCTTTTCCTTCTTTTCTGTCTGCTTTTGGTTTTGATTATTCTGCTTGTTGACATTTAGACTTGCATTTCGGACATTTCAATCCACTGCTTGTCAACTCCCAACAACCTGCAAAGATTTATGGCTTCGGTCGGCACTTGTGAGGAATCATCCTCCACAAGACTGTAATCTATATGGTCGCTTATCTGTCTTATGTCTATCGGCGGGTTAAGGTTTTCATGACGGAAACCTCTCACCCTCATGTGTCGGCAAGGCGCTTGAAGCATTGAATAATGTGTGGTCACAACCGCAAGACTCTTTTGCATGGAACAAACCCTTATGAATCCTTCCACAAGTTTCTTGCCTTCTATCGGGTTGGTAGTGCGTGCCAGTTCATCGACCAAAACAAGGTATCTTTTATCCTGTTTCGTTTGAGATAGTATTTCGTTCAACCTCATTATCTCTGAGGCGAAGGATGAGAGTCCTTCGTGTTCGTCCTGTCCGTCTCCTATGCTGCACAACACGTTTTCCACAAGACAAACATGTCCGCTGCGGCAGCCGACAAAGAATCCGAACTGCAACAACAGCTGATTGATGGCAAGGGTCTTTAGTATGACGGTCTTTCCTGCCATGTTGGCGCCGGTGATAAGGAAGACCTCGCTGTCTATATTGCAGTCTATATCTTGATAACGCATTCCTTTGGAGAGCATTATATGTTTCAAGACGGGATGGAACATGCCATTGTAAACCAAAGATGGTTTTTCCGTTATCTCCGCCTTGTTCAGTCCGAGCTGTCGGTTCAACATGGCTTTCGAGACGGCTATATCCATTTGTGAGATGTTTCTTATGGCCTGTTTCAAGGCCGGTATGTGTACATAGAGTTCCTTACATATTCTTTCCCTTATGGCATCCTCCAGTTCAAGTGTTTGCAGGTAAAGGTCATGCACTGCCTTTTCATCTCCGCTCTGTTTGGCATTCTCCCACTGCCTGCGTTTGTTTGCAAGTTCCTCGCTGTATGCCGAATAGATGTAGAACCGCGGCGATTCCAGTCCTTCGGGGTCCAATAGCCTTATCGCAGCCTGCAAATCGGGGACGGGCATCAGATCCGACACGAAAAGTTTCCCTGCCTGTTTGGCGTTTATACAGAAAGTCTTTATCTCAAACAGTGCCACATCATCCACAGTCTGTCCCTGTTCAATCAGAGAAAGAGAACCGCCTATGTCGCAGATATTGCTCATTATGCAAAGAAAATGATGAAAAGCCTGTGAGTCCAGACTGTCGATAAAGGCTTCGGCCTGTTCGGTCTGTTTCCATTGCTGTTCTATCCACGCCCTGGATGTGGAGAATTCCGTATCGAGCAACATCTTTCTGCCAATGGAAGTCTGCAGTTCCATTTTGGAATAGACCTCCTTGAGGGAAGGATGTATCAAAAGCAATTGTTGGAATGTCATGATTCTATAAGGATTTGATGTTGTAAATATCCGCCGGTATGGCTTCCCTTAGGGCATTGAGCATCTGTTCGTTGTCGAAGTTGTACCCCGTTGGCGATATGGGATTGGCCGTTATGGCTATAAGGTTGGCAGAATCCAGAACCTCTATGCGGCCTCCGCGTTCGAGGAAAAACCTTACGTTTTCTTCCTTTGCGAAAACCCTTGTGAAGTCTTTTATGATTATTATCGTATCTTCCGCGTTTTTTCTCGTCCTCGCATACTGCATGAACCTGTCATTTAGAATCCCTGCCACAAAGACATGGTTCGAGCGGGAGAATATCCTGTCCCTGTATTTGTCTATCATCAACAGCGAAGGAATTTCAAGATCGGTCACCTTTCCTTCCTCAATGGCGTATATTCCCTTGTCCAATGTCCTGAGGATTTCTGCCGTTTTACCTGAATATGCGGGCAGACGTGTCATGTCGTATATGAACTTCGTCTGACGTACCACCTTTGCAAGTGAAGCGGATAGGGCAGCGCCTGTGGAGAGTATCATGGCATCGGTTATGCTCGGCGAACCGAAACTCATTCGCGACAATGCCCCGTCCACAAGACAGATGTCCACACGTTTTTCCAACTTGTCGGTAAACTCCTTGAGCCATACTGTATTGCCGGGACCTGCAAGCAACACTTTGCCTTCGCTTACCGCTTCGGCCGTTATGAGTCTGCCCAAGGCGGTGGTCTGTTTCGACACCTCCTCTATGCAACTGACTATTTCCCTTTGGGGATACAGTCCTTCGGCAGTGACAAAAACCGTACCCGGATAAATCCTTATCTGCGGCTTTGCCGTTTTTGTCACCTGATCCGTCTGTTCTCCGTCTATGCCTATGGAACTTACGGCTATCTTCAGGTCAGAAAAATTGCGGAGACGACCCAGCACATAGTTCAGTGTCTGGGTTTTCCCCGCATTTTTCTCCATACCGACAAAAGAAACGCTCTTGTAATTCAACAGCTTGTCAATGAAAGGCATTCCCTTTAGGTACGATGTTATTGTTTTTTGTTCTTTACTCTTTCGTGTCTTGCAAGGTGAGATGGTTCCAAGGCGAGCTTGTCTCCGCGCAACAACATTGCAACTCCGTCGTTGACCAGTTCGTCCTCTTTCAAGAAATCCACGTCACATTCTCCCGGAACGTAGTTCTCAGGTTCGGTATATGTAGTTATCACACCCTCGAAGTTTCTCAACACAACCCTGTTTGGTGACTGAGATATTACATACTGAGGCATTACAGGGGTTTTTCCACCGCCGCCCGGAGCATCCACCACGAATGTAGGCACCGCATAGCCCGAGGTATGACCTCTCAGGTTCTCTATTATCTCTATTCCCTTGGATACAGGTGTTCTGAAGTGTTCCAATCCCATGGAAAGGTCGCACTGATAGATGTAATAAGGTCTTACCCTCATCATCACAAGCTTGTGAACCAGTTTCTTGAACACCCTTACGTCATCGTTGACACCTCTTAGCAAAACGGACTGGTTGCCGAGCGGAATACCTGCATTGGCAAGTCTCTCGCAGGCCTGCTTGGCCTCAGGCGTACATTCGTTAGGGTGGTTGAAGTGAGTGTTAAGCCATATAGGATGGTACTTTTTCAACATGTTGACCAAATCGTCCGTTATTCTCATAGGACAAACCACAGGGGTTCTCGAACCTATTCTTATTATCTCCACATGAGGTATGGCACGAAGTCTCTGTATGATGGATTCGAGCATCTTGTCGCTCACCATAAGGGCATCGCCTCCGGAAAGCAACACATCCCTCACCTGCGGAGTCTTTGCAATGTATTCTATACACTTGTCTATTCTGTCCTGAGTGGACTCGCAGTCATGCTGTCCTGCAAACCTTCTTCTTGTGCAGTGACGGCAGTACATGGAACACATGTCGGTTATCAAAAACAACACCCTGTCCGGATAACGGTGTGTAAGGCCGGGAGCAGGGGAGTCCTCGTCCTCATGCAAAGGGTCCAGCAAATCGGCCTTGGACTGGTGCAGTTCGCTGGCCGTAGGGATGGCCTGACGTCTTACCGGGTCATTGGGATTGTTCACATCAATCAAAGACAGATAATAAGGTGTTATCGCCATGCGCAACGTCTTCAAGGCATTGGCAACACCAGCCTCTTCCTCGGCAGTCAAAGAGATGTATTTCTTCAAATCCTCCAACGTCTCAATCCTGTTCTTCACCTGCCATTTCCAATCGAACCATTCCGCATCACTTACGTTAGGGAACAGTTCTTTTCTTCTGTTTACTTGCATATCTCGTAATTATTTCTGAATTCGTCCTGCAAAGGTATGATTTTTTGCCGAATCTTCATGCATCCTTTTCATTATTCTTTTCCCTGAATATGTCGGGATTGTCCTTGATGAACCTGTCCTTGTAGCGTCTTATGCTCCTTTTGGTAAAAAAAGGTATGACAAACGCAGTCAGAACCCTGAAAACGACATACAGAACGACAAAAAAGACTATGGCTTTAATCATATCATTCACACATTACGAACAAATCGTCCCTCGGATTCAGAAACAAGGCGGCACAGTCACTGCCCATGTTCTTCAACACCTTTTCCTCCTCCAGTCCGAAGAAATATTCAAAGAAACTCTTGTTCTTGGTGGTCTGGCATATTATCATGCTGCAACCACACTCCTTGGCATATCCCAAGGCCTGTACGTCCAGCGGTGTTCTGTTGTCACCACTGTGATGTTCGCTGCTTGTCAGTCCGAAATGCGAGAACATCTTCCTTGTGAAGTTAAGGTTAAGCGTCAGTTGCTTTTTGTGATATTCGTCCTTGTAGTCCCTGTAATACAATATGATTTCACTGCCGAAAAACCTGCCGAAATAAGACGCCCACAGTGTTTTTTCCTTGCTCTCCTGTAACTGGTTGACACTCATGACCACTTTGTCGAATCCTGTCGGATGAAAGTCCTGTCCGACAATCATATAGGCTGTTCGTGAAAGGGAAAGGTTCTTCAAGAGCGTGGACGGATGCCACGGCCTTTTCACATCCTTTTCCCCTGCGCGCATCTGTGCCACAATCGCCACTGCATTCAAGGCCTCTCCCAAAGAGTACAGTATCTCTCTGCTGCGTCCCTTGAGTGCAAGATAGGAATGAAACAGTTGGTCGGATACGCCCGCATTTATCTCCTTCAGTCTTTTTTCTGCCTCTTCGGGTTCAATCCGCGTGTACTGACTGTCGGATATGTGCAACAGAATCAATCCCTTGCCGAGCCCTTGCGCCAACATTTGTGCCTGGGCTACACAACCATCGGTCGCATCCAAATCACAAAGGTATGCGACGACGAACTGATCCTTCTTTTCTTTCTTTTCCTTCAAGGTCAATATCTGTATCTGTCCCTTTTCTTTTTCCAGATGTAAAGCAATATAAGTCCCGCAACGGCTCCTCCAAGATGCGCAAAGTGAGCCACACCGTCTCCCGTGGCCGTTATTCCGTTCAGAAGTTCAAGAACTATGTAGCCTATCACGAACCATTTGGTCTTTATCGGTATAAGGAAATAGAAATAGATTGTGGAGTTCGGGAACATGGCCCCGAAGGCTGCCAGAAGGCCGAACACTATGCCCGACGCGCCTATGGTGTTTATCGAATTGAGAAAGTCGGAGGCAGGAACGGTGTGAGTACCGAGATTGACCATGGTATAGCCTCCGTAAACTATGTCGCTGTACATGAAATAATAGGTTATCTCCTGCGCAAGTGCAGCTCCGAGGGCGGCAACAAGGCAAAAGACCATGAACTTTCTTGCTCCCCATATGTTCTCAAGGGTGTAACCGAACATCCATATGGCGAACAGGTTGAAGAACAGATGACTGAAGCTGCCGTGCAGAAAACTGTATGTGACATATTGCCAGATGTGATGGCTTTCCGTCATGAAGAAGTGAAGCCCGAATATGTCCGTGAGATCTATTCCCCTTGTCCGCAGCACTACTGTGGCAAGATAGGCTATAACGTTGATGATCAGAAGATTTTTACATACCGGAGGCAGTATGTTGAACCTCGGCGGTGAATATTGTTCCATATCGTTCCGTTTCTTTATTACATGTCTTGAATGTGCAAAGATAACAATATTATCAGAACTGCTCAAATAATTTCTCCACATCCACCAGACTCATCCTGCTTATCACCTTTTTGTTGTCAGGTCCTACGGTGCAGTCCGGCAGGGAGAAAAGCTGCGCGAGCAATGTCTCCATTTCTTCGCGTGAAAGGCTTTTGCCGTAGGGCAGGCTTAACTTTCGTGCCGTCTTCAATGCACGTTCCTCCCTTGTCGGTTGGGCTTCTCCCGTCTCGTTTCCCGTTCTTACAAAGTCCTCCATGAACTCTATGCAATCCTCCATGCTGCGGCCGACAGGCTTGGCCAATATCTTGAAACTGCCGTCCGTCTTGTCGTATTCCATCTCTATGCCGTAGTTTTTGAACAGGGGAATGAATTCCACAAGCTGAAAACTTATGTTGGGTGCAAACAGATGTCTGTAAGGCGAAAGCAAACGTTGAGACTCAATCCCTAAAGGCTGACGGTTCAGTATTTTATCGTATATTATCTTTTCCGATGCCCTCTTCTGGTCAACTATGAGCAACGAGTCGTTTGATACCGTCACTATATAGCTGTCGGACAATTGCAAGGGGTAGTTGTGGCGCGCGACAGCAGACGTATTATCATCGGGAATAAGCTCGTACTGTCTGGATTTTGAAAATCTGTATTCATTCTTGCAATAATCTGTCTTTGAACTCTTTTGTTCGAAAGGATTAAAGTTTGGGTCGAAGTTGACCTTAGGTATCTGCGGCAGGGGAGTGTTCTTCTGTATGATTGGAAACTCTATCCTTGAATCCGAAAAATCCAGTTTGGAGGCAAGGGAAAACTGTCCTATGCTTTTCTTTGCGGCAGCGTGAAGGACGGCATATATAACCCTTTCGTCCAAAAACTTCACTTCCGTCTTGGTAGGGTGTATGTTCACGTCTATGTTCTTTGGGTCCAAAGTCAAATGAATGAAGAAGATAGGGTATGTCTTCTCAGGTATCAGATTAGCGTATGCCCTGTCCACCGCATTGGCAAAATAAGGGCTTTTGACATAGCGGTTGTTCACAAAGAAATACTGCTGGTTCTTGCTCTTTCTGCAAAGGTCTTCCTTGCAGACATAACCGTTTATCTGCACAAGGTCTATTTCCTCATGTATGGGCAGAAGCTTTTCACCAACAGAATGACCGAAAAGGTCGCCTATACGCTTTTTGAGATTACCTTTTTCGAGCTTGTAAACGACTTTATTGTTGTTGTAATAAGTAAAAGACACTGAAGTATTTACAAGAGCTATCCTTATGAACTCTTCGGATATGTGATTGTTTTCTATGGCATCGGATTTGAGGAAGTTGCGTCTTGCGGGCGTATTGTAGAATATGTTTCCTACCGCAACGGATGTACCCTTTGGGCAGGCGGTCTGCGACATCTGTCTTATCTCTCCGCCCTCTATTTCGACCTTTGTGCCGAGCTGATCCTGTTCGCGTCTTGTCTTGAGTTCCACTTGGGCTATGGAGGCTATCGAGGCAAGAGCTTCTCCTCTGAATCCCATGGTGTGTATGTTGTACAGGTCGGCCTCGTTTCTTATCTTGCTGGTTGCATGGGGCAGAAAACACCTTTCGGCATCCTTTTCATCCATTCCGCAACCGTTGTCCACAACCTGAACGAGGGTACGTCCCGCATCCTTCACCACAAGCTGTATGTCGGTCGCACCCGCATCTATTGCGTTTTCCATCAATTCCTTGACCACCGAGCAGGGTCTGTTCACAACCTCGCCTGCCGCTATCTGGTTGGCCACCCTTTGGTCCAATACCTCTATTGCCATGTCTCGACAACGTACAAAAGGAAATAAAGAATTGCGATGATAAGACAGGCGATGAATATGATGCGCAAGCCCGAAACGGGTTTGCCGAGTTTTTCCTCTTTTTTCTCTTTCATTGCCGAACGGATGTCTATTCTGCGCTTGTAGCTTTCGCCTTCGTTGTTGCCGTATTTGGCTTTCAACTGTTCGAGTTCTTCCTTGTCGGGGTTATAGAACCTCGGCTTGTATTCGAATCTTTTTGGTTTTCTTGTCTCAAACAAACTCATGATTTTCTTTTCTGATTACAATCGGACGGATTCAGAAGACATTTTTTTGTTTTCTGAATCCAAAAATGCAAAGATAATCATTTTGCCGGAAAGGGCAAATGTCCGAAAATCATACTCTGCGTTATCTGTCTTTTTCGGGCAATACGAGTTTTTTTTTGTAATTTCGCGGATAAATGAAGTAGGATGATATATATTTACACATATACCAATCAAAAAACAATATGATTAAAGCTGAAGCCAAACCTTTCATTAAATGGGTAGGAGGGAAAGGACAATTATTGTCGACTTTTGTTGATATGTTGCCTGTGAGTTTATCCAAATTGGATGGATTTACATATATGGAACCTTTCATAGGTGGCGGAGCAATGCTTTTTTTTATGCTTAAAACATTTCCGAATATAGACAAGGCTGTCATAAATGATTTGAATCCAGATTTAATCAAGGCGTACAATATCGTAAAAACACGTCCCGAAGACCTTGTAAGCACACTGAAATCAATAGACAAAGAATATTCTGACATAACAAATGACAATGATAGAAAGTATTTTTATTTAACTGTCAGAAAACATTTCAATACAAAAGAGTTGTCAGATGTTGACAATACTGCATATCTTATCTTTTTAAACAAAACATGTTTCAACGGTCTTTACAGAGTAAATTCCAAGGGCGAATTCAATGTACCTTTCGGCAGATATAAAAATCCGAAAATATGTGATGAGTCAACCATTTTCGAGGATAGCAAATTATTGCAGAAAGTTGAAATAATAAATGGAGATTTTGAACAGACAGAAAAATTCGTATCCAAAAATACTTTTGTTTATTTTGACCCTCCTTATCGTCCGCTTGACAAGACATCGAGTTTTACTTCTTATTCGAAAGAAATATTCGATGACAGTGAGCAAATACGGCTCAAAAAATATTTTGACAGATTATCGGATAAACATTGTCTGATAATGTTGAGCAATTCAGACTGTAAAGGGCGAAACAATGACGATACGTTCTTTGACGACTTGTACAAAGAGTATAATATTGACAGAGTTTATGCTTCACGTTCAATAAATTCAAATCCGTTGAAACGCGGCAAACTGACGGAACTTTTAATCAGAAATTATACAAATATATCCCGTTTCATATATTCGGATTCGAAGGATAAGCAAATTGAATATGCAGCGGTGTAAAAGTATAAGATGAATAACAACAATTAAATAAAATAGGAATGGCTTCAGACAATTCGTGGAAAAAGATATATGATGATTGTAACATTGGACAGCATGATTTTACAAAAGGTCCGTTTGTATTGAAAGCAGAACAGATAAAAAAGGCTTGCCAGAATTTTAAAAGCACTGCGGAAAAAGAGGTAAGAATACTTTGCAAGCAAGACAGCAGAGAGTCGAGACCTCAAATATTTAAGGAGAATAATCTGTTTATTTTACCAAAGCATAATGGAGTTTACTACATAGTGAAAGGTGAAGGATATATTGATATTCCGGATATAACTACACCTGTTAAAACCTACAACAGCAAGTTGGATTTTGAACTTAAAAGTTCTGTTGTGGGAAATTCAGAGATGCAGCATTTGGATTACGCATATGCAAATTCTTTAATTAGAACGTTTATGAATGATCCGTCATTGGTCTTGACAATACGCGGAAGAAAATATACGCCACCATTTTCATTCAAAACGAACGGTGTATTGCTTTCAACGGAAAGTGTGCAAACAGAGGTGGATGCCGGATATGAAGGACGAGACAGTATTGTTTTGATTGAAGCAAAGAACTCTATGACCACAAATACTATTATCAGACAATTGTATTATCCGTTCAGGCAATGGCAAGAAGCTACCGGCAAAACAGTATATACGGTTTTCTTTGAAAGAAGATGTATTGAAGGAGAAGAAATCTATTACATGTGGCAATATGAATTTACGGACCCAAACGATTATAACAGTATTCGTCTTGTAAAAACCGACAGATATAGAATTGTCAAATGAAACTTTCTCCTTACTTTAAGTCAGCAGACGGACAATTTGTTTTGTTTCATGGAGACAGTCTTAAACTCTTACAACAGTTTGACTTCAAGTTTGATATGATATTTGCAGATCCTCCTTATTTTCTATCCAATGGAGGAATAAGTGTTCAGAACGGTAAAATAGTCTGCGTTGACAAAGGAGAATGGGATAAAGGCGGTACAATTGAATACATAGATGCGTTTAATAGAGAATGGTTAAAATTATGTCGTGACAAGCTAAAGGACAATGGCACTATCTGGGTAAGCGGTACATATCACAACATTTTTTCTGTTGCCAATCAATTAACGGAATTAGGTTATAAGATATTGAATGTAATTACATGGGTAAAAACAAATCCCCCGCCTAATATATCTTGTCGATATTTTACATTCTCTACCGAGTTTGTAATTTGGGCCAGAAAATTACCTAAAGTTGCTCATTATTACAATTATGAGCTGATGAAACGCATAAATGGCAACAAACAAATGACGGATGTTTGGCATTTGCCTGCCATATCCCGTTGGGAAAAAAACTGTGGAAAACATCCTACGCAAAAGCCGTTGGCACTTCTTGCGCGTATCATTTTAGCATCCACATTAAAGGATATGTGGATTTTAGATCCTTTTTCAGGTAGCAGTACAACAGGCATTGCTGCCAATTTATTAAACAGGAAATTTGTTGGCATAGATAATGACAAAGATTTTTTGACTTTGAGTAAAAGCAGAAAAATAGAAATTGAGAATATTTCTGTACGTTCTCAATTCAAGATGAAAATAAAAGATATTCACGTATCAGAACTTATTTGAGTAAGTGAGCAATATTTAAACGGAAGATATTGTTTAAGACTCGTTGTTTTTTCCGTTTTTTTCGGCAATCCGAGTTTTTTTCGTAACTTCGCAGGTTGATTTTAATGGGTAAAATAAACACTTGCACATAATGGACTTAGAAAACGAAAGAATACACAGGGTGAACATTGAGACTCAAATGAAGCAGGCCTATATAGACTATGCGATGAGTGTCATTGTTTCCAGAGCTTTGCCAGATGTAAGAGACGGTTTGAAGCCTGTTCATCGCCGTATATTGTTTGCCATGGGCGATATGGGCATGACCTACGATAGCAAACACAAGAAATCAGCCAGAATAGTCGGAGAGGTTTTGGGTAAGTACCACCCTCACGGCGACAGTTCGGTTTATATGGCCATGGTGAGGATGGCGCAATGGTGGTCGATGCGATACACCATGATTGACGGACAGGGAAACTTCGGTTCCATAGACCTTGACCCTCCTGCAGCAATGCGTTACACCGAGGCAAGGATGTCGAAGATTGCGGACGAGATGTTGGCCGACATAAACAAGGATACTGTTGATTTTGTCAAGAACTTCGATGACAGTTTGGACGAACCGGTCGTTCTTCCGGCCAAGCTGCCTTATCTTTTGGTCAACGGAACAAGCGGAATAGCTGTCGGAATGGCCACCAACATGGCGCCTCACAATCTTTCCGAGGTAATAGACGGCATAGTGGCCTACATAGACGACAGGGATATAGACATTGACGGACTGATGCGTTACATCAAGGCTCCGGACTTCCCTACGGGCGGCATAATATACGGATACGAAGGGGTGAGGGAGGCTTATCATACCGGCCGCGGACAGATAGTGATAAGGGGCAACGCACACTTCGAACAGGACAAGCATTCCGACGGGGAGCAGATAGTGGTTACGTCCATTCCTTATCAGGTGTGCAAGTCCGACATGATAAAGCGTCAGGCCGCAATGGTGGAGGAGAAGAAGATAGAGGGAATATCCAAAATAAAGGATGAGAGCAACAAGGACGGAATAAGGATTGTCTACAAGCTCAAACGCGATGCCATGTCCAATGTGGTGCTTAACAAGCTCTATCAGTATTCCGAGCTTCAGACCTCTTTTTCAATCAACAACATCGCCTTGGTTAACGGAAAGCCGAAACTGTTGAATCTTAAACAGATAATAGAGTGTTTCGTAGATCACAGGAAAGTGGTGGTGGAACGCAGGACAAGGTTTGAATTGAAAAAGGCCGAAGACCGTATGCATATTGTCGAGGGTCTTTTAAGAGCTTTGGATTTCATAGATGAGATAATAAAGCTGATACGTGCATCGGCTTCGAGTTCGATTGCGAAACAGCAGTTGCAGGAACAGTTCTCGTTCAGCGAAAGACAGGCTGCCGCCATTGTGGAGATGCGTTTGGGACAGCTTGCCAATCTGGAAGTACAGAAACTCAAAGATGAATATGATAAATTGCTTGCCTTAATAAACCGTTGCAAAGAAATATTGTCTAACGAGAGTGTTTTGATGGAGGTTGTAAAGCAGGAGCTTCTGGAGGTCAAGGAGAAATACGGAGACAAAAGGCTTTCGACCATAGAATACTCCTCGTCGGACTTCAGGATAGAGGACATGATAGCCAACGAGGAGATAGTCGTTTCCATATCCCACATGGGCTACATAAAGCGTACACCTTTGGCCGAGTACAGAGTTCAGAACAGGGGAGGAAAAGGCAGCAGGGGAGGAGCCTTGAGAGACGAGGACTTCATAGAACACATATACACCGCATCAATGCACGATTATGTTCTGTTCTTTACCGAAAAAGGCAAGTGCTATTGGCTCAGAGCGTTTGAGATACCCGAAGGAACAAAGACCACCAAGGGCAGGATGATAAAGAATATCCTCAACATAGAGGACGGAGACTCGATAAAGGCCTACGTAAACACAAAAGACCTCAGGGACAAGGAATATGTGGAGAACAACTACATAGTAATGTGTACCAAGAAAGGTCAGATAAAGAAAACATCCCTCGAGGCGTATTCGCATCCTCGTACGAAGGGAATAATAGCTTTTGGAATAAAGGATGGCGATGAACTTTTGGCGGCAAGGCTTACAAGCGGCAACGACGAGATATTGCTGGCTTCTCGCTGCGGAAAGAGCATACGTTTCAACGAAAGCACCGTCAGGGCGATGGGAAGAGGCGCGGCAGGAGTAAGGGCCATGACTTTGGCAGGGGAGAAGGACGAAGTGGTAGGAATGGTTGTGGCAAACGCCCAAAGCGATGTTCTTGTCGTATCGGAGAACGGTTACGGCAAACGTTCCAAACTGGAGGAATACAGAATAACCAACAGAGGAGCAAAAGGCGTAAAGACATTGAACATAACCGAAAAGACGGGTGATTTGATAGCGATAGCGGATGTGAGCGACCAGGACGACCTTATGATAATGAACCGTTCGGGTCTGACGATACGGATGCATGTTGCGGACTTGAGAACATTGGGAAGAGCGACACAGGGTGTCAAACTGATAGACATAAAGGCCAACGACGCCATAGCTTCCATTGCAAGGATAAGCCGCGAGGAGGAAGAGGAAACGGCGGAAACTGAAACGGATAATGCAGAATCGGGTAATGAACAACAAACAATAGAATAATGATGAAGAAAAGTTTAGTATCGGCAGCCTTGTTGCTTATGGCTGCGGGGTCTTTTGCACAAACGATGAAAGTGCAAAGCGCCTATTCGGACATGAAGAACGACAGGCTTAGAAACGCGATGGAAAACATTGAGGAGGCTTGTGTTCACGAAAAGACAAAGGACGATGCCAAGACATGGCATTATGCAGGTCTTATCTACGCCAAGTTTGTCGAACTCTCACAGTCAACAAACGAAGATGACCAGAAACTGCTCAAGAAACAGAAAGTAAAGGTGCCTATCAATGAATTGGCAGACAAGGCGCAGAACGCCCTTATCAAGTCAATAGAAATAGAAAAGGCAAACAAGACAAACGAATACATAACCGTATCCAACGGAGCTTTGATGGTCATTGCCGGATACCAGTTGCAGAGAGCGATAGACGTATTCAACGAAGGCAAGTATCAGGAGAGCATTCCTTTGCTTGAAAAAACCCTTCAGGCCGCAAACGTATGCCAGTACAAGGAAGTAATCGAAAGGACAAAGCTGATAATGGCCATGGCGTATGATGCAACAAACCAGAAGGACAAGGCTGCGGAACTGTACAGGGAATTGGTAAAGGGCAATACAAAGGAAAGAGAGGCTTACATAAACCTTTTCGTCTACAATCAGCAGGCAAAGGAAATGGACAAGGCCATAAACGTATTGAAAAAAGGCGTGAAGGTTTTGTCGAAGGACACTCAGTTGAAGGCATTGCTCGCAAGCTCATACATAAGTGCGGGAAACAATGCCGAGGCTGAAAAACTGATACAGGAAATATTGGCTTTGGGTGCGGACAATCCAGACAACCTTAACTATGTGGGAGGAATCTACCGCGATGCGGGCGATATGGCAAAAGCTGAAGAGTATTACAACAAGTCATTAAGCCTGAAGGCAGACCAGACGGATGCATATTTCGGATTGGCTTCGACTTATTTCAACAAGGGAATAGATCTTTTGAAAGAAGCTGAGAAAGTTCCTTTGGAAGATGAAACCGGTCTGTACGACAAGATGAAGAACGAAGCGTTTGAATACTTCAAAAAAGCAATTCCGAACTACAACAAGGTTTTGGAGAAAAAACCAAAGGATTTCCAGACTTTGAAATCATTGAGAAATATTTATTCGTTGCTCAACATGAAAGAAGAATATCAGAAGATAGATGCCATGTTGAACGCAAAGAACTAAACAAAAAGAAGAGGGTCCGCAAAAGGATTCTCTTCTTTTTTCATTCACTTCTACTTTACATAATAGATATTATGTTCCATTTTTGTAAGAGCGGATTTTTACGCGTTTTCAAGAATTTTCCTGGCGGTTTTTCACCGACGAATTCAGAAAAGATAAAAACGGATTCAGAAAAGATTTTTTTTGTTTCAGAAAACAATCACACAAAAACGCATAGAAGTTTTCAAAGGATATTTCCGATATTCAGGATTTTGTCCTTACGATTTCCAGTATTTCTTCAGCGTATTTCTCCACGGTTTTCGGACCGATTCCCTTAAGCGTCTGCAAATTTTCAATTCTCGTCGGCTTAAACCTTATGATACTGTCGAATCCCTGACGGCTTATAACCGTATATGCCGGCACGTTCAGTTCTTCGGCTTTTTTCCTGCGCCATGACTTCAAAGCCTCGTACAGGTCATCCATCACAAGTTCATCACTTTGCTTTGCCTCATTCTTTTTACGGGTCTTCATATAGGCCTCCAATGACTTCAATGGCATGTCGTCACCATAGGCATACAGACTGCTTCTGTAATTTATCAGTGCATTGAAATCAAACTTCCGCTCCTTTAGATAAGTTAAAATTCTATGTTTTATTTCCGTTTCCTTTGCCAGGGCCATAGCCGACTGTTCCACCTCTTCCTTTTGTTCGTCCTCCTGCAATGAGGCATTGTCCACAATATAGAGCAGTTCGAATATCTTTTCCGTTTTGTCTGTGAAATATGCGGCAGCCTTAAGGCTTCTCTCCAAAAGACGCTTCGTTGTCTTTTCCATTGAAAATCTTTGCCTTATCTGCCCTATCTCCCTTAGGAACCTCTCTCCCACCCCGCATATCTCCAGAAGGGATTCCTCGGCCAGTATCTTTATCCTTTCGGCCGCCTCCGCGTCCTGCCTCTTTATGCACGACCCGTTGACCTGAAGGATTACATGCAATGCGTAGGACAACGGACGGAAGTCGAATATCTGTTCAAAGACCCTGAACACATAGGCATAATTGTCCTCCCTGAAAGTGTTCTCATCGGGAGAGGATGCAAGCTGCCGGTATGAAAAGTCGCTGACCTTTTCATCCGTCATCACAGCATAAGGGTTGAACCTCTCGCACAGCACCACCCCTTCAAGGCTGCGGCAACGGCTCAACGCAACGTAAAACTGTCCGTGAGTGAAGGCGCGGTTGGCATCTATTATCACCCTGTCGAAGGTAAGTCCCTGACTTTTGTGTACGGTTATGGCCCATGCCAGCTTGAGAGGAAACTGCAGGAAGGTGCCTATCGTTTCACTTCTTATCTCCCTTGTCTTTCTGTCAAGGGTATAACGGCAGTTTTCCCAAAGATGTCTTTTGACGCTCACCACGTTTCCGCCATCTTCCATCCTTACCCTAACCTCTTCATCGTCCAGACTATCCACCCTGCCTATCGAACCGTTGTAATAACGCCTTGGACTCGAGTCACAGTCATTGGCAATGAAGATGACCTGCGCACCCTGTTTCAATACGAGTCGCTCGGCATTGGGATACATGTTTTCCGGAAAGTTGCGTTCTATTTCGGCACGATATACGTATTCCTCCAGCTCTATTTCCTTCAGCTTTTCCTCGTTTATCTTTCCCGCCTGGGAGTTGTGCGTACACAAGACCACCACGCCCTCCTTCTGATTGGCGAGAGCATCCGGTTCATACCTTGCATTAAGTCTTTCTATCAGTTCTTCATTCAGATTGTTCACCCTTATCCTGTTGAGCATCTCGACAAACAAGGGGCTTGTCTGCCTGTATATCCTTTCGAGGCTTATGGTTCGGAAAAGGGATTGTGCGAAAGCCCTGCTCGAAAAGAAATAAGGTGTGTCGTATTCCGTTTTCAGCACTTCATACTCCTCACCCTGAACAACGGGAGGCAGCTGGCTCAAGTCGCCAATAAGCAACATCTGCACTCCTCCGAAAGGTCTGTCCCTGAATTTTGGTCGCACCTGCCTCAATATGTCGTCTATATGGTCCAGAATGTCGGCACGCATCATCGAGGCCTCGTCTATTATTATCAGTTCGAGACTTCTTATAAGGTTAAGCCTTTCCTTTCGATAACTTATCCTTTCGGAGGCATATCCGGGCAGATAGGGCGCAAACGAAAACTGGAAAAAGGAATGGATTGTCGTCCCTTCGGCATTAAGAGCCGCTATTCCGGTCGGGGCGAGCACCACTCTGCGCTTGTGCGTTGTGGCCGCAATATGTCTCAAAAAGGTTGTCTTTCCCGTACCGGCCTTACCGGTAAGGAATATGTTGGTGTCGGTCTGGTTGACATACTTTTCCGCAAGACGCAATTCGGGATTCGATTCCATCCGTACGGAAATGGATTACTTCTTTCTCGATATGGCTTTTTTTGCGGCAGCGGCTATGTTTTCCGCCTTAAGGTTGTATCTGACCATCAGTTCGTCAGGTTTGCCGCTTTGGCCGAATTCATCATCCACACCTATGAACTCCATCGGTACAGGTTCGTTTCTTACCAACAACTGCGCAATGCTTTCGTTCAATCCGCCGTTGAACTGATGTTCTTCGCAGCCAACGACACAGCCCGTCTTTCTTGCAGAACGCAATATGGCCTCACCGTCCAAAGGCTTTATGGTATGTATGTCAATCACTTCGGCCGATATGCCTTCCTTTTCCAAAAGTCTTGCTGCCTCAAGCGCTTCCCATACCAGATGTCCCGTTGCCACAAGGCTTACATCCTTTCCCTCGCTGAGCAAAAGGGCCTTGCCTATTTCGAACGGCATGTCCTCCGGGATGAACACCGGAACGCTCGGACGACCGAAACGTATGTAAACCGGTCCCATGTATTCCGCTGCCGCAATGGTTGCAGCCTTTGTCTGGTTGTAGTCGCAAGGATTGAGCACTACCATGTTGGGCAACATCTTCATAAGACCTATGTCTTCCAATATCTGATGTGTCGCTCCGTCCTCGCCGAGGGTAACTCCAGCATGAGAGCCGGCTATCTTGACGTTTGTGTCAGAATAGGCCACTGCCTGACGTATCTGGTCATAAACCCTTCCGGTGGAAAAGGCCGCAAAGCTCCCCGCAAATGCAACCTTGCCGCTCAGAGCCAGTCCTGCGGCTATGCCTATCATGTCGGCCTCCGCTATGCCGCACTGTATAGTCCTGTCGGGAAATTCCTTGTAAAACGAGTCCATTTTCACCGAACCGATAAGGTCGGCGCACAAGGCAACGACATTCTTGTTTCGTCTGCCCGCTTCCAAAAGTCCTGCTCCGAATCCCGAACGGGTATCCTTTTTGCCTAAGAGTTGATATTCTTTCATAGTATATGGTTTTCTTTGTTTTACTTTTCAAAAGAGACCGTTGTGGTCTTGTTCGATTCTATTTTAAATTCCTTTATCACCGTCTGAGTCGTCTTTGTGGCGTTCTTTGACCTCAATACGACCATATATTGTCCGGGCAAAAGGTTTATCGTTTCATTCAACAGTTCTTCCTCAAGGTTGCACACCCACTTGGTTTCCTCACTGTCTCTGACGAATATGCTTCCCAATACCTTCTGTTTGCCCTTGCTAAGATACAATGTGCCGCTTTGAGGTATCTCTATTGTGGTTGTGGAGCTTTGTCCTATTTCCACGTTTTCTATGTTAAGACGCGGCAGCGTAAGTATTTCGAGGTCGTATTTGCCTACAAGATAACGTTCCGACTTGTTCAAGGGCTGTATGTTCACCGCATCGGGTTTGCCAGATTCCCTGACTATGACCTGTATGCCGTCCTTCATCCTGCGGTCCTGTTCCGCCCACTTGATTATCATGTTGCCCTGAGGGGACTTTATGGGTATTATGGTGTGACGGCCTGGGTTCAACTGCACATTCTCCACCTTGACCGGCGGTATGGTATGCACCACTATGTCGTAGTTTATCAAAGGGTCAAGCACAAGGGTATCCGAAAGGCCCTTGGCGTTGAAGGTGTGCATGAAGGTGTATCTCAACACCTTGCTCTGCGAGTCGTAGAAGGTCATGGGAACATTCGTTTCACTTGCCTCCATGTAGGAATCCAGCAGGTTGACCTGCGAGGTGGTATTGTTCAGAGCCTGATAGACTATGTTGTTCAATGCCTTGGAGAACTCTATTTCATTGCCTACCTCATAGTAAGTGCCTGCACATTCGAAATATTTGCTCAAACCCCTTCCTATTCCTATTACGAACGGCTTTAGAAAGGCCCCCTGTTTCTGCAGTTCCCTGGATGCCTTGCACACATCGCCCGAACACTCGTCTATTCCGTCGGTTATCAATATCACTATGTTCCTGCAGTTGTCGCAGTCCGGAAAATCGGTGACGCAACGACGCAGTGACGAGGCTATAGGCGAACTTCCGCGAGGCACGAGAGCCTTGAGCTTGGCCTTTATCTGATCGGTGTTGTTCGGTGCGAAGCCAACCTCCAGACGGGTGTCGTCACAGTCCTGCGGAGGGAAGTTCTTGGTATGTCCGAAGGCTCTCAATGCCATCTCCACACCGGGACGTCCGCTCAAAGTATCGACAATGTTGGATATGAGCGACTGCGCTATCTTTATCTTGGTATTGCTCTGCCACATGCCGTACATGCTGTTGGAGCAGTCCAGAACAAACAGAATCCTTGTCTTCTGGAAAACATCCTCCTTGGTCACCTTGACCCCCTTGGGCTGGCAGTGAAGCAGACCGAAGCCCCCGAAGACAAAGACCATAACCAATATAAAATCGTAACAAGCTCTTTTCGTCATCCTGTTCAAAAGAAACGTTTATGCTAATAGTCGCCCAAAGTTTCCTCCAATTGAGAAAGGGCCTTGGCAACCTGTTCTTCATTAGGTGCGGTGCCGTGCCATTTGTTGTCGTCCTGCATGAAGTCCACGCCGAAGCCCATGTGTGTCTTCATCAATATGACAACAGGTCTGGACTGTCCTGTTTCCGCCTTGGCCTTGCGCAATCCGTCCACAACGCTTTGCATGTCGTTGCCGTCCATTGTTACCGTCTTCCACATGAAGGCCTCGAACTTCTTCTCCAAATCGCCAAGAGAACATACCTTGTCGGTAGTGCCGTCTATCTGAAGGTTGTTGACATCCACTATAGCTATAAGGTTGTCCACATGTTTAGCTCCCGCAAACATGACAGCCTCCCATATCTGTCCCTCCTGCAATTCCCCGTCGCCGTGAAGGGTATATACCAGCTTGTCGCATCCGTCCATCTTCTTGGCAATGGCAGCCCCTATGCCGACGGAAAGACCCTGTCCCAAAGAACCAGACGCTTGTCTTATGCCCGGCAACTTGTCGTGAACGCTCGGATGTCCCTGCAAACGGCTTCCCAAACGCCTGAACGTGCCGAGTTCCTTTACCGGAAAATAACCCCTTCTGGCCAACACGCTGTACCATACAGGTGAAATATGTCCGTTTGACAAAAAGAACATGTCTTCGTTTCTGCCCTTTCTGTCAAAATGTTCCGGATCCAAATCCATGTGTCCGAAATATAGTGCGGTCATCACATCGGCACAACCGAGACTTCCTCCGGGATGTCCCGAAGAAGCTCCGCCCACCATTCTTATTATGTCTCTTCTGACCTGAGTTGCGATTCTTTTCAATTCGATAATATCAGTCATCTTTCCTTAGTGTTTTAAATGCTTCTGCAAAGGTAGTCATTTTTTGCAATTTCCCCGGTGCTATTCTCACTAAAAAAAACAAAGGGTGGCGCAATCCAATCGCACCACCCGGATAACATAAAAACAAGATTAATAATTTATTTCACTTCTATTGAAAATATGTTTTGAGACCTAACGTCTACGGCTCCCGTTGTCATGATGGTGGAATTTTCGTCAAGGTTCAATTCCGAATAACGGGGATATTCCAGAAGATTGTTCACTACCCATTTGCCTTTCGGAAGATTCAAAACCGTAATTTCCATATCCCTGTACTGACCGTCATTGGACGCGGCACTTGAATACCATCTTTCAACCACATAAACAGTATCATTGACTATCTCCGTATATATCCTGGAATTGTCCGCCTCACATTCGCAGCGGGTATTCTTTCTGCTTATGACAAGTTCATTGTCTTTTACATTCCATGTCAATTCTTCTTCAGGACTTTCCAAAGCAGAATCGTATGTACATTCCCCCAAATCGGAATAAAACGCCTCCACGGATTCCTTACCCGTTGTTTTATCGTTATTATTTTCCTGTTCGCAGGCAACAAAGGCCAAAGAGGCAAACAGGATAGCAATATAAATCTTCATTGTTTTCATCTTGAAATAAGTTTTAATGTTCAGCACTCTGTTTTACCTCTATTGAAAACGTGTTGCACGAAGAAACGCCTACGGAGGCATTAAAATCCGTGCATGCGATTTCGGGATGACAGTGATAGGAAGGGAACTCCAGAATGTTTTTCACCACCCATTGTCCCGGCTTCAAATTCTCGACAGTCAGCTCCGTATCGCGGAAATAAGGCGTATTGGCTTCCAGACTCGAATACCAACGTTCAATGATATAGACAGTGTTGTCCACATACTCTACATATATACGGGAATCGGAATAATGCAGAGGCCACAAGGTGTTTTCCCTTTTGATGGTCAAAGTATTGCCATCGAGCTGCCAATTGTACTGTTCCTTCGGTCTGGCACCGGTTTCCAATTGCATAGGAACACACTCTCCCAAATTGGAATAAAACGCCTCCACGGATTCCTTACCCGTTGTTTTATCGTTATTATTTTCCTGTTCGCAGGCAACAAAGGCCAGAGAGGCAAACAGAACAACAAAACAAATCTTGATTGTCTTCATGTTGATTAGTGTTTATGGTTAATAACTCTCGGCAAAGGTATAAACACTTCAATAAATATGCAAATATTTAGTTTTTTTTTGATATGCAAGAATTATTTTATCAACATCAGAGTACCCTTCTGAGTGTGCTGCATGCCTTTCATGTCCTTGAAGCGGACGAAATAGTAATAAGCTCCCTGAAGACAAAGGGAACCGTCATATTTGCCGTCCCAACCGCAGCTTATCTCGTTGCTTGCAAAAACCATCACTCCCTGACGGTTGTATATCTCAATTCTGTAATCGCTCACCTCCGCCTGTGCAGGCTTGAATATGTTGTTGGTGCTTTCCGAAGGCGTAAACGCATTGGGTATGAACAACACCATGCGGTTCAATTCCTCTTCGGGAGCCTGCGGCGACTTGTCCGCAACATTAACAGCCGCATCTGCCCCATTCTCCTCCATTTTGGTTCCCTCCACCTTTGCGACAGGCTTTGCAGTCTTTGTCTTCGATATTTTATCAACCTTTACAACAGACTTTGCAACAACACTTTGCATGTTGTTTGCTAATTCTTCACTTAATGTTACTTTGACCTCTTCTCTCAAACCCTCATGTTCGGTACGCACCCTCTCAACAGCTATGTTTTCTTTTTTGGTTTCAATTTTTTCTTTTCTGAAAAGATTTTTTTCTTTTCTGATTCCAATATCCTCTTTCGGCGTTTGCGTCCGCACCTTGTCCTGCACCGCAATATCCTTGTCATTCTCCGGCCTTACGGGAGTGAATAGCATGACGCCCACAAAACCGAGAAGACAAAGCGATGCGGCAACTATCGCACCGACAAGGTAAGGATTTCTGCCCGAAGAAACCCTTCTGTCTATCTTTTCCCACAACTCCTTTGGCGGTTGTTCCTCATAATCTTTCAGTCTCTTGCCGAACTGTTCAAAATTCCTGTCCATATTCAATATTGTCTCTTGTCCATTTTTTCAAAATATTCCCTGAGTATTCTTTTGGCCTTGAAGTTGAAACCTCTGAGCGTGTTTTGGTTGGCATTCCACATTTGGGACAGTTCCTGATAGGAATAACCCTCTATTTCCACCATGTTGAACACCGTTCTGCACTCGTCTGGCAACTGCTCTATCGCCTTTATTATCTCCTCTGTGGAATAGTTGTCCACATTCAGCGTCTCTTTGCCCACATCGTAACTCTCCACGTCGGTGGAACACAGATAGGATTTGTCGTAACGGTAGTAGTTCAGGGCGTTGTTTATGAAAAGTCTCCGCAGCCAGCCTGCCAAAGAGCCCGAATGGCTGTACTTGTTGAGCTGACCGTATGCCTTCACGAAGGATTCCTGAAATATGTCCTCTGCGTCCTGCCTGTTGCGGGCATAACGCAGGCATACTCCGAAGAGCATGGCGGAATATTTGTCATAAAGAGCCTTTTGGGCTTTCCTGTCGTTTTTCAGACACCCCTCGACCAATTCTTTGTCTGTCAGTTCCATTTGTTGTCAATGACACTTTTTCATGAGGATTTGTTTTGAAAAAAAAGAAAAGTGCAACATCTGTAAGCCGAGTTCTGTCAGCCTGAAACCAGGCCGTTCTATCATTAATCTAGGACCTGCCTCGCGACAGGCCTCAAACGACCTACCCCTCGGAGCGGACGAGCAGCCCTTGATTCCGATATATTTGGTCTTTCAACTCATAAGGTTTACCCACCCGACCTATCGCTAAGCCGGGTTGTGAGCTCTTACCTCACATTTTCACCCTTACCTTTGCAGGCGGTTGTTTTCTGTGGCACTCTCTGTCAGGCTTTTCCCAAACCTGCCTACCCGTTAGGTAGTATGATGCTCTGTGTTGCTCGGACTTTCCTCCCGGAGACTTGTCTCCCGGCGATAGAACGATGTTGCACTATGTCTTTCACTGTTCTTTCTGGGCGGCGTTGGCTGCTCTTTTCCTTGCCGTCTCGTCCAACAGTATCTTTCTTATTCTCAGATGATGCGGAGTGATTTCAAGATATTCGTCCTCCGCTATGTATTCCATCGCTTCCTCCAACGAGAACTTGACGGCAGGCGCAATGTTGACCTTTTCGTCCGCTCCCGCCGAACGCATGTTTGAAAGCTTCTTGGTTATCGTAAGGTTGACCACTATGTCGTCGGGTCTCAGACCCTCTCCCACGACCATTCCTCCATACACTTCCTCACCCGGAGAAACGAAGAAACGACCTCTGTCCTGCAGTTTGTTTATAGAGTATTCTATTGCGGGACCTGTCTCCTTGGCTATGAGGGCTCCCATCCTTCTTCCCGTCATCTCTCCCTTCCAAGGTTCGTAGCCCTTCAGTCTGTGTGCCATTATGGCCTCTCCTTCCGAAGCGGTGAGGACGTTGTTTCTCAACCCTATAAGGCCTCTGGAAGGTATGGTGAACTCTATGTGGGATCTGTCGCCCTGCGGCTCTATGGAGTTTATCTCTCCCTTGCGGTTGGTGACCAGTTCTATCACCCTGCCCGAGAACTGTTCGGGAACGACTATCGTCAACTGCTCAACAGGCTCGCACTTCTGCCCGTCGATTTCCTTGATGATTACCTTTGGCTGTCCGACCTGCAGTTCGTAGCCTTCCCTCCTCATGGTCTCTATCAGTATGGAAAGATGCAGTATTCCGCGTCCGTAAACGATGAGCGAATCGGGCGAGTCCGTCTCCTCCACTCTCATTGCGAGGTTCTTTTCAAGCTCGGCGTAAAGACGTTCCCTCAAGTGGCGTGAGGTGACATACTTTCCGTCCCTGCCGTAGAAAGGAGAGTTGTTGATGGTGAAAAGCATGCTCATCGTAGGGTCGTCAACCTTTATTGGCTTGAGCGGTTGCGGCTCTTCGGCATCGCAAACCGTATCGCCTATGTCGAAGTTCTCCAGTCCGAGCACGGCACATATCTCGCCGGCCTGAACAGGCGTCTTTATCTTTTCCTTTGCCAATCCTTCGAATACATACAGCTCTTTAATCCTTGAGCGTATCATCTCCCCGTTCGGCTTAGCGAGCACAACGTCCTGGCCTGCCACAAGGCTGCCGCGGTGCAGCCGTCCGACGGCTATACGTCCCACGTAGGAGGAATAGTCCAAAGAGGAAATCATCAGCTGTGTGTTACCCTCTTCCGCCCTGTATGGCGGAATGTGTTCTATTATCTGGTCGAGCAGGTAGGATATGTCTTCAGTCGGTTTCTGCCAGTCCTCGCTCATCCAGCCCTGCTTTGACGAGCCGTAAACGGTAGGGAAATCCAACTGGTCTTCCGTTGCGCCGAGGTTGAACATAAGGTCGAACACCTTTTCCTGCGTATCGACAGGATTGCAGTTGGGTTTGTCCACCTTGTTGATAACCACTATCGGCTTGAGGTTCAGCTCTATTGCCTTTTGAAGCACGAAACGCGTCTGCGGCATTGGGCCTTCGAAGGCATCGACAACGAGCAACACTCCGTCGGCCATGTTCAACACTCTTTCGACCTCTCCGCCGAAATCGCTGTGACCCGGAGTGTCTATTATGTTTATCTTGTAACCTTTGTAGCGTATGGATACGTTCTTGGAAAGAATGGTTATTCCCCTTTCCCTTTCGAGGTCGTTGTTGTCCAATATCAGTTCCTTTGTTTCCTGATTGTCCCTGAACAGTTTGGCCTGGTAAAGCATCCTGTCCACCAAAGTAGTCTTGCCATGGTCAACATGGGCTATTATCGCAACATTACGTATGTTCTGCATTTTGTTCCGTTTGGTTTTTATTCAAGTACGTTTCTCTTTATCTCTTCCACGGCGGCAAACAGTCCCGAAGCGTCCTTTCCGCCTGCGGTAGCGAAGTGTTTCTGTCCGCCTCCACCACCTTTGATGTGCTTTGCGGCCTGACGTATCAAGGCTGCGGCATCCTTGCCCTGCGCAACAAGGCTTTCGCCGAGCATGAGGGTAAGGCCGACCTTGCCGTCCGTCTCTCCCGAAGCGATGAAGCATAGATCGGAATAAACATCCCTAAGTCTGAAAGCCATGTCCTTAACAGCATCCGCCCCTATAGAGTCAGTGTTTAGCTCTATGAGGCTAATCCCTTCTTTATGAACGGCTTGTTCCTTCAGCTTGTCAACCATCAAGGCGACTTTTTCCTTTTGGAAACGCTCCAGTTCAGCCTTCAGTCTGGCATCCTCCTCTATCATTTTCTTGACGGAGTGCAACACATTCGGACTTGCGGCAAAGAGAGAACGCATTTCCTTCATCATGTCAACCATCGCGTTGAAGTATTCCTCGCAAGCCTCCCCGCTTACCGCCTCTATACGTCTTACGCCTGCGGCAACGGCCGTCTCGCTCATTATGTTTATCATTCCAATCCTTCCAGTGGAGGATGCGTGAGTACCTCCGCACAACTCTATGCTCTGACCGAAGCGTACGCAACGAACCTTGTCGCCGTATTTTTCCCCGAACAAAGCCATCGCTCCCATGTTCCGTGCCTCCTCGATAGGGATATCCCTGAACTCTTCCAAAGGATAGTCCTCGCGTATTGCGGCATTGACCAGACGTTCCACCTGTCTTATCTCCTCTTCCGTCAACTTGCTCGGATGAGAGAAGTCGAAACGAAGCCTGTCTTCATTTACATACGAACCCTTCTGCTCTACATGATTGCCAAGGACCTGTCTCAAGGCATTGTGAAGAAGATGCGTTGCGGTATGGTTGGCCTCTATCGCCCTGCGTCTTTTACTGTCAACGACAAGGGCAAATTCGGTCTGAAGGTTCTTTGGAAGCCTTTTCACTATATGAACGGTGAGTTTGTTCTCCTTTTGTGTGTCTATGATTTCTATGCGTTCCTCTCCGTTGTCCATGTATCCGCGGTCTCCGACCTGGCCTCCCATTTCGGCATAGAAAGGAGTGCGTTCAAAGACAAGCTGATACAGTTCGGCATTCTTGGTGACCAGTTTCCTGTACTTCAAAAGTGACGACCTCGTTTCCAAGACATCATAGCCCAGAAAGTCGCCCGAACCGCCATCTTCCACCAGTTCGACCCAGTCGCCTGCCGTACTCTTGGCCGCATTGCGCGAACGCTCCTTCTGCTTTTGCAGGTTGTCCTCAAAGGCTTTCATATCAAGTCCGTAACCTTTTTCCCTTGCCATCAGTTCCGTCAAATCGACCGGAAAACCATAAGTATCGAACAACTCGAAAGCAAAGTCCCCGTCTATCACTCCCGATTCCGTCTCGGAGACATATTTTTCAAATTTTGCTATTCCGTTGGACAAGGTACGCAGGAAGGACTGTTCTTCCTCCCTTATTATCTTATCTATCAACGTTCTTTGTTTTACAAGTTCCGGATACTGCTCTCCCATCTGTTCGGTCAAGACCCCTACAAGTCGGTACATGAAAGGTTTGTCGAAGTTAAGGAATGTATAGCCGTACCTTACGGCCCGTCTCAATATTCTCCTTATTACGTAGCCTGCCTTGGCGTTGGATGGCAACTGACCGTCTGCAATGGCGAAAGCGACAGCACGTATGTGGTCCGCACATACCCTCATGGCAGTATCTTTCTTTGCATCCGTACCGTATTCCACGCCGGCCTGTTCGGACAAGGCGGAAATCAGTGGACGGAAAACGTCCGTATCGTAATTGGAACGCTTGTTCTGCAACACCATGCAAAGCCTTTCAAATCCCATACCCGTGTCTATGTTCTTCTCCTTCAAAGGCACAAGCGAATGATCAGCCAAACGGTTGAACTCCATGAAGACAAGATTCCATATCTCTATGACAAGAGGATTATCCTTGTTCACAAGGTCCTTTCCGTCTACGGCCTTGCGTTCCTCCATGCTGCGAAGATCGACATGTATCTCCGAACACGCGCCGCATGGACCGGTTTCCCCCATCTCCCAAAAGTTGTCCTTCTTGCTGCCGAACAATATCCTATCCTCGGCAATCCATTCTTTCCAATATTCAAAAGCCTCTGTGTCCGCCTTCAAACCCTCCTTCTCGTCTCCTCCGAACACCGTAACATATATTATGTCCTTGTCTATGCCGTATTCCTTTGTCAACAGCTCCCACGCATAGGCTATGGCCTCCTTCTTGAAATAGTCTCCGAAGGACCAGTTGCCCAACATCTCGAACATGGTATGATGATAGGTGTCGTGCCCAACCTCTTCCAAATCGTTGTGTTTACCGCTCACACGCAGACATTTCTGACTGTCCGCCGCCCTGTCGTAAGGCTTGTGCGTATTGCCAAGAAAAATATCCTTGAACTGGTTCATGCCCGCATTGGTAAACAGAAGCGTAGGGTCGTTTTTTACGGTTATCGGCGCCGAAGGTACTATCTGATGTCCCTTGGAAGCGAAAAAATCAAGAAAACGTTTTCTTATCTCTTTGGATGTCATAGTTTCGGTTTTCAAATTGTTAATCCCTTTGATTCAAGCCTGCAAAGTTACGGAAATTCTATAAAAAACGCTGAACAAAAAGAGATAAATCATGCCAAAAGACCTATGCATCTTGTATTGAAATACGATATAGCAAGAATTGAGAAACCTTCTCCAAAACAGTTTATATGTTGGATAATATTCGTCAAGTAATCTAATAATCTTTGATTCTACAAAAGGCTATTATAATCAAAGTTTGACAGATTACTTATTTCAAACTTTCAAGTAATACACTCTCCATGTCAGCAGCATGTTTTTCTATGTCGGAAGTTTCCCAATTACGTTTACTTTCACATATATCCATCATCAGTTTTTGTTTTATGCTGTCTATCGTAGACTTTTTGTAAAAATCAGTTTTCTGAATTGGAGAAAAATTGCTCAGTTTAGAATTTTTACTAGCACTAATTAAACATAAGTTTCCAAAACTATGCAGATGTTCTTCATCCATTGGTTCAAAGTTTTCCATAGGATGTTGAGGATAAAAATGTTCCACTGAACTTCTTGATGTAAAAACAAATTCTCGATGGTAACCCCTTAACCAAAGCTGCATATCTAAATAATTAAAATAGAATATATCAATATTTGCATTGAAACGAGGAAGTATCAATTTATCAGGACAAATATTATACGGTTTGCCTTCATTTTTAAAAATGATTTGATAGTAGTCCAACTGCTCGCTGCTTGAGCGAATAAATCTATCAAGCATATATGCATGAGAAAGTCGGTTTAGGTAGTCATACAGTCCATATCCATCATCATGATCTGACAAATACAGCAACGCAGCACATAGCCAATGTTTATAGCTCTGACTTGGTAGCGAAACATGAAACATAGCTTGAATCATGATATTTTTTTCTTCTTCTTTATCGTGATAAGTATTGTTATAACTATACCCTTTTTCTTGTACTTCCAATTTTAAGATATTCCATTTTCCAGTCTCTTTGTTATCTACAAAGTCGCGTTTGATAATGTATTTGTCAAATAGGAAGCGCAGTTTCAACAACTGATATATAAATTGCTTAACAAACACTGTATTTATTTTCTTTTCAAAAATATCAAGCAGTCGTTTATCATCTAGAGGAATATCGGTTTTACTAATAACTCTGAATACGTGAAGGAGAAAATTCGGAAAGTTGATAACTGAATGAAATCTATCCTCATTTCCAGAATACTTATCTTCTTTATCCCTATTAGAGCTTATTTGATCTATATTTGAATCTTTACCTATTACATCTATTATAGAAAACGGTTCTTCTTGTTGTTCCATCTTTTCAACAAACCGAACAAGTTCATCAAAGTCACGAGCCTTCAATGTATTCATGTCATTTGAAAAAATAAGTTGGCGGAGTTTTGTATCACTTATCCCCATCTGTACATAATGATTCATATCCGAGCAAGCCTCCCATATACGATTAGCCAACCACAAAGCTTTGGTATCCCCCTTCAAAGCTTCAAGCATACGAGCTTTCAGTATTTCATGTTTTTCTAACTGCTCGCCACGTGTGTTCATTATTTCAAAATAATGACTCATGACAGTGTCTGATGGTAGTAATACCCTTGTGATAATTACATTATCAAAAAAATATTTCTTGAATTTATCATAGCGTTCTACAAACTCTGCTTCTTCCTCTGCCAAGCTACATCCAAATACAGTTTCCATTGTGGGTTTCACATCATCATACATTTGTTTTATATAAGCATCTTCAATTGATAATGGATCGACATGCTCATATAATTGCTGAAGCGAAGATGATGCTTTTTCACGTAATTGGTAGGCAAGGTTTACACCATTAAACCAAGGAAATGGGTTACGTTTCTTTTCAATCTCATTCTGCAAGGCACATAGTATAATATTAATAGTTGTAAGGCGTTGTTGTCCATCAATCGTTTCATAAAGGTTCTGAGAGGTTTTATATACCACAAGTGTACCTATATAATAGTTACGGTCTTTTTTGTGTGTGTTAAGACAACTATCCCATACATCTTGTACAAGTTGCTGAAGATGGGTCTTTTCCCATGCATAGTTACGCTGGTAGATTGGTATAATATATTTATCTCCCTTGGAGAATAGTTCTTTTAAGGAGAACATGTCTGAATTATTCAACATAACGCAGTTGTTTCATTAAGTTTATGACTTTATCATTTTTTTTCTGATTATCTGAAATATCATTATACTTGAACATAGGTACAGACCACCTTAAAATATCATTTGGCTTGACACTATTATGTAGCATTGAGAAAAAGCTCTCACTTTCATATCCTCGAGCAAGATTGTCTATTGTTGCAAGCTTTATAGTGTGCGATCTAAGCCTTTTACCATAAGCCCAAGCAAATATAATGTCCATGGCTCTCTTCAGATTATTTTCCCCAAATTTGTCGTAATAGAACAGACAAGCAGCATCAAACAATAACCTGATGTATTTGTCGCCACTACCACGATTTAGGCTATTGACGGCATCCATTACTTCAGAATTTATATCACACATAATAGTGTATAATTCGTCTACCTTGTCATGATAATATCTAATCATATCAAAGAAGAGTGAACCATTAATAGTCACTTGATCTATTTGATGAGGATATTCTAGTTTATTTCTATCTAAACGTCTAGCTATATCTTGATTATATAGTGCAGTATAGCATTGTGCAATAGTAAAAATTTTTTGATACGGAAGTTTGTTTTCATTAGCGTTTAATCCCTTGAAAGTGCCAACGTCCTGACTTGTGAAGTAACGTGCTTCTTTTGCCTCTATCCAATGTTTTATCCGATAAAGCATCAAAAATAAAGCTTCAAGTTTATTCGTTGTATAGTTTTCCCAAGTAATAAGATTCATCTTATCTTCTTCACTCATATTATCAATAGCACGAAGATGAAAAGCTTTCAGTAAATCGTGTGGTGCGAGTTCCTTTCCTCTAGCATTTTGTGAGTCGAAAAACTGAAAAGATTCCGATATATCATACAAAGTGATGACAACGAACTTGCATTTATCAAGCAAAAACATGACAGTCTCTTTTGTAAAGTCAACTAAACGATGACGGATTACTTTGAGATTTTCAATAATATGTTTTTTTGTTAGAAAATCATTAAATTGTCTTTTTTCAAGAAATTTAGTAATAGAAATCTTTAGTTCTTCATTAAATATTTGTGAATACACTTCTTCGTTCATCAATTGGTAAAGAAGAAGTGAAATTGTTATTATACGTTGTTGACCGTCAACTATATTTAGTTTTTCATTTTTTATATCCTCACTGTGCAACACGAGCGTACCAAGACGATATTCACTATAATCCTTAAAGTACAATATGTCATCAATGAGCTGATTGACGTTTTTCTGACTCCATTTATAAGGACGTTGGTAATCAGGTATTGCAAATTTATCAAAACAAAATTCTGCAATGGATTGGATTTGATGCTTAGGTTTACTATAAACAACTTCTTTCTCTTCTGTTATTTCGAGAGAAACATTAAAATTATTACATGATTCCGTTTCTCCTATGTCATCATAAAGTTTAAGTTTTTTAATAATATTGCTTACAACATCGTATGTTTCTTTGTATATTTCATCAAATGAAGTCTTTAAAGAGTCCAAGTCTTCTATTTCACTCTCTAACCTTAGAAGTCCGCGTTGTTTTCCGAACCATCTATGCCAACCTAATTTATCGTTATTTTCAAATTCATATATAGTTTCTTTACGAATTCTATCCAAATTGGCATCTTCAGATGTATTTTCGAAATGAAGTTCCCAATAACCATTGCGATACTCATAGTGTATTGTGTTATTCCAACATGTTGGCGTAACTTGTATATAACGATAACAATGCCATTTTTTACCGATAAGACTGTCTACTGTTGCTGATATTTTACACTTTTCTAGGTGATTAGTAATTTCATCAACTAAATAATCATATATTAATAGCATATGAGTATTATTAAGAGTATTTATTTACAATTTTCCATTTCATTCCCTGCACAACATTTCCACATTACTACGTCAAAGTGACGTAAGCTTTAGAAACACAGAGCCGTTTGCAAAGGTACACTATTTTGTTAACAACACTCAATTGTTTTCATTAAAAAAAACTTAATTCGTCCATCATTTTCCTTTTTCTTCATAGTATGACATAAGATTCTCTGCAAAGAGAAGCATCTGTTTACGTACCGACTCCGGTTCCACTACCTCTATCTGGTCCGCCTGCGCCAATAATACCTGATATAAATCGTATGTCGGACATACGTTAAGCTCGAAATAGCTTGCTTCATCATCTTCGCGTTCTGTCAATTCACGTTGTGATTCATGTAGCGGGAGCGTTCTTAGATAGTCCGGACC
Organism: uncultured Bacteroidales bacterium; assembly: GCA_944320415.1. Taxonomy (GTDB): domain Bacteria; phylum Bacteroidota; class Bacteroidia; order Bacteroidales; family P3; genus Onthomorpha. The sequence continues at coordinate 69,273 of CALUHJ010000017.1, forward strand.
ATTGTCATATGCCTTGACAATTATTTTGATTGGTCCCTCTTCCGAACGTATTACACCGCAACATCCACGGAAGTATTCGTTTATGTCAAAACCTTCATTCATGTGAAATGTAGCTTCCACAGGATAGCAGTCCATAATGCGGTCAAGCGCATATACATAATATACATCTTTCGGACGGTTGCCTCCATCTGCCTTGTTCTTTTCCACATTGCATTCAGAATAGTACGGACTGCGCGCCAATACATACCAACGGCGTTTTACCACCTTCAAATAATACGGTTCAATATCAAAATCGCAGGCTTCTGCTTTTCCAAAACCATGATGGGTAATATGCAACACCTGATTGTTACGCATGGCATCCGTAATGACATGAAGCCACTTATGACCGGAAGGTATATTTTCGAAAATTATACGTCCTTGCAGCTTTCTGTCAATCTGTATTTGGTTCATTGCACTGTAAGAGTCGATAAGCCAGATACGCAAGTTGTCTCTCTCCAAATCCTCTTTATTGCTTATGTAATATTTATATCCGCCTTTTATATCGCAAACTATATCCACATCGAAAATGTCAAAAATAGCTTTACGATGATTATGAAATGTACGAAGAGGAATATTGTCATCTTCTCCGTAACTCAACCCGCTTTTACGCCAAAGGGAATTGATTTCCTCGTATGTCAGACGGTCGTAACGCCTGAATTGTTCTATCAGCCATACATAACGACCGAATATGTTTGCTGCCATAAGTGATTGTTTATCATCATTGCAAATTTACAAAATTTCCCATAAAAAACAAGCGTCACTGCTTCAAAGTTTCTTTTTTATCAGCTTTTCACTCTGCACTTTATAAGCTTGTCAAATGCTGTCAAGCAGTTGTTTATCAACAATATATCAAACAAAGATATTTTTTATATCATTAACAAATATCAATATGATTGACAATATAAGGATTTCATTGCAAAGCTATCATAATATCTATGCCATATTGCAGCATAGCTACCGATAAACAGTCACAAAAGCAAGTTTTTTCCCTCATCGCCTTCACCACAGCCCCCATTCCGAAACAAATCAATACCCGAATACATGAGCCGAAAGGGTGAGCGGCAAAAACGGAAAATGTTGTACTTTTGCAAAACAAAGAAAGGATTTTACAGAATCAAATTCCGGAAAAATCTTTTTTGATTTCAGAAAAACCAAACAAAGTTCTGCTATACGACTATGGAAAGCATAAAGGAAATATTCAGGATAGGCTACGGACCTTCCAGCTCACACACCATGGCACCAAGAAAGGCGGCCGAAAACTTCCTCATGAAAAATCCCTCGGCCTTCGAATTCGAGGTGACACTCTTCGGTTCGCTGGCCGCAACCGGCAAGGGACACCTTACGGACAAGGCCATAACCGACGTACTCGGAAAACAACGGACAACAATCGTATGGAAAAGCGACACCTTTCTCGCATTCCACCCCAACGCCATGCAGTTCAAGGCCCTGGACAGGGACAAAAACATAATAGAACAGCAGACGCTTTACAGCATAGGCGGAGGAAAAATAGTGGAAGAAAACTCCAGCGCAACCACAGTGGAGGTCTATCCCCATCATTCACTCGGGGAAATACTCGAATATGCGGACAAGAACGGCCTTACCTTATGGGAATATGTACAGCAATTCGAACAAAGCGACATATGGGACTATCTGAAGGAGGTGGTCGATGTCATGCGTGCCTCGGTCGAGGAGGGCATAAACGACGAGGGCGTTCTGCCGGGAGGTCTGCGTCTTAGACGCAAGGCCATGTCCTACTACACCAAGGCAAGAAGCTACAAGCCTTCGTTGAAAGGCCGTTGTCTCGTACAGGCCTATGCCCTTGCGGTTGCAGAGCAGAATGCGGCCGGAGGCAGGATAGCCACAGCTCCCACCTGCGGCTCATGCGGCGTTGTGCCTGCGGTATTGTATCACTTGAACAAGGAACACGAATTCTCTGAAAAACAGATAATACGCTCGCTTGCAACGGCAGGACTGATAGGCAACGTGATAAAACACAACGCATCCATATCCGGTGCGGAGGTGGGCTGTCAGGGTGAGGTGGGTTCGGCATGCTCCATGGCGGCAGCGGCAGCCAACCAGCTCTTCGGAGGAACACCCCAACAGATAGAGTATGCCGCCGAGATAGGTCTCGAACACCATCTGGGCCTTACATGCGACCCCGTATGCGGACTGGTTCAGGTGCCGTGCATAGAAAGAAACGCCTTTGCAGCCCTAAGGGCTTTGGACGCAAACCTTTACGCCATGATGTCGGACGGAAAACACATCATATCCTTCGACAAGGTGGTGGAAACCATGAAACAGACCGGCAAGGACATCCCTTCACTCTACAAGGAAACATCCGCCGGAGGTCTTGCCGTTGTCGGCAAGGGCTTTTGCAGTCTTTAGATAATTTTGATACCTTTGCAAAAAAACAATATACAGAACGGAAGAAATGAAAAAAATAAACCTTAAAGAGGTGTTCTCTCCCAAGTTCTTTGAACTTGTGTCAGGCAAAACCTATTCCAGAGAGCTGTTTGCAAAAGACCTGACGGCGGGAATAATAGTCGGAATCGTAGCCATACCCCTGGCCATAGCCTTTGCCATAGCTTCGGGTGTCAGTCCGCAACAGGGATTGATAACGGCAATAGTGGCAGGTGTCATAATATCCGTTTTCGGAGGCTCGCACGTGCAGATAGGCGGCCCTACGGGAGCGTTCATCGTCATAATCGTCGGAGTGATATCGCAGTACGGTATCGGAGGGCTTATGATTGCGACCGTAATGGCAGGTATGATACTGATACTTATGGGACTGCTCAAGATAGGCGACATAATAAAGTTCATGCCCTACCCCATCATCGTGGGCTTTACCTCAGGTATCGCGCTGGTTATTTTCTCTACGCAGATGAAGGACTTTTTCGGTCTTACCGCCTTGGACGGTTCGGAACTGAGCGTACCGTCAGAATTCATAGACAAGTGGATATGCTATTTCAAGCACATAAGCACCATAAACCCTTTGGCCACGGCAATGGCCGTGTTTACGGTTGCGGTCAGCTTCCTGTGGAACCGCGTAACCAAGGTCGTACCCGGCTCTCTCATTGCGATAATAATATGTACGGCAGCTTCCGTTGTTTTGCAGCACTACGGCATGGAGGTTGCAACCATAGGCACAGTCTATCCCGAACTCAGAGACAACGTATCCCTTCCCTCCTTCACCGTTCCGCACATAGACCTTGCCACGCTCAGGATGCTCATATCGCCTGCCTTTACCATAGCCGTACTGTGTGCGATAGAGAGCCTGCTTTCGGCAATGGTGGCCGACGGAGCGACAGGCCGCAAACACAACTCCAACACCGAACTCATAGGACAGGGAATGGCCAACTTCATACTTCCCTTCTTCGGAGGAATACCGGCAACGGGAGCGATAGCAAGAACGATGGCCAACATAAACAACGGAGGCCGCACCCCTGTGGCAGGCATAGTACATGCCGTGTTCCTGCTGTTGGTTTATCTGTTCCTGATGCCTCTTGCGGCCAACATACCCTTTGCATGTCTGGCGGGAATACTTGTGGTTGTGTCTTACAACATGAGCGAGTGGCGTTCATTCAAGGGTCTGCTCAAGAATCCCAAAAGCGACGTTGTGGTATTGCTCATAACCTTTTTCCTTACCGTTCTTTTCGACCTTACGATAGCGATAGAGGTGGGCCTTCTGATTGCCTTCGTCCTTTTCATCAAGCGTGTGATGGAGACTTCGAGCATAACCGTCATAGAGGAAGAGCTTCAGAGAACGGAGGATCCGGAATCCGAAAGGGTGTATGAAAAAGTCGGCAAGGAGGTTCAGATATACGAAATAGACGGTCCTTTCTTCTTCGGCATAGCCAACAAATTCGACGAATTGAGTTCCGAAACCAAGAACAAGAAACCCAAGATAAGAATAGTGAGAATGAGGAAGGTGCCTTTCATAGACTCTACTGGACTCAAGAACCTCAAAAGCCTTTGCGACAAAAGCCGGAAGGAAAGGATTCAAATCATACTCAGCGGAGTCAGACCCGAGGTTTATCAGGTCTTGGAGCACAGCGGATTTGTCGATTACCTCGGAAAGGAATACATCTTCGACCATATATCCAAGGCTTTGGACAAGGCAAACGAAATGACCGGCGGTGAGAACAAAAACGCTCTTTAAGGTGAGTAGGCGAAAGAACGGTCTCGTTTTCTTCGGTCTCTGCATATTTTGCGCAGGACTTGCGGTGGTGAGCTGCATCATTGGAGTATCGGACATAAGTCCCTCCACGGCTTTAAGGGTACTTGCCGAAAGGCTGCTGTTTCTCAACTCTGCTGCAACAGGTGTGGATGAGGGAACGGAATACATAATAATGAACATTCGTCTGCCAAGAGTACTTTTCGCACTTGTCGCAGGCAGCGGACTGTCCGTGTGCGGTCTTGCCTTTCAGGCCATTTTCCGCAATCCGCTGTCCGATCCGTATGTCTTGGGCGTAAGTTCGGGTGCATCATTCGGGGCTGCCCTTGCCATAATACTCGGACTGGAATCGTCCCTGTTCGGACTGAGCGGACTGAGCTTTCTTTCCGCACTTGTGACGGTAATGCTGATAATAAAGATAGCAAGCTACGGAAACAGGATACACACTACCACACTGCTGCTTGCCGGAATATCCATAAACTTCCTTATCTCTGCCACAATATCCCTTATGCTCATACTGAATCAGGAGCAGATGGACAAGATAATATTCTGGACGATGGGCAGTCTGTCATACGTCACATACGGCAATGTGCTCACAGCCTTTGTGGCGGTAATGCTCGGCACGGGCGTAGTGGCGTTCAATGCAAGGCCTTTGAATGCAATGCTGATAGATTCCCAAAGCGCGACGACTCTCGGCGTGAACGTGGAAAGGACAAAACGGACAATATTGCTTGTATGCACCCTTATGGTTGCGGTGATAGTGGCTTACAGCGGCGTGATAGGCTTCATAGGTCTGGTAGTCCCGCACATGGTAAGGCTGTGCATGGGAAGCGACAACAGAAGGCTTATACCCTATTCCATTGTCGGTGGGATGATTTTCATGCTTGCCTCCGACCTGCTGTCAAGAATGCTGATACCGCCTTCGGAAATACCGGTGGGAAGCATAACCGCCCTGATAGGCTCCCCATTTTTCATATTCCTGTTGTTTAATGCAAAAAAACGTCTGAACAAATGATAGAGGTATCGCATCTGAACTATACGGCAGGCAAAAGGAAAATCCTTTCGGACATTTCCTTTCACATGAAGAACAGATGCTTTTACGGCATTGTGGGAAACAACGGCTCGGGAAAGACTACCCTTGTCAGGTTCCTGTCCGGAATAACGGATGTTCCGGACAATACCATAAGGATAATGGGCAGGGACATCAATTCCTACTCACACAAAACTCTTGCAAGACATATCGCATTGGTTCCTCAGCATACCAGTCTCATGTTTGATTTCTCGGCACATCAGATAGTGCTGATGGGACGCATGCCTTACCAGAAACCACTTCATGCGGACAGTGAACAGGACCTTGAAACTGTGAGGGACTGCATGACAAAGACCAACACATGGCACCTAAGGGACATGAACGTCAACAATCTGAGCGGCGGAGAGTTCCAAAGGGTGATAATCGCAAGGGCTCTGGCACAACAGACACCCATTCTGTTTCTGGACGAGGCCATATCCAACCTGGACATACATCATCAGATTGAGATAATGGACCTGTTGAAAAGAATCAATGCCGAATCCGAAACATGCATAGTGATGATTCTGCATGACTTGAACCTCGCAATGCAATACTGCGACGAACTTCTGGTATTGAAGGAAGGCTCCCTGGAGGCTTTCGGACCGACGGAAGAGATATTGACAAGAGAGAACATCCGAAACATATTCAATGTGGATGCCTCCCTTGTGGATTGTGGTCCGGGCCTTAAAAGACACATAATAATCTCAAGGCTTTAAAATACTCTCATCAAAGAATTTGATTGAACAGATAGCCTGACAATATTATGAAGAAGGCGACCGTTCCGAAGAATATGCCTATCAGCTTCCATGTCATCACCTTCTTCAACAGTGTCGCTTCAGGCAAGGACAGGCCTACGACAGCCATCATGAAGGCTATTGCCGTTCCGACAGGTATGCCTTTTGCCACGAAAACCTCGATTACAGGCACAATTCCAGCAGCATTGGCATACATTGGAACTGCAAGTATTACGGAAAGAGGTACCGCATACCAGTTGTCCTTAGACATGTACTGCTCAAAGAACCCTTCAGGAACAAACCCGTGCATGAAGGCACCTATTCCTATGCCTATAAGTATATAGACAAGAACTCCTTTTACTATCTTCCAAGCATCGCGGACAATGGTCGGAAACCGCTTGAGAAACGAAGTACTGTCCTTTTCCCATTCCTCCGACTGCAATGAAGAATCGGCCTGTATCCGTTTCACCCAGTCAGTAAGATAAGGCTCTAGTTTGAAACGTCCGAGCACAAAGCCTCCAACCATTCCCAAAATAATGCCGCTTATGACATAGACAAGCGTTACCTTAAGGCCGAAAGAGCCGAGAAACATGGCAACGGCAACCTCATTGACCAATGGCGAGGTTATCAGAAAGGCAAATGTTACCCCCAAAGGTATGCCCCCCTTCACAAAGCCTATGAACAAAGGTATGGAAGAACAGGAGCAGAAAGGAGTGATAGCCCCGAAGAGAGATGCCAGAAAGTACTGCAGGCCGTACATCTTGTGCGTTACAAGATATTTCCTCAGACGCTCTATCGGAAAATAGGCGTTGATGATTCCCATCAGCACGCTGATGAAGAACAAAAGAATAAGTATCTTGATTGTATCGTAAAAGAAAAAGTTTACGGCAACCCCTGCCGCCGTGTCCGCACTCATGCCGAACAGTCCGTAAACAAGCCAGTCTGCAAAATCCTGTATCATGTCCTTAAGTTTTTATTTTTGTCAGATGCCTAAAAGTTTCCTGACTTCACTTTCCGAAGGAACATGTCCCTTTATCTTAACCTCTTCGTCAACAACGACAGCTGGCGTTGTCATGATGTTGTAGTTCATTATCTGCTCAATGTCGTCAATCTTGACAAGTTTAACATCCAGATTGTTTTCCCTGATTACTTTCTCTATCGCATTGTAGGTTGATTTGCATTTGGCACAACCCGGGCCCAATACCTTTATTTCCATATCCGTAAAATTTTTATTTGTTATTGATTTGGTTTAAAAATACATTATCCGGCAATAATATATGCCTATGATGATGAATATCACTCCGACAATAATACTCATCCATTTCTGCACCTTCTGCATCTTTCCGTAAAAGGCACCTATTCTTTTCACTCCGAACGCCAGTATCCATGCAACGGCAAGCACCGGTATGGCCGTGGCAATGGCAAACACCATCGGAAGCAGGTAACCGGCCGTGACCGTGGCAGACATGGGTATAAGCATGCCGAAATAGAACACTCCGCTTGTCGGACAGAAAGCCAGAGCAAACAGTATTCCAATCAAGAGAGCTCCCCAGCCGCCTTTTTTGGCCAGACCTTCCGCGTTTCCGCTGAAACCGAACTTCGGAAGGTTCAGTTTGTCGCCAAAGAACATGAACAGACCTATTACAAGCAGAAGCGGACCAAGAACAAGTTCACCCCATGTCCCTATGACCTTCTGTATTCCGAACATGCTTGAGCCTTCCTTGAGAATCATTATAAGCACCACGCCTAAGAGTGTGTATGAAACGACACGTCCCAACGTATATAGCAGTCCGTTTCGGAATATGCGCCTTTTGCTCTCTATGTCCTTCCCTATAAATCCTATCGCCACTATGTTAGTCGCCAGAGGACAGGGCGAAACGGCTGTCATAAGGCCGAGAAGAAAAGCGGTGACAACAGGCAGGGATGACGCATTGAGCATCTGATACAACCAGTCCATGTCTTATTGTTTCAAAAACCTGCTTATCACCCTTCCTATGCTGTCCTGCAATGCTTCCGGTTCGTTAAGTGCGGTGGCAAAAGCGTAGTCTGTCATGTTCTCCACCCTTTCCTTTCCTCCCTTGCTGTCAATCACCAGCAATGAAGAAAAAGCTATCTCATACTTTTCGGCAATGCCCTCGTTCTCCTTTTCGGACAAATCCAACGAACGGAATATCAACTTGCCATCGGCAAGTTCCTTTGCAAACAGACTTTCTGTCACCGTCCTGGCCTCCTTTTCTATGGCCAGACATGTAGGACAACGCTGTTTGTTATGAAAATACAGCACTAATGTCCCTTCATTCGCAACCGTACTTTCGGCCTCTTTCTTTTCTTGGCTTTCTTCCCCGCCTCCGCAGGCTGTCATCAACAACAATACAATGACATACATAAAACTCCTTTTCATCTTTTGCTTGTTTTGTTTTTCAAATTATTTGTTTGTAGTTCGTAAAACAACGAACATTGTTTACAAAAAAAATTACTTGCAGCAACTATCCTTTTTTTCAGGTAGCTCCTTGAAAAAGAATTCGGCAAACAAAGCTCTTGCCAACATCCAGTTCTCTCTGTTGATACAGTATTTCACCTTTGGGGTCTGTATTTCACCCTGAATCAATCCTGCTTCCTTAAGCTCCTTAAGATGTTGCGAAACAGTGGCTTTTGAAATCGGCAACTCCTCACACACGTCTCCGAAATAGCAAGTGTCCATTTTGGAGAGAAAGTCCAGTATGGCAATTCTGGCAGGATGAGACATCGCCTTTGCAAAGCGGGATAGCTGCTGTTGTTTTTGTGTGTATTTCTTCTTGCCGTCCATAAATTTTACCAAGTTTATGTTTGCAAAGTAACGAACATTTTTTCTGACAACCAAATCCTGATTACAAAAAAATGTCTTCAGAATCCGTTTTTTTCTTTTCTGAAGACATTTTCACGCAATTTGATTCTGTCAAGCGGAATCAAAAAAAATAAAAAAGGCATCGGAAACATAACTCCGACGCCTTGTTATTATCTCAATCTTTCAGAGGCTTTGACCAGTTGCTCGTCCTTTTTGATAGCCCTTTGAGCAGACATGAAAAACAGTATCTGCGCTATAGGGAAATACGAAGCCAGTGCATAAACCGACTTGACCATGCTTATGGAATGCGAACTGAAATAGTTCTCCTGCGAAGGGACGATGTACAAAAACAGAAGCGCAACGTATATAACGCTCAACAGAAAGCCCACGGCGGTAATCTTCAACTGCAAAGGCCTGTTTCTGTAAAGGAAAATCGAAACTATTGCCAAAAGTCCCAAGACTACTGAAAATATCACTCCGAACCATTCGACCGACAGTTGTGGCAGCACAGTGGCATCGGCCGAGAGCTTTTCAGGTATCAGATTGTATTCCAATGCCCCGTAGTTCTGCGTTTCAAAAATCGCCAACGGGAAAAAAAATCCCAGCACCGAACAAAGCAGTGCCAGAAAAAGCCATAATGTCTGTATTCTCTGTATCATTGCTGCAATTGTTTGAAACACAACAAGCCCAAGGACTGATGTTCTTGAGCTTGTTGCCTTGTTAATCAATCATTTTCATTAATACATTCCCGGCATTCCCGCTGGAGAGGCAGGCATTGCTGGAGTTTCTTCCTTTATTTCCGAAATAACGCATTCGGTTGTAAGAATCATTGAAGCGATTGAAGCCGCATTCTCTATGGCTACCCTAGCCACTTTGGTAGGGTCTATGACGCCTGCCGCATGCAAGTCTTCATATTGTTCGGTTCTTGCGTTGAATCCGAAGTCTCCCTTCATCTCCTTAACCTTGTTTACTACAACCGAACCTTCAAGGCCGGCATTCTCCACGATTTGACGCAAAGGTTCTTCCAATGCTCTTCTTACTATCTGGATACCGGTCGTCTCGTCTTCGTTGTCGCCTTTCACCTTGTCCAAAGCAGAGATGGCTCTGATGAATGCCACACCGCCTCCGGGGATTATACCCTCTTCCAATGCGGCTCTTGTTGCGTTCAAGGCATCATCGAATCTGTCTTTCTTCTCCTTCATTTCCACCTCAGAGGCTGCTCCAACGTATATTACGGCCACTCCTCCTGCCAATTTGGCAAGTCTTTCCTGCAATTTCTCCCTGTCATAGTCGGAAGTGGTCTTTTCTATCTGGGCACGGATTTGGCTTACCCTTGCCTTTATGGCCTCCTTGTCGCCTGCACCTGAAACTATTGTCGTATTGTCCTTATCAACGGTTATCTTCTGTGCAGAACCCAACATGCTCAAGTCGGCATCCTCCAACTTGTATCCTTTTTCCTCTGAAATAACGGTACCTCCAGTCAAAACGGCTATGTCTTCCAACATTTCCTTTCTTCTGTCACCGAATCCAGGAGCCTTTACGGCAACAATCTTCAACGAACCTCTCAAACGGTTTACGACCAATGTCGCCAAAGCTTCGCCTTCTATATCCTCGGAGATAATCAACAATCCCCTGCCCGTCTGTACGGTCTTCTCAAGGATTGGAAGGAATTCCTTAAGATTTGAAATCTTCTTGTCGTAAATCAATATGAAAGGATTCTCGTATGTAGCCTCCATCTTCTCCGTGTTTGTAACAAAGTATGGAGAAAGGTAGCCTCTGTCGAACTGCATACCCTCCACAACCTTTACGGTGGTATCCAATCCCTTTGCCTCCTCTATTGTTATCACACCCTCTTTCTTCACCTTGTCCATGGCTTCGGCTATCATCTGACCGATGAACTTGTCGTTGTTTGCGGAAATGGTTGCAACCTGTTCAACCTTTTCCTTGGCCTTGCCTATCTCTCTTGAACGTTTTTTCAAGTCCTTTACTACTATTTCGACCGCTTTGTCTATACCGCGCTTCAAATCCATTGGATTTGCACCCGCAGTAACGTTCTTTATTCCCGTGTTCACTATTGCCTGTGCAAGAACCGTAGCCGTAGTCGTACCGTCACCAGCCTGGTCATTGGTCTTGGATGCGACCTCTTTCACAAGCTGTGCTCCCATATTCTGGATTTGGTCTTCCAATTCTATCTCCTTGGCAACCGTAACACCGTCCTTGGTGATGTGAGGTGCGCCGAACTTCTTGTCTATTATTACGTTTCTGCCCTTAGGTCCTAAAGTTACCTTAACCGCATTTGCCAATGCGTCAACGCCTTTTCTCAACTGTTCTCTCGAATCTGCGTTGAATGTTATGTTCTTTGCCATATCTTTATATGTTTTTAATTCCGTTTTTGTTGATTAAATAACTGCGTAAATATCGTTTTCTCTCATTATGAGGTAATCCACACCGTCTATGTTGATTTCAGTACCGGAGTATTTGCCGTAAAGAATCTTGTCACCTACCTTTACAGTCATAGGCTCGTCCTTTTTGCCGGCGCCGACGGCAACAACTTCACCCGTCATCGGTTTTTCCTTTGCCGTATCAGGTATTATTATTCCTGAAGCCGTTTTTTGTTCTGCTTCCGCAGGTTTTACCAAAACTCTGTCTGCTAACGGTTTTACTTTTACTTTTGTCATTTTTTTGATCTCCTATTCTTTTGTTCTTAATTTCTTTTCATCTCTTTCGTCCATTAGACGAACTGCCCATATAAGGGCAAAATCATGCCAAAACATTTTTTCTGTCATTTTGACATGATTTGTCTGCATTACAAGAAAAAAGGTCATCATTTGACTGACGACCTTTGCCTATTTTGTTTGTATATATTGGATTCTTCCTACTTCAATGCTGCCAACTGTTCCTTGAGCAATGCTATCTTCTGCTCCGAATCCGACAGCTTTTTCCTTTCAGCCTCCACTATGTTGGACGGAGCCTTGCTGACAAAACTTTCATTCGACAGTTTTTTCATGACAGACGCCCTGAAACCTTCATAATACTTTATGTCGGCCTCTATCTTTCTTGTTTCCTCTTCCTTGTCAACGCTGCCGGTCAAAGGAATGAAGAACTCTGTCGTTCCAACCATCTTTGCTATCGCACCGCCGACTTTTTCAGAGGTGGATTCAAAACTTTTCAGGTTACACATCTTGCTTATTATATCCGCATATTCGGCAAGCGTTCCGGATTCTCTGCCGTTGGAATAATAAACCTCCAATGCAACCTTCTGGGCTATGTTCTTCTCGTTCCTTACCGTCCTTACTCCCGCTATGAACTCCTGAACGAAAGCGAAGCGTTCCAATACCGCATCATCCCTTTCGGTTCCGCACGGCATGGAGGAAAGCATCAGAAAGTCATCCTCTTTTCTCTGACGTATCATGTGATATATCTCCTCGGTTACAAAAGGCATGAAAGGATGCAGAATCTTCATCAGACGCTCAAAAATATCAAGTGTCCTCTCATAGGTCTCGGAATCTATCGGTGATTGATAGGCCGGCTTTATTATTTCAAGATACCATGAACAGAAATCGTCCCAAATGAACTTGTAAACGGTCATCAAAGCCTCGGACAACTTGTAATTGGAGAAGTCTTTTTCCAGTTCGCACAACGTAGCGTTCATTTTGGCCTCGAACCATTCCACTGCCTTTCGCGAGCTGTCGGGTTGTGGCAAGTGTTCCACCTTCCACGATTTTATAAGTCTCAAGGCATTCCATATCTTGTTGGAAAAGTTCCTGCCCTGTTCGCAATAGCTCTCATCAAAAGGCAGGTCGTTGCCCGCCGGAGAGGCAAGCAGCATGCCCATTCTCACTCCGTCGGCTCCATAGCGGTCCATAAGCTCTATAGGGTCGGGACTGTTGCCAAGGCTCTTGCTCATTTTCCTTCCAAGCTTGTCTCTTACTATGCCCGTAAAATAAACATTTCTGAAAGGAACCTCTTTCCTGTATTCCAATCCTGCCATAATCATCCTGGCCACCCAGAAGAATATTATCTCAGGAGCAGTAATCAAATCATCCGTAGGATAGTAATATCTTATCTGGTCATTGTCCGGATGACGTATGCCGTCGAATACAGATATCGGCCACAACCATGATGAAAACCATGTATCGAGAACGTCCTCATCCTGTTTCAGGTCCGCCGAGGTATAGTTTTCTTCAGGGAAATGCTCGCGAGCCTTTGCCAAAGCCTCCTCCAAAGTCTTTGCAACTACGACTTCTCTGTTCGGAAGGTAGTATGCTGGTATCCTCTGCCCCCACCACAACTGTCTTGATATGCACCAGTCCTTCACATTCTCCATCCAGTGACGGTAAACGTTCTTGAACTTTGCCGGATGAAACCTTATGGTGTCGTTCATCACAACCTCAAGAGCCGGTTTGGCCAGTTTTTCCATCCTTACGAACCATTGCAATGACAATTTCGGCTCTATGACCGCGTTGGTCCTTTCCGAACAGCCTATCTTGTTGTTGTAATCCTCTATCTTGAATACAAGGCCTGCATCTTGCAGATCTTCCACTATTTTCCTGCGACAGTCGAAACGGTCCATCGAAGCATAAACGCCGCCGTTGTCGTTAAGCGTTCCGTTGTCGTTGAATATGTCTATCACATCCAGCTTGTGCTTCAATCCGAGGTTGTAGTCGTTCACATCATGTGCAGGAGTTATCTTCAATGCTCCCGTTCCGAATTCCCTGTCAACGTACTCGTCGAATATGACAGGTACACTGCGACCTACCAAAGGCACAATCAGTCTTTTGCCTTTCAAAGACGAGTATCTTTCATCCTCGGGATGTACGCATACAGCAGTATCTCCCAATATGGTTTCGGGACGTGTTGTGGCAACAACCACGAATTCTTCGCTGTTTTCTATCTTGTACTTTAGGTAATACAGCTTTGAGTTCTGTTCCTTGAAAATAACCTCCTCATCACTCAAAGCTGTCAGTGCGACAGGGTCCCAGTTGACCATCCTTACACCACGATATATCAATCCTTTATCATAAAGGTCGACAAATACGTCTATGACCGATTCGTACAAAGCCTCTTCCATCGTGAAGCGGGTCCTGTCCCAGTCACATGAGGCACCTAGTTTTTTCAGTTGCTGCAATATTATGCCGCCGTGCTTTTCCTTCCAGTCCCACGCATGTGCAAGGAACTCCTCGCGTGAAAGGTCCTGTTTGTTTATTCCCTCCTCCTTGAGCTTGGCTACCACCTTGGCCTCCGTTGCAATAGAGGCATGATCCGTACCCGGCACCCAGCAGGCATTGAATCCTTTCATCCTTGCCCTTCTGACCAATACATCCTGAATGGTGTTGTTGAGCATGTGTCCCATGTGCAACACTCCGGTGACATTGGGCGGAGGAATAACTATCGTAAAAGCTTTTCTGCCATCGGGTTGAGAGGCAAAGCACTTGTTGTTCATCCATTTAGCATACCACTTGTCTTCTATGGCTTTAGCCTCATACTTGCTTGCAATCTCTGTCATAAATACAATATCTTACTTCTTTACTGAAAAAATCATCGGCAAAAATACAAAAAAAATTGGCGTTGAGCGCTCTTCTTCGACATGTTATTAAAACGAAACCCAAGAATCTGAAAAGAGCAATACCACAAATGCACAATCCATCAATTCATGTACAAAAAACAGTAAAACATATACAGTCACGTATGATAATAGACTGTAATTTTGTTTTTAATACAAAAGAGACAATTCAAAGCGTTATGAGAATCAGATTAGTTTTTTTAATTGTAGCATTATCATTAAACATTGCAAACATCATGGCACAGGAAAAAATCAAACAGACGGCAGGACGCGATCAGCTCGGCGGATTTGCTCCTAAATTCGCGGAATTAAACGATGACGTCCTTTTCGGAGAGGTATGGAGCCGCACCGACAAGCTCGGCTTAAGAGACCGCAGCATTGTAACCATAACCTCACTGATAAGTCAGGGAATTACGGACAATTCACTTGTTTACCATCTCCAGAGTGCGAAACAAAACGGTGTGACCCGCACAGAAATAGCGGAAATACTTACGCATATAGGCTTCTATGCAGGATGGCCAAAGGCTTGGGCCGCATTCCGAATGGCAAAGGATGTATGGGCCGAAGACGATAAGGACAATGATGCAAAAAGCCAGTTTCAGCGTGAAATGATTTTTCCGATAGGTGAACTGAACAGCGGATATGCAGACTATTTTTCGGGCAACAGTTATCTGGCAGCGATATCCCAAAGTCAGGTGACGATATATAACGTTACGTTTGAACCCTCTTGCAGAAACAACTGGCACATACACCGCGCGGACAAAGGCGGCGGACAAATGCTTATAGGCGTTGCAGGAAGAGGATGGTATCAGCAGGAAGGGCAACCTGCAGTAGAAATCCTTCCGGGAACAGTCATACACATCCCTGCCAATGTAAAGCACTGGCACGGTGCAGCCTCCGACAGCTGGTTCTCTCACCTTGCATTCGAGATAGAGGGCGAAAACACCTCCAATCAATGGCTTGAACCTGTTTCGAAGGAAGAATACGACCGTCTGAAATAACGGAAAAACAAATACATAAATCCGACAAACAAAAAAGAAGAGAGACTTAAACAAATCCCTCTTCTTTTTTTACACTAATAAGATTAACCCTTACTTCATATATTCCCTGAAGAAACGTTCAATCCTGTCAAAAGGTATGACATCCATATTGTCGTACAAATCGACATGATTTGCTCCCGGCAAGACAAGCAAGTGTTTGTTGTCTCCTTTCAGTTTCTTGAAAGCATCCTCACTGAAATAGCGTGAGTGAGCCTTTTCCCCGTGAATCATCAATACGGCACTGCGTATTTCATCGCTGTATGCGAGCAAAGGCATATTGATGAAGGAAAGCGAGGATGTCCTGTTCCATCCACCGTTGGAATTTAGAGAACGCTTGTGATAACCTCTCGGAGTCTTGTAATAGGCATGATAATCCCTGACAAACTGAGGAGCATCCGACGGAAGAGGATCGACCACACCGCCTGCCAAAGCGTAAGTACCCTTTGCATAATCCTCACTGCGCTGGGCATTCAACTCCTTGCGCAATTCGTAACGCGCATCCTCATCCATGGCATCAAAATAACCATTGGCGTTGACACGGCTCATGTCATACATCGTGCTGGTTACTGTAGCCTTGATGCGGGTGTCAACAGCCGCGGCATTGAGTGCAAAACCGCCCCAGCCGCATATGCCTATTATGCCTATGCGTTCACTGTCCACATCCGAACGGGAACATAGATAGTCAACGGCTGCACAAAAATCCTCTGTGTTTATGTCCGGTGAAGCCACAAAACGCGGTTCGCCTCCGCTTTCACCCGTAAACGAAGGGTCAAAGGCAATGGTCAAAAAACCACGCTCGGCAAGAGTTTGTGCATACAAACCGGAGGATTGTTCCTTGACAGCTCCGAAAGGACCGCATACAGCCAAAGCTGGCAATGGTCCGTCCGCATATTTGGGAACATACAAATCCGCAACAAGAGTGATGCCATAACGGTTGTGAAAACTAACCTTGGAATGAAACACCTTGTCGCTTTCGGGAAATACCTTGTCCCATTCTTTCGTAACATTCAATTCCTTATCCATAACACTTTTCGTTTTGTTTGATTGTTCAACCATCATTTCTCCGTTTATACATGCAGTGCCCTGCATACACATGCAACTAAACGCAATGCACATGTTTAAAGCTATTCTGTTCATCCTACAATATTTTTTTACAAAATTACATGTGTCGATATTACAATCCGATAGATAAATTACAGTTGTTTTTACCATTATTACGGAAATGTACCTACATATTCATTGCAGAAAAAAGGAAATTGATTACCTTTGTCCTCAAACACAAAGGAAAAATGAACGACGTACTCGACTTGGTCAGCGTGGAACAGTACAACAGGCTTTTCGGTCTTGACACCTTGCATCCCCTAATAAGCGTGATAGATTTGAACACTGCCACAAAAAGAGCGGACTATACCTGTTGGCAATACGGCATTTACGCCGTTTATCTGAAAATGGAAAAGCAATGCGACATAATGTACGGACGCACGCCCTATGACTATCAGGAGGGAACAATCGTATGTTTCGCTCCGGGACAGTCAACGGAAATAAACCTCAAAAACAACAGGACAAGACAAAACGTCCTCGGCGTGCTTTTTCATCCCGATTTTATCAAGGGCACTTCGCTCAACAGAACAATAGGACGATATTCCTTCTTTTCATACAAGGTAAACGAAGCCTTGCATTTGTCGGCAGAGGAAAGGGACACGGTGATAGACTGCATGAGGATTATGCAGAAAGAACTAAAGTACGGTACGGACAAACACAGCAAGACACTGTTGGCAAACAATCTTGAACTGCTTCTCAATTACTGCATGAGATTCTACGAACGTCAGTTTGCAACACGTACAAACGCTTCAAACGGCATAATGGATAAATTCGACAACATATTGAATGCTTATTTCGACGGTCATGCGGCTGAAGCCAACGGACTTCCTTCGGTAAAATACTTCGCCGACAAGCTTTGTCTGTCGTCCAACTACTTCGGAGACCTGCTCAAAAAGATGACAGGCAAAAGTCCGAAAGAATACATCAACGACAAAGTGATAGAAACGGCCAAGGAAAAAATGTCAGTCACCGAAGAAAGCATATCGCAAATAGCCTATTCGCTCGGATTCAACTATCCCCAGCACTTCTGCCGAATGTTCAAGGAACATGTAGGCTGTACTCCAGGACAGTACCGTACCAATTTACGCTCAGGTGTCGGCTGTGCCGCAAACTGAACGCATAGTGCGGTCCGAAACCCTGTCTTTTTCTTCTACGCACCCTATAAGCAGAGGTGAGGCGGGATTGTGCAATTCAAACCGTCTTGTCGCCTTTTCTCCGTCCGCATTGGCATAACAATACACGCAAGCATGCGGACAAGTGTCGTACTCGCCTATATCCACGCTTTGTATGCATCCGCACTCCCTGCGCTGGTTTCGGTCCTTTGAAGCACAAACCTTTTTACCCAAAAGCTCCCCTATCAGTTGCCCGTCTATGCAACTGCCGTGAGCAACGCCCACGGCCTCCAAATCTGCGGCTTCGGCACATGACCGGACTCTCATGCCACAAGTCCCGGCAACAGATACGAATCCTTTGGCAAGGTGTAGCATATCATCCATGCACATATCCTTGTATGCGATATTACTCATGTTGCGTTGTGTCTTATTGTACATGTCAATAAAACTTATTATGCATGTATCGGTATATCTTTCCAGTTGCCGGGCCAGATGAGCAAAACAATCCACATGATATTCCCTCGAAAAGACATCTGTCAATATCACAGGGTCGTATCTCCAAATGACACGCCTTGCCCCTATCATGTCCGAAAGTCTTTTGAACGTTTCCACAACATCCTCCTTGCAAGGCACATTGCGTTCAATAAGAGAATCGTATGGGTTGAGTGTGAATTGGAAATAATACATATATTCTTTCAGACGGTCCAAACGAGACAACATCGGCAAAGGGTTTTTGCTCCAGAACACAATGCAGTCCACAAACTCGGGTAAAAGCACAATCCTGCTTATCCTACGCCTGTCAAAAGGATTCCTTACGCAGACAAAACCTGCCTCTATTCTGTTGAAAAACCAATCGGAATAAAAAGCAGGTATGTCTGTCCGTCTGCTTACGCTTAGAATCATAGTGTTTTTTAATTCTACCGCTTGACAACCTTTTTCTTTACGGAACCTCGGTCAGTGTTTATGTTGACTATGTAAACACCGTCCGTCAAAAAGCCAATATCCAAACTGTAAACATTGCCTCCAACCTTTTCTGCCTTTATCAACCTGCCCTGAATGTCCATAAGTTCTATGTCGGTTATCTTGTAATCGCTCCTTATCTCACAATTGCCTTCCGTAGGATTGGGATAAACCTTGCAGCTGCGACCGATATCCGTATCTTTCAACGAACGCAACGCCTCCGTATTCATAACAAGTATGGGATGAAAGTCCAAAAAGGTCTTCTGTATGAACTGAAAAACACTGTCCTCCGAAAAAGGCTTCCACTCCCCTCGCCTGTAAAGCCAAGGACTCTCGCTCGCCTGACAACCTATGATGGTATCCTGCCAGATGGTATCGAAAATGGAATAAGTATGATAATAAACAAGATCGGGTCTGTCCCACGAATCCGTAATCGGAGCATCTTTTTCATATATATACTGTTCTCCCGCTATGTAAAAATCCTGAACAGGCACAGGCTCCGGAAAATAATAGTAACGCAACTCTAAATTTTGCCATGTTACAGGACCGTTGTACCACGGATAAACGGGTGTCATGGCCAAAGTATCGAAGTTCTCGTCCAACAAAAGCCAATTCTTGTCAACCTGATTTATCT
>CALUHJ010000018.1 GCA_944320415.1 uncultured Bacteroidales bacterium
CGTCGCGGCAACTATATGTATGTCGATGTCGGGAGCGACAGCACCGAGATAATCCTTCTGGTCGAGGGGGAACTGGTCTGTTCCCGTTCGTACAACATAGGCACGGTCAGGATTCTGAACAATGCCGTTTCCGAATCGGAGTGGCAGCGTCTGCGCAACGACATGAAGGATTTGGCCTTGTCCTATCCGAATATAAACTTGATTGGGTCGGGCGGCAACATAACCAAGTTGTTCAAGCTGGTGAGGAAAGGCCGGTCTTTGCGTTCGCAGAAAATGGGAGTGGAGGCCTTGAGGGAGTTGTACGACAAGTTGAAATCGATGACGGTAGCACAAAGGATGAAGGAATATTCCCTAAAGGCGGACAGGGCCGATGTGATTGTTCCTGCCGGAGAGATATTCCTTACCATTTTCAACCTTATAGGTGCAAGCAGCATTTATGTTCCCGACATAGGTTTGGCCGACGGTATTATAGACGGATTGTATTCCAAACACCTTGAAGAGGGGTTGGACGAGGCGTAGAGGAAAGCAGTCGGCGGTTTGGAAATCGGGAGATAAAAATGAAAAGTCGGGAGTTCAACATGCAAAAAGTCGGACTTTTCGGGGTAAAAAGTCCCACTTTTTAGGGTAAAAAGTCCCACTTTTTGATGTCTGACATGACGTTTTGTGAAATTCATCTGAAGACTTATGACGACGACAAGAAGACTTATGCAAAACAAGTCGTGCTTTCCTGATGTGAAATTGGTTATTTTTGTCCGATATTATGACGGATGACAATATTTTGTTACTTTTGCAGCATCAACATTAAAAATAATTGCCTATGAAGATATAGCGTAAGACTGTACGCATACTGTAAGACATTTTGGAAAAGCGTTTTTAGCTTTATTCTATCTACCTAAAAGTTTGGCGACTAAATGGATACCGATAAGAATATTGCGAAAAATGCTCACGCTTAATTGCGTGGGCTTTTGGTTATTCTATCGGTTAGGTTACGCCAAACACCTTAGGTAGAGGATATACTGAAAGTACCGCGCTTTTTTGTGTGCGTATGTTTCCGATTGCAAGAGGTACTTGCGGAGTAATCCGAAACGCCGTTAAGTGAGTAGGAGCAATATTTAAATTCAAAAGAAAAATGAAAAAAATGGTGATGATTGCAGTAATTGCAACAGTATGTTTTACAGGAATATCTTTGATAGCCGGAACGACGGATGACAAGACGGTCAAAACCGAAAAGAAGACGGAAAATGTTGTGTCGGAAAACGAAAAGGATAATTCAGGACCGGAAAATTTGCCGTTATTTAAAGCAAATGTAAAAGCTGTACGCTGTAATAGAGATGGAAGTTCAAATGGGGACATCTTTATAGATGTTTATTGTGCTACAGAACAATGTAATTCGTACAAAGCGATGGCTTCGGGAAAACTTTATCCAGTATATGTAAATAATACTGGTGCCTGGTGCGGACGCTATTATATTATAGTTACAGACCCTTTAGATAGCTATAGATTTTATTTCAACCTTTAGTGGCAGATAATACCTTCTGTGCCTTTTTGGTGAGGGCATAAACCAACGGGAGGTCGCATGAATTCATGCAACCTCCCGTATTTTTCGTTATCCCATCAGGATTCGAACCTGAGATAAGAGAGCCAGAATCTCTTGTGTTACCGCTACACTATGGGACAATTTTCAGTGACCTTATCAACCTGTCACCCCTTATTAACGCTTAGATGAGATTTTTATTTCACAAGGAGGGTTCAACATACCACTTTTTAACTTTTCTTGACTTTTCAGCTGTGCCTCCAACTCCTTTATCGAGGAGCCTCTCGTCCTTATGTTGGTCTCAGGTATGCCCTTGGAAACCAGATAGTTCTTTATCGCTTCGGCCTTGCGTTTTGAGTATTCGTTGTCCTTTCTTACGTTCAATCCTTCCGTTGCAACACGACCGATAATATCTATGTTTATTTGCGGATATTCCGTCAGAATCTTCACCACTGCGTCCAAAACAGGATAGGATTCCTGCATCACTACCAGCTCTCCGGCCTCGTTGTTGTCAAAATAAAGCTCTCCCGCAAGCGGTATGTTTGATCCAGGTTTTATCCTTACAAGACGTGCGACATAGTTGGTGTCCTTGCCAGTGGCCTGCGCATAGGATATCCTCTTGTACGACTTGAAATAATTCTCCTTGTCTATGTATATGTCGTATGTCATGTCGGGCAACAGTTTCAGACGTGTCTTGCCCACATTCTGTCTGTCGGTCACTACTCTTCCCGTTTCCACTTCCTTGACGTACAGATGGGCCGTCGTCCTCTGTTGGTCTATGCTGTCCATTATCTGTATGTTCAGCGGTGCGAACTTGGTCCATACCTCACACTTTATCGTGTGTCCCAATCCTCCGTCCGTGAGGTTGTCCACAACTATGACGTAGGTTTCTCCCGCCTTTACATCCAGACTTTTTCCGTAGGCCGCATCCGACTCCTTGCTTATGTGTGCCATTGTGCCCTCAAGCGACAGTCCCGTCTTTCCCTTTTTCTCGGTGTTGGTCACCGACTGAACGCTGCGTACGGGCTTCACACGGTTTTTCTCCACTCTGTTGCAGAAATATTTGTCGGTGTATTTGTACACCAGAAAGTCATAGTCGTCCGAATAGCTCTTGGGTTCTATGTCTATCAGCAGTTTGCCGTCGTAGGGTATGTCCAGGGTGTACCATACCGTGTTGTGCTCCTGTTCAAATACGTTTTTGGTTTGTGCATCCCTGTGTATCTCGTTCACATATCCCGGACCTCTCAGCGGTTCGGTAGGACCGAAAGGAACATCCGCTTCAAGCTTTACGGCAAAGAAACAGTCAAAACATCTTTCAGGCAGAGTGACCTCCACCGGTGCCACCGGTTTTGGAGCAGGCTTTTTCTTCTTGGTTCTTTTCGTCTGCGCCACAAGCCCCATGCTAAGCAATACGACCAGACTCAATATGATTATTTTCCTCATAACGTGACAATCTTACAAATACGCTACAAAACTACAAATAAAATGCCGATAATGCAAATTTTAAATAGTTTTTTTTCTTTGCGGCATGAATGTGCGGTTTTGCATTGGTTACATATATAACGTATGAAACCTGAAAAAGTTTTGCGGAATCAAATTTCGTGATGATGGATTCTGAAAATATTTTTTTGTTTTCTGAAAACGTTTTTTTGAAACGGGAAAAGAATGCGGCCGTGAGTCTTGCAAAAGCCGGAAAAAATGAATACCTTTGCAAATCGCTAAAAAATATATGAATTATGGAAGCTGTTGTTAGAACCGATTTTAATTTTGAAGGTCAAAAGGGACGCTATGTAGGCAAGGTAAGGGATGTGTACAACATAGATGACAGACTGCTTGCAATGGTTGTCACCGACAGGATATCGGCCTTTGATGTCGTTCTGCCCAAGGGGATTCCTTACAAGGGTCAGATATTGAATCAGATTGCCGCAAGGTTTTTGGATGCCACCTCGGACATAGTGCCCAACTGGAAGATTTCCACGCCCGACCCCATGGTTACGCTCGGCAAGAAGTGTGAGCCGTTCAAGGTGGAAATGGTGGTAAGAGGTTATCTTGCCGGCAGTGCATGGAGAGAGTACAAGGCTGGTTGCCGCAGTCTGTGCGGTGTTCCTTTGCCTGAAGGCATGCACGAGAACGACAAGTTCCCTCATCCTATCATTACGCCTACCACCAAGGCGGACGAGGGTCATGACGAAAACATATCCAAAGAGCAGATAATAGAGTCGGGCCTTGTATCGAGAGAGGATTATGAAATGCTTGAGAAATATACCCTTGCGCTTTTTGCACGCGGTACCGAGATGGCCTCACGCAGGGGCTTGATACTTGTGGATACAAAGTATGAATTCGGAAAGTATGACGGAAAGATAATCCTTATAGACGAGATACATACGCCTGATTCCTCGCGCTATTTTTATTCGGAAGGTTATGAGCAGCGTCAGGCCTCGGGTGAGAAGCAGAAGCAGCTCTCCAAGGAATTCGTGAGGGAATGGCTTATGGACAACGGCTTTCAGGGCAAACAGGGACAGAAAGTGCCTGAAATGACTGAAGAGATAATAAACAGCATATCCGAAAGATACATGGAACTGTACGAAAGGATAACGGGCGAGAAGTTCATCAAACCTGCCGAAAGCCAGGATATACTGAAGAGAATAGAGACCAACGTTGCCGAAGGCATAAAACAGCTCGGACAGTCATGAAAAGAGGGTTGTTGACGGTTGTATTGGCTGTTCTTTATGTGACAGTCTTTTCCTCATGCGGCGATTCGGAGGTGTACAGTGAATACAGGACAGTGCCGTCATACAAGTGGGAAAGGATAGGAAAGGGCAAGGTCATTGCCTTTGACAAGATAAACATAAGCAATACGGATGATGTCTATGACGTGTCTGTCATGGTTCGTCATACGCCTTACATCAACGAGGATGCGGTCAAGTTCCTGATGCGCATCGTTTCCCCTTCCGGAATCACGAGGGAGAGCATTCATACCATAAAGCTCAAGGACCGTACGGGAGAGAAATGGCTGGGGGATGCTTTGGGCGACATAATAGATTTGGAGGAGACCTGCAAGACCTTCATGACCTTTCCGGAAAAGGGCGACTATACCATAGAGCTTGTGAATCTGAGTACGAAGTATGAGCTTGTAGGCATAATGGAGCTAGGCATAAGGATTGTCAAGTCCGACCTTGACTACAAAACGAAGGAATAGCCATGACTGATGACTTTTTGAAGAATCCGTTCAAAAAGCATTTGGAAACCATACTCAGGACGCTTCCTTCCTTGCCGGGTGTTTACAGATACCTTGACAAGGAGGGAACCGTCATATATGTAGGCAAGGCCAAGAATTTGAAGAACAGGGTTTTGTCCTATTTCCGTTCGGATGCCAACCTTTCACTCAAGACCAGGATGCTTGTCCGCAAGATTGCGGACATAAAGCTGATAGTTGTGAACAACGAGACAGAGGCCTTGCTTCTGGAGTGTAACCTCATAAAGAAATACAAGCCGAAGTACAACGTCATGCTGAAGGACGACAAGTCCTATCCGTGGATATGCGTGTCCAATGAGGATTATCCGCGGGTGTTCACCACAAGGCACAGGAAAAAGGACGGTTCGGTGTATTACGGTCCTTATCCGAGTGGCAGGATGTTGAAGGATCTGATGGCTTTGATACGCCAGATGTTTCCTTACAGGCTGTGCACCCAGAGCATGACTGAGGAATCGGTGGCAAAGGGCAGGCACAAGGCTTGTCTGAACTATCAGATGAAGTTGTGCGATGCTCCCTGTGAGGGATATGTATCGAGGGAGGACTATATGCGTATGATAGGCGAGATACGCAGGATGCTCAGGGGCGATTTCACACAGCTCAAGCGCGAGATGAAGAGCAGGATGATGCAGTATGCCGACAGTCTTGAGTTTGAGAAAGCACAGCAGGTAAAGGAGAGGATAGCAATGTTGGACGAATATACGGCAAGGACGGCTGTCATATCCAATTCCGACACCAATGTGGAGGTGTATGCCTGTGTAGGGTTCGACAAAAGCATAATGGTCAATGCGATGAAGGTTGTGGGAGGCTGCATAATAGCTTCATTCTCCCAGATGGTGGAGCGCAGACTGGAGGAAACGGAGGATGAGCTGCTCGCTTCGTTCATAACGCAGACGAGGGAGAACCTTTCATGGCAGGCGGAGGAGATACTGTTGGAACACAAGATAGACCTGCCTGATGATTACGTGCGGCAGACTGTGCCTGTCACCTCGGAGAAGAAACAATTGCTGGAGTTGTGTCACCGCAATGCCCTTTTTGCCAAGAGCGACAGGATAAAGAAAGAGACCTTGCTCGACCCCGAACGCTGGAGTAACCGCCTTGTGGAGCAGATGCAGAAGGACCTTCATCTGCCCAAACCGCCTTATCACATGGAGTGCTTTGACAATTCCAACATTCAGGGCAACTATCCGGTCGCCAGTTGCGTGGTGTTCAGGAACTGCAAGCCTTCGAACAGGGAATACAAGCATTTCAACATAAAGACGGTTGTGGGTGCCAACGATTTTGCCTCCATGAAAGAGATAGTGTACAGGCGTTACAGCAGGTTGAAGTCGGAGGGAAAGCCATTGCCTGACCTGATTATTGTGGACGGCGGCAAGGGTCAGCTCTCGGCTGCGGTGGAAAGCCTTGAGGCTCTGGGACTTTTCGGCCTCATACCCATTATCGGCATAGCCAAGCGGCTGGAGGAGATATTCTTTCCGTTCGATCCTTATCCCTTGTGCATAGACAAGCGTTCCAACAGCCTGAAGGTAATACAGCACATAAGGGATGAGGCACACCGTTTCGGCATAACCTTCCACAGGTCAAAGCGCAGCAAGGCCACATTCCGCACCTCTCTGACCGACATAGAGGGAATAGGGGACAAGACAGCCCAGGACCTGTTGATAAGATTCAGTTCGGTAAAGCAGATAAGCGAAGCCTCGCTTGAGGAGCTTGTAAAGTGTGTAGGACCTTCCAAGGCGCGGAAAGTGTATGACCACTACCACAAGGAATACTGACGAAACCTTACAGACATTTCTTTGAACCGAGGGACAGCTTCGTGCTTATGGTTATGCCGAAGAAGTTGTACCAGTCCTTTGTGTTGGAATTACCCCTTGCGGTGTTGTGAGGGTGATAGTATCCTTCCATTCCGCTTAATTCGTGTGTTCTGTCGGCGGCTTCTGCGGACAGTTCTCCGCCCCAGTTTACAAGTGTTTCATGATCGACATATTTTGTGCTTATGTCGTCAAGGTAATCGGTGAATGTTTTGCGGAAACCCCACTGAAGGCCTATGCATACATATTTTCCGAGACTGAACTTCATGCCCAGTCCGAACGGTATGGCAAAACCGTAACGGGAATAGGCCTTTGGATAGCCTTCCATGCCTTGTCCTTCGGTGTTTAGTGGACGCAGTTCCACTTCTTCCTGCTCAAGCGTTATGGGATTGTTTACAATTGCCTTTGGATTGAAATAAAAACCGGCTATTCCGGCAAACAGGTAAGGCGTAATGCGGTGAAGACGGCTGCCGGTCTGGTAACTGAAGAAATTGAACTCACACATAAGGTTCAGCTCATTCAGATTGGAATGAAAGTTCAGGTTTCTCGGATTGTTGAAGTGTGCGTCCTCGCCTTCTATCCTTGTGAAGTTCAAGCCTGCATTTATTGTCCAGCGGGAGTTTATGTTGTAGCGGGCAAAGATTCCGCCAAGGAAGTTGGTGTTGTAAAAGTCAAAACTGGATTCGAACTGATTCCATTGTGCGTTTTTTTTATTGCTGTTGAAAGAAGAGTTTATGTCTCCCACGTAATTGGACCCTCCGAGGAGTACTCCGAATTCCCATTTGCTCAATTGAGCTACGGCTGAAAAACATGCAAGAACCAACGAAATCAAACATAGTGCCTTTCTCATGATACAAGGATTTAATTCATTGCAAAAATAGCACTTATTTTCGAATGCGGCATCAGCCGTATCAGTATTTGCTAAAATCCATCACCTCAAGGTCTTTGGCTTTGCCCTTGTCAAGAGCAAGACGGACAAGGGTGCATTTGTTGTGTATTCCCATCTTGCCGCATGCTCCGGGATTGATGAGCAGAAAGTCGAAATCCCTGTCATACATGACCCTTAATATGTGGGAATGTCCGCAAAGGAATATGTCCGGTTTCTCTTCTTTGAATCTTTGCATAAGAGAAGGGTTGTAGTGCTTAGGATAGCCGCCTATGTGGGTCATCATTAGCCTTAGGTTTTCCAGAGTGAATATCTGGAATTCCTTTACGCCGTTCAGTTCGTATCTGTTGTCGCAGTTGCCCCATACGGCTATGGTGGGCTTGAACAGCCTCAACTCTTCAAGCACCTCGTCAGAGCCTATGTCACCACAGTGCAGTATTATGTCCGTGTCCTTGAAGAATTCGTAAACCTGTTTGGGGACCCTGCCGTGAGAGTCGCTCATTACACCGATGCGTTTCATCTTTTCATTCAATTATTATTTCATCCGTGAACAGCCATGCCTTTTCCCCTTTTGACAGATGCCAGTCGGGGTTGACTCCTGTGTTTTTTGCCTTTATCTTTATGTAACGTGCGTTTATTTCCTTGCTGGTAAAGAACGTATGGGTTATGCATCCGCTTTTGTCTTGCGGTATTTCGTTGTCTATTTTCTCCAGCAGCCTGAAATTGATACCGTCATCCGATACGTGGTATTCAACCGTGAGCGGCATGAATATCCAGCTTTTCTCATCCTGTATGAAGTTTCCGCCAACTCTTTTGATTCTTTGTTTCTCTCCGAGGTCTATGACGGCTTCCAGGTCTTCGCCCCAGTAACCTTGCCAGCAACCCAGTTTCCAGTTGTCCGTTCCCCGTTTCAGGTCAATAAGACCCTGGTCGCCTCCGGCGGTGTATTGCGGGTCGTATTTGGTCAGAATCTTTATGCTCCGGCCTTTAGGTATCTTGTAAAACCTGCACTCCACGCTTTGGGAGCTCGTTCCGTTCTTGGCATATATCACTATGTTCCGGCTGTCGTGTATGCTGAAGGAACCTTCTCCCAAAAAGTTGCGGCAAGTGCCGTCCCCGAACTCCACAACGACGGTGTCGTCCTTGCAGAACGCATTGACATCTACCGTAAGGCTGTCCGTGAATGTACCCGTTCCCTCATAGCTGAGACTGGGTGACACGCAGATGAGATTGTCCTTTATCCTGCTTGTGGGCCTTGATGATTCGGCACGGCCGAATTCCATGAATGGCTTGTCGGTCATTGCAAATTCCAGAACGCCTCCGTCCTTTATGTCGTCATAGTTCAGATATGTTTTGTCGTATTCCTTGCCGTTAAGTTTCAATGACCTTACGTACGCATTCTGTTCGGCTCCTTGTGCAATGATTTCAAATTTCTTTCCGTTTTCAAGGTTTATGGTCACCTTGTCGAACAGAGGTGCACCTATAACGTATTGATTGCTTGCAGGACATACGGGATAGAATCCCATGGCACTCATTACGAACCATGCGGACATCTGTCCCGCATCATCGTTGCCGCATATACCGTCCGGACGGTTTGAGTACAGTTCGGTGAGAATGCGTCTTACAAGTTCCTGAGTTCTGTATGCCTTGCCTGCATAGGCGTACAGATAAGCCGTGTGTTGGGACGGTTCATTTCCGTGACAGTATTGTCCTATCAGTCCGGTGACATCGGCCTGTACTCTGCCGCTTGTCTTGCTGTCGGTGAAGAAACATGAGTCCAGTTTGGTGCAGAAGGCCTCGTCTCCGCCCATAAGGTCTATCAGAGTGTTTATGTCGTGCGGCGCATAGAACGTATAGTGCCATCCGTTGCCTTCCGTATAGTTCTGATCTATCTGTGTAGGGTCGAAGTCCGGGGTGAAACGGCCGTTTTCCTTGGGTTGTATGAAGGTGTTGGCCGGATTGAACAGGTTCTTGTAGTATTGTGCCTTGGCAATGTATTCTCTGTACAGGTCTTCCCTGCCCTGAAGTTTGGCAACGGTTGCAATGCAGTACATGTTGTAGGCGTATTCCACGCTTTTCGATACTCCCTCGTGTTCGTATTCTGAAGATATGTATCCGTTTCTTTCAAAGACATCGAAGCCGAACTTTCCCTTTTTTGCCGATTCAATCATTGCCTCAAGGGTTTTTGCCTTGTCCGCAACCATTCCTTTGGTGTACAAATCGGCAAGCATGCTCGTCCCGTGCATTCCAATCATACAGTATGTCTCGTAGGAAGACAACTCCCACATTGGCAGAAAACCGCTTTGTGAATAGATGTCCAGCGCCGTCTTGGCAAAGTCCGTGCTGCGCTTTCTGTCTATCAGTGCCAACAGTGGATGAAGCGTCCGATAGGTATCCCATAATGAAAAGACGGTATAACGTTCGTAATCCTTTGCAAGGTGTATGGCGTTGTCCATTCCTCTGTACAGTCCGTCTGTGTCGGAATACAGGTTCGGACAAATCATGCAATGATAAAGCGCGGTGTAGAACACTTTTTTCAGCTCCTCATTGGATGTCTCTATTTCTATTTTTCCGAGTTCCTTTCTCCATGTTTTTTCAGCCTCAACCCTGGCCTTGTCGAAATGAAGGCATTTTTCGCTGTTGAGGTTTTTCAACGCCCCTTGTTCGTTTACAGAGGAAAGGCATACCATTACCTCAATGGCGGAATCCTTTTCCGATGTGTTTTTCCCGAAACAGAGAAACATCCTTTTGCTTGTACTGTCGAAGTCTGATGAAACTATGCTCCGGTTGAAACGTGCCGCAAAATATACCCTTTGGTCCTGATTCCATGCGCTTGAACGTCTGTAACCAACTACCGTTTTGGGATTTATGACCCTTATGTCGTAGTCTAAAAGAAGGTCTCTATGGTTAAGGTCTATCACTATATAACGTTCTTTGGTTGTGTTTTTGAATGTGTAACGGTGATAGGCCGTACGTCTGTTTGCAGTGAGCTGTGTGGTTACGGTGTCGGTGTTCCACGAGGTCACTTCGTAATATCCGGCATGGGCCTTTTCATTCTTGTGGGAGAACCTCATGGAAAGATCCTTTGCAGACTTGTCCTTGCAGGTGGGAATGAAAAGAAAGTCACCATAGTCCGAACAGCCCGTACCCGAAAGATGAGTGTGGGAAAAACCGTACATCGTACTGTCCGAATAGTGATAGCCGCTGCATCCGTCCCAGCCCTCCAGACGGGTATCGGCCGAGACCTGAACCATGCCGAATGGTGCAACGGCTCCCGGATAGGTGTGTCCGTGAAAGTCCGTTCCTGCGAAAGGGTTGACTGACAACTCGTATCTTTTTCCATAGTCCTGCGCAGACACGGTTATCGAAAGCATGAGACAGACAACTATAAATAAAATGTTTCTGTCGTGATGGATTATTTTCATATTCATTGGTTTGACGTTTTACATTTGAAGTCTTTGGGATAAGCAAAAAAGACTTCTTTTTCTTTCATTTCCATTTCGTTTTCTTCCTTTATGCCGTATCTTATACTCATGCGGCACTCATGTGGATTGAATCCCCTTATGTCTTTTTTCGCGAGTGAAAGGAATCTGCGGCTTGTCATCTGTTCGCAACGAAGCTCAGGCTCGCGGAACGCGAACAACACTTCGTTTTCGCAGTTCAATATGCTTATGTCGGTTTCGCATGCCTTGTCATTCCACGATGTGTTTACGACATAGACAAATATGCTGTCCGCATCGGTGAAGCTGTCAACCGAAAAGACTATTTCCTCAAACGCATCGCGTATGGCGTAATAGGTCGCCTTAGGGTTGTAGTCCATATCTATGCAGCTCCATCCTATTGCAGGGTATGGCTCGTTCAACTGCCACAAAAGGCTTCCCATGCAGTACGGCATGTTTCTCAGATGAGCCTCTATTGCTATCGTGTAGGCTTCGCAGGCAGTGCGTTCGGCCTTGTATATATAATCCTCATCCGTATCATAGTCACCGAACCTTTCTCTTATCCTGTTGTCTATCAACTCAAATCCTCTCGGATGCTTCTGATGGATGGCAAAGTCGGGATTGTCCTTTGAATATGGCAGTGTGTTGTATTTTCTTATCGTCGGCAGTTTTGCAGGCGACTGGAAACCGTATTCGCTCATAAAGCGCGGTACCTTGCGGGTGTATGTCTCGAAAACGGAGTCGCCCCACCATACTCCCCAATAGTGGCAGTCGCCTTCGGTCAGGCTTTCCTTGCGTCCCCAGCCGTTGAGCGGCGAGGAATGTGTGTAGCTTGTGGAAGGGCAATAGTATCGCACCGTTTCGGGCAGCAATTCCTTGAATATCTTTTCATAGGCTCTTACCGCAAGGGCCGTATCCCTCACCTGAGAGTTCCATCCCCAGTTGTACCACCCTTCCCATATCTCATTGTTGCCGCACCATAGCGCAAGGGATGGATGAGAGGACAGAAGAAGGATGTTCTGTGCAGCTTCCCTTTGCACCAGACTTGAAAACGCGCTGTCATCAGGGTAAAGGGCACATGCAAAAGGAAAATCCTGCCAGACAAGTATGCCGTTTTCATCGCAGGCCTCATAGACCGATTTGTCAAGATAATACCCTCCGCCCCATACTCTGAGCATGTTCATGTTGCATTCCTTGACAAGGGATATCCTTTCGGCCATTGAGGCATAACGTTCTCCGTGCATGGCTGTCGGAACTATGTTGGCACCCTTGGCGAATATCCTTCTGCCGTTCACCTCGAAGGAAAACTCTATGCCTGCGGAGTCCTTGTCCTGCAACAACCTTATGCTCCTTACCGCAAATCTCGTTTCCATGCTGTCAATCCTTTTCCCATTATTGTCTTCAAGGTAAACCGTCGCATTGTAAAGCGGTTGCGGACCGTAACCGTTTGGATACCACAGCGAGGCACGGTCTATGTGGAAGCGCAGTTGGTCCGTTCCGTATTGCATGTTGTGACTTGTGTCGTTTATCGTGCCGACATGCAGATGTTTCATTTGTCTTTCGGGCAGACCGTACGAAATGGATATGTTATAATCCTTGTCTTTCAGATATTCGCTTTTGATGTTCATCAGCATTTCCGCTCCTTCACCCTCAAGTCTCAGGGTTTGGATAGAGACAAAGGACAAATGCGGTTTTTTGTCCGAGAACTCTATTGTCACCGGAAAGCCCATTTCTCCCGCCAGTTGCCTTGGAGCCCAGTCCCAGCCGAACTGAAAGGCCGCCTTGCGGAACATCACCCTTTTTTCGGAGGCAAGTATGTTGTGCTTTTCACTGTCCGTTTGAATCATTCTGTCATATAACGGTTCTATTTCCACAACGAGCTCGTTTCTTTTCTGAATTAAAAATTCTGAAACTTCGTTTCGGAAAATTAAAAAGGCGTTTCGTGAATCCGAAACCTTGTTTGAGTTCAGGTACACCGTAGCGTATGTATCTATATAAGGTATGGTAAGCATTGCCACTGGTTTGTCAAGCAGTTTTTCGTCTATGTCGAAATGCAGGACGTATTTTATGCGGCATGTGTCGAGGTGGGAATAGTGCGTTTCGTTTTGCCCGAAATAGGGGTTTTCGTTGTTCTTTTCGGCCATAAGGGTATATATGTCCGTCTTGCCAGGGGACAGGTGCAGAGTATCGTTAAGGCAGACTATGTAACCGTCGCTTATCTCTATTGTCTGGGCAAAGGAGAGAGTAATGTAAAACAGACCCGCGAGAAGACCGATTGCGTTTTTCATGGTTCTATTCAAAGCTTAGGGCTGCCGCTCCGAGTATTGCGGCATTGTTGTCGTCCAGTTTGGAAAGCTCTATCGACACTTTGTTTCTGAAAACCGGATAGAGGTTTTGCTCGAAATATGTCCGCAAAGGTTTCAACAGCAGTTCTCCGGCCTTGCTTAGACCACCTGCTATCACTATCTTTTCGGGCGATGTTACGGCCACCGTGTTTGCAAGGCCAATGGAAAGTATCCTTGCCGTGAAGTCTATGCATTCCAATGCGAGGGCATCGTTTTGTCCTGCAGCTTCACTAATGGTTTTTCCGTTTATTTCTTCTTCCTCAAGGTTTCTTAGTAGAGAAGGTTTGGATGTGGAGTGCAGCAGTTCCAGTGCGGTGCGGCGTATGCCTGTTGCAGAGGAATAGGTCTCAAGACAGCCTTTGCGTCCGCAACCGCAGGACCGTCCGTCAGGGAATATTATCGTATGGCCTACCTCTCCGGCAAAACCGTCTGAGCCGTATACCATCTTGCCGTCAACTATTATCGCACTTCCCACGCCTGTTCCGAGTGTTATCATCACGAAGTTTTTTATTCCCTTGGCCGCTCCGTACATCATCTCGCCCATGCCTGCGGCATTTGCATCGTTCGTCACCTTTACCCTGAGGTTAAGACCATGGTTTATAAGCAGTATTTCCAGTATTTTCTTTATCTGTATCACTCCCTTGAAGGGCAGATTGGGTGCAAGCTCTATCGTGCCTTTGTAGTAGTTGCCGTTGGGAGTCCCTATTCCCACACCAGCTATCTCATCAATGTTTTCACATTTTTCGCTTGCAGAGCAAATGTGTTTTACAAGCTCTGTGAGGAAATCTTCCAATACGGGGTAATCGGTTGTCTTGAAATTGCTTTTTACAATAAGGTTTCCGTTTTCGTCAACCAATCCTATGGATGTGTTGGTTCCGCCCATATCCACACCTATCGAGTACTTCATGTCTTTATGCCTTTTTATATTTGAATCATGTCTGACATTGTGAAGAATCCTTTTTTGTTTTGTATCCATCTGGCAGCCGTCAGTGCACCCAATGCAAAGCCCTGACGGTTCTTCGCACAATGCTTTATTTCTATCTCATCTACCGGGGACGAGTAGTTTATTATGTGCGTTCCGCATACTTCGCCTTCTCTTATCGAGTTTATGTCCAGTATATCGCTTTGATTGTTTTGTCCTTTTTTCCATTGTCTTTTACGCGGACAGTTCTCAATCAGTGTCCGTGCAAGGGAAATGGCTGTTCCTGAGGGTGCGTCGAGCTTGTGTATGTGGTGAATCTCGGTGATGGATGGATTGTATTGCCCGAAGTCTTTCATCATGGAGGCAAGACAGGCGTTGACTTTGTCGAAAAGAAATACCCCTATTGAGAAATTGGATGCCCAGAAAAGGGTCTTGCCTCTTTGCAGGCATTCTTTTCTTATCTCATCCATATGGTCATACCAGCCTGTGGTGCCCACAACTATAGGAATATTGCGTTTCCATGCCTGCTCTATGTTGTCCAATACCGAAGAAGGTGTCGAAAAATCAATGGCCGTAATATCATTGATGCCGTTTTCGTTTCTTATGTCAAGTTTTGTCCAGTCATTTTCGGAGTCTATTATTCCGGCTATTTCAATATGTTCCTTTGTGGCAAGTTCTTCAACCATTTTTCCCATCTTGCCGTAGCCTGTTATAAGTATTCGCATTTCCTCAAAGTTTTTTTCTCGTTCAAACCCTGCAAAGTTAATTCAATAATTTTGTTTTTTACAAATTTACCCTTTCTTTTTTCCGATTGTTCGCCATAATTTTGTACCTTTGTCACACGTTTAATGCATATTTAAGCGGATTGCATTGGAAAATCACAAAAAATATATTGAGTATGTCAAACAATTCTGTTTTGGAAAATTTGGAGCCAAAGGGTATATTCAGGTTTTTCGGGGAAATATTGTCTATTCCGCGTCCTTCGAAGCATGAGGGACAGATGTCGGATTATTTGGTGAAATGGGCTGAAGAGAGGGGATTGGAGCATGAGAGGGATTCTGTCGGTAATGTAATCATTCGCAAGCAGGCGACCACTGGTATGGAGCACAAGCCTTGGGTATGCTTGCAGGCACACATGGATATGGTTTGCGAGAAAAACAGTGACAAGGAGTTCGATTTTTACAAGGATGCGATAGTGCCAAGAATAGAGGACGGATGGCTTAAGGCAGACGGAACGACCCTGGGTGCGGATGACGGCATAGGGGTTGCAGCGTGTCTGGCTGTGCTGGACAGCAAGGAGATTGAGCATGGCCCGATAGAGTGTCTTTTTACCGTTGATGAGGAAACAGGTCTTACAGGAGCCAACGCTTTGGGTGGAGATGTGCTTAAAAGCCGTATATTGCTTAATCTTGATTCTGAAGATGAGGGAGAGATGTTCATAGGTTGTGCGGGAGGTATAGATACCGTTGCGCGTTTGTTCTACAAAAAGGAGTCCGTGCCTTATTCAAAGGCTTTCAGGGTTACTGTCAAGGGGCTTAAGGGAGGACATTCCGGAGACGACATAAACAAGGGTCTTGCCTGCGCCAACAAGTTGTTGAACCGTATTCTATGGTCGTTGGACAAAAAGATGAACATGCGTTTGTCTTGTTTTGACGGAGGCAACTTAAGAAATGCAATAGCCCGTGAGGCTTTTGCCGTGTTTGTAGTTGAGGCTGACAATGTGGAAACGGTAAAGGAAACGGTAAGTTGTTTCGAGAAGGATTTCAAGTATGAGTTCCGTAGCACTGAACCTGATTTGAGCGTTGTGCTTCAGGAGGTGGATAAGCCTGATTTCGTGATTGACGCAAAGGCTCAGGAGAATCTGTTGAATGTTTTGTACGCATGTCCTCACGGAGTTTTGGCAATGAGCAGGGAGATTCCAAACTTTGTAGAAACATCCACCAATCTGGCATCGGTGAAGATGAAGGAAGACCACATATTCATTACAACATCGCAGCGTTCTTCGGTAGAAAGCGCAAAATATGCCGCAGCCTGCAGGGTGGAGGCTTGTTTCCGTTTGGCAGGAGCAGAAGTGGAACATGGAGACGGCTATCCGGGCTGGGCACCCAACACGGACAGCAGAGTGTTGAAGGTAGCCGTTGAGACCTATGAGGAACTCTTCGGCAAGAAACCGGTTGTCAGGGCAATACACGCAGGATTGGAATGCGGCTTGATAGGAGAGAAGTATGCGGGAATGGACATGATTTCATACGGTCCTACTCTGAGAGGAGTGCATTCTCCTGACGAACGGCTGGAAATATCAACAGTTGATTTGTTTTGGCGTCACACTTTGGCGATATTGAAGAATATTTAAATTTTATAGGATATGTATAGCATTAAACCCAAACATATTGTGATTTCTTTGGTCGTTTTGGTTGCCTTTGTCGGCATATTGATGTTTGGTATGCCCATATACAGGGTTTGGAGTCAGGAGATGAGAGGTAAGGCCCAGCTTGCCGAAGCCGAACAGAACAGAAGAATAAAGGTGGAGGAGGCGAGAGCCAATCTTGAAGCGGAAAAGCTTAATGCCAAGGCTGAAATCGAGAGGGCAAAAGGAGCGGCCGAAGCCATAAAGATAGAAAACGGAACACTTACACCAACATACATACAGTATCTTTGGGTAAGGAATCAAAGCAATCTTAATGAAAAGACCGTTATTTACATTCCTACCGAAGCGAATCTTCCGATTCTCGAAGCAGGAAAAAGAAATAACCTTATCAAGTCTGAATGAAGAAAATTTTGAAGCGTTATGTTTAGTAAAGAAGTTTATGTTGCACGTCGCCAACAGTTGTTGAAAGACGTGAAAAACGGTTTGATTCTCATATTGGGCAACGGTGACAGCCCCTTTAACTATCCTGCCAATACCTATACGTTCAGACAGGACAGTACTTTCAGATATTTTTTCGGTCATGACCTGCAAAACCTTGTTGGAGTCATAGACATAGACAATGCAAGGGAATATCTGTTCGGAGAAGATGTGGACATGGAGGACATAATCTGGACAGGACCTGTTCCGAGCATTCACGACAGGGCGTTGGAAGTGGGAGTAGAAAACAGCGGAAGTATAAAGGATTTGCGCAAACTTGTAGATGATGCGGTATTTGCTGGAAGGAAGGTACACTTCGTTCCTCCTTACAGGGCGGAAAACGTGAATTTTATCGCGGAACTGCTGCATATAGACAAGGAATACGTAAAGGCCTATGTGTCCGTTGAGTTGATAGGAGCATGTGTGAAGCAGCGTTCCATAAAATCCGACATTGAGGTGGCGGAAATAGAAAAGGCAATAGACAATGCCTACATTATGCACACCACAATGATGAAGATGGCTGCCGTTGAAGGAACCTACGAATATGAAATAGCTGGAAAAATGGAGGGTATAGCCCTTGCGGGCGGCGGTCCGGTGTCTTTCCCTATCATATTGACAACTCACGGGGAGATATTGCACGGTCACGACCATTCGTTGCAGATAAGAAAGGGAAGGATGATTGTTTCGGATGCAGGTTGCGAGAATCCGATGGGATACTGTTCGGACATAACCCGTTCGGTTCCTGTGGGTGGAAAGTTCTCTTCCCGTCAGAAAGATATATACGAGGCTGTCCTTTCCGCTCAAACTTTGGTTCCTACATTGGTCAAGCCGGGTGTGAAATATTCGGACATACATCTTGCGGCCGTTACCAGACTTGGCTCCGCCCTTAAGGAGTTGGGACTGATCAAAGGTAACATTCAGGATGCGGTAAACTGCGGAACGATGGGCCTTTTCATGCCTCACGGTTTGGGACACATGATGGGACTGGACGTACACGACATGGAAAATTACGGAGAGAACTATGTGGGATACGATAAGAAAAACATACGCTCCACACAGTTCGGTCTGTCCTCTTTGCGTCTTGGAAGGGAATTGCAGGAAGGCTTTGTGATTACCAATGAACCGGGATGTTATTTCATTCCTGCGCTGATAGACAAATGGAGAAGCGAGAACAAGTGCAGTGATTTCATCAATTACGACATGCTTGAGAAGTACAAGGATTTCGGAGGCATACGTATAGAGGACGACCTTCTTGTAACAAGGGACGGATGCAGGCTTTTGGGTAAATATATCCCTAAGACAGTTGCAGAAATAGAAGAACAAATGTCATAAATGAAAATTATGAAGAAGTTTTTTTTGCTTTCCATATTACTGAGCGTAAATACGATTTACGCTCAGTTCGTTTGGAGCGACATGATTTATTCCCCGCTTGTCAAAACCGTAAAACTGGAAAACCCTGATGCGGAATTTTCCATTCCGATAGTGAATGTGAACCAATCCGAAGGTCTTGTGCTCAGTTTCGACGAACTTACCGAACAGACAAACAGATTCGAATATACATTCGTCCATTGCAACAGCGACTGGACTCAAAGCGAACTGCAGCCTTATGAATACATAGACGGTTTTGAAACGGCCTTGATAGAGAACTATGCCAATTCGATAAACACCATACAGCGTTACGTTCATTACGAACAGAAAATACCCAATTCGAACACCAGACTGATGAAAAGCGGAAACTATATCCTTAAGGTCTTTCGCGAGGGAGAGCCTGAAAACGTGGTGTTCACGCGAAGGTTCTACTGTATGGACGATATGGCGGGAGTCTCCGTAAACGTTATGCAGGCAAGAGAACCGTCATTGCGGGACAATTCCCAGGAAATAGACGTGTTCGTCATTTCAAAAGACGGATTGACCTTCAACAATCCGCAGACGAACATAAAGGTTGCTGTGCAGCAGAACGGCAGGACGGACAATATGAGATTCCTTCCGCTAAAGGAAAGCAGAGGTGTGGAACTGGTGTACAGTTATTTCCCGCAAAACGTATTTGAAGCGGGAAACGTGTTCCGCAATTTCGACTTCACATCTCTTAGAACGCGTTCTTCATACGTCGAAAACATGGATTTTCTCGGAGGAGAGAACATAGTAAGGCTTAAGAAGGAAATTGTGAAGGACAAGTCTCCCTATGTGTTTTACGGAGACATAGACGGAGCGTATTACATACGCAATGATGTGGGGGAAACGCCTGCTTTGGGCAGCGATTACGCATGGGTGTATTTTTATCTTCCATTGCCGATTTCGCTTGAGGGCAGTTATTATGCGGTGGGTGAAATGAGCGACTGGAGGATGAGTGAATTGAACAAGTTCAACTTCGATTCCGATTTGGGCATGTATGTACTAAGGATGCTTCTCAAGCAGGGATATTACAATTATCAGATACTTTACCGTCCTCACAATACGGTTGTCGGACAGTACCGCAGCGTTGAAGGCAATCACAGCGAGACTAACAACAGGTACAATGTTTTCGTGTACTACCGCAATTTGGGAGACAACTATGACAGTTTCATAGGATTCTCGAGCGTGACTTATCAGCCGTGATGTTTTTTGCTATGGTATTACGCAGTTAGAATTTAATTTTCGTATCTTTGTCGTTCAAATTTTCTGAAACTTGAAAAGAGCATTTTCTTTTTTGATTCCGTTTTTTTGTTTTCTGAATCTGTTTTCGCAGAATCAAGCAACGCTGTACGGAACGGTCCGTGACACCTCGGGCAACGCTATGGAACTTGTCAATATAGGCGTTTTGAACATTTCAAAGCCGATAGGAGTGTCCACAGATTCCGACGGCCGATATTCCATAGAGGTTCCCGCCGGAAGGAAAATAAAAGTGGTGGTTTCCTTCATAGGATATGCGGGTGAAGAACGTGAGATAAGACTTGAAAAAGGAGAGAAAAGACGTTTGGATTTTGTGTTGAAGCCGAGTGGAGCGGTGCTTGCTCCGGTTGAGATAAGCGGAGACGATTCCAGAGAACAGGGAGTGATACGCATGGACAAGGAATGGGTCAGGACGATTACCGGTCCGACCGGAGGAGTGGAAGGTCTGGTGAAGAGTTTCGAGGGTGTGTCGTCCAACAACGAACTCAGCTCGCAATATTCCGTCAGGGGAGGCAATTTCGATGAGAACCTTGTGTATGTGAACGATATAGAGATATTCCGTCCTTTTCTGATAAGAAACGCCCAGCAGGAGGGATTGAGCTTTATCAATTCCGACATGGTCAGCGACATTGTTTTCTCTTCAGGGGGATTCGATGCCAAATACGGTGACAAGATGTCTTCCGTCCTTGACATAAAGTACAGAAAGCCAAAGGAGTTTGCAGGCAATGCATCCTTGAGT
This sequence comes from uncultured Bacteroidales bacterium, assembly GCA_944320415.1. Classification (GTDB taxonomy): domain Bacteria; phylum Bacteroidota; class Bacteroidia; order Bacteroidales; family P3; genus Onthomorpha. The sequence goes on from CALUHJ010000018.1 coordinate 20,425, forward strand.
CTGTTGGGAGGTGCTCTGCATCTGGAAGGCATACTCGGCAGCAGGTTTTCCTATCAGATAGGTTACAGAAACAAGACGAACAAATATCTGCTCAACTCTTTGGAGACGCAGGGCGAATACCAGCCTTCGTTCAACGATCTTCAGGTGTATCTGACCTACGACCTGAACGAGAAGATGGAGCTGGCCTTTTTGGGTAATCTGGCGGACAACAAGTATAATTTCATTCCTCAAACCAGAGAAACCTCATTCGGTAATCTTTATGAGATAATGAAGTTGAAGGTGTATTTTGACGGACAGGAACTGGATAGGTTTTCTTCCGTTTTCGGCGCATTCATGTTTACCTACAATCCAAAGAAGGATTTGCAGCTGAAGCTCATCAGTTCGGCCTTTGCCACCAACGAACTGGTGAACTATGACATACAGGGACAGTACTGGCTTTCGGAGACCGGACTCGGGTTCGGGGAAGATGAAAGCATAGAGAGGGGAATAGGAACATACATAGAACATGCGAGGAACAGACTTGTGGCCAACATCTACAACATAGAGCACAAGGGTACGAAAATTTATGACAACGGCAACCTGAGCTGGGGAATAAAATATCAGCACGAACTTATAGACGACAAGGTCAACGAATGGAAGATGGTGGATTCCTCAGGGTATACCATACCTTCAAATCCCGATGTGATAGGAAGCTACGACACCGTTACTCCTCCGCAACTGCAAAATGTTTTCAAGTCCAAGAACAGTATTTCATCCAATCGTCTTTTCGCTTATTTGCAAAGACAATGGGAGAAAAAAGCCGATTACGGTACATGGTATGCCAATGCGGGTATCAGGGGGCAGTATTGGGATTTCAACAACGAGGTTTTCCTTTCGCCCAGGGCAAGCATCAGCTTTTCGCCTGCCATAAAGCAGGACCTGATGTTTCGTCTTGCGAGCGGTCTTTATTCTCAGAGTCCGTTCTACAAGGAATTGAGAGACGAGCAGGGAAACATCAACCATGACATTCTTTCTCAAAAGTCCTTTCATGTGGTCTTGTCCTCGGACTGGAACTTCAGGATGTTCGGCAGACCTTTCAAGTTTCTGACTTCGGCCTACTACAAATACATGTGGGATTTGATTCCGTATTACCTTGACAATGTTCAGGTGAGATACACGGCCAAGAACAATGCTGTCGGTTATGCGAGGGGAATAGACTTCCGTCTTTTCGGAGAGTTCATAGAGGGTATCGATTCATGGCTTACGCTCTCGTTTATGAATACGGAGCAGGATATAGAAGGTGACGGGGCATCCTATATTCCCAGACCGACGGATCAGTTGTACAACATCAACGTCAGTTTTCAGGACTACATACCCAATATGCCCTTCATAAGGGTTTATCTGAATTTCAATTATGGAAGCGGCTATCCTTACGGTGCTCCGAACACGCCTTTTTACATGCACACCAACAGGATGCCCGATTATCTGAGGGCGGACATAGCCTTTACCTTCCGTATAAAGGATGAGGATTCCAAATGGGCAAGAAACAATTTCTTCAGATATTTGAAGAAAATATGGATAAACGTCGAATGGTTCAACGTGTTCTCTGCCAAGAATGTCGTTTCGTATTTCTGGGTTGCGGACTATTCCAACAAATATTACGGAGTGCCTAATTATCTTACCCCTTCGCAGATAAACGCCAAATTGACCGTCGAATTTTAATTGAAGAATATGGATTTGAATGCTTTGCCCGAACTTTTGGATTTGCCTTTTGATTTTGAAATAAGGCCATCCGATGTCATTCGTTTTTCAAACGGTGTGAAGGTACATTGTTTCTCTGATTCCGCATCGGATTGTCTGCGTTTGGAGTTATTGTTTATGAATGCGGGGAATATTCACCAGAACAAACTGCTTACCGCTCTCAGCTCCGTAACGCTTATAACGGAAGGAACGCGCAACTTGAGTGCATTGGATGTTGCGGACAGGCTTGACTATTATGGAGTATTTGTAGAAAAAAACGTTTACAGGGAGTTCTCTTCGGTTGTTTTCCATTGCCTTAAGAAATATGCAGGAGAACTTTTGCCGTTGATAGAGCAGATAATAAAGTATCCTGAATACGACAAGGAGGAATTGGCCGTCCATATTGCCAAAGGCAGACAGAAGACGGAATTGAACGACAAAAAGACGAGTACGATTGCCATGAAGGCTTTCTATCGTTCAGTTTTTCCTGACGGACATCCTTTTTCATCTTTCGCACAAAAGGAAGACTGGGATGCTTTAACCAGGGAGGATCTTCTTTCTTTCAGCAGACAGTTCTATTCATCCTCCCAATGTGAAATAATCCTTGCGGGAGACTGTTCGGATGAGTTGATAAGTAGTTTGGAACTTTATTTTGGAAAATCTTCGTGGGGAGAGACATCCTCACCATTATTGAAGGATTATGATGCAAAGACCTTGTTGCCGGTTAAGACGGAGTTTGTAAACAAGCAGGATACTTCGCAGTCGAGCATAATGGTCGGAAAACCTTGTATAAACCACTTGCATGAGGATTTTTTCAAGTTGAAGGTATTGGTTTGCCTGTTTGGAGGCTATTTCGGTTCAAGACTGATGACCAATATAAGGGAAGAAAAGGCATATACTTACGGAATATCGGCTGATATCAAAACAAACAGGCGTTTTGGAGTGTTATCTATATTGGCGGATGTGAAACTTGACAAGGCGAAAGAGACTTTGAAAGAGATAGATTTTGAGATTGAAAGGCTTCAAAACGATTTGGCGGACGAAGACGAGTTGAGGAATGTGAAGAATTATCTTTTGGGAGAATGTTTGCGTGGCTTGGATGGAGTTACTGAGGTTGCTGACAGGTTTTCTTATTTAAGGGGTACAGGTTGTTCATTGTCTTATTTCCAGCAATTGGCCCAGGCTGCAAAGTGTGTAAGTGCTGAAGATTTGAGACTTATGGCGCAAAAATATCTTGACAGAAATGAAATGTACAGGGTTGTTGTCGGTAACTTTGAAGCGGATAATTAAATTGCTTGTAAAATGAAAAGTTTATTGTCGTTTGTAACCTCTCTGGCAGTTTCGTTGTTTGCTTTTTCGCAAAACAACATAGATGTTTATTGTGCGGAAGTTCATGAGGACGGTTCCACGACAATTCACTATCAGATTGTTGATGGTGACGGTTTTTCGGGATATATCATTTCTGCATATGATTTTTCTGCTGAGGCTTATTTGCAGGTTGGAATTGAGAATGATGTTATGCAGGGCTCTTATACGGATAATGTCCGTAATGCTAATGTGGAGCAGATAAATTATCTTGTTACGGCAGATTTCGGAGAGGATAGACGTCCTTATGGGGGAATAAAAACCATGTTTCTTTCCTATGAACAGGTCTCGGATAATGAAATAAACCTATCATGGACTTCTTTGGGGTCGTCAATGCCTGAAGGCAGTCAGGGACAGTCTTACAAGCTTTATCGCAAACAGAAGAAACAGAGTGACCAATGGCAACTTATAGCCGTTCAGGATGAAAGACAATATACCGATATATTCCCTCCCGTATGTTCAGACACAATTATCTATAAAGTGGAGTTGGAAAATGCAAACGGATGCGTATCCCGTTCCAATCAGGTTCAGATAGAGGTGGGAGACAATGAAATACCGCAGATGCCGGATTTGAAATCCGTTTCGGTTGATGAACTGACACAGACGCTGGTCTTGAATTGGGTACCTTCTTCTTCTGAGGACGTTTATGGATATGTAGTTTGTGCAGGCAATCCATGTGTTGCATTGGATACGGTTTGGGGAGCGGATGCTTATGATTATTATTGCGAGGATTGTTCTGTCGAGGAGTTGAATTCTTTGGCGGTTATGGCGATAGATACTTGTTTTAATACAAGTCTGAGAACGGAATCACATACAAATATAGTCCTCTCGGCAGACAGGAAAGCATGTTCTGACAAGGTAATGCTTGAATGGAATCCGTATGAGGACTTTCCTGACGGAGTGGAACGTTATGACATTTATGTTGGTTATGACAATGCCGCCCCGGTATTTTTTGCCACTGCATCAGGCGTGGGGGAACAGATAACGATAGACCCTTCGCATTCTTCATGCGGTATTTACGTCATGGCTGTTTCAAACGATGGAGTCATTTCCAATTCAAACAAGGTTGTCTTGTCTATAGAGACGGCAGAACAGGTGGATTTTATTGAAATAAGAAAAGCTTCAGTAAGACAAGGTAATAAAGAGGTTGATTTGGAATTTTATGTAGATGCGTCCCTTGAGGTTTCCAAATATGTCTTGAAACGTTCCGCAGACAATGCCTCTTACAGACAGATTGCCTATATCCCTTATACGGGTGACAATACCTTGACGTATGTGGATCATTTGCCATCTTCAGCCACAGGAACAATGTATTCCTATATTCTTGAGGCTCCCGATGCATGCGGATTGCTGTATACGGCTTCCGAGCCGGCATTTATAATGCAGCTTTCATTGGAGGAGGTGGATATGAATACCAACCGTTTGTCTTGGACTCCTTATGTCTCATGGGCCAATATGGTAGGCAGTTATGAAATATACAGGCAATCCGAAGGAGAACCCGAAGCGGTTATGATAGACGCAACGACACAAACTTCATATACGGATTATGTGGGAGATTTGATGAGTGCGGCAGACAAGACATATTATTATGTCATGGCTATAGAGGCTTCTGCCGGAATAGACGGAAAAAAACAGACTGCCAATTCCACTCATCCTTACATCAAGCGGGAAACACTGTTTTTCGTACCAAATGCCTTTACGCCAAAGGCATCGGAAAACAATATATTCAAGCCGTTGTGCCATTTTGTCAGAACCGGGACTTATAAAATGAGAATATACAACAGATACGGTACTCTTTTGTTTGCCACTGCTGACATTGAGGATGGTTGGGACGGCCGATACAAGGGAGAGTTCTGTTTTCCGGATGTTTATGTCTATATAATAGAGTTTGTCAATTCAGACGGGGAGAAGGAAGTCAGAAAGGGAACCGTTGCAGTTGTCGATTAGCCAATAACATTAATCTTATGCAGAAAATAGAAGTGATATTTACACCCGCCCTTTATCCTTACAGGACTATGAATGGCGGTCACATTACTGTTGTAAACGACATATTGCGTGCCACAACATCGATATGCACGGCCTTACGTAATGGTGCAAAGGCCTTGATACCGGTAAGTACGATAGAGGAGGCGAAAGAATACAAGCAACGAGGTTTTCTTGTTGCGGGGGAAAGGATAGAACAGACTTTTGAATTTGCCGATTGGGGTAATTCCGCCTTGGAGTTTACCAAAGATAGGGTTGAGGACAAGGAAATAGTGCATTCCACAACCAATGGCACCATAGCGATAGCGTTAGCCAAGCAAAGCAACCCTTACCAAATACTTATAGGGGCTTTCTGCAATCTTTCGACTTTGTCGGACTATCTTCTGCGTATGGAAAGAGATGTGCAGATATTGTGTTCGGGATGGAAGAATACCTTCTCACTTGAAGATGCCGTCTATTCCGGAGCATTAACCGACAGACTTCTTCGAACAGGAAGATTTGAAGCAAGGAACGATTCGGCCCAATGCGCTCTTGAACTTTGGAATGCTGCTAAAAACGATTTGAGACAATACATGGAAAAAGCCTCTCACATTCACAGACTCAGGAAATACGGAATGGATGATGTGTTTGACTATACCTTTGAACTGGATACATGCAACGTCGTGCCTTTGTACAATGATGAAAAAATAATTGACGCCAATACAATAATGGATAATTATTAGCGATATAATATAGTTACTAACCAATAAAAAATTATTTGACATGAAAAAAATGGTACTTGTTATTGCAGCATCGGTATTGACGATGTTCGCAGTACAATCGCTTAAGGCACAGTCTTTCAGTTTTGGAGTTAAGGGCGGATTGAATCTTTCGATGTACACCTCTGACAACTCTTCTTTAAAACCCGGATTTCATATAGGAGGCTTTGCAAACATACAGTTAAACCAGTATTTGGCAATACAGCCTGAGCTTATGTACTCCATGATGGGAAACAGGATTAATGAAAGGGAGGAAATGGAAATATTGGGTAACGAATATTATGCGGAGTTGACACAAACTACCACTTCTCATAATATAGTTGTTCCGATAATGGTTCAGATTATGCCTATACCTGCCTTGAAGATAGAGGTAGGTCCTCAGTTCGGTTTCAATCTTGGAATGTCCAGTCATACCAAATTTGAAACAAATGTGATAGGTCAGAACAATTATGAAAGGGATTCAGACATTGACAAGGATTCTTACAATCTTTTTGAGTTTGGAATCTCGGCAGGTTTGAGTTATGACATAACCAAAAACATTATGGTGGGTGCAAGATACAATTATGGCATAACACCTCTTATAGATGAGGTAAAAGTCGGAAATACTGTCTTGACTGAAGCCGTACATACTCATAACATAATGATAAGTTTGGGTTACAGATTCTAATTTTTTCAGGGTAGTTTACCTTAATCAAGCCGGAAAGATCAATGTGTCTTTTCGGCTTGATTTCTTTTTTTGATTCAAGGAAAATGTCTTCAGGAGACAAAAAAATGTTTTCAGAGAAGAAAAAAATGTTTTCAGAGAAGGATTTAGGAGGGAGTTATTGGATGGGAATTAAGGTTGATTGTAGTATTTGAGTATAAAATAAATTTGGTGATATTCAATATGTTGAGGTT
>CALUHJ010000019.1 GCA_944320415.1 uncultured Bacteroidales bacterium
TGTTTGAATGTATTGTCTGTATTCATTTCTCGACCGCAACATGCGACGGAAATTTGGCCACTGACAATGGGAAAAACTTTTTTATCATATTGAATGTCATCAACTTTATAAACCCGACGAGAACCATCAAGGAAGAATTTAAAAAGTGGAGGGCCCTGCATGGCCATTTGAGCAATCGTCCGCATATCACGGACTTTCGGATCACGAATCCTTTCGGCATATTCTTTCATGTTAATATATGAATCTTCTTGTGAAGATCCATATTCAATATTAGGAGCTGTTGAATCATCATAACAATATTTGAAAGATGTAAAACACTTCCCATTTGTTTCGTTTGCGATATAATCGAGTATTCTTCCCATCTTGGACCTCTATATTATTGCGAAATAAAAAACAAATAATATATTTCTAATCAATAATGCATTCTACTTAAAATATATTACCAATTCTTTTCGTATTCACCGCTAAGATCGCTGTTCGAATTTATTTCCTGAATATAGTTGCTGCAATCCATATCGACCTGAATGCTTGTCGGTCTGTCGAAGTCTCCCTTGTAGAAGGACAGTCTGTTATCCTTTTCGCACTTCTGCATGAACAGTCCGTACACAGGCAGAGCCATTGATGCACCTTGTCCCAATGCCGTTGAGCGGAAGTGTATGCTTCGCAGTTCTCCACCTACCCATACGGCCGTCGCAAGACGCGGATTTATGCCTATGAACCAACCGTCGGAATTATTGTCGGTCGTTCCCGTCTTACCTGCTATCACGCTTCTCAATCCGTATCTGTAACGCAGTCTTCCACCCGTTCCGCTGTCCACCACGCCTTTCATCAGTTCCAAAACCAGATATGCCGTCTCCTCGCTCAAGGCCGCATTGCTCTTGGAGGTGAACACCTCGAGAACCATACCCTTGTTGTCGCATATCTTCGTGATGAATATAGGTCTTTTATGTACTCCCTTGTTTGCAAAGGTTGCCATGGCTTCGGCCATCTCCATTACCGACAAGTCCGGCGTGCCCAGACATATGGAAGGCAAAGGCTGCATTGGCGTGGTTATACCCATCTGTCTTGCGATGTCAACAACGGACTGTGGCGTTGTATAATCCTTTATCAACGCCGCCGATATGAAGTTGACACTGTTTGCCAACGCCCACTTGAGTGAAACCATCTCTCCTTCCCTCTTGCTGTTGGAATTCTTAGGTGTCCAGTTGTCGTATTCCTCAAAGGTGACAGGAGAGTTCTCTATCTCGAAACAAGGCGAGAGCTGGCTGTCGCGCATTGCCGCCGCATAGACGAACGGCTTGAAGGTGGAACCTACCTGTCTGCGACCCAGCTTTGCATTGTCGAACTTGAAATGTTTGTAGTCTATGCCGCCAACATATACCTTGATATGGCCCGTCTGAGGTTCTATGGAGACCATGCCGGTGTTGAGGAAGAACTTGTAATAACGCAACGAATCCCATGGCGACATAACCGTATCCTTGTCACCCTGCCATGAGAACACGCGCATGTTTACCTTGGTGTTGAAGTTCTCCCTTATCTCGCTGTCGCTGAACCCTTCCCGTTTCAGTTCCCTGTATCTGTCCGAGTCCATCATGGCCTGGGTGTAGTATTTTTCTATGTCTTCCCTGCTTATGCCGGTGAATGGCGCATCCCTGTAACCCTTGGTATGTTTGAAAAACTCGTTTTGAAGATAGGTGAAATGTTCCCTTACCGAAGCCTCGGCATATTTCTGCATCTGATAGTTTATTGTGGTGTATATCTTCAGTCCGTCCTTGTGTACGTCATACCTGTCACCATTGGGCTTGTAGTGTGTCTTGCACCACTCCTTCATGTAGTTTCTCAACATCTCGCGGAAATATGTCGCAACACCTTCGTCATGCGACTGAGGATTGTATTTCAACTTGATTGGAATTTCTGACTTTGCCCTGAATTCCTCTTCGGATATATAGCCGTACTTTGCCATCTGACCCAATACGGTATTACGCCTTTTGGTCGAAGCCTCCGCATTCCTTACCGGACTGTAAGCGGTAGGTGCCTTGAGCAAACCGACAAGCACTGCCGCCTCTTCGACGTTCAGCTCAGAAGGCAACTTGGAAAAAAACGTATGAGAGGCCGCCTTGATGCCGAAAGCATTGCTTCCGTAATCGACCGTGTTTAGATACATCGACAGTATTTCCTCCTTGGAATAGTTCCTTTCGAGCTTTACGGCAACGACCCATTCCTTCAACTTGGCATATATTGTTCCGAGTGTCGATTTCTTTTCACGAGGGAAAAGGTTCTTGGCCAACTGCTGCGACAATGTGCTGCCGCCTCCGGAACTGCGGTTGCCTCCAAGTACGGTCTTGGTGAGAACCCTGAACAAGGAACGGGCATCTATGCCGGAATGCTCGTAAAACCTTACGTCTTCAGTGGCTATGAGGGCGTTGATAAGGTTGGGTGATATTTCCTGATAGTTCACGTTGGAACGGTTCTGTATACCTATATAACCCAACAGTTCCCCGTTGTCCGAATAGACCTCGGTCGCAAGGTTGGCCTTGGGATTCTCCAGCTCTTCAAAGGTAGGCATGAATCCGAGCAAACCCGAAGAGAGCAGCAAAAAGAAAACGAATACGAGAAACAGGCCGCAAACATAGCTTATCCACATTATCCTGACATATTTCCTGTTTTCCTCCTTCTGCCGGTTTTTCTGCAAAGGCTTCTTATTCTGCATACGCTTGTAAATTCTTTTAGTTTTGATATTCTATGTGAAGTCCTACATCCATTATACCCTTCAAAAGCGTATCGGATGTTGCCTGATAAAGTTCAAAGACATACCTGCCCTTCTGTTCGAACCTGACGTTTTTGGCAATCCAGAACCTGTTGTCCTTTATATTGGAACTGCCCTTTCCCTTCCATGTACCGTCGGGATAGGCCAGATAACACTCTATGGTATCCCTGCGAGTCAGACTGCCGTCGGGCAATATGGTGTTCATGAAAAAATAAACGTTGCTGTACGGATAGTCCGTGCTGTTCCTTACATTGACCGCAACCTTGTATCTGGCCGCCGTATCACGGATGTCAACCTCATAGAACAGTTTGTCGTTCATGTCCCATTTTTCGGAATCAACCTTCTTGTTTTCATCATAAACCACCTGTCCGTCGCATGCCGCAAACAAAATGACTGTCAAGCCTGTCAATAATGCCGTCCTGAGTTTCATGGTAAACATAAGCTTCATATCCCTATTTCACTTCCTTTTTTTCAAACGACTCCAGGTCTTCCACCAGTCTGTTGCGCCTGTTCTCGGAAAGAATGTATTTGACATCCTTGACCGAAATAGGTATAAGCTGGGAGGAATCCTTGTAGGAATACCACATGAGCGATTTGAACACGTCCACCTTGTGATATACGGCATCGCCTTTTTTTGTTCTCAGTTCCACACCCAGTTCCGGAAATGAATTCAATGCATCGACATATACATCGTATTCATAGTTGAGACAGCACTTTAGTTTTCCGCACTGTCCGGCCAGCTTCTGGGGATTTGGGAAAAGCTGCTGGGCCTTTGCAACCGAGGTGGAAACCGAATGGAAACAGTTTATCCACGTGCTGCAACACAATTCCCTTCCGCATGTGCCTATGCCTCCCAAACGGCTTGCCTCCTGTCTTGCCCCTATCTGCTTCATCTCTATCCTTATCCTGAACTGTTCGGCCAACGACTTTATCAGCTGACGGAAATCGACCCTTTCATCGGCAGTGTAATAAAACACAGCCTTGGTACCATCGCCCTGAAACTCTATGTCGTTAAGCTTCATGCTAAGACCGTGCTTGTCTATCAGCACTCTGGTCTCGAACAGCATACTGTCTTCCTTCTCTATGCTCTGCAACCATTTCTCAACATCCGACGCCTTGGCCCTGCGGTACAGCCTCTTCAGCTGTTCAGGATTCCTTACGTTCTTCTTGTTCATCTGTATCTTGCACAGCTCGCCCGTCAGGGACACTATGCCTATGTCGTGTCCCGGAGTGCCTTCCACCGCCACTATGTCCCCTTCGCATATCTCCAAACCCTCCGGCAGACGGAAAAACTCCTTTCTCGAGTTCTTGAACCTGACCTCCACAAAGTTCTCCTCATTCTTGCTTTGCGGAGAAACGACATCCTTGAGCCAGTCGTGTACGTTCAGTTTGGCACAACTGTCCATTTCACTTCTGTCCACCGACCTGTATGCCTCAGGTTTGCAATTGCATCCCCTGCTTATATATTTGCCCGGTTCATATTTGGATTTGCCCAAATCCGGTTCCTGGTCAAAATACGGATGAACGAACTGGGTCAGCTGTCTCAAAGGGTCTTCCTGTTCGTCCTCCATCCTGCACCTGCCCTTAAGCGAAGACTGTCTGATGAAATCCTGTATCTGTTCTTCGGTAGCTTCCAGAGCCTCATTCCTGTCCGTATCATCAGATTCCCATTCCGTATTTCTGTTTTCTGAATCCATAAAATTATTCTCTCGTTTTAATAATGCGTTATTTTGTTCTATTTGCCCGAAAGCAGGCGCCCCATTTGCAGCGTCAAATCGAACAGCACCATCTTTGACGAAGCATTGCGCTGTATGTTGTATTGTGAGCGTTCAAACAACCTGTATATCTCTCCGATGTTGGTCTCATTGACGAATCTTGAGAAATTCCTCCTGAACTCCTCCCCTTCCTCATCAAGGAAATACATCCCGGTCTCAAGTCCCAATGTCGTATGCATGCACTGACGGAACAATTCCAGCGAATATGAAAGGAAACTCTTCTGTTCTTCCCTGCCCCACTTGCATATCCTTTCCACAAAAGCACTTATCTCCCCTGCCTTGCGTCTGTACTGAAACGCAAGACGGGTCCATTGCATGAAACATGCGACGAATTCCGCCTTTGACCTGTCCTTGTATTCCAAAGCCTTTATGTAGTCGCCTCCTGCCTGACGGCTTATCATCAAGGCCTCGTCCTTTTCCATGGCGAACTCCTCCTGAAGATGTCCGGCCAAATCCTCCTCCGCTATCGGCAGAACCTTTACCAGTTGCGTTCTTGAGCGAATGGTCCCCAGAATGTTGCCGATATTGTCGCTCACAAGCAGAAACAAGGTATTCTCATACGGTTCCTCCAGTATCTTCAACAGATTGGGTGCCGCCTCATGGTAAAGCTTGTCGCACGCCCATATTATCATTATCTTGTATTTGGACTCGTAGGTCTTCATGCTCAAAGCCTTCACTATGTATGCCGCATCCCTTACGTTTATCAGTCCCTGCTTGTTGTCCACCCCGAGAGCCTCATACCACGAAGGCAAATCTATATATGCATTCCTTTCCAGAACATATTGTGTGAACTGTTCCCTGAAAAGCAGGGATTCGTTTTTTGAGTCTATTTTTTTTGTCGTCGTATTCGGAAAGACAAGATGCAGGTCCGGATGAATGAGTCTTGAATACTTTATGCACGAAGGACATTTGCCGCAGGAGTCAGCCTTCAATCCCGACTTGTCCGTCCCGTCATAGAACTGTTTGTTCTCACAGGCTATGAACTGTGCATAGGCCAAAGCCAGTGCAAACGAACCGCTGCCGTAGCTTCCCGAAAAAAGCTGGGCATGACTCACACGTCCCGACATCGCCATGTCTACAAGTGAATTTATCAGTTTTCTCTGTCCTATTATCCGGGCAAACTGCATATGCAAATGGTTTGTTCTTTGAACCTACAAAGGTACGATTTTTTTCTCATTTAAAGGCCCGCCGCAAAAAAAAGCCGCCCCAAAAACCCCTTGTCACAATACACAACGACCTTGCAGATACTCACCGAAAGTCTCTGCAAGGTCCGGACATTGTCCTTTATTATGATTACCTAAAAATACAATTTGGAAAGATCCGTTTCGTTTTCCGTAGATTCCTCACCGAAATCCGGCATATCATCCAATCCCTTGGAGGAGTCCTCCACATGCTTTCTTTCGGCATTGCGCTGCAAGGATACTATCATCGCACCTATCATCTTGGTCATTTCAACCAGCGTCTCGTTGGACTTGTCATACTGTTCCTGCGTGAAAGCGCCGCATTTGAGCGCAAGTGTAGAATAAACAACACATGAACGAACCGACGATTTTGCATCCTTCAGAAACTGTACGAACTGTGCCTTGTGACGTGCGGAACCCTCCGCTATGCTTCTGGATACTCCCGCCGCAGCATCCGCCAAAGGTTTGATGACAAGATTGAAATCCCTTTCCGAAACCGAACCGGACTGTTGCAATATCCAGTTGAAATAATCCAGGGACTTGTGATAAATCCTCAAATCCTCGAATCTAAAAAAGCTTACTGTTTTTACTTGACTGTCCATAACAATGGAATATTTGGTTAGTAATTGATTTGCTTTATTTTATACCTGCAAAGTATTTCATGAACTGAACCCTGTGAAAGGCCGTATACTGGTTATTCTTCACTGACAACCTGCCCTTGAAGTCGCTTATCTTTTCAAAGTCGTGCTCCTTCATCCAGGACTGCAACCTTTCGTTTGCCTCCTGTATGAACTCCGTTCCGTTCTCATAGATGGCCGAAACCACCTGAACCGTGTTGGCTCCAGTCAAAAGCAGCTTTATCACATCCTCAGGCTTGTGTACTCCGCCACCCGAAGTAAGCGGACAATGCACTATGTTGGACAATATGGCCGTCCAGCGTATCAGATGAGGCAATTCGCTCGGAGAACTGAACACATTGGCAGCCTCTATCTCCATCTTGTCTATGTTTATGTCCTGTGCGGCAAAGCGGTTGAATATGTGCAGATTGGCTATGCCCATCCACGACAGTTTCTGTGCAAAACGAGCAAGGGAGGAGAAATATTGGCTTATCTTGACCGAAACAGGTATGTTCACGGCCCTCTTTATATTTCTTATGACTTCCTCATAGAAACGCTCCACATCGTCCGTGGTCATGTTCACGTCAGAAGGAAGAAGGAACATGTTCAACTCCACACCGTCGGCTCCCGCCTGCTCTATCTTGCTTGCAAACGAAACCCACTGCGAGGAGGAAACACAGTTGACACTCGCTATTATTGGTATGTCAAGCTCCATCTTGGCCTGTCTTATCAGGTTCAGGTATTTGTCAAGCGACTGTTCCTGTATGTGTTCCTCTATATAGTAATATGCTTCTGAAGAGTTTCCTCCGTCTATCGACAAATGAAGGCTGTTGGACATCTCCTGCAGTATCTGTTCCTCAAAAACAGACTTCAGTATCACGGCTCCTGCTCCGGCCTGTTCTATCCTTTTCAATGTATGCATGTCGGTCGTAAGGCCGCAACTGCCGACTATGACAGGGCTCTTGATTTTCATGCCCATGAAATTCGTTTCTATGCTCATAGTTCTGTCTTTCAAGTAAATTATCGAGCAAAGATACAAAAGAAATTTAAATTGTGCAAACAAAATCTTCGAAATGTGCGAAAAATCACTTATTTTGATGAAAAGTACACTTGTTTTCCAAGAAAAACGTATCTTTGCAGACTGATAAAGAATACAAGAGTAATAAAAAGCTTCAACAAAATGAATACGGAAAATACAGAGAACAGCAGGACAAGCGAAGAAAAGAACTTCAACGTTGGCGAACTGGTTACGAATACGGAACAGTTCGTGGAGAGGAATCAAAAAGTCATCATTGCAATAATCTGTGTCGTGGCATTGTGTGTTGTGGGTTATTTCGCCTACAAGCATTTCTATTCAGTTCCAAGGGAGGAATCGGCGCAGAAGGAACTGTTTGCCGCACAGCGTTACTTCGAACAGGAGGACTATGACAAGGCACTGAAGGGTGACGGCAAGCATCAGGGACTTCTTTCCATAAAGGATGAATATTCCTCAACAAAGGCGGGAAAACTTGCGGCATATTACATAGGCTGCATATATCTAAACCAGGGTGAATTCCAAAAGGCGATAGACAATCTTTCGGACTTCAGCTCCGACGACCGCATAATGTCCTCTCAGGCAAAAGCCATGACCGGAGACGCCTATGCCGAACTGAACCAGTTGGACAAGGCCATAAGCGCATATCAGGATGCGGCAAAGGCTGACAACGACCTTACAACTCCGTTCGTCCTCTTGAAGATGGGTCAGATTTACGAGATACAGAAGAAAAACGACAAGGCTTTGGAATGCTACAAGAAGATAAAGCAGCAATACCCTTCGTCCATGGAATACAGGGAAATAGAAAAATACATTTCGAGACTTGAAGCGATGAAGTAAGAAAAAGGCTTTGTCCAATATATACCGAAAAAAAACAGGACCGGAGTTTCCGGTCCTGTTTTTTTGTCTATTCAAATGAAAGTATGGCTTTCTTTATCAGTTCTATCGCCTCTCTCAACTGCTCTTCGGTTATGACCAGAGGCGGCGCAAAACGGATGATATGCTGATGGGTAGGCTTTGCCAATACGCCCAGTTCCTTCATCTTGAGACACACATCCCATGCCTCCTTGCCGTTCTTCGGCCTTATGACTATGGCATTGAGCAATCCTTTTCCCCTGACAAGCTCTATCATGTCGCTCTTCACCTTCAGCATCTCCTCCCTGAATATCCTTCCGAGCTTTTCGGCTTTCTCGGCCAGACCTTCCTCCTTCACCACCTGCAAGGCCGCAACGGCCACCTTGCCCGCAAGACAGAAGCCTCCGAATGTGGAGCCATGCTCTCCAGGTCCTATCGTAAGCATTATCGGATCGTCGGCCAACACCGCAGAAATCGGAAGAACACCACCCGATACCGCCTTGCCCAATATCAGTATGTCAGGCCTTACACCCTCATGGTCGCAGGCAAGCATCTTTCCCGTACGGGCTATACCGGTCTGTACCTCGTCGGCCATAAACAGAACGTTGTGCTTTTTGCACAAATCGTAACACTTCTTCAGATAACCCTCATCCGGAACGAATACTCCGGCCTCACCCTGTATTGGTTCTACAAGGAATCCGGCAACTCTCTTGCCATGTTGTTCCAATACCTTCTCCAAAGCATCCACATCGTTGTATGGTATCTTTACAAATCCTGGCGTAAACGGTCCGAACTCCCCGTAAGAGTCTGGATCGGTTGACATGGACACTATTGAAATGGTGCGTCCGTGGAAGTTACCCTCGCAGCATATTATCAACGCTTCGTTTTCCTTTATGCCCTTCACCCTGTATCCCCAACGTCTGGCAAGCTTCAATGCCGTCTCGTCGGCTTCCGCACCGGTATTCATCGGCAACACCTTGTCATAGCCGAAATACTCCGTTATATATTTCTCGTAAGGACCCAGACAGTCATTGAAAAAAGCCCTGGAGGTAAGGGTAAGCGTATGTGCCTGGTCACACAATGCCTTCACTATCTTCGGATGGCAGTGTCCCTGATTGACGGCGGAATAGGCCGAAAGGAAATCAAAATAGCGTTTTCCTTCCACATCCCATACAAACGCACCCTCGCCCTTGCAAAGAACTACGGGCAAAGGATGATAATTGTGGGCACCGTAACGGTGTTCCATTTCGATAAATTCTTCTGATTTTGTCATAACTCAAACAATAAAATTAGTGTTTAGTGTTGAAAAAAATGCGAACGCCTCCAAAAAAGGAAGCATCTTACTGCATGCAAATGTAAGAACATTTATTTATAACACCAAACAATAATGTGAAAAAGATTACGGAAGCCGTCTATATTCACAATGAAATCTTGATTTATATCATTTGGATTGTCTGCCCAGATGACGGAAACCCTTGATTATTATGTTGTAGTCGTTGGCAAGGCTGTAGTTGCGTGCGTATAGCAGGTTCAGCTTGTGAAGTGCAGGCTGTTCCAGATGTTCGGCAGGCAGGGCATCGCCCGGATTAAGCACCGAAGGCTTCAGGGACGCGAGGCCTTCTGCCTGAGCTTCATTGCAATAGCCCACCCATGTCTTGCGGTTCAGCATGACGAGCACTATGTTTTTCAAAAGCCCCAAAGGATTGTATTGAAACCAAAAGACAAAAAAATAGAACAAGAAAAGAAAAAAACAGATTCCCAAATCAAAAAGACGTTTCTTGCGTCTGTTGTCCTCGCTCGACACGCTGTTTACGTTTATCACATAGAGGTCCGACGGGGAATTGATGGTATTGCTTCCAATCACAAAGTCGGCTGTCGGAGGTGCTATGGTGAATCTCACATTGTAGCGCGAGAGCAGTGTCATCAGGTTGTTTATCCTTGTCTGCGTAAGGCTTTTGGCGCAGAATATCACCTCGTCTATGGCGTATATCCTTATTATTTCCTCTATCTGGGAGACCTCCCCCACAAAGCTTTCCTTTTCCGGCCTGGTTCCTACGCTCACAAGGCCAATGAAGGCAGGTCTCAACTCGGTCTGGCGTATCAGTCCGGCAACTCTTTCTGCCTCCTGTTCATCGGCTATTATCGCATAGCGCAGCGAACGTTCCTCCCCAAGTGAAAAACTGCCCGAACGCACAAAGCCTATCACTATGCGGACAAGCATCACGACTGCAAAACTCATGACCGAACCCATGACAACCAAAGCCCTCGAATATCTAAGCTCGGCAGGCATGAGGGAATAGAACACCAGAAGGAGAATCATTCCGGAGAAGAATCCCGAGAGTATCTTGTGCACCCTTAGCGTTCGGGTATAGCCTCCCGCCACATAAACCGACAAAAGAAGAATGAGTATGTAGCAGGGGACGGCGACAAGCATGTAGTCATCCGGATAATAGTCCGCCCTGCCCCAGTAGCTCAAGGCCCATGCCCTTTCGAGAAAATAAAACGCTACATATATCAGCACAAAGTCGAGCAAAGGCAGCGCGAAGGCCTTGAATATGCGCGAAAGGAAGCCGAGCGATGCCCGCAACCATATTGCCATTCTTATGATAAGGCTGTAGAGTCTGTTCTGTTTCGGGCCGAGATGCTTGCCGGCGAATATGGCCATGGCGTTATAGAAGGTGTAAACATAGTTCAGAGAGGCTTTTTTGGTCGATTCGCCCTTGTAGTGTATTATCCTTGCCTCCGGATAGTAATAGTTCCTGTATCCTCCCTTGGTAATCCTGTACGAGAGGTCTATGTCCTCTCCGTACATGAAATAGTCCTCGTCGAGCAGTCCGACCTTGTCAAGACATTCCCTGCGCAACATCATGTATGCACCCGCAAGTATGTCCACCTCTGCCGTCTTGTCGTAGGAAAGATGACCCATGTAGTATTGTGCGTAGCGTCTGGAATGCGGAAACAGCGATGTAAGCCCGCTCATCTTGCAAAAGCTCGCCCAAGGCGTCGGGAAACCTCTCTTGCTTTCCTTCAATATGTTTCCCTGTCCGTCAATCATCTTTATGCCCAGACCTCCGCAGTCGGGATGAGAGTCCATGAAGTCCACGCACTTGGAAAAGGTATCCTCCTCCACCACAGTGTCGGGATTGAGCAGAAGAACGTATTCCCCCTTCGACATTCGTATGGCCTGATTGTTTGCCTTGGCAAAGCCCACGTTCTCCTTGTTTTCTATCAATATGACGTCTGGAAACTTGCTTTTGAGCATCCGTACCGAACCGTCCACCGAGTTGTTGTCCACGACGAACACCTCCGCTTCCATGTCCCTTATGGCCTTGCGAACCGAATAGAGACAGTGCTCGAGGAAGTACTTGACGTTGTAGTTGACTATTATTACGGATAGTTTCATTCGCGACAGGGTTTGTTATCAGTGTGGCAGAAGGCATACGAGTGCAAAGGCCGCCACAACTATAATGAAACGTATGAAATTGTACTGATGACTTTCCGAGCTGTCGAAAAGGGTCGTGATTGACACATGCATCAGTATTCCGACCACAAAGCAAAGGACATAAGGCTGAAAGTCATGCAAAAACGCAAGACTTGAAGCGAGCAGCGAGCCCAACACTCCCATCATTGCGAAAACGGCAAGATAGACAAAGGGCATAAACCTCGATTTACACACCTTCATGAAGCTGGCCACTATAATCATTGATATGGGTATGTTGTGTATTATCACGCCCGAGAGAAGGGAGTAGTTGAAATGTCCGTCGCTAACAAAGGCGAAGCCCTCCAAAAAGGCGTGTATGCACACTCCGAGAAGCATCATCAGTGCGGAAAGGTATCCATTGTGACTGAAGCGTCTGTTGTCGTCGTGCAGGTGGCCGTGTTCCGCTCCCTTGGATATGAACTCGAGGAACAGTTGCAGCAAAAATCCTAGCAGGACGAACATTCCGGCGGACAGTCCTCCGCCGTGAACATGCGCATGGTCGTGTGACGAATGGCCCAGAGCCTCGGGCAGCATGTGCACAAAACAGACCGCAAACAAAAAGGAAGCCCCGAAGATTGAGACATATTTAAGTATTCTTTCCTTTCTGCCAACTACAAACAGCAGCATACCGCTGAGCATTGCGGAAAGGAACAAAGCAGAATAAGCCCCCATGTACATCTATACAGTTTTTTTTGTTTGCGGTGCAAAGATAAAGTATTTTACGGGTAATTTGTATCTTTGCATCCGATTATTTGCTGAAAGAAACAAAGATGGGCAGTTTAAGATGGATTGCGGGCATACTCGGAGTACTTTTCGGAGGAGGTATCTTCGGGGGAGTGTTGGGCTATGCGGTAGGCTCGGCACTTGAGAAAATGGTAAAGAAGGAGTACAACAACGACGGGACGAGCGGAGACTTCATGATGGCCCTGCTCATACTGTCGGCCGCAATAATGAAGGCGGACAGGAAAGTGATGCGTTCGGAGCTTAATTTCGTCAAGGACTTTCTGACAAAGAACTTCGGCGAGGAAGGCATGCAGAACAGGCTCGACATACTCAAGCAACTGCTCGACCAGAACATAGACATATACAAGGCCTGCGAGAAGATAAGAATCCATTTTCCCTATTCCAACAAGTTGCAGCTGATTCACTATCTGTTCGGAATAGCCGTTGCGGATGCCATGTGCAACAACGACGAAAGGACCATGATTGAGAGGATTGCCAACCTGACGGGGTTGTCTGCGGCAGACTACAGGACGATTGAGGCCATGTATTTCGACAATGTGGACAGGTACTACACCATATTGCAGGTAAGCCGTTCGGCTTCGGACAGGGAGATAAAGAAAGCGTACAGGAGCATGTGTCTCAAATATCATCCCGACAAGGTTGCCAACCTCGGCGAGAAAGCCCAGCAGGCCGCCAAGGAAAGACTGCAACAGATAAACGAGGCATACGAAAAGATAAAGGCCGAACGCAACATAGTGTAGTCATGTCAACCGAATATTCCCTCTGGTATATCGTTCCCGTCATTCTGTTCGCCCTCGCATGCACTTGGTTTGCATACATGTACAGAGCGCAGGACGTGTTCTCCAAAAGACAAAGGGCTGTACTGTCCTCACTGAGGTTCGTCTCCACAGTGCTTTTGTTTTTCCTTTTGCTCAATCCCGTTGTAAAGACGGTGAAGAACCGGACTGAGAAACCTATCATAGTCATATTGCAGGACGATTCCGGCTCCATAGTCCGCACGTCGGATTCCCTGTACTACAGGGGGGAATACCTTGACGGGCTGAACGAGGTGATACGTTCGCTCGGCAAGAACTCACAAGTAAGGATACACACCTTCGGAAGCAAAACAGAAGAGACCGCCCGCATGGACAGAAGCATGGGCGAGAGTCTTTACCGTCAGTCTTCTACGGACATATCGCAGGCATTGAACCAAATAAACGACCTGTATTCCAATCAGAACCTTTCGGCCGTTGTACTTGCCTCGGACGGCATAGTGACCTTTGGCGACAACCCTCTGAACACCGTCGAGAACATAAACTGTCCCGTATATACCATAGCCTTGGGAGACACCACACGCTACAGAGACGTTGCCGTAAGCTCGCTAAGATACAACAAGATTGCATACATTGACAACATGTTCCCGATAGAGATAGGCATAAAGGCCGACAAGGCCGCAGGAAACGCCGTGCAGGTGCAGCTCCTCCACAAGAACAAAACGATATTCTCACAAAGGATAAACATAGACAAGGACAAGTATTACACCGAGCTTTCCACCCTTGTCTCATGTTCGGAAGCGGGACTGCAGACCTTCACCGCAGTGGTTCAAGTCATAGACTCGGAGCGCAACAGGGACAACAACCGCAGGGATTTTGCCATAGAGGTATTGGATTCCAAACAGAAGATAGTCATTGCGGCTGCAAGCCCCCATCCCGACATATCGGCAATGAAGCAGAGCCTTGAGGCAGCCATGAACTATCAGGTGGAGTGTCTGTTGGGACAAGAGGGGGACAAGTCCGTTGCCCAAGCGGACGTAATCATAGCCCATCAGCTGCCGTGCGATGCAGCAAGCATGCAAATGCTTGAACAGGCGGCAAGGAAAAGGACGCCCATATTGTACGTCATAGGCAAAAGGACACGGACGGACCTGTTCAACAAGTTGCCCTCGGGCGTGGAGATAACACCATACGACAAGTCCTCCCAGAGGGTTTGTCAGGCTGCGGCCAACCTGTCCTTTTCACTCTTCGGCCTTAGCGAAGACTACGACAAGTGGATGCAGCAGATGCCGCCGTTGACCCTGCCATTGGCAAGATACAACACCTCCAACGCCACCCACATACTGGCCTACCAATACAACGGAGGCAAGAAAAGCCCCTACCCTCTCATATCGTTCTACAACACGCCGCAGACAAAGGCCGGAGTGATATGCGCCGAGAACATCTGGAAATGGAAAATGCAGGACTATCGGCTCAACGGCTCGTCCGAAAGGTTCGACCGCATAATCAGGAACTGCATACAATACCTTGCAAGCAACAGCGACAAGAGTCTGCTCAGGGTTTACCACGACAAGACATTCAATCAGGACACCGACATAGAGTTCGACGCGGAACTGTACAACCAGTCATACCAGCTGAACAACACTCCCGAACTGAACATGAGCATACGCAACGCACAGAACAGGGAGTTCAAATACACCTTCAGCCGAAGGAACAATGCCTATCACCTCAATATAGGACAGATGGAGCAGGGAAGATATACATATACCGCCTCGGCCAAGGTCGAAGGAGTGGAATACAAGGCAAAGGGCAGCTTCGTGGTAAAGAGAAACGAAGCTGAAACGGTGAATCTGCAGGCAGACCATTCCATGCTCTACACCCTATCGAAGAAAACACACGGTTGCATGTTCTCTCCAAAAGACATGAAAAGCATTATCGACTCCATTGCCCTCAACAGACAAGTGAAGCCGATAATACATCAGGTCGCAACCAACCACAAACTGTCCGACAGTTTCATGTATTGGCTTGTCTTAATAGTTTGCTTTGGCGCCGAGTGGTTCCTCCGCAAATACTGGGGAAGGCTCTGACCTACCGCTTGACAACCTTTTTCTTTTACAAAACACCGTCCGTCAAAAAGCCAATATCCAAACTGTAAACATTGCAATTTTTTTTGTAATACTACCAAATCAAATCGCATTTTTTTGCTTTCTGATTTAATTTTTCCGTATTCTGAAAAGAAAAAAACGGAACAAGGATTCAATATTATCGTCATTTCTTTGCCAATATCAAAAATTGTAGTACCTTTGCAAACGGGTAAGTCTTGTACGACCAGCTCCCTCTGAATCTCCCCAGGGCGGGAACGCAGCAAGGTAAGGAGGTTGTAGCGGTGCGATATAAGTAGCTTACCCTTCTTTGTTTATTGCACCATTGGTTCCATTTTCAAAAAACACGTAAATCATGAACATCATTGAATCAGTAAAAAAGAGCCGTCTATACCTGCTGGTTGCATGTACATTGTTGATGAGCGGCTGCGGCATGGTAATCACATGCATGGAAACACCAAAAACCATTCGCAAGGCTGCCGAACTGACACAATACACTCCCCTGACGGTTGACAAACTGTCTTCCTTGTTGAGGGAGGATACGACACACTTCAAGTTCGTCATATTCTTTTCGGCCTGTTGCGGCCCATGTGCCTCACACATGGCATATACCTATCCCGAAATGATGAAAAGACATGCGGACGATTCGGTAAAGTGGTACTACATAGCGGCAAACACCGCCCAGTTGGAGAGTGCCGAACAAATGATGAGAAGCAACGGCATATCCGAACCGCTATATTATCTGTTGGACACGACAGCCGATTTCAACGACAGGAACAGTCAGAAATGGAATAACATAGCCAACCGCATCTTCACCAACGGAGAAAAGGTAACCGGCAACTTAGGCATTCCGGTCAACTTCATCGTAAGCAAGGACTGTAAGGTATTGAAATTGTTGGTGACCGATTCGTACAATGAGAGCAGGATATGCACAACGGATTTGTACCTTCTGGAAGGAATGCCGAGCGAAGAGGACTTCGACAGGACAGATTCCATATCAGTAGATTTTCCGCTGTTCCGTTAAGAAAACGAACCGGCCTGCGCAGGCCGGTTTATTTTATTCCCAAACGGTTCAATGCGGCGGTATATCTGCCGGCATTGGCATAATGTTCTCCGGGTGTGCGGGCAAAGTTGTGATAGCCCGAAAAGTCCTCCCTTGCACAGAAAAACAGATAGTCATGTCTTTCATAGTTCAACACCGCTTCAATGGACGCCAGAGTCGGAAGACATATGGCCGAAGGCGGAAGCCCCTTGTACATGTAGGTGTTGTAGGGCGAGTCGGTCTGAAGATGCTTGTACCTTATCCTTTTGAGGCTGAAGTCCCCCACCGCATACTTGACCGTAGGGTCAGCCTGCAAAAGCATGCCCTTGTTCAGACGGTTGACATATACGCCCGCTATCCTTGCCTTCTCGTCGTTCTTGTTGGTTTCCTCCTCCACTATCGAGGCAAGCACCACGACCTGATGTCTGTCCAGTCCGCAGCGTTCGAGGCTTTGCTGCCTGCCCTGCCACCACTTGTCCGCCTCCCTTTCGAGACGTTCCAGCAGTCCTGAGGGCGACACGTTCCAATAGACCTCATAGGTGTTGGGGAGGACATGGTCGAATATGTTCTGATAATATTCCTTCCGCTCCATTTCAGCCAAGAGGTCCTTTTCGTTCATCATCAGCTGCGAGGCGATGCGGGCGGCGAGCTGTTCGGCCGTCCTCACCTTGCCCACAACCAAAGGGACGGGCGTCTGCAATCCGTTTGCCAGCTTGCGCACCAGCTCCGTCTGTCTCATACGGGGTTCTATGACATATCGCCCTGAACGTACATTGATGTCGTAGGACTTGTATTTGGCGAGCATTGTAACAAATACTCCGTCGGTTATCACGCCCTTGTCCCTCAACTGCTTCATAACCTTGTCGCAGGTGTCCGTCGGATAGATGCGCAACTCCACGCTTTGGTCGTTGTGCGTCCTAAGGGTAAGCAGGTATAGTGCGGCAGCGACAGCGGCAAGCGCCACGGCCGACAATACCGAAAGGATGACTATTGTTTTCTTCCGTTTCATTTCATGTCTGTTTTTTGGTAAAGGTCCACGTCCTTGTATTGTTTGTCTGTCATTATCCATTGTCTGAGCCTTGCCGTATGTTCATACCCCGCAGCAAGGAAGAGACGGCGGCTCGGTTCGTTGTCGCATGGCACGAAGGCGTAAAGCTGGTTCAGCCCGTATATCCTGCGGACATATTGCCACAACTGCTCCAAAGCCTGAACGGCAAGCCCTTTCGTTCTGAACGCTTTGTCTATCATTATGCCCACTGCGGCCTTGGAATTACGGGGCTCAAAGTCGTAGAGGTCCACACAGCCCACCGTCTGTCCGTCTTCAAGCTCTATCATGAGCCTCATCTGCCTTGTGGCGTATATGCTTTCGTTCTGGGAGCCTATGACATATTGTTCGAGCGCATATCTCGAAAAGGGACGCAAGGTATCGCTCACCCCCCACAGCTCCATATCGTTTTCCCATTTGTAGAACAGGTCCGCATCTTCCAGTTCCACCGCTCTCAATCTCATTGTCTGCCGTTTTGCCTGCAAAGGTAAGACAAAATAAATTGCTCGTCAAAACAAAAAAATGCCAAAGCAAAAAAAACACAACATAACACAAAGGAGAAATATAGAAATTTTGACAAAAAGAGACTAATTTAGTTGCATTCTAAAGATTTATATTGTATCTTTGTCGCGATAAACGAAAAGCATTATGAAAACGAATATCATTTTCATGCTCTGCAAAAACAACCTAAGCGACAAAGGATGTTCGCTTTTGCCACACTTGTGCGAACATCCTTAAAATAAATCCAAACAAAAGGCAGAGAAAAAAAAGAAATAAATATACAAAAAAAATTAGTTATGAAGAAAGTAATAATTATAAAGAAAGGCATGCCGTTCTTTGCCGCCATATTGTTTGCATGTATATTGCAGGCTCAAAGCTGGCAAAATTTCAAAAGCCTGACGGCATACGGAATGCAAACAACAAATGATTATGTACAGAAAATAAGACCGTTCAAAGAGGATATGTTAGTCACCATAATCAAACAAAATAACAATTATGGTTTTTCCCTATGGATTGACGATAGTAACCTTGTGAGAAACAAATTTTTTGCTTCCCAAAATATAATCGTTTCGGACATGTGCATATTGGGCGACACCCTTTATTTCTGCGGAAAAAGACTGACAACACAAAGCAATTACGTAGGAATAATAGGTCGTCTCAGTATGCAGGACTTTATCAACAACCCTGCTTTTCAATATGAAACAGCAGACATAAACAATACGGAACATTTGACGCATTTGGTTGCTTATAACAAACCAGGTTCAGACGTAGTATATATTGTCACTATCGGAAACTATGGCTTGTCGAACAACCAGACAGGAAGATATGTATTCGCATATTACGACCCTTACAATTCAAGCACAACATCCTACACTTATTCCTGCCCTTTCATTTCTTCAAACAAAAAGGAGATTTTTGAAGACATCTGCCTTACGGACAATCATGTCGCTACAATAAGCAGGATATATCCGGATAGCGAATTCATAATAAGGACATTTGAACTTGCATCTCCGACAAACAATCAATACAAAAACTCGTTCTCTTTCCCCAATACCTTATACTTCAACACTTCCTTTGTCATATCCGAATTTCCTCTACACATAACGCACTTAGGTAACGACAAAGTGGCTGTATGCGTTTCGGTAAGCTATCAATCGAATTACTATTATACAATGGTAAACAAATTAGGCGTAACCTCCAACAACATATCTTTAACACAACTTGTACCTTATGATGAAAAAATCAACAAACCTTTGGAACTGGATTATTTAGCCGAAACAAATCAACTGCTTCTATTGAACAGCTGTTATTTGCAGGGAACCGGTAGAATCACTCAGACAATAACCGTTCTAAACCCCGATACGATACCTCCTTATAATGCGACTATGGAATTTTTCGACAGTACCGGCTATGAATTCAAACATCTGAGTGTTATTCCAAACAAACGATATGCCGCAATAGGAACATATTTCGATCAAAGCGATTACTATCAATTGATAGGTACGAAATACTTCAATTACAACGGCTCATGCATGGTATTCCACGCTGTAAGCATAGGAACAATAAACAATACTCCTCAGGCAACTTCAGCGGGAAATCTGACATCATCGCCCAATCCCACAACCATTAATTGGACAACAGGTAATATCGGTGGTAATTCTCTTGGTATAACAACAAATTGTGTACAATAATATTAAAAACAGAAGCATTATGAAAAAAGCAATATTTATAAAGACACTGGTTTTGTCAGCAATTGTGTGCCTGTCTTGTACAGCAAAGGCTCAGTCGGATACGGCTTGGATGGATACAAATTATATTGACCAATACATATTCCCTCCTCTCGTTGATGACAGATGGGAAGACGAATACAGATACGAATGGTACGGTGACTATGCGCCCTTTAGTGGATATTTAATGTGTGATTATGAAAATTGGCCGGATGAATTTCCAACACCTGCGGATTATGTGGCGCAGAAATATGAAGCGGAGGACAGCGTGACACTTGCGGGGGTTGCCGTACTGATGGAGGGTTCACCTTTCGACTCTTTGACCGTTGAGATATGGGATGACGCTCTGTCTTCCGTCCTATTATCCAAAACATTCATTTGCGAGGAAAGTCAGGAACATCTCTTCTATGAATGTATGTTCAACGAACCTATTACCCTGTACAATGACTATTATGTTTCGGTACGTATGTACAGATGCTATCCTGATAATTTTCAGGGGCCATTGGCTACTTATGTTCCTATTAATAGATTCATATCAACCATTAAGTTTCAGGAATTTTATGATAATGTTGATATCCCTCAAGGATGTAACATAAAATACAAACCTTATGTCAAACTTTGTGGTGAAGATGTATGGAAGTGTGTTGACGATATATATTGGAGTACTTCTTATGTAAATCTGGCAGTATATCATTTTGACTATTGGTATTTTAATCCCGGTGATAACCGCCAGCTTGTTTACGCTCCTTTCGGCATCTGTCCGATAAGGGCATCGGAAAGCAGTTCGGCTCTCGGAAACAGTCCGGAAATGTCGGAGG
>CALUHJ010000020.1 GCA_944320415.1 uncultured Bacteroidales bacterium
TTTCAAGCAGTTAACGGTTGCGACAGTGTTGTGACGCTTGCCCTTACTGTCAATCCTGTATATGAGGAAAATATTACCGTATCCATTTGTGAAGGTTCTGTTTACAATGGATATGGTTTCAACGAAAGTGAAGCTGGTGTTTATAGTCAAATGTTGGAGAGTGGTAATGGTTGCGACAGCATAGTAACGCTGATTCTTACTGTTAATCCTGTATATGAGGAAATAATTGAAGCAACTATTGCCCCAGGAGAGACTTATACTGAATACGGTTTTAATGAAAGTGAAGCTGGTGTTTACAGTCATATATTTAATAGCATCGACGGTTGTGACAGTGTGATAACCTTGCGTCTATCTGTCAATGAGAATATGTCCTTGTCGGCGGTTGGAATAAATGAAAGCGATATAATGCTTTATCCCAATCCTGCAAAGGATTTCGTAAGGCTTGAACGAGGCGAGGCGACGGAGAGTATGCAGGTCGTATTGTTCGACATCAATGGCAGAATGGTAAGGGAATATGTTTTTCCTCAAGGACAGAGGAATTTGGAAATAAACCTTTGTGGACTGCCTGCCGGATTGTACAGCGTTAAGGCAGGCAATACAAGCCGCAAGCTGATTGTTGAATAAACCAAAAAACAGGCAAGAGCTTGCATTCGTCAATGGGGTTGACGCAGGGTCTGTAAAGACCTCAATAGTTAAAAATACGTCACAATATTAGGATTATGCCGTCATAATTTATCTAACAAACAAGAATCGAAAAGATATACTCAGACAGTTATTGTTCCAAGATATGTTTCTCTTTCCTTCTGCGCATTATTTCGCTTGCAAAGAAGGCAAGGATGATTACTACGCTTAGAATCACAAGCATTACGGGCATGTCTTCCGTTGCGCTTGAGCTGTCCGCACCGTATATGTAATATGCCACGCATGCGGCGGCATTGTTCAGAAAGTGGTATATCATCGGAACCCAAAGAGTTTTGGACCATACGAAGAGATAACCCACTACTATGGACATGACAAAGCGCGGAAGGAAGGAGAAAAGCTCGAAGTGTATGAGGGAAAAGAACGCGGATGAAATCACTATTCCGACCAAGGTGTTTCTGCACAACTTGATGCAGGTGGTCTGTATCACACCCCTGAAGAACATCTCTTCCACCACTGCGGGCGTCACGGCTATGACAAACAGTCTGAAAAGCAGTCCGGTGAAGGAGTCGGTCATAATCAATGCCTCAGTGGACGCTTCCGTCGAGGCCTGTATCTGGCGGAATATCTCCTCACCTGCAAAGTGCAGGCCGTCGTTCCATTGTTGCAAGACGGATATGAGAGGTATGGAGGCAAAGGGAAGAACCATTGCCCAGATGCCAAGACGGGAGGGGATGTTGAAATTGAAGTATAGTCTGTAATCCCTGTCGAACATGTAGGCGCATATCAGTGCCGACACTCCGAACATCATAAGCGAGCTGAAGAACTGCAACACAAGCATGGCGGTGCTGTTTGTGTTTATGTCTGGATAGGATAATGTGACAATGGCAACGGCAATGCTTGTGAAAAAGGTTACGGCCATCATCACCGCTATGCTCATCAGCAGCTTGACCACCGGCTTGGAATCATGTGACTGTAGTTTCATCCTTTTGCGTTTTTATTTTGTACTCTCGGCGGGACTCGAACCCGCAACCTCAGAACCGGAATCTGACATTTTATCCAATTGAACTACGAGAGCGTTATATCCATTACAGCCATCTTCGCCGTTTGAAATATATCAGGAAGGCTATGGCTATTATCACCATCACTATCATTATGCCTGCGAAAGCGTATCTTGACTCCGCACCGGGAAGACTTACGTTCATTCCGTATATGCTTGAAACCACCGTAAGCGGAAGCATGATTGTGGAAAGGAAGGTCAGCACCTTCATTATCTCGTTGGTCTTGTTGGTCTGCAAGGAGTCGAAGGTCTTGCTCAAGCCCTCAATCAATTCACCGTAGTCCTCAATCAAGTCGAACATCTTCTGATACTGGTCCAGTATGTTTCCCCAATAGTCTTCCATGTCTTCGGCATAACCCTTGATACCTCCTGATTCAAATTTGTGGAACACCCTTATCTGGGGTTTGAAGGTGGTGTTGAGCGATATGATGTTTTTTCGTGTCACGCTCAGATGCTCCAGAACCTTCTGCGGTTTCTTGGTGAATATGTCGTAGTTTATGCTGTCCACCTCGGACCCTATTCTGAGAGTAAGGGTGTAGGTCTCAACCATCAGCTTGCCGAGCAGGTTGTAGAGCAGTGCGTCGGAAGAGGAACTCATCTTGCGTATCAGCTCCTCCTCTTCCTTGGAGGCCGTATTGCTTTTGCACTTCTGCATGATTTCCTTTGTCTGTGCGAAAAGGTTCTTCACCACCCAGTGCGAGCGGCCTATGGTTACTATGTAGTCGTTTCCCCAGAATATCTTGACTTCCTTGACCCTTATGAATCGGTTGGACTTGTCGAAGTACGGAAAGTGAAGTATAAGGAAATAATAATCGTCGTATTCGTCTATCTTTGGACGCTGGTTGACAGAGCGACAGTCCTCTATGTCCAAGGGGTGGAAGGCGAAAGTGTCGGAAAGGTAGGCGTAGTCTGTTTCGTCCGGATTTATAACGTGCAACCACTTCAACTCATCAAAGTTTATTGTTTCAATCACATAGACCTCCTTTCTCTTTACACGGTGGAACAAAAAATCCGTGCAAAGGTAGCAATAATTATTTTATTGACCAAACCCTTGTGCCGCTCCCGCAATGTGAGCGTCAGGGACAAAAAAACGTTTTTTTTCATCACGTTGTCGTATCTTTGTCGTATCTTTGTTGAAAAATTAAAAAAACACCTGGAGATGAAAAGTATTAATGATGTAAGTTTTTCTGGCAGGAAAGTCTTGTTGAGGGTTGACTTCAACGTACCTGTTGACGAGAACAAGAATATAACGGACGATACAAGGATAAGGGAGGCTATGCCTACGATAGACAAGTTGTTGGGTGACGGAGCTGCCCTTATTATCATGGCGCATTTCGGCAGGCCTAAGAAAGGCGGATTTGAGGCGGATTTGAGTCTGAAACCGGTTGCGGACTATTTGTCCAGGATACTGGACAAGAAGGTCGTTTTCACCCAGAGTCTTGACTTCGGGGAGATATCCTCATTGGCATCAGCCCTTAAGCCGGGGGATGTGATGATGTTGGAAAACATACGTTTCTATCCCGAGGAGACCAAGGGAGATGAGGCCTTTGCAAGGAAGCTGTCCCAACTTGGAGACTGTTATGTCAATGACGCTTTCGGAGCGGCGCACAGAGAACACGCTTCCACGGCGACGATAGCGAGATTCTTTCCGAATGACAGATATTTCGGACTGCTTATGGAGAATGAGGTGAGAAACCTCAACAAGCTCATGCAGAATCCGCAAAGGCCTTTCACGGCAATAATAGGCGGAAGCAAGATTTCTTCCAAGATAGATGTCATAAAGAATCTTTTGCCTTTGGTCGACAACCTTGTGATAGGAGGCGGCATGAGCTATACCTTCGCAAAGGCGGAAGGCAAGGCGATAGGCCGCTCGATATGCGAGGATGACAAGATGGACATAGCATTGGAGTTGAAGGCTGCCGCTAAGGCCAAAGGCGTAAACCTTTACCTGCCTGTCGATATCGTTGCGGGAGACAGTTTCTCGAATGACTGTAATGTTAAGTACTGTCCTCAGGTCGACATACCTGACGGATGGGAAGGTATGGATGCAGGAGAAAAGACTGTAAAACTGTTTACGGATGTGATAATGAATTCCAAGACCATATTGTGGAACGGACCTGTCGGAGTGTTTGAATTCGAGACCTTTGCCAAGGGTACCGATGCCATAGCCAAGGCCGTTGCCGAAGCTACGGACAAAGGAGCCTTTTCTGCGGTAGGGGGTGGAGACTCGGTTTCTGCGGTGAACAAGTCTGGCTTTGCCGAAAGGATTTCCTACATATCTACCGGAGGCGGAGCGATGCTTGAGTTTTTGGAAGGAAAGGTTTTGCCGGGCATAAAGGCAATAATGGATTAGTTATAAAAATATTGACATGAGAAAGATAGCGGTAGTAACGGGTGCAACCTCCGGAATAGGACGCGCGTGTGCGGTGAAACTTGCGGAGAACGGATATGACGTGATAATAACGGGAAGAAGAAAAGACCGTTTGGATGAATTGGAGAAGGAGTTGAGAAAGCGCGGGGCCGATGTGTTGAATTTGAACTTCGACGTTAGGAATTTGAGTGAGGTTGAAAGCAATCTGGGTTCATTGAGCGGTAAATGGGCCGAAGTTGAGGTGTTGATAAACAATGCCGGTCTTGCTGCAGGAAGAGACCCCATACAAAATGGAGACCTGGACGATTGGGAGAGAATGATAGACACCAATGTTAAGGGTCTGCTATATGTTACAAGAACCCTTTTGAAGGGTATGTGTGACAGGAAAAAGGGGCATGTGGTTAATCTTTGCTCCATAGCCGGCAAGCAGGTATATGGAGACGGTAACGTGTATTGTGCAAGCAAGCATGCGGTCGATGCCTTGAGTAAAGCCATAAGGATAGACTGCCTTCCTTACGGCATAAAGGTTACGAATATATGTCCCGGAGCTGTTGAGACGGAGTTCTCCATCGTCCGCTTCCATGGTGACAGGACCAAGGCCGATGCCACTTACGAAGGCTTTGAGCCGCTAAAGGCCGAAGATATAGCCGATACCATATATTATTGCGTGTCTTTGCCTGACCATGTGTGCATAAACGATTTGACCATAATGCCGAAGGCACAGGCCGATTCGGGACATTTTTTCAGGAGATAACTATATGTACGACAAGATAATAGACAAGGATAACCCCAATTCCGCCTTGAAGGTTCAGTCCGCTTTGGAGCACAGGCCTTCGAGTGTCAACGAGGAATATGTCTTGCGGCTGAAGAAAAAGAAGGAAAGAAGCGTTGATGAGTTTGTCGAGGGTATATTGTCTTCTGACAGGATAGTTCTTTCGCAGGCCATAACTTTGGTTGAAAGCAGCCGTTGGGATCATCAGCAGAAGGCGCAGCGTATAATAGAACGCTGTCTGCCTTATGCCGGCAAAAGCATAAGGGTAGGAATCACGGGGGTGCCGGGAGTCGGCAAGAGTACCACTATAGAGGCTCTTGGTACAAAACTGACGGGAGCAGGTCACAAACTTGCCGTTCTGGCCATAGATCCCACAAGTGAAAAAACAAAGGGCAGCATATTGGGAGACAAGACGCGTATGGAGACCTTGGCCAATGATCCAAATGCCTTCATAAGGCCTTCGCCTTCTGCAGGCAGTTTGGGAGGCGTAGCCAGAAAGACAAGGGAGATAATAATATTGTGTGAGGCTGCCGGATTTGACATAGTGCTTGTGGAGACGGTCGGCGTTGGTCAGAGCGAGGTGGTGGCCCATTCCATGGTCGATTTCTTCTTATTGCTACAGCTGGCCAATGCAGGTGACGAATTGCAGGGAATCAAGAGAGGTATAATGGAGATGGCCGATGCCATATCGATAAACAAGTCTGAACTTGACCCGAAACGTGCAGAACTTGCGGCAAGACAATATGCCAATGCCTTGAGTCTTTTTCCCGAAAATGAGAATGGCTGGAAGCCTGTGGTGTTCACCTCTTCCGCATATACGGGCGAGGGAATAGAAAAGATGTGGAACACGGTTATGGAGTATGTGGCTCAAACCAAGTCCAACGGTTATTTCTACAAGAAAAGGAATGAGCAGAATCTCAGGATACTTTCCGAAACGGTCAATTCCGCATTGGTCGAACACTTTTATGATTTTCCAGGCGTGCAGGAAAAGATGGAAAAGGCAAGGGAGGATATATTGAACGACAAGGTCTCGGCTTATGTTGCGGCGCAAAGGTTGATAGAAGAGTATTTTGAAGGACTTACGGATAAAAAATGACGGATATGAAAAAAATGTTGATGTTGGCTTGCGTGTCGTTTTTGTTGTTCTCATGCGGTGCGAAAAAAGAGCTTGTGAAAGATATTGCGGAAGAGGAAAGCATATTTTCGGTGGAGTGGAAACTGAAGAAAATGGGAACAAAACAGATGAAGTATGAGCAGGAGAATGAAACCATAACGCTTTTGATGAATCTGGAATCGAACAATGTGAGCGGTTTTTCGGCCTGCAACAGATATTTCGGCAAGTTTTCCACAAAAAAGGAAGAGTTGAAATTCGGGAACATGGCTTCTACCATGATGGCATGTCCGGACAAGACCATGGCATTGGAACGTCAGTATTTGCAGCAGTTGGACAAGGTGAACAATTATGTGCTCACCGAAACAGGAGAGTTGCAGTTGAGAAATGACGACAAGGTTCTGTTGATATTTGTCCGATAGAGACATGTTGCAACGGGATTATTTGTTTTGTGAGGTCATACTGCCTTTGCATCTGCCAAATACCTATACCTATCGTGTTCCTTCCGAACTCATACCCAAGATATCGGTAGGCTCGAGAGTCGCGGTTCAGTTCGGAAAGAAAAGGATATATTCCGGCCTTGTTGCCGAATTGCACGAGAGGGTTCCTGACTATCGCGGAATAAAATATGTTTTGGACCTGATTGACGCAAAGCCCATAGTACCTGAGCGGGTTTTGCGTTTTTGGCAATGGATAGCTTCCTATTATGTGTGTTACATAGGTGATGTGATGACGGCGGCCATGCCTTCTTCCTTGCGGTTGATGAGTGAAACAAAACTGCTGGTCAATCCTGATTACGGAGGGGAAACGGACGGGTTGAGCGAACGTCAGTTGGAAATATTGGCTATGGTGAATAGCGCTGTAAGCGTGGATGTAATATCTGCAAGACTTAAATCACCGGACATACTTACGGAAATATCCGACTTGCTGAAGAGAGAAATACTTGTTACGGATGAGCAGTTGAATGACAAATACAGACCTAAAAAGAAAGATTATATTTATCTTTCAGAAGATTTGCGGCAAGAGGAAAACCTGAAGGAGGTGATATCAGCCCTTGAGGCGGATAAGAGAAGCTCTTCCCAATTGGATGCTCTCTTGAGATTTGTTGCCTTGAGCGGTAAGACGGAGGGAGTGGAGCGCAACGTGTTGCAGGAGTATTGCAGCAAATCATCGGTCAATACACTTGTGCGTAAAGGAGTGTTCGTACTTGAGAGCCAGACGTTCAGCAGACTTAAGCAAAGGGACGGTTCGGCAAATGCGGACGACATAATGCTTGACGAACAGCAGCAGAAGGCATTTGATACTATTGTCGGAGGATGGGATGAGAAGCCGATAAGTCTTTTGCATGGTGTTACCGGCAGCGGTAAAACGGAAGTTTACATCAAATTGATTGATCATGTTTTGAAACAGGGCAAACAGGTATTGTATCTTTTGCCGGAGATAGCCCTGAGTGCACAGCTTGTCAGCAGACTCGAGAAATATTTCGGTCCTTTGCTCGGAGTCTATCACTCCATGTTTTCAAAGGATGAAAGGGTCGAGATATGGAATAAGGTGCTTGCAGAAGAATACAGGATAGTTGTCGGAGCCCGCTCTTCCGTTTTCCTTCCTTTTACGGACCTTGGTCTTGTAATAGTTGACGAAGAACATGACAGCGGTTTCAAACAGACAGAGCCTGCTCCGCGTTACAATGCGAGGGATGCTTCATTGTATTTGTCAAAAGCGTGGAATTTGAAGGTGGTGCTCGGTTCGGCCACGCCTTCAGTCGAATCCTATTTCAATGCGCAGATAGAGCGTTATCAGTATGCTCAGATGCCGCAACGTTATGCCATGGCGCAACTGCCTTCGATAGAGATAGTGGACTTGAAGCATGAATACATGAATCATTCCATGCTTTCCATTTTTTCATCGACTCTTTACGAGGCTATGGTCGATACCCTCATGCAAAAAAAACAGGTTATATTGTTCAAGAACCTGAGAGGTTATTCCTCCACGCTCAGGTGTGATATATGCGGTTGGGTGGCCAAATGCGACAGGTGTGACGTAACTCTTACCGTACACAAGCAGACCGGAAGTCTGAACTGTCATTATTGCGGCAAGAATATTCCCATGATTTACGAATGTCCCGTTTGTCACAGCCACAGCCTTGTGCGTATGGGTACGGGAAGCGAGAAAATAGAAGAACAGACCTTGGAATATTTTCCGGATGCAACCGTGCGGCGCATGGACTTGGACACAACCCGTAACAAACAGGCCTATCAGGATATGATAAGTGATTTTGAACGTGGAAAGATAGACATATTGTGCGGTACTCAGATATTGACCAAAGGGTTGGATTTTGAGAATGTGGGGCTTGTCGGTGTGATAGATGCGGATGCAATGCTGTATTATCCGGACTTCAGAGCCTATGAACGTACAT
The DNA here is from genome assembly GCA_944320415.1 of uncultured Bacteroidales bacterium. GTDB lineage: Bacteria > Bacteroidota > Bacteroidia > Bacteroidales > P3 > Onthomorpha. The sequence continues at coordinate 8,370 of CALUHJ010000020.1, forward strand.
TTGATTTGCTCACCCAGGTTGGGGGACGTGCCGGAAGAGGTAGAGACAAGGGCAGGGTCATCATTCAGACATTCAATCCCTTTCATCAGGTATTCAAGGATGTCTGTCAGTACGATTACAAGAATATGTACACCAATCAGATAATGGAAAGAAAGCTGTTCAAATATCCGCCTTTCTATCATTTGCTCAAGATAGTCCTGCAGTCAAGGGAAAGGACGTTGCTTGACAAGCTTGCGGACGATTATGTCCAGGAACTCAGGAAGCTGTTCGATACGAGAATCCTTGGACCTGAATATCCGCCTGTTGCGAAAATAAGGGAAAAATATCACAAGCAAATAATACTTAAACTGGAAAGAGAACGTTCTTATCAACAGGCCAAACAGTATATATTGAGAATCAATGAGGAGTTTTTGTCCGTAGTTGGTAACAGACATTTGAGGATATTTGTTGATGTTGATCCTGTTTAGGCTGTTTTGTACAGTTGAATATTGTGAATAAATAATAAGGGAGGTAAGAGCCCTTGTTGAGTATTAACCTATTTAATTTTTTTGTAATATGAAAAAGAAATGGATTTGTACCGTATGTGGTTATGTTTATGAAGGAGAGAATCCTCCGGCACAATGCCCTCAATGCAAGGTGCCTGCTTCCAAGTTCAAGGAATTGAAACAGGAAGAGGATTTGCAGTTTGAAACCGAACATGAAATAGGTGTTGCCAAAGGATTGGATGAAGAGATGATAAAGGATTTGAATGCTCACTTCAATGGTGAATGCACCGAGGTAGGAATGTATCTTGCCATGAGCAGACAGGCAGACCGTGAGGGTTATCCCGAGATAGCTGAAGCGTTCAAACGCTATGCATGGGAAGAGGCTGAACATGCCTCAAAGTTTGCGGAACTTTTGGGTGATGTTGTCTGGGATACAAAGACAAATCTTGAAAAGCGTATGGCTGCTGAAGCAGGAGCATGTGCGGACAAGTATCGTATAGCAAAGAACGCAAAGGCTGCCAATCTGGATGCAATACACGATACCGTACACGAAATGGCCAAGGACGAGGCACGTCATGGCCGTGGATTTGAAGGACTATACAAGCGTTACTTCAAGAAATAATAATATAATTGATAAATATTTAAAAAAGGCAGGATGAAATATTCTGCCTTTTTTTATTGATTTTCAAGCATTAATGAACAATATTGAAAAAAAATGTTTTTTTTCGCGAAAAAATTTGGTAGTTGCAAATAAAGAAGTAATTTTGCAGCGTGAAATAGATGGTTAACTTTAGTTTGAGAAAAAGTTATAGTTGCAGAGGATAAGTTATTGTCTTATGGAACGTATGGATTTAGGGAAGAGGATGCGAAGTTTGGAGCGACAGTACCGGTTGAAACAACGAGAATGTCGCAGTTCGGCTCTTGAGAATGGGAATAAATCTCAAGAGAGGTCTTCCGACGGGGTTGAACATGATGAATTTGGTTCTTCCTTATTGTTTATGAATGATGATGTTTTGACGTCATATGAAAAAGCGGGTGAGTTTGATAACTTACCCGCTTTTTTTGTTCATCCAATTCGGATAATTCAGATGATTATTTCAATACTTTTCAAACAAACATATTTATTAACCAAAAAACAAAATTACCATGAAAAGAACATTAGTAGTGTTGTTTGCAGCCATGCTTTCAATGGCAGGCTATGGACAGAAGATTAAGGGAAGTGACACGGTGTTGCCACTAAGTCAGAAAGAGGCCGAGGCTTACAAAGGCGGTTCGGTCAGTGTTACCGGAGGCGGTAGCGGTGTGGGTATTTCGGCCCTTATTGAAGGAAGTTGCGATATTGCGCAGGCATCGAGAAAGATGAAGTTTACCGAAAAAAAGAAAATGGAATCGGCAGGCAAACAACCCAAGGAGGTGGTTATAGCCTATGATGCGATAGCAGTAATCGTAAATCCTGCAAACAAGGTTAGCCAGCTTACAAGAAAACAGTTGGAGGACATTTTTACCGGAAAGATTACAAACTGGAAACAGGTTGGAGGAGCAGACATGAAGATAGTGGTTTATTCGAGGGAGACTTCTTCTGGTACGTATGAATTCTTCAAGGAGAGCGTATTGTTGAACAAGAACTACAAGTCTTCCGTTTTGTCCATGCCTGCAACGGGAGCGATAATACAGTCGGTAAAGCAGACAAAAGGTGCGATAGGTTATGTAGGTCTTGCCTATCTTACCAAGGGAGTTAAGGCCTTGAAGGTAAGCTATGACGGAAAGAAGTTCGTAGCTCCTACCGTTGCCAATGCCAAGAACAAGACCTATCCTATAGTAAGACCGTTGTTGTATTACTACGACGCAAAAAAAGCAAACAAGAAAGTAAAGTCCTATATAGACTTTGTCTTGTCCGCACAAGGACAGAAGATAGTTTCTCAAGTAGGATACATACCTGTTAAATAAAAAACGAACGAATATGTAGAAAACGATTTAAACCCCAGGAACCCATGAAAAGAACATTAATTTTATTATTGGTATCATTGTTTGCAGTTGCAGGCTATGGTCAGGGCGATTCCACCAAAGCGAAGAAGACGCCCAAGTTGAAAGTGTCGGGATACATTCAGACACAGGTTGAAATATCCGGAAAAGACGGAAAGACGAAATTGGGAAAGAGCACATCTTTCAATGAAAACATGGACGAAGGAGATTCTTTCACCCGTTTCGGAATACGCAGGGGCAGAATAAAGTTTGATTATTCCGCACCTATTGGCAAGGCCGTCTTCCAATTGGACATAACCGAAAAAGGCGTAGGATTCAAGGATGCCTATTATCAGGTTGACGAACATCGTTTCGACATGTTCTCTCTGAAGGCTGGTATTTTTGACAGACCTTTCGGAGACGAGATATCCTATTCTTCTTCGAAGAGGGAATCGCCTGAAAGAACACAGTTGTTCCAGAACCTGTTTCCGGACGAAAGGGATTTGGGAGCAATGCTTATAATAAAGGCACCGAAGAAGACGGCTTTGAACGGACTGAAACTGGAAGCGGGACTTTTTTCCGGTAACGGTATCAAACAGGCGGATGATTCCAAGCTGGATTTCATAGGACATCTCAAGTATGACAAGACAGTCGGTGATGTCACTTTCGGTATAGGAGCGTCTATGTATTACGGTACTACCAACAATACGGACACTCTGCTTTACAGGGTTGAAGACAGGTCGTGGGTTGCCGAAAAGGTGGAGGCCAACAGTCTTAATACCAGAGCGTATTACGGAATAGATGCACAGCTTACGTTCCATACCCTCATAGGCAGGACGAACATAAGAGGAGAGTATCTTTTCGGAGAACAACCATCTCTTGCCAATTCGTTCAAATCGCCTGTCGGCAACAGTTATACCGATGCGTTCAACCACATAAGGCCTTTCAGCGGATATCATGTCTATCTTGTTCAAGGCGTATGGAAGCTGCCTCTTTCGGCGGTGGTCAAGTATTCCCGTTACGATGCCAATACGGAATTGTCGGGCGATGATATAAGCCTGGCTACAGATTTGGCAAGCAGCAGTCTCGGATTCGGGCTTTTGTGGGACATCTGCGGCAGTTTGAGGTTGCAGGCATACTACGAAATAAACAACAATGAAACCACCACTCTTCTAAGCAAGTACAGCAAGGATTTGGATGACAACCTCTTTACTCTGAGGTTGCAGTATAAATTCTGACTTTAAAAAATCAAAATCAAAAAAGAAACAAATGAAATCAGGAATTGTAAAATTCAGACAGTCATTTGTTGAGGGGATGATAAAGATAAGCGGAAGCTTGTCTTCTATCATCATCCTTTTGATTGTGGCATTCTTATTCGGAGAAGGACTCGGACTGTTCGGCAAAAGTGTTGTCGAGGAAGGCTATGTAGTGATAGTTTCCAAGGACAATCCGATAAAGGCCATATCGTCAAATGACCTGAAAAATGTATTTGATCACAACATAACAAATTGGACGCAGTTGTCCGAAAAAGGGGAAAAGTCCCTCAACACAGACATAGTTGTAGCCTACAACATAGACCAGGCTTTCGAGGTTGAAAACACAAAAGATATGATAGCCTTTGTACCCAGGGAATATGCTGCGGAAATAGACAATATGCGCATATTGGATTGCGGAAACATAAGCCTTGAGGATTTTTTTCTGGGCAAGGAATGGTTTCCTACCGCACAGCCGGCACCTCAGTTTGGAGTGCTGCCCATAATACTGGGAACGTTGTGGGTCAGCTTTGCCGCCATAATAATAGCTCTGCCCTTTGCTTTGGCGGCGGCCGTTTATCTTGCCGAACTTTCCGACAAGAAGACTTATGCCATGCTGAAGCCTGCCGTAGAGTTGTTGTCCGGCATACCTTCGGTGGTGTACGGCTTTTTCGGACTGATAGTTATAGTGCCGATAGTGCAGAAAACGTTCGGTCTGGATGTGGGAGAGACCGCTCTTTCCGGAGCTGTCGTTCTGGCGATAATGGCCTTGCCGACCATCATAACGATAGCGGAGGATGCCATGCGTTCCACACCGAGGATGATGCGTGAGGCTTCCCTTGCACTCGGGGCAAGCAAGTGGCAGACGATATACAAGGTTGTCATACCTCATTCCGCTTCGGGAATAACTGCCGCCGTCGTTTTGGGGATAGGCCGGGCGATAGGTGAGACCATGGCGGTGCTTATGGTGACGGGCAATGCGGCTGTAATGCCCCACACATTGCTCGAACCGATAAGGACCATACCCGCAAGCATTGCCGCCGAACTGGGCGAGGCTCCAACTGGAGGGGCGCATTATCAGGCTCTGTTCATTCTGGCCTGCATACTCTTCCTTATCACTTTGTGCATAAACCTGATTGTGGACAGAATATCTTCCAAGAGTAAAATAAAAAGCAGATAGAAATGAAGAAGTTACAACAGAACATAGCATTCTGGATTATAAGAATAATGAGTTTCTCCATAATAGCGGTATTATTGTGGATAATATTTTTCATAGTTGCGAAGGGTATTCCTGCAATATCGTGGGATTTCCTTACCAAGATGCCTGAGGAGGGGATGACCGAAGGAGGAATATTTCCTGCGATAGTCGGTACCTTGTGTTTGTGTCTCGGAAGCATGATTTTCGCCTTTCCTATAGGAATAATGAGCGGCATATACATCAACGAATATGCCGGCAATGCGAGGATTATAAGATTCGTGAGGATGATGACCAACAATCTCGGTGCAATACCTTCGATAGTATTCGGTTTGTTCGGCATGTCGCTGTTTGTGAACACCATGGGATTCGGAGACAGCATAATCGCCGGCAGTCTTACTTTGGGCATATTGGTCCTTCCGGTTGTGATACGTACCACGGAGGAGGCGTTGAAACAGATAGACGACAGTTACAGGATAGGTTCCCTGGCCTTGGGGGCAAGCAAGTTGCAGACCATATCCAAGGTTGTTCTGCCCATGGCCATGCCCAACATAATAACCGGACTTATACTTTCGATAGGAAGGGTATCTGGAGAGACCGCTCCTATATTGTTTACCGTGGCGGCCTATTTCCTTCCACAGTTGCCCGACAGCATATTCGACCAGGTCATGGCCTTGCCTTATCATCTGTATGTCTTGTCGACATCAGGCACCGATTTGGAGGCTTCGCGCACCATGGCATTCGGAACCGCACTTGTATTGGTGCTGATGGTGTTGATACTTAATTTGTCGGCAAACGCCTTGAGAAGATACTTTAGCAGAAAAACAAAAACGAATTGACATGAATATCATAGAAACAAAAGACTTGGATTTTTATTATGGTGACTTTCATGCTCTGAAGGGCATCAACATGGATATAGAAAAACAGACGGTTACGGCCTTTATAGGTCCTTCCGGATGTGGAAAGAGTACTTATCTGAGGTTGTTCAACAGAATGAATGATCTTATACCTGGCACCAGAATGACAGGGAATATATTGATAGAGGGAGAGGATATATATGCCAAGGGTGTGGAGGTTGACCGTCTGAGAAAGAAGGTCGGCATGGTTTTCCAGAAACCCAATCCATTCGGCAAGACCATATTCGACAATGTTGCCTATGGTTTGAGAGTCAATGGAATAAAGGACAAGAAATACATTGCGGACAAGGTGGAAAGCAGTCTGAAGGCTGCGGCGCTTTGGGAGGAGGTAAAGGACAAGTTGAAGAAGTCGGCCTTCGAACTCTCGGGAGGACAACAACAGAGACTGTGCATAGCAAGGGCTTTGGCGATAGAACCTGAGATATTGCTGATGGATGAGCCTGCTTCCGCACTTGACCCTATATCAACGGCAAAAATCGAAGAGTTGATATTTGAACTGAAGGACAGGTACACGATAGTAATAGTGACTCACAACATGCAGCAGGCGGCGAGAGTGTCGGACAAGACGGCCTTTTTCTACCTTGGAGAGTTGATAGAATATGACGATACCGGCAAGATATTCACAAATCCCATGAAGGTAGAGACGCAGAACTATATAACAGGTCGTTTCGGTTGATTCATATATTTGCTTTAAAGGTGTTGTTTAATGAAAAAAATGTAATTATGGAAAAACATATAGATTTGGAATTGAGATTATTGAAAGATTCCTTGATGCAGATGTGGCAGATGGTCGGCAAGCAGATAAACAAGAGCGAGACGGCTTTTATGAGCTGTGACAGATCGTTGGCAAGAGAGGTTATAGCCAGAGAGAAGATGTGCAATGCCATGGAGTTGAAGATAGACTCGCAGTGCGAGAGTTTCATAGCGTTGAACAATCCGGTTGCGATAGATTTGCGTTTGGCTCTTGCCATCTTGAAGATAAATAACAACCTTGAACGTATAGCCGATTTTGCGGAAGGGGTTGCCATATTCGTATTGAAGAACATGAGCGAACCTTTGGACAAGGACTTTGCCGACAAGTTGAGGATTGCGGAGATGTTTTCCGAAGTCAAGCTGATGTTTTCCATGGCACAGGAAGCGCTTGAGGAAGAGAACTCCGGCAAGGCCGAAAAGGTTTTCGGTTCAGACAACCTTGTGGATGAGATAAACCATGAATCCATCAAGGTATTGGTCGAACAGATGCGCAAGCAACCCGAAAAGGCGGAGGAGTACCTTTATCTGCATTCCGTAATCAGGAAATTGGAAAGAATAGGCGACAGATGTAATAATATAGCCGAAGAAATCGTATTTTATTTGGATGCCAAAGTTTTAAAGCATTCTAAGATAAAGGAGTGATATGAGTACAATAAAGTCCAAGATGCCCTATCTGGAAAGGGATGTCAGTTGGATGCACTTTAACCGCAGGGTCATGCAGGAGGCATGTCGCGAGAATGTGCCTTTGTTGGAAAGGCTGTCGTTTCTGGGTATATATTCCAACAATCTTGATGAATTTTTCAGGGTAAGGATTGCGTCCCAGAACAGGATAATAGAATGGGCCGGCAAGCAGGGAGAGAAGGAAGTGAAGCTTGCCCGTTCGGTTGTGCGTCAGATATCCAGGTTGAACAGCGTTTACCAGAAGGAATATGAAAAAGCCATAGGCGATTTGTATCAACAACTGCAGAAGGAGGATATATATCTTATTACGGACGAACAGGTCGATGCACAGCAGTTGGAGTTCATACGCTCCTATTATGACGAGAAGATAGACTGTCTGATAGTTCCCATAGCCTTTTCCTCCGTCAAACATCTCGACTATGATTCGGACCAAAGCATATATCATGCGGTCAGGGCTTCGAGAACCAATGCCGCGGGCAATACCGTATATGAATATTCCTATTTCGAACTGCCCGTTCAGGTATGCGGCAGGTTTGTAAGGCTTCCGGACAAGGACGGCAAGAGTTACATAATGTATCTCGATGACGTGATAAGGTGTTCCTTGCCAAAGATATATGCGGGTTCGGGATGCAGGTCCTTCGAGTCCTACGCGTTCAAGTTCACAAGGGATGCCGAGATGGAAATAGAGGACGGACAGCGCAACGGCATATTGCAGAAGATTTCAAAAGGCTTGAAAAGCAGAAAGAAAGGAGAACCGTTGAGGGTTGTCTATGACGGCAACATGCCCACCATATTGCTCAGAAGACTGCTCAGGAAACTGGAGCTGGGAAAGAACGATACATTGGAGGAAGGAGGCAGGTATCACAATCACAAAGACCTCATGAAGTTTCCTTTGTGCGGAAGGAAAGAGCTTGGATATGCCCCTATGACGCCTTTAAACGTTCCGTGGGCACAGGAGGAGGGAGGCATTTTGAATGCCGTAAAGCGGCAGGACCGTTTCATTCATGTGCCTTATCACGGTTTTTCCGCCTTTCTGGGACTTTTGCACGAGGCGGCGCTGAGCCCTGAGGTCAAGAGCATAAAGATTACCTTGTACAGGCTGGCAAAGGACTCCAGAGTGATATCCACATTGATAGGAGCGGCAAGAAACGGCAAGAAGGTAACGGTTGTGATAGAACTGTTGGCCAGATTCGACGAGGAGTCCAACATGGTTTGGGCCCAAAAGCTTCAGGATGCGGGCGTAAAGGTCATATTCGGAGTGGAAGGCCTCAAGGTACACTCCAAGATAGTGCACATAGGGATGAAAAAAGGCGGCAACATAGCCTGCATAAGTACGGGAAACTTTCACGAGGGTAATGCCAAATCCTATACCGACTGCATAATGATGACATCCTTGAAAAGAGTTGTCTCCGAGGTCAGCCTCATGTTCGACTTTATAGAGAAGCCTTATTTTACCGTCAAGTTCAAGGAGCTGCTGGTTTCTCCCAACGACATGAAACGCAAGTTCCTCTCTTTGATTGACGAGGAGATAAGGAATCATAAGGCGGGACGGCCTGCCTATATCAAGATAAAGATAAACCACATTACGGACAGGGTGATGGTTGCCAAGCTGTATGAGGCTGCAAGGGCAGGCGTTGAGGTGGATTTGCTGGTCAGGGGCAACTGTTCGCTTGTCACCGCCGCTCTTCCAAAGAGTTGCAGGATAAGGGTGTGCGGAATAATAGACAGATATCTGGAACATTCGAGGATATTTGTCTTTGCCTGCGGAGGCGAGGAAAAGGTGTTCATGGGTTCGGCCGACTGGATGCCGAGAAATCTCGACAACAGAATAGAGGTTGTGGCACCGGTTTACGACCCTACCTTGAAGCAGGAGATGAAAAGGATAGTGGAATACGGTATGAGGGACACGCGGCAGGGCAGACTGGTTGACGGAACGGGCAACAATGAACCGTGGACATGCGACAATCCTTTGGAAACGGGTTCGCAACAGGCCTTGTACGAGTATTATGCTGCGCAATGCGCTAAAAACGATTAGATGTTATGGATGAAGAATTTGTTGAATTGAAAGAATATGCTGTCAGATATGCGGCAATAGACATAGGATCGAATGCGGCACGTCTTTTGATAAAACAGCTGGAGGACGAGGACGAACCGCGTTTTTCGAGGGTTCTGCTTTTCAGGTTTCCCTTGCGGCTTGGCAGCGAGGTCTTTTCCTCGGGTTATATTTCGCAACGCAAGGAAAAGACGCTTGTAAGGCTCATGAAGTCATTCCGTTTGCTCATGAAGGTTTACGAGGTGTCGGATTACAGGGCATGCGCCACCTCCGCAATGCGGGATGCGGCCAACAGACACGATGTCATAAGGCGTGTGCAGAAAAAGACGGGAGTGAAAATAGAGATAATAGACGGACAGGAGGAGGCGAGACTGATATACAACAACCACATAGAGTACATGAAGGACCGTCGCGGCAACTATATGTATGTCGATGTCGGGGGCGGCAGCACCGAGATAAACCTTCTGGTCGAGGGGGAACTGGTCTGTTCCCGTTCGTACAACATAGACACGGTCAGGATTCTGAACAATGCCGTTTCCGAATCGGAGTG
>CALUHJ010000021.1 GCA_944320415.1 uncultured Bacteroidales bacterium
AAAGGTATGAAATAATATTATTACAAACAATATTATTACTAACGATGTTGTTTCAGTTACTGCTATCAACCATCTCCCCCTACCCTTCTTTTCCAAAAAAAACGGTAATTCCATACAATAAACCATGCCTTTGGCGTTAATCTGATAGTTTTTTGAACTTTAAATTTTTGAAGAATATGAAAGGTTTGTTTTCAAGGATTATGTCTTTCGTTGCTCTGTTGAGCTTCGTTTCATGTATGAACGCCCAGAATTCGGACACCTTGCCCGATTTCACTTATGCAGCTGAAAAAAGCGTTCACTGTGTGGTGCACATTCAATGCGAATATATGGAAAGGTCGGCCTTTTATGACGACTTCTTCTCCTTTTTCTTCCCTCCCCAGATGCAGGAAAGAATGTACAAGACCTCCGGTTCGGGTGTAATAATATCCGAAGACGGATACATCATAACCAACAACCACGTCGTTCAGGACGCTGAAACGATTGAGGTCATACTGAACGACCGCCGCAGCTATACCGCACAACTTGTCGGCAACGACGCATCAAGCGACTTGGCCCTGTTGAAGATTGAAGAAAAGGGTCTAAGCCCCATGGAATACGGCAACAGCGACAATGTACGCCTTGGCGAATGGGTTCTGGCCGTGGGCAACCCCTTCAACCTTACCTCCACGGTCACCGCAGGAATAGTGTCAGCCAAGGCAAGGGACATAGACATATGGGGTGACAAGATGGGCGACAACCCTATCAAGAGCTTCATACAGACAGATGCGGCGGTAAATCCCGGCAACAGCGGCGGAGCTCTTGTGAACCTCAAGGGCGAACTGATAGGAATAAACACCGCGATAGCCTCCTCGACGGGAACCTATGCGGGCTATTCCTTCGCAATACCTTCAAACATAGTGAAGAAAGTAATAGACGACCTGATGAAGTACGGAGCTACTCAAAAGGCCCATCTCGGCGTACACTTTGCCGAAATGGACTCGAAGATAGCACAGGACAAGGGTCTTAAGAACGTCAAGGGCATATATATCGGAGAGGTGATAAAGGACGGCGGAGCCTACAAGGCCGGAATACAGGCAGGTGACGTACTGACAAAGATAGACGGCAAGACGGTGAACTCCAACGCCGAACTGAACGAGCTAATATCACAACACTCGCCCGGAGACGAAATAGAGGTAGAACTGGAACGCAACTCCGAAGTAATGGTAAAGAAAGTAACCCTCTTGAACTCTTTCGGCACCACCGAGATATTGAAAAACAGTCATGAAGACCTTGTGGAAGCCGTAGGCGCAAGTTTCAGGCCGCTCACCAAACTCGAACAGGCAACCTATCAGCTCTCGAAAGGAATAGTGATAGAAAGAACGGGCAAGAGTTCTTTTGCACGTCTGGGCATAAAGAGCGGTTTCATAATCACCTCCATAGACCGTAACCCCAACGTGACAATGGAACAGATAAAACAGTTGGACAAGAGAAAAGGCAAGGTGATAATCGAAGGATTCTATCCTCAGGACAACAGGACATATTATTTCGTTCTGGTTCTTTAGTTGTTGATAAGTAGGTTATTAACTTTCGGACAGAGTGCTTGCAAAGGCCTGCATGCGCATGTATCTTTGCAATTTGAATTTTTGTCCTTTGATATAAAAACAGGTTAGGAAAACATGAGACAACTGAAGATAATAAAATCCATAACCAACAGGAACATAGGTTCGTTGGACAAGTTCTTGCAGGACATAAGCAAGGAAGAGTTGATTTCTCCTGAACAGGAGGTGAAACTTGCCCAAAGGATAAGGGAGGGTGATCAGGAAGCGCTTGAGAAGTTGGTACGGTCCAACCTGAGATTTGTCATTTCCGTTGCCAAGCAGTATCAGAACCAGGGATTGAGTCTTCCGGACCTTATAAACGAAGGCAACATAGGACTTATAAAGGCGGCGAAAAGGTTTGACGAAACCAGAGGCTTCAAGTTCATATCCTTTGCCGTATGGTGGATACGCCAGAGCATATTGCAGGCTTTGGCAGAGAAATCGCGCATCGTCCGTCTGCCGCTCAATCAGGTGGGCGCCATAAACAAGATAAAGAAGACAGCCTCACATCTGGAACAACAGTACGAAAGGACTCCTTCAATAGAGGAACTGGCCGATGAAATGGACATATCTTCGGACAAGATAAAGGAGGTATCGCACATAGGCATGAAACCCGTGTCGATGGACGCGCCGCTTGTTCAGGACGAAGACCTGAACCTGATAGACGTTTACGTTGACGAGGAAGCCAGAAAAACCGATGACATAGTGATGCAGGAAAGTCTTTCCAAGGACATTGCGAGCAGTCTGTCCATACTGACGGAAAGGGAAAGGGTCATCATCAACCAGTTCTTCGGCATAGGTCTTTCGCACGGCATGACGCTCGAGGAAATAGCCATAGACCAGAACCTGACCCGCGAAAGGGTAAGACAGATAAAGGAAAGGGCATTGAAACGTCTGCGTCAGAGCAAGGAATGTCAGAAGTTAAGCATGTATCTGTAACATACAGAGAACGGAGACGGCAAAGGAAAGCAGTGTGACCGTCATTCCGCTCTTGAAGAACTCCCGGAAAGAAATCCTTACGCCGTATTTGTCGGCCGATTCTATCACTATTATGTTCGCCATCGCCCCTATTATCGTTGCGTTTCCGGCAAGGGTACATGCCGAGGCAAGGGTTAACCACAAGGTTTGCGAACCGATGCTCTCCATAAGCGGAAGCATAAGGACGCTGAAAGGAACATTGCTCAGTACCTGACTCATAACAAGGCTTACCCCGTGCAGCGACAATATGCCCGCAAGGTTTTCCTTCAAATCCAGTGAGAACATGAAGTCCAACAGACCCGTATGCTTGACCGCACCCACAACCACAAACAGACACGCAAAGAACAGAAGAAGCACCCAGTCCACATCCTTGATGAGCTGTTCGGGTTTCTGGTTGGCAACAAGGATTATCAAGGCCGCTCCCGCAAGGGCTATGACCGCTATGGACATTCCGAGCAGCTTGCCGAGGAAAAAGGCTATCACGACAAGGAGAAAGACTCCGACAGACCTGTACATGTCTTTGAAACGGTAGCTTTGCGAGGGAGAATGTTTCAACGGGGTCTTGTCCCTGAATGACTTGCGATACACAAGCCTTATTACGACAATCGTTATCAGCATGCCGGCAATGGACACAGGAAGAAGATGAAGCATGAAGTCGATATAGGATATGCCGCTGTTCATACCTATGAGCATGTTTTGCGGATTGCCCGTTATGGTCATCACACTGCCCGCATTGGAAGAGAGTATCTCGGCAATCAGATAAGGTACGGGCGAGATATCAACACGCCTGCATATGTTTATGATTATGGGTGTAAAGATAAGAACCACCGCATCGTTTACCAGAAAGGCGGAGGCTATGCCCGTAATGAATACTATGAATACCAGAAGCCTTGTCCTGCTTGTTGCATATTGCAGGGTCTTGTCGGCTATCAGGTTGAAAAAACCGTCGAACTTGAGGGCGGCAACAACTATCATCATTCCCAACAGCAGGAATATGGTATTGAAGTCTATGAACTGCACGGCCTGATCGAATGTTACGACCGAAAAACACAGCATGGCCACCGCACCTATGAATGCGGCCGAAGGACGGTCTATGTTCACCTTGGGCAGTCTGGTGAATATTATCCCCGTATAAGTAAGTATGAAGATTACCAGTGCTATTATTTCCGTTGACATGTACGCTTGTTTTTTACGGCAAAGATATTACTTTTTGCTCAAAGGCCGTCCACTGTCCTTATCCTGTCCGAAAAAACGGTAGGTAATTCCGTCAAGATCATCGGGATAGACGCACAGCACATAATCGTAACGGTTGCATTTCATCATCTCCCCGATGTTGTCCTCGGCATACGATCTCAAGTCCACGAAGTCTATCCTGCGGCAGGCAGGTGCAAGATACATTATCAGCGGCAACGAAAAGGAATCGCCGAATACGAGAAGGCTCTTGCCGCAGGTATTATCCAATGCGACAATCCTTATTAAAGGGTTGTCACCGCCCAGACATGCGGCATAACGGTGGGCATACCTGTCACTGTCGGTCAGAAAGGTATCCCTTATCATGGCCTTGCGGAAACGGCCCTCCACAATACTTGTGTGAAACTTGTAACTGTAACACTCCACCCTGAAGGCCTCGTCCGATTTCAATATTGGAATGAAAACAGTGTCCGGACCATCGAAAAATGTAGCTCCCGCATTTGCGGCAAGAGAGCCGTAGAAGCCTCGGTCCACCCTTTCGGCAAACCATCTGTCCGAAGAATATGCCGCCGTATCCAGACCGGTGCGGACAGCAATGTGCCGCGCCATTTCAAAGGCGGTGGTTAGCTTCCAGTGGTGGTCGGTAAGGAAAAACTTACGGCCATAAGCAATGTCGTCCCGTGGCATCAGGTCGGCAAGGTCCATGACATCGGTTGCGGACTGTCTGAGCAAATGACAAAAAGCCCTGCGGCAGGCGTATGCCGTATCGTTCAGGCCGTAGGGAAGCGTACCATGCCTTACCTTTGTAGGTCGAAGCACAAAGAGAAAAGGCGAACCGTATGCAGCCGCAGTGTCTTTCAGTCTTGCAACCATGCCTTCGGAACGGGAACTGCCCGTGTACAGTTCGTAAAAGGCATGCTGTCCGTTCTCAAGCCTCATATGATATCTGTACGGCGTACCGGTATCTATCATCCTTTTGCCCATAAGTTTCTGCAACATTCCGTAACACTCCACAAGGCTTTCCCTTATGAAAAGATGCTTGTTGAACTGTTCCTCCACAAGTGCCGGCAATGCGTCCGCCTTATCGTACAAGGACAATACATCACCCTTTCCCTGACCTGCGCGCAATATGTTCATTCGGTCTTCCGAAGCCCTTTCAGCCCTTTTGCGCACCTCTATCGTCTTGCCTATGAAGGAAACCGTTGTCATAATGCCCGTCAATGATATGAACAGGACGAAAACAAATGCCGTTATTCTTTGTGAATCAATCTTCATGACCTTAGAAATTAAAGTAAATGAACGGACTGTATGAACCTTTTGCAATATAGCATAGGGTTATGAAAAACAGCAGTATGACGAAACTTGATTTCAACAAAACCTTTTCATGAAACAATTTTTCCAAACGGCAAAAGGACAGTACGGGAAAGGAAAACAGAAAACCGGCCAAAAGAACGCACCAGTGTTCACTCACAAGGGCGGTGAACAAAGGACTCGTCTCAAAAGACCCGCCGAACATACGGCTTATGTAGACAAGACTGTCTCCCATGCTCTCGCAACGGAAAAAGGTCCAGCTGACAAGTATTGCCGCAAAGGTAAGGATGAAGCGCAACGGCCATGCCTTCCATTTCTCGTAGCCGGTCAGTTTTTCGAAACAGATGAGCACGAAGAAATACAGTCCCCAGACTATATACCTCACATCCGCACCATGCCAAAGACCGGTAAAGAACCATACGATGAAAAGGTTAAGGAACGTTCGCCAACGTCCACTACGGTTTCCTCCGAGCGGTATGTACAGATAATCCCTGAACCATCCGCCCAAGGATATATGCCAGCGTCTCCAGAACTCCGATACGGAAAGGGACATGTACGGGTAGTTGAAATTCTCCGGAAAGCGGAATCCGAACATCATGCCAAGACCTATGGCCATGTCGGAATATCCCGAAAAGTCATAATAAATCTGCAAGGTGTATGCAAACACCCCCAACCATGCCAAAGGCATGGAAAGGTCGTATGTATCCATATGGAATATGGTGTCGGCCGCAATTGCCGCGTTGTTGGCTATGAGAACCTTTTTTGCAAGTCCCGTTATGAAGCGTTCCACGCCTTGGGAAAAGGAAGGGATATCGGTCTTGCGTCCGTCTATCTGCTGAGATATTGTTCCGTATCTCACAATAGGTCCTGCCACAAGCTGAGGAAATATTGATATGTACAGTCCGACATCCGCCGCATTTCTTCTTGCCCTGCATATTCCCCTGTATATATCGACAAGATAGGATAAGGACTGGAAGGTGAAAAAGGAGAGTCCTATCGGAAGGGCTATATGAGGAACGGTAAGTCCGGCATTGAAAAGCGCATTGACGGTATCGAGTGCGAACATAAGGTATTTGAAAACGAATATGACGAGCAGGTTGCCGGCACAGCCTGCCGCAAGGAACAGTCTTTTCCTTTTCTTCATGCCGTCGGACTTCTCTATCTGCAAGGCCATGAACCAGTTGAACATTATGGAGAGCATGAGGACGAAGACAAAAACGGGTTCTCCCCATGCGTAGAAAAACAAACTGGCGGCAAGCAGTATGAGGTTTCTTGTCCTTATGTCCTTAGGGGCAAGGTAATAAAACAGAAGGACCAGCGGAAGGAAAACAAACAGGAATACGGGAGTGTTGAAAAGCATGGCCCAAACGGTTTAAATCTATGAGAGACGTTTCCACGCCTCGGGCAGTCTGTCTATTATGTCCGAAGCGTTCATTCCTATTATACCCTTGTCCCCGGCGGCCATACGGCCTGCGAGGGAATGCACGAAGACGGATATGAGGGCGGCATCCCTTGAGGTGTAGCCCTGTGCAAGAAGTGCAAGCAGAATGCCGCTTAGCACATCGCCGCTGCCTCCCTTGGCCATTCCCGCATTGGCTGCAGGATTGACATAGTTGCAACCCTCAGGTGTGAGTATGCGCGTGTGAGGACCCTTTGCAATAATGTATATGCCGTATTTTGCCGCAAGCTCCCCTGCCCTTGCAATCAGAACGGCATCTTCCGAACAGCATCCGACAAGCCTTTCCAGCTCCCTTTTATGCGGAGTAAGGACAGAACCCTTGGGCAGAAGCGAAAGCAGAGACCTTCTTTCGGAAAGGATGTTTATGGCATCAGCGTCTATTGCCAAAGGCTTCTGCGAGCCTTGCAAAAGCGATTCGAGACCGCTTGAGGTGCATTCGTTGCACCTTAGGCCGGGACCAACGCCAACGGCATCATAACGCGACACATCCTTTGCATGGCTGAAAAACTCGTCGTTCTCATCTTCCGACACCACAGCCTCCGGAACAAGCGTCTGTATTATGCCGGTGCAAAGACGGGGCACATGCACACACAACACCCCCACCCCGCTCCTAATGCACGCCCTTGCAGCCATTACCGCAGCCCCCGCCATGCAATGAGAACCCGCGACAAGCAACGCCCTGCCGTTGTCGTTCTTGTCACACATCATGTCCTTGTCCTTCATCAGCGAACGGACATACCCTTGCGTCAAAACCTCAAAGTTTTCCTTGTCGATATTGTTCATGTAATGTATCAAGAATAACTTTTTTGCAAAATTACGTCTTTAATCATTAAAAAAACAATGCCGGTGAAAGAGTTTGCAAGCGGAACATGAACTTTTTATGCAATTTTATCAACAAATGGTTGGCGATTGGAAAAAAGGTCGTATCTTTGAATGCCGATTCTGCAAGGATAAAGACCGAAACAAAAAGAACACTTGAAAATGGACAACTACATAGTATCCGCGCGCAAATACCGTCCGAGCGACTTCCGTTCCGTGGTGGGACAGTCGCACATCACTACAACGCTGCAAAACGCACTGAAGAACAACCAGTTGCCACAGGCTTTTTTGTTCTGCGGTCCGAGAGGGGTTGGCAAGACCACCTGCGCTAGAATACTTGCCAAGACCATCAACTGCACCAATCCTACGGAGGACTACGAGGCATGCAACCAATGCGAGAGCTGCAAGTCGTTCAACCAGTCCGCCTCGTTCAACATAGTGGAACTGGATGCAGCCTCCAACAACCTTGTGGAAGACATAAGGGCTCTTATCGATCAGGTGAAGATACCCCCTCAAAACGGAAAATACAAGATATACATAATAGACGAGGTTCACATGTTGAGCCTTTCGGCCGCCAACGCCTTTTTGAAGACGCTGGAAGAGCCACCGGCATACGCCAAGTTCATTTTGGCAACGACGGAAAAGCAGAAAATAATTCCGACCATACTTTCGCGCTGTCAGATTTTCGACTTCCACAGGATAAAGAACGAAGACATAGCCAAACATCTGGAATACATAGCCGGCAAGGAAAACGTGAAATACGAAAGCGAAGCATTGCACATAATAGCACAAAAGGCGGACGGAGGGTTGAGGGATGCGCTGAGCATGTTTGACCGTCTGGTTTCCTTCACCAATGCCGACCTTAGCTACAAGAACGTCATAGACAACCTGAACATACTGGACTATGACTATTATTTCACCCTTGTGGACAATCTTATGGCGGGCAACCTTACGCAATGCCTGCTGTTGTTCGACGACATACTCGCCAAGGGATTCGAAGGCAACAGCTTCATGGCCGGACTGGCCTCTCATCTGAGGGAACTGCTCGTATGCAAGAATCCTCAGTCCATACGGCTTGTTCAGGCAAGCGAACAGACCAGACAAAGGTATCTGCAACAGGCTCAGAACGCACCCGAACTGTTCATCCTCAGAGCACTGGAATATGCCAACGCATGCGGATTGGAATACAGGGAGAGCTACAACAAAAGGCTTTGTGTCGAACTTGCCCTTATGCGAATGGCATACATCATGCGCAAGTTGCAGCCTGCTCCTATGGCACAACCTCAGGAGGTTAAAAAAAAAATGATTCTTTAGAACAAACTCTTCCGAAAACCGTATCAAACATAAGGATAAGCAAAGAGGAAAAGACATTCACCTCTCCTTATTCCATCAATCTGAACAGGGAAAAGTCAGAGATGATGCGCATGTCGCTTTCCGCCAAAAGGGAAGAGGAAAACAGACTGGACGGAAACCTGATGATTCAAAGCTTGCTGGAATTTGCGGACATGGTAAGCGGTGATAACGAAAACCTTGCGTTTGCAATCAGAAATGCGGACTGCGAAATGATGCAGAAGGACAGAAGCCTCATTCTCAAGAACCTTTCACCTCAGAGCGAAATGACAATATCGGAACACAGAAATGAAATAACCCGATACATAAAGGAAAAGACAGGTTACGAAAACTTTTTCATTCTCACCAAATGCAACGTTCAACCGACAAAATACAAAGTGTACAGTCCTGTGGAAAAGTACAAGTACTTCAAGGAAAAAAATCCTGCCATTGAGGAATTGGTCCGAAAGTTCGACTGCGAAATTGATTATTAAACAAAATAGCGATATATATGGGTGAAGCATTGATTTTTTTGGGAGTTCTGGTTTTTTCGGCGCATCTTTTTTCAATGATGTTCAGCCGAAAGAAGATACCGGACGTACTGTTGTTGCTTTTGATAGGGGTATTGATAGGTCCTGTTCTGGGACTTGTGAAGCCTTCGGACTTCGGTGCGATAGGCAGCGTGTTCACATCCATTACCCTTGTGGTCATCCTGTTCGAAGGTGGAACGGGAATAAGCATAGGCGATTTGAAGGAATCGTGGAGTTCGACGCTAAAGCTATCGGCAAGCGGCTTCATAGGAGCGGCTTTGATTGTGACGGCAATATGCATGATATTCGACATGGGCTTTCTGGACAGTTTGATACTCGGAGCCATACTCGGAGGAACGTCTTCGGCCGTGGTGATTCCTTTGGCACAGAACCTAAAGCTGTCATCGCAGACAAAAACGACGCTTATTCTGGAATCGGCCCTGACCGATGTGTTGTGCATAGTCTTCGCATTGGCCTTCATCAATGCTGCGACAATGGGCAGCGGACTGAATGTGGGAAAAATAGCGGGCAATGTGATTTCGTCCTTCGTCCTTGCGGGAATAATAGGCTTTTCGAGCGCAATGCTTTGGGCAAGCCTTTTGCAGAAGATAAGACAACTGCGCAATTCCATGTTTCTTACCCCTGCATACCTCTTCATCATTTACGGACTGGCCGAGGTGTTGGGATACAGCGGTGCGATAGCCGCACTCACATTCGGAATAACCATAGCCAACATGGAGTACTTCAACTTCAAGTTCCTTGAAAAATATCAGAAGAACAAGAACCTCAAGCTGACAAACAACGAGCAGGCCTTTGTGGGGGAGATATCCTTCGTGTTGAAAACGTTTTTCTTCGTTTACATAGGAATAAGCATTCCCTTTTCGGATCCGCACTCAATAATGATAGGCGGAATAATAACCATAGCGTTACTTGTCGGAAGAATAGTGATAGCAAAATTCTTCTCACCGCATTCGGCCAATGTTTTCGACAAGAGTACCATTGCTTTCATGATTCCCAAAGGACTTGCAGCTGCCGTATTGGCTTCCGTACCCGAACAACTCGGTCTTGCAGCCGGAGCACAGATAAAGTACACCACCTTTTCGGTTGTATTGTTTTCGATAACGCTCTGTTCGGTACTCATTCTGCTTATGGAGCGTTTTCCGAAAGTGAACCTGCTCCTAAGGTTTATCTACAAAAACAATAACGCTCCCGCCCCGGAAGAAAAGGAGCCCGCTCCAACACCGCAGAACAAAGAACCGGAAGAACAGAATCAAAATCTGATAGATTGAATCCTTAAATAAAATTATTGTTATGAGAAAGCATTTATTTTCATTGTTTTTGCTGTCTCTTGTCTCATTCGGACTGGAGGCACAGGAAAAAGACATCATCCAGTCCGCAATGGACGGCAGCTTTTTCCAATTTCCACAAATAAGGGAAAGCGTTTGCAAGATGCGCAACTTCTTCCCCACCAAGTCGGTCGCTCCGTCCAACGGCCGAAGATACGAGTTCACAACCCGCATAGATAAGCGTATTGATGACATAAGATTCCAAACGCTTGACGGCAAAACCATGACATGGAAAGAAAGTTTGGACAGCGTATATGCCGACGGTGTAATCATTCTTCACAGGGGCAGGATAGTTTATGAGAAATATTTCGCACACATGAACGAGGAAAAACACCATGCCCTCATGTCGGTGAGCAAGACCTTTACCGGCACGCTCGGAGCGATACTTGTTGCCGAGGGAGTGCTTGATGAGAACAGGCGTGTGTCGGAATATGTACCGGAAATGGCCTCATCGGCCTTTGGAGATGCTACCGTAAGGGAGCTGCTTGACATGACCACGGCCTTGAAATACAGCGAGGACTATGATGACCCCAAAGCGGAGGTATGGACCTTTTCCGCAGCCGGAACGCCTTATCCGCGTCCAAAGACATACAAGGGACCTGTCGGTTATCATCAGTATATAGAAACGGTAAAGAAAGAGGGTGAACACGGAAAGATATTCGCCTACAAGACCATAAACACAGATGCTTTGGCATGGGTGATAACAAGGGTTACCGGCAAGAGCCTTTCCGATTTGCTTTCGGAGAAGATATGGAAAAAGATAGGCAGTCACTATGAGGCTTACTATCAGATAGACGCAACGGGTACCGAATTTGCAGGAGGAGGACTTAACGCCAATCTGAGGGATGTCGCCGCATTCGGCCAGATGATGCTTGACAAGGGCAGATTCATGGGTGAACAAATCATACCACAACAGGTTTATTACGACATAATAAACAATTCGGACAGTGAAAAGTTTGACAAGGCACACTACCCTCAATTGAAGGGTTGGGCATACAGAAACATGTGGTGGTGCACCAAGAACAGTGACAATGCCTTTTGTGCCAGAGGCGTACATGGTCAGTGCATATATGTCAACCCTGCGGCCGAGGTGGTTATAGTAAGGGTTGCCTCACATCCTGTTGCGGCCAATGCGGCCAACGACCGTTATTCGCTTCCTGCCTATCAGGCCGTTGCCGACTATTTCAGGGACAAATGACAAAAAAGAGAACAACCAAAAACATAAGACAAAAGCCATAAGAGATTTCCTTATGGCTTTTGTCTTGAAATTAATACATAGAACAGATGTTAGAATCTCGTTAAAAATTATTCTACTCAAAATAGAGTTTTATTACAGTAATGATATAGAATTAATGAGAGAATATAGTTACAATATATAACTATTCATTTTTTAAATTGATTAATAGATTTCATAACATCAAACTTTTTCTTTTGGTGGAAAAGTTCTGATTTTGGATCAGATATATCTTTCCTATAATCTCTATAATACTGCAGAATTTGTAAAAATTTTTTGTTGATAGTCAAACTTTCAATATGATTAAAATTATTTTTAAATATTATCGGATATAATTCCTCTCTTTCCTGAGGAGAGAGTTGGCTCATTAATTCTCTCCATTTTTGAGCATATCCTAAATGTTCAAAAAAGAATCTGAACAGAATAAATGTTTCAGGCATAATGAGTAATTCCATAAACTCTTCTTCATTACGCCCAAATGCTTTCTCAAAGAATGATACTCCGCGGCCAATCTTTCCTTTGGTTGCATTCAGAATAGCCTGCACAGCCCGAATGTATTTTCTATTCCAATATTGACCAATATAATCTCTGTCGTGACTATGCTCACCGCTGATTGGATGATATTTCATCGGAAATGAATATATATTAACATTTAACTGCTCACACAAATCCACGTTGATTCGCATACGATGATATAAATCAATTGGTTTGTCCGTGAAATTATACAACAAGTAATTAGAAAAATCTTTCATGCCATGTTGAACACTCATTGACAAAGCTTTTGTATATTCAGCTTCCATCTTTATATTGTCAAAGGCAATACGAAGTGGGCGCACCGGAATTTCGGATAACAGATTAACAATCCTGTCGTTAAATAGACGAGCATCAACACCTTGATTAAAATCAACATAGCGTAATCTCCCGGTATTCTTCGTATTTTTCATATCAAAGAATGGCGCAAAATCTTTGTACGTTGAAAGTAAAGCTTCTCGTGTACATGTTTCTGGATTAAGCAGACCGTGTTGTTCTCGCAAAGCATATATTTTAGTGCGGGTAGCTTCGCTAAGCGATTTCTGATTGTTTAGTTCTTGAAGTAATTTATAAGACTTTCTAATATATGCCCGATTGTTGATTCCTAACCGTAAATTACGAATAGATATTTTATACCTATTAGGTTCAATATATTTGGCTCCTTTGGTAAATCCACATGCTTTAATATCTTGAACTATCTCTTCTAACCTTGAAGAAGCCAATACATTGTTATCCATCAGTAGAAGATTCTGCTGTTCTCCATAGAGACGTCTAGTTCGCTCAATACGGTCCTGTAATGGAATATATTCTTGATACTTAGGCTCAATCCTCCATACTGCACAAAAGGTACATTTCCGGATACAACCACGAGTTGAATAACTGTAATAAGCCCCACTATCAGGATAGACGTAATCAATCTCATCAAGAATAGAGTAATCCAATGGTAACTCGTCAATAATATATGGGTTGTCTTCGTCTATGTCTTTGCCAGGGGTATGCAATGTCCCTACATGAGGGAGAATACCTGTTGCCTTTTTAATCTCTTTGGGTTGGATGGAAGCCAACACACCTCCAACCATTAAATTTTTAAGATCTTTAACCATAGTTTTTGCGAACTCAATGGTTTCAATTGTAATATCCCAATAGAAAGTAAAAAG
>CALUHJ010000022.1 GCA_944320415.1 uncultured Bacteroidales bacterium
TCCGACAGGGCGGTGCTTATAGATTTCGGCATTTCCAAACACTACGACAAGGAGGGTAACATAGAAAGCTCTACAACTACAGGTTATTCGGCCGGTTACTCACCCGTTGAGCAGATGACACCGAGCGGAATTGCACAGTTCTCCCCAAGCACCGACATTTACGCCCTTGGCGCAACGATATACAAGCTCGCAAGCGGAACGACACCTCCCGTATCTACATTGCTGGCTGACGGAGAGGTGTTGACAAAACCTGCCGGCATGTCTGAAAGGCTTTTCAATGTCGTCAGTCACTGCATGCAATTGCGAAGACGAGACCGCCCACAGTTCATTGACGAATTCTTTGCATTGCTGGACCAAAAACAACAGGCCAACAGTGAACATGAACAGGATACGCAATATATTTATGACAACGAACATAATGAAACCTCAACGGAAACTATCTATAATCACAATATAGATTACGATACTAAAACAATAGCCGTAAACGGAGTGGCATTCAAGATGGTAAAGGTTAAGGGTGGCACATTCCAAATGGGTGCGACTACAGAGCAAGGTAGCGAGGCAGAAAAAGATGAAAAACCCGTTCATACAGTAATATTGTCTGATTATTACATTGGTCAAACCGAGGTGACACAGGAGTTGTGGCAGGCCGTTATGGGTGACAATCCTGCATTTTTCAAGGGCAACAGTCAACGACCCGTGGAAAACGTAAGTTGGAAAGATTGTCAAGAGTTCATTCAGAAACTGAACCGACTTACAGGACTTCAATTCCGTCTTCCGACAGAAGCAGAATGGGAATTCGCATCAAGAGGTGGAGTTAAAAGTAAGGGGTATAAATACAGCGGCAGTAATGATGCAGATGCAGTAGCCTGGTATGGTGAAAATAGCAGCTCGAAAACACATCCTGTTGCAACTAAGCAACCCAATGAACTCGGATTATACGACATGAGCGGAAACGTATATGAATGGTGCAGCGATCGATACGGACAATATTCAAGTACCGAGCAAATAAATCCTAAAGGATTTTTTATCGGTTTTTTCCGTGTCTTGCGAGGAGGTAGTTGGTTCACTTCAAGTAACGTGCGTTCCTCTAACCGTTTCTATTACTCACCTTCTTACCGTTATAATTTCTTCGGACTACGGCTTGCATTATAAATCTGTCATTTGAGGAAAATCCATGTCAAAGCCATAAAAAAACATACAAGAATATGAAACAAACAGAAGAAACGCAACAAACAGACTATATGGATTCCGCCCTTGACGTGGAGGCCGGAGCAGAGTTGTGCTTCGGAAGATACAAACTGTTGAAAGTACTCGGTCAGGGAGGGTTCGGAATAACATATATGGGTTTGCATACCGGCCTGGGAAAGACCGTCGCTATAAAGGAATACTTCCCCAAGGACGTCTTCCGAAGAATGGAGGACGGAACTCATGTAAGCTACAGCAACAAGAGCATATCAAGGAAAAACATAGAACGCTTCCTGCGTGAGGCAAGGACTATGGCCGGACTTAGGCACGACAACATAGTGAGCGTGACCGACGTGTTCGAGGAGAACAACACGGCATATTACGTCATGGACTATGTGGAGGGAAAGAGCCTTGAGAGCCGTGGCCGCATGAGCGAACAGGATACGATCAGATACATCCGTCAGGTTGCCGGCGCACTCAAATACATACATTCCAGAAACATCCTGCACCTTGACATCAAGCCCGCCAACATAATGATTGACTCTTCCGACAGGGCGGTGCTTATAGATTTCGGCATTTCCAAACACTACGACAAGGAGGGTAACATAGAAAGCTCTACAACCACAGGTTATTCGGCCGGCTACTCACCCGTTGAGCAGATGACCCCGAGCGGAATTGCGCAGTTCTCCCCAAGCACCGACATTTATGCTTTGGGCGCAACAATATACAAGATAACAAGCGGAACGACACCTCCCGTATCTACATTGCTGGCTGACGGAGAAGTGTTGACAAAACCTGCCGACATGTCCGAAAGGCTTTTCAAGGTCGTAAGTCACTGCATGCAGGTCAAAAGACGAGACCGTCCGCAGTCCATTGACGAATTCTTCGTTCTTTTGGATTCATACTCCAAAAGCAATGGCAGAGAGCAACAGCATACAAAGCAGGAACATACGCAAACCCTGCACGAGGAAACCACACGACAACAGATGCGTCCTGCAAGCCAAAGGTCTAAGAAAAAGAAAAGGAACGTCCCCGCAATTGTAGTCTTCACCATACTTGGCATAGCTCTTGCCGCAACACTCCTTTGGGCTTTATTTGGAGGATACGGCGGAACAACGGAAACAGCGACGGTAATAGCAGCGGAAATAGAACCTGGAGCAGCATTAGAAGTAGAGACTGCGACAGAAGAAACCGTTCCGGTAGAGGTTGAAAAAACAAGGCAGGAAACAAGACTGCAGCAAGACCACAGCACAAAGACCGACGAACAGCAGGCCGCTCGGAACATGGATAACGAGGCCAACTTCAGAAAATACAAGGAATTGGGAGATATCTATTGGGTGTCATATACAACCAGTCGTTTCCAAGACGAGGATGCAAGACTTAAAGTACTTCAATACTACGGCGAGGCATTGAAGTACAAAAATGATTCGGAAATAAGGAGAAAATACAACACATTATTAGACAATTAATCAAATATTGAAACACATGAAAAAGGTATTATGTTTTTGTATGGGGCTGTTCATGCTGCAAAGTGCGGCAGTGTTTGCCCAAGACCTTGATGCGGAATGCAGGAATCTGTTGCGGCTGGCAAAGAAGCATTATCTGGAATTGGGCGAAAAGGAAACAGCAAAAGAGTTTGAAACAATAATAAATCTTTGCGGAGGCAGCATAGCGGCGGAGGCTAAGGCTTTTCTACGCGAGCAGAAGAACAAAAAGCCCGTAGAGACCATAACCGTAAAGGGAGTGACCTTCAAGATGATACTTGTTGAGGGCGGCACATTCAACATGGGCAGCAACGACGGCTACGAGTGGGAGAAGCCAGTTCACAGCGTCACCTTGTCCGATTACTACATTGCCGAGACCGAGGTCACCCAGGAGCTGTGGGAGGCAGTCATGGGCACAAGCGTACGCCAGCAGAGAGGCGAATGGCCGATATATGGCGAAGGAGCCAATTATCCTATGTATTACGTCGATTGGAATGAGGTGCAGGAGTTTATCACCCGCCTCAATCAGCTAACCGGCAAGCATTTTCGCCTTCCCACCGAGGCAGAGTGGGAGTATGCGGCCCGTGGCGGCAACAGAAGCGGACACTACACATACAGCGGAGGAGGCAACATTGACGCGGTCGGCTGGTACCGCGGCAACAGCGGAGGAGAGACACATAATGTTGCGACAAAGCGTCCGAATGAGCTTGGTTTGTACGACATGAGCGGCAACGTATGGGAGTTGTGTCATGACTGGTATGGAGATTACAGTAGTGCAAGTCAGACCAACCCCGCAGGACCGGATTCGGGTTCGAGACGTGTTATTCGCGGTGGCAGTTGGTCAGACCCTGCCGCCCGCGTCCGGGTGTCCTCCGCCCGCTACAACAGCACTCCGTCCGAGCGCAACGGCTTTCTTGGTTTCCGCCTTGCATTATAAGTTGTATTATCATGGAGAAATTAAAGACGAAGCCTTAGGAACAAACATCATTAATTAATTAATCAAACATTGAAACACATGAAAAAGGTATTATGTTTTTGTATGGCGGTATTTATGCTGCAAAGTGCGGCAGTATTTGCCCAAGACCTTGATGCGGAATGCAGAAATCTGTTGCGGCTGGCAAAGAAGCATTATCTGGAATTGGGCGAAAAGGAAACAGCAAAAGAGTTTGAAACAATAATAAATCTTTGCGGAGGCAGCATAGCGGCCGAAGCACGGGCGTGGCTGGAAGAACAGAAAAACAAGCGTCCAGTTGAGACCATAACCGTAAAGGGAGTATCATTCGAGATGGTCTTTGTCGAGGGTGGTACCTTCCTTATGGGTTGCACTTCGGAGCAGGGCGGTGATTGTTTTGCTAATGAATCACCTAATCATTTGGTTACGGTGTCAGACTTTTACATAAGTAAATACGAGATTACACAAGGACAGTGGGAGGCCATAATGGGCACAAGTATCCGTCAGCAGAGAGAC
This sequence comes from uncultured Bacteroidales bacterium, assembly GCA_944320415.1. Classification (GTDB taxonomy): domain Bacteria; phylum Bacteroidota; class Bacteroidia; order Bacteroidales; family P3; genus Onthomorpha. The sequence goes on from CALUHJ010000022.1 coordinate 4,141, forward strand.
AAGGCCAATCGTGAATGGCCAATAAGAGGTGAAGGATCCAATTATCCCATGTATTACGTCAGTTGGAATGAGGTACAGGAGTTTATCAGCCGGTTGAATTCACTTACGGGCAAACAGTACCGTCTTCCAACCGAGGCGGAATGGGAGTATGCTGCCAGAGGCGGTAAAAAGTCCAAAGGATATAAGTACAGCGGCAGCAATTTCATAGAGCAGGTCGCATGGTATAAAGAAAATAGTAATAATGCAACTCACCCCGTAGGCAGCAAGCAACCGAATGAGCTGGGTATATATGATATGAGCGGTAATGTGTATGAATGGTGTTATGATTGGTATGGAGCTTATGGCAGCGGCAGTCAGACCAATCCTGTTGGTCCAGGTTCGGGTTCTGTTCGGGTTAATCGCGGTGGCAGTTGGAGTGATATTGCGACTTACATTCGGGTGTCGGATCGTAACAGCTACGCCCCTTCGTATCGCTACGGCAGTCTTGGCTTCCGCCTTGTGTGTCCCAAATAGTTTGTCCTGTGGAAAAATGCAACAAAAGGGGAGATAAAAATGAAAAGTCGGCAGTTTAGCATGAAAAAAGTTGGATTTTTTACCATGAAAAGTCTAACTTTTTGCCCTAAAAAGTCCAACTTTTTGAGGTGAATCATGGCGTTTTACAATTTTCATCTGACGACTTACGACAATGACATAAAGGGAGTTCATTTTTGGCAGGGGGAAACAAACTGACAACCACTAAAGCCCCTGTTTTGTGGATTAAGTCAGGGGGTTGGTGTATCGGCTATTAAAAAATATTGACAGATAACTGAAACGGATGTAATTTTGTATCCGTTAATCAATTAAATACATACAAACATGAATACAAAAGACGAAGAAACAAGATGGGAAGATGAAAGAATGGCTATGTCAAATGAAGAAGAAAAACAGGCAGGAGCCAATGAGAAAAAATCTTCTACAGCCAAGAAAGTAGCCGGTTTTGCAGCTGCCGGCGCAGCGGGAATTGCTGCAGGAATAGGCCTTTCATCAATGGCCGAAGCGCACGGCACACAAGTGTCCGACTCCGATGTTCCTCCGGTAAAAGATGAAGCACACCATGCAGGTGATGTGGAAATGGACGGTGATGTGAAGACCGCAACCGTCAGCGACGACATGTCCTTTTCCGAAGCATTCGCCTCTGCAAGAAAGCAGGTAGGAGCAGGAGGAGTGTTCGAGTGGAGAGGCAAGTTGTACAACACCTACTACAAGGAGGAATGGGACAGCATGAGCCAGCAGGAAAAAGATCAATACATGGCAGAGGCATTGGGCTACAAGTCGACAAATACCTCTTCGCAGGAAGTTGAGGTGGAAGGCAAGTTGCAGGAGAACATTGCCGATGGTGCACATGATGTGGAGGCCGTTGTGGATGATAATGGAAATCCGGTGACCATTGCATTTGCAAATGTAGGTGGATACAATTCAATATTGGTCAACACCGACGGCAACATAGTGATGGATTCACAGGCAACAGACATCTACGAGGGGGCAAGCGTGGATGACACAGAGGTTGTTGCCATTCCAGAAGGGGACATAAGCGTGGGGGATACTCTTGCCGATACCTCATGCGCCGACAGTATGGACGGTATGGATTCTTTCTGCGTATAGGAGACTAAGGATATGAGCGGAAAAATCAGAGTGTTCTGTCCGTCCTGCAAGACTATCCTGAAAGTCAGCACGGATTATGAAAGAAACAACACAAGGTTCGGTTGCCCGTGTTGCGGCTTCAATGCTCCTTTTTCCTCCTATGGGAAAATCAATTTTAAAGATGGAGCACAAAATAAATTTTCAGATGCCGACGCAACTGACGTATTTGAACAAACAACAGACACAACGATAAACACAAAAAACCTTACAGCGCACAAGGGCGTGCTTGTGCGCTGCAGGGACAATAAAACTATTTCCCTGCCTATGGGTCATGTATCCCTTGGCAGGGAAATACTCAATCCCGATGATCTGTATATTTCACGCAATCACTCTGCAATGGAAATCATACCCTCGAATGGTCAGGTCAAACATGTATATTATGATACAAGTGCAAGAAACCCTACGCATATCAACGGAGTAAGGCTCGAACGCGGCATGAAAGCGGTTTTATGCTTCGGGGATAAGATAAGGATAGGAAGAACCATGTTTATCCTGCAAAAGCAATATGACGAATAAATAGAATCATACAAGAAAAAACAAAGGAATTTTATGAAAGCGGAGATAAGAAATGTACTTTCATTCAGCAACATAGGCGAGAGGACAAATCAGGAAGACAGTTGTTACTTCGGACAGTTGTCAAACGGGTCTTACAAACCTTATTTCATATTGTGTGACGGAATGGGTGGGCATGACAACGGGGAGGTGGCGAGTTCGACGGTCTGTGAAGCTCTTTCAACCTACTTCGACAACAATGTGCCACAGGAGGATGAAATAAATGAAGACTATTTCAACAATGCATTGGAATATGCCTACGAAAAACTGCATGAAAAAGATACGAACTCTTCCTCAAAGAAGATGGGTACAACACTCACCTGCGTTTACTTATGCAACCGTGGAGCATGGTGTTTCCATATAGGAGACAGCAGGATTTACCATATACGACCATGCGAATACAGACCTGAAACACATTCCATCGGATTGAAGTTCCAAACTCAAGATCATTCTTTGGTCAACAGTCTGCTTAAAGCGGGAGAACTGACAGAGCAGGAAGCATTGACATATCCACACAAAAACGTAATAACTAGAGCAATGCAACCAAAAAGAGGTGAACATGCCAAAGCTGATTATCGTTTGGAAAAGGACTTGCAAAGCGGTGACTTTTTCTTCCTTTGCAGTGACGGAGTATTGGAACAATTGAGCAATGAAGAGTTGTGCGGCATTCTGGCTGATGACAAAACGGATGATGAAGGCAAGCTATCTGCAATAGAAGAAGTATGCAAGAGGGGAACAAAAGACAATCACACCTGCATACTCGTCTCTTTGGGTCCTGCGCAGAAGCATGCCGACGACCTGAAGACAAAGCCGGCTAAAAGCCTGCGCAGAGACGGCCGCAAAAGACAGCGCAGAAGGGTGCCTGGGAACATGCCCGACAACATGATGCCGTGGCTTGTCGTTGCGATCGTTGCGATCCTTTTGTTCCTTGTGCTATGGCTGGCCAAGATAAACATATCGGAGGTTGCAGGCAATGTCTGGGATTGGATAAAGCCGGATGGAAAGTAGAAACAGCATGTACGGAGGGGAGTTCCTGCGCCGGACTTGCGTTTTTTTTAATATCTGAAACAAAACATACATCATGAAAGATATACACAACAGGCAATGGGGCGAAGACACCGGGACTGCCCTTGACGTGGAGGCCGGAGCAGAGTTGTGCTTCGGAAAATACAAACTGTTGAAAGTACTCGGTCAGGGAGGCTTCGGAATAACATATATGGGTTTGCATACCGGTCTGGGAAAGACCGTCGCTATAAAGGAATACTTCCCTAAAGACGTCTTCCGAAGGATGGAGGACGGAACTCAGGTAAG
>CALUHJ010000023.1 GCA_944320415.1 uncultured Bacteroidales bacterium
TTTTTACAACAAACACAAGTTAATTATTGTAAAAATTGGGGGGGGTAGAAAATATTCGCTAAATTTGAAAGACTAAAGCTCACAAATTGGGCAGTTAAAGAGTTCTGCTGTCTGATACAAGAGGATAAATTGAATTGATAGAACTCACCTTAAGATAACTATGCCTACATTTATTGCAAGTCGCATATCTGCGGACCATAATGTATTGTTTCCTGATCGTATCGATATAGAAGAGGATCGTATAGTATACTACAAAGGAGCCCTTATAGGCTACCAGTCGACGGTAATTTCCCGCACCAGCATCTCAAGTGTTCGAATAAATTCTAACATTTTGTTTGCTGATATTATTATTGAAAGTAGCGGAGGTCGCAGGATAGAAATTAATGGTTTGTCTAAACGAGAAGCCCGAGAAATATACAATCTCCTGCAGTAGGCTGGTCTTGTTAAAAGATAGTTAGCATCATTTATGAACATACATAATTCAAATGAGAAGATAATCGATTGACCTCTCGAAGTCTGGTTCGCTTAAATTCTATAAATAACATATTTGTTAATACATGAGTCCACCATAATACATATTATATGAAGGTTGAACTTTAGTCTCACTTTCGACTAGTTTAACTTTCTAATTAGTGGGATAGTCTATGCACTTAACAATAAATGTTTGATATAATTATATAGAAAAGATAAACCACCAGTTTAGTGATGAACTAACAGTTTTAATTAAATGTAGTTATGTAGTTCTGTAACATGCTTAATGTAATTTTCAAAGTCTGTTTCTGCGATTTCTGCTACATCTAGAATGTTGTTTTTTAAATAAATATACGGGAAATGACTATTATTTGAAATGTGATTAGTATAACTCATATACAATAGCACTAATCTGTCAATAAACAATCTCATTTCCGCAGAATCGTATTTTCGCATTGAATCAATACCTATTTTATAATATGCACACTTTCCGAATGTTTTATATATAGCAAAATAGCTAGCCTCACAATTGATGATAGGTTCAATACTACAGAATGTGACATACCCTATATTGTTTAAGTATTCGATAGCTTTGATTCTTTCTTCATTTGGCGAAGCATTAGTTTCTATCTTATCAACATTAGTTAAAGTAAAACCAATACTAATATATTTCTTCCATTCATGCATATTCTCAAGGTTTACTTTGTTAATCCAATCTGTACGCTTTGTTAACACCTTAAGTGAAATGCCTTTTTTACTACACAAATCCATTAAGAATAATGTTGTTGGTAAAACTTCTGGCAAGAAAGGATCAGTAACAAACGACGCCATCAAGCCATGATTTCTAAGTTCAATCAATTTTGAATCAACCTCGGAAATTATTTGATCTCTTCCTTTCTCTGTATCAAGAAGAGAACTCTTGATTTTAAGGGATTTATTGTTAATAAATTCGCAGTATGGTTTCCGATTCATATAGCAATAAGTGCAACCGTTGGTACATCCTATGTATGCATCAAATGAGAAACTACCATTATTCTCGGATATAAATTTATCTTCCGCACAACAATCCTTTAAAATAAAATCTTCAAATTTCCCAATGCTTTTGGGGGTGTGTAAAATTCGAAATCTTTCAGAAAAATCCATATGCCAATAGACCTAAAATCAATGATATTTATATTGAGTTAACAAAATAATACTTTAATTCACCAGACACAATTCTCTCAACATATCGTACTAATTTATTATTCACTCTACACAATGAAAATGTATCCCTATTTTCATTTTCAAAACTTCCGATTCCTAAAATGGCCTGTTTTTCATTATCTGGGCGATCATTTACATCAATATAGTTCATGTACTCCTCAACTCGACTATTATCTCTAACTAATCTTATAGCTTTTTTTCTTTCGTACATAAACTTTATCGCCTCAAATGACATTTCTGATTTATACAAATGAAAACCTGATAGTTTTTTTAGGCATTCATTCAATTCACGAATGGCCGAATTTGCCACAGAGTGCTTGTAATAAAAGTTAGGACAAATACTAATCTCGTCGGGTTGCAATAAACATGCTTTTCTAATATCGTTAATGAATATGCCAAGCTCTTCTTCGGAACAATTTATAAATCCAACGATATCTAACCACGCAAACATCCCTCGCTTGTGTATTTCTTCTATTATAAATTTTACCTTATTTTCACTTACGGGTGGTCGATTTGTAGTTAACAATGTTTTAGAATCAAAGGATTGCAAACCGAGGATTATATTATTAAACTTATACTCTGCTAAAACATCAAGCAATTCAAGTGTCGTATAGGCTGGGTGTATTTCAAAAAACTTCTCACGAATGTTACTGAAATTAGGGATCATATTCAATATACTCTTCAGATCCTTTGGCGAAATAAGTGACGGGGTTCCACCTCCAAAAAAGCAAGAGGAAATATAACTTGATCTAATAATATCGGAATACTTACATAGTTGGCGAGGAAGAATTTTTCTATAATAAGTTTCTATATCCCCATATTGAGGCAACATGCCCCTATATGCACAAAATTTACAAACTGTCCTACAAAATGGATTATGTATATATAGACTTACAGGAGCATCATTTTGACTCCACATATAAAGAACATCTCTTTCTCTTATTTCTGTTAATTTCTTATTACTAAGTATCTCCATTACGAAATATAAAGCATTATTTATTAAACAACTTCGTATAAAACATTCTTAATAAATCTGATTGTATATCTTTTCTTTGACAAACAAAATCCTTTTTTTTGTATAAGGTTTTTAAAGCCTTACATCCTCCTTGACATATTGGGAGAATTGAACAAGTTTTACACTTCTCCTCTACAACTTGCCAATTATAGAAAAATTTATAAAATGAATTATTCTTGTTTATTCCAGTTAGTACATCGCCAATGGAATAGTTGTTGTATTTTGCATATCTGTTACAAGGGAAAATTTTACCTTCTGCTGTTATAGTAATATGCATTTTATTTGCAGCCCTACATGCTCCTCCTTTGGGCATTAAATTGAATAATGAAAGTAAGTCATCACACTTATTAGAGCGAATATTCTTATACACACCTTTTTCATAATGAAATCTTAAAAGTTCTAATAAATGGTTACTAGAGTCAGGACATCCTTGACAACTTTCCAACAGAGTTAAAGGAGCGAGATATATCAAAAATTTTTCTTTATCTGCATATGAGAAAGTATCATAAAGGGACATAAACACTTTCTTTGCAGCTTCGATTTGTTTATCAAGATAGTTAACCCTAATTGAAAGAATTATGGAATTTCTAATAAGCAAATGACACGCATTAATAGTTCGTTCAAAAGCTATTTGAACATCACAATCAATGTACCTTTTTATTTTTCCGTAGTCGTTACCTAATTCATCAATTGTTACTTGAAAAGAAACTCTATCATAGTTCAATGAAAGGAAATCAATAATTTCCTGTGATACTAATGAGCCATTGGTGGTTACATGACAACTTAATAAATAACCTGCTTCTTTGAGCGCTTTTGTTATACGAATTATTGTAGAAAAATTATATAAAGGTTCTCCTCCAAACCAAATAATTTTAAGCTTCTTTTGGGGATAATACTCTTTAATGAATTCCACTGTTGCATCCGCAGTCTGTTCGCTCATATCAACCATATCTATTCCATTTTCAAAACAGTAATAACATCGAGCATTACAGTTATTGGTAGAAAAGATGTTTACAACTTGTTCTCCTGATGAGAGGTTTTGCTTTCGAATAGATTCTATTTGTTTCAATTGTGCGGTATCATCTTCCACTAAAAAACCCAAACTCTTCAATTGAGATACATATTCGTCGTTTTCATAGCATTGCTGTACAAATATACTCTCATATATTTGTTTCGGTAATACAATCAAAGATGTATTAAATGTACTATACAACAAAATATTATTATTATCAATTTCAACCAGTGATATATATTTAGACTGTGTCATACTTTATTTATATTTCTTAATTCAAAAAAAATGAACCTGTTGAAATGCTATATATGCTATCAACAGATTCATTACGGAATAGAGGTTCCCGCTTCTTTTGGGGATAGGTGACCGCTGAAACTATGCTATTCGCACCAATAAGTACAATCACCCATTAAACTAGTTTTTGATGTATAACTAGTTAAATACATAGAAACTAGTTGCTCTGAATCTGTTACACCTTTCAAGATAATCATTGTACTAACTATTTATGCCTCCACTTATTATTGGCTATCGGCAACTCCACAAACGCAAAATACCGCATTTATTGACAAAAATAAGATTTATTTTCCATATTCGCAAACCATTGAGTATCTTTTTACTACATGGTTTCAACAATTTATGAACAACCAAGTAAAAAGCGATATAAACCATAAAATACATCTACAGCAAATCCCTATTTTTAAGCATGCTCATAAAATAGAGAAAGTATCTGCATTAACATGTCTCTACTCAAGGTCTTCGCCACCTGTTTGAATGAATAAAAAAGCAAGTAGACTACGCTAGATGTTTCAATAGCTGACGCAATATAGGGTCTATCAATAATTTAACTTCCATCAACTGCATCACAATTACAATCTGGATCACCAGAACCCTCATTTGAACAGTCCATACAATACATCTGATTCATGAGAATCAATTCGCTTACATATTCGTTTTGCATAAGTACACACCTCCTCTCATTAAATAAGATTTAACCCCACCTGTGGTCATCACAACCGCAATCATTACAGTTATCGTTATAACAGTTATTATCGCAATCACATGAATCATTACGGCACTACATATTGTTGTTTGACTCCAAAAATATTAATTCACTTACATTTGTAGTTTCGTTATTCATAATGCTAAAAGTAATCTTTAATCTTGACCATTACCAATACATTCATCAACATCACCGTCACAATCACAACCATCTCCTGCCGAACATGGGACATTAGTATTGTATTGTAAAACACACAAATTACTTACATATTCGTTCTGCATAGTTATACACCTCCTTTCGTAAATATATTAACCCCATCTGTGGACACCACAACCGCAATCATCACAGCTGCGCATACTCAGTCCCATGCTGTTTCTCTGCCACATTCACAATAATCAATTTCACAACAGTTCCCGCTATTGAAATTGTTGTTAGCCAAGAATACTAATTCGCTTACATAACCTGTTTCCATAACGCATTTTTATTAAATTAACAATATTATCGTTCTACACAGCCGCCATCATCATCACAACCACAATCGCGAGGACACCTAGCATCTGCATAATACGAATTTTCCAAACACTCTAGAAAAATTAACTCTGATACCTCCATAACAATAAATTAATTATTGGATTCAACAATTTTTTCCATCAATATCCGCTTGACAATTTCCTTTGTAAATTCACACTTTGTCAATAATTGATCTCTTGACAAAGCGGTTCTCTCCATCGGACATATACCTGCACAGTGCCAATATGCATAACAACCTTCACATTCAGGCATTTTTTTATGTGCAAAATCCAAATATGTTTGATACTTTGACAAATCTAATGATAGTGAATCAGTATCAATTTGTCCATAATTAAATGTTTCGTAATCTTTATCCTTTTCGGAGGAAATACGATGGCAGGCAACAACGCTTCCAGTTGGAGTAATACATGTTTCCCCACTGCAAAAACGCTCTCGTATTCTAAATACAGAGTTTGATATCGAATTATAAACTTCAATACCTCGTTTTTTACCAATTTCTCTTGCCTTGAAAAAATACTCTACAAATTCGTTGTAAAAGTCTGTGTTGTTTTGGTTTGGATCTGTTACTTGCTCAAAGTGCAATTTCTTTTGATTGGGATAATTGTCAGCAACAAAATTTACCATATCTGGCATAAGCGCTACATTAAGTTTAGTTATTGTAGAACGAATACCAAAAGAAATCCCATTTTCAATAAGACGACCAATATTCTTGTGTATTACATCGAATGTGCTTGCATTTGACCCATAAAATGGTCTTTGATTGTCTTGTACAGTTTTGACTATTTCAAAAGATACTCCAATATAAATCTTGTTCTCTTTACAAAATTGTAAATTATGTTCGTTAAATAGAGTTGTGTTAGTAGTAATTGAGAAAGAAACTTTGTCATCATTGGACTTGTGACTGTTGATATAATTTACAGACCATTCAATAATTTCCCAAGTAACAAAAGGCTCTCCTCCCCCAATGAACGAGAAGTATTTTGATTTGTTCTCATCAGCCAATGCTGCATCATATGCAATTTTCAACTTGTCTTTTGATAAGATTTCCTTGGACCTTGCTTCTTGTGCATAACAATATGTGCATGCAAGGTTGCAAATCTGAGACAGTATTATTACCAAACGGTTTCTGGATGGTGTTGAGTCCCTAGTAGGGGTGCTGATTTTTGCGTCAGAAAGTGCACATAAATACTGTTGCACTTTATCTTCAGATGAAGGGTTCAACTTACCGCCATGTAAAAAATCTTTCACTTTTTGTGATGCATCCTCGTTTGCCCAAAACACACCACGACGAAGAGGTGAATAAATAATATTACCCAACTCAACTGGGATGACAAATAAATCTTCTCTTAGTTCCATATTCTATATGTCTTTACTCATACAAAACTCAAATAATATTTCTATAGCAGATAATACATCATCATATGATGCCATCTCAATAGGTGTATGCATATATCTACAAGGAACGCTTAATAACCCAGATTGGCCCCCCCCTTAACAACTGTAATTCTGCAACATCAGTCCCAGAGAAACCGGAGATTGATTCTACTTGGTAGGCAATACTGTTTTGTGCAGCAATATCACGAAGTTTATTTTGAACCAAACTACTAAAATTAGGACCAATAGGTATTGATGGACCTTCCCCGATCTTTATTTCACCAAAAGCATTTTTATTAATCGTGGGATAATCGGTTGCATGAGTAACATCAATAGCAATACCAATATTGGGGTGAATATTGTATCCTGCTGTGATTACTCCACGTAATCCTACTTCTTCTTGAACCGAGAAAACAAAATGTATGTTTTCCACAGTGCCAACATCATGCAATCTATCAATTAGAGTCATCAGAATAGCGACGCCCACGCGATTGTCAATGCTTTTTGTAGAAAATATATTATTGCATAATTCGTTGTAATGCGGTTTAAATGTTATAGGATCACCAACTGAAACACTATTTAGAGCTTCACTTCTTGAACCAACACCTATATCAATCCACAAATCACTAATGTCAATATCTTTGGATTTATTATTCTTAGATAGAGAAACTGGGCGTGCACCAATTACGCCACATATTGGTTGCCCCCTGTGCATTATAACCACATCGCGTCCTCTTAAAATAGTGGGATCGATTCCGCCAAGTGGCGAAAAATGAATATATCCAGACTCATCAATATATTTAACCGCAAATCCTATCTCATCACAGTGAGCCACAAGCATTATGTCTCTATTGCTGCTTCCATTCTTCTTTACAATAATATTGCCTATAAAATCCTCGGTTATAGTAATCCCCTTATAACGAGATAGATAACATTTTAAATATGAAGTGATATTCATTTCATACCCAGAAGGAGATGAAATTGAACAAAGTTCTTTCAATATATTTTTAATATCAAACATATTATATTTCTAATATTGATAGCAGTACTTAGTTCCACGAAAGAACTATGACCCGTTTGCAAAAATACTAAAAATTGTTCAATGGATGGCAGAAATGGACGATTATTTTTTCTTCTCCATGAAATTAAATGATAGTGCCAAATAAATTTATATTCAATGAATTATGAAAATTTTGTTATTTTATAAAGATAAAAGATGAATGTTTGTATGGCTTGTAAATTTTATATAAATCAGTGTGCTATGATTAAAAATGTTATAAAAATATCAGTAAACAATTTTGCATAATATTTTAAATCAAAAACTTACGTAATGCTTATAGTTCTTTTGTGGAACTACTCCAGCAATGACATAATAAGTCCTTGATTGGCATCATCTATCACCGAGTTTTCCAACATTGTTAGATAAATCTGAGTTGTCTGTTCCGAGGTGTGGCCCATACCTGCACTGATGACAGAGATAGGCACATTGTGGTTTCTTGCAGCAGTGGCCCAACTATGTCGTGAGGTATATGATGTCAATTTACAACCGGCAGGCAACATCTTCGATAGTCGTCTCAACAAACGGTTATGGTTGTTGATTGCCGTCTGGTATTCCTCATATGCCTCTTTTATTTCCGTTGAAGTCAATATCGGGAAAACGTATGGTGATAATGCCGATGAGTATCGGTCGATAATGCGTTGTATGCTTGGCTCTATCCTGACACTTAACAGTTGCCCGGTCTTTCTACGAGCATAGCAAATCACACCGTTTTGGATATTCTCTTTCTTCAGATATGCAATATCCACGAAGGCCATTCCACGGGTACAATAACTGAAAATGAATATATCCCTTGCAAGGGCAAGAGGTGTCCCTTCAGATAGTTTCAGTTTATGCAACTGAGATATTACAGATTCAGAGACGGCTCGCTTACGGGTGCGGTCAATACCTGTATAAACCTCCGTAAACGGGTGTGACTGCTCTACAAGTTTTTGTCTTACCGCCTTATTGTAAACAGCTCGCATTATACGCATATAGAATGAAATGGAATTTCTCACCATCCCTCGCTGTACAAGAAAGGCATTGTAATCAGCAATAAGTTGTTCTGTTATAGCCGAGAATGGCAGATTGACCCCACCAAGAAACTCGGTGAAGTTCTTCATTGTTTTCTCATAGTTCAGTGCAGTTCCCAAGCGATTGGCATTACGCATCAATCGTATCTGGTTCTGCATAAAGTCCAATACCGACACGTGACATTCAGGCGACTTGTAGCGTTTGATAATATCGCCAACCGAATAGGTCGCTCCAGTGTTCTCCAAATCCTTGACAATGCGTTTTAATAGTGCGGTATCGCTATCTATACGATTCTGAATAATAGATCTGTCTGCAACACTTACAGCAACCTGTCCTCTCATTGCATCCCAATCGTTGGGCTGCAATCGGATATTGGTTGTTATCTGTTGTGTCGCTCTACGATGAGTCACTTGATAATATACAGTTCCTGCACGCCCTACGACTGATGATGGGCGTAGTTTTACTTTAATTGTTGCCATAAGCGTGA
>CALUHJ010000024.1 GCA_944320415.1 uncultured Bacteroidales bacterium
AATATCCAGGAATCCTTTACGCCATACTTTTCCTTGACTTCAGCTGTGGTGTAGAAATCTGATATTGGAGTTTTCTCTTTGGGCTTATTCTCATTATTGGAAGCAATAATGTAGTCGAACATCTTATCAATATCCGAACGCCGTACAAGAGTTTTCCCATCAAATCTGACCGCTTTGATTTTCGCGTTTTTGATATACCGATAAATTGAGGTACGGCCTACACCTAAAAATGCGGCAACTTCAGTAGGGGTTAAGAACTCTTTTTCAGAATTAGGTTTTAATTCTGCATCATGTTTCAAGTGGAATTCTTGAATTCGTTTTTTTCTAACTCGATCTTTGTATGCGAGGTTTGCGCACCTGTGTGAACAGTATGCGGTAGTGATCTTGTGGGCGGTAAAAATAGTGCCACACCACTCGCATTTCTTTTGAATTTCAATGTTACTAGCCATTTTAATTATCTTTTTAGTTCGCCAAATCTGTTTCATTGCGTACCACAGCGTTCCAAGGCGTTCCAGGTTGTCCACCATCTGGCAGACAGTAAACCCGACTTTGGGCTTGTGAGGTACACAGGAGGTACAAAAAATGGCGTAAAAAGGCTTAGCAACGATTATCAACGATACTTGAGCAACAAAAAAGGCGCCCGTAAAGAGCGCCATATTAATCGATTATAATCAATTTAACTATTTAATAATCAGTAAATTACTTACCGATGCAGAACTTATCAAATATATTATTCAATATTTCTTCTGTTGTCACCTCACCCGTTATCTCTCCAAGATAATGCAATACTTCCCTTATATCCGAAGCAATAAGGTCCATGGACATTCCTTCATCAAAGCTTTCCTCCGCTACAAGCAATGCAGCCAGAGCCCTCCTCATTGCATCATAATGTCTGGCATTGGTAACCATAATTTTGCCTCTGACATCATCCTGATCGCTTAACGTAACTATCCTGTTAACTACTTCATTGATACCCAATTTTTGTTTGGCCGATACTTGCATGGCACCCATTGCATCCCATTTTTTCTTCTGTACGCGGGTACTTCTCACCATATCTATCTTATTGCCTACAATCAATATTTTCTTTCCCTCCAAAGGAACCTGCGTATCAAGCAACACCAATTCAGACTGGACTTCCTCCGAAGAAGTCTGGGTCAAATCCACAACATAAATGACAATTCTTGCCCTTTCTACCGCTTTATATGACCTTTTTATTCCCTCACTCTCCAACCTGTCAACTGCATGACGTATTCCTGCCGTATCTATAAACCTGTACTCCACCCCATTCAATTGGATAACTTCCTCAACAGTATCTCTGGTTGTACCAGATATAGAAGAAACTATTGAACGCTCCTCATTAAGAATTGCATTTAGAAGAGTAGACTTACCAGAATTAGGCTTACCTATAATTGCAATCGGAATACCGTTTTTGAAAGCATTGCCAGTAGCAAATGAATCTATAAGTCTGTTAAGCATCATCCTTATCGAAGACATTGCATGCTTCAGGTCACTTCTCTTTGCAAATTCAACATTCTCCTCCGAAAAATCCAACTCTAATTCCAATAGACTTAAAAGATTCACAAGTCTGTTCCTCAAGTCTGCCAAAACATTCCTATACCCTCCCCTCAATTGTTTTATGGCCAAATCATGTGCTATTGCCGTCCTTGCATGTATCAAGTCGGCCACAGCTTCAGCCTGCGAAAGATCCATCTTTCCATTCAAGAATGCACGTTGAGAAAACTCTCCGTTAGCAGCAACCCTTACACCTTTGTTTATCAAAGATATTATTATCTGCTGTTGAACATACACTGAACCATGGTGTGATATCTCAACGATATCCTCACCCGTATAAGAATTTGGTGCCAAAAACACAGAACAAATAACCTCGTCTATAATATTCTTATTGGAATCCAGCAACAAGCCATGTTTCATCGTACCAGCTTTTGCATTACGCAATATTCCGGTTTTAATGTCTTTGGTTACAAACATTTCATCCACTATGGATATTGCATCTTTTCCCGACACCCTGACTATACCTATTGCCGATTCGCCATGAGGAGTAGCCGGAGCACAAATAGTATCCTTACTCTTGTCTCTAACATTTAATTCTTCCATTGTTCTAATCCTTATTTGTTATTTATCTTTCTTATTTCATCTCTATATTTAGCGGCCTCAACAAAATTCAATTCCTCCACAGCCTTTCGCATTAAAACCTCAAGCAAATTTACGTCTTTCGTATTCAATGCTTCTTGCCTGATTTTATTTTCCGCACCACTATTACCTGCAAATTCTTCATCTTTTAATCTTGGTATAGTCATTCCTGTAGACAAAGACCTTTTGACTTGTTTAGGACTTAAATTATGTCTTTCATTATACTCGATTTGTTTTTTTCGATTGCGGGCATTCTCATCCATAGCCCTTTGCATACTTGCCGTTATTACATCCGCATACAATATCGCTTTACTATGTGTATTACGGGCTGCTCTTCCTATGGTCTGAATAAGAGCTTTGTCACTACGCAAAAAACCTTCTTTGTCCGCATCCAATATGGCGACAAGACTAACTTCCGGCAAATCAAGACCTTCTCTTAGCAGGTTAACCCCTATCAGCACGTCAAATACTCCTACCCTCAATTCCTGCATTATCTCAATACGTTCCAATGTTTCTACATCAGAATGAATATACTTATTACGAACACCTAATCTTGTCAAATAACTGCTTAAAGACTCAGCCATTCTTTTCGTCAAGGTGGTAACCAACACTCTTTCTTGTTTATCTACGACCTTGCTTATTTCCTCAAGCAAATCATCTACCTGATTTTTGGCCGGATGTACCTCTATAACAGGATCCAACAAGGCAGTAGGCCTTATTATCTGTTCAACTATCACTCCGGAAGACTCCTGAATCTCAAAATCTGCAGGGGTTGCAGATATATATATTGTTTGATTCTGCAAACTTTGGAACTCGTCAAATTTCAACGGTCTGTTATCAAATGCGGCCGGTAATCTGAAACCATATTCAACTAACGAAGCCTTCCTCGAATGATCTCCTCCATACATAGCCCTTATCTGAGGAACGGTAACGTGACTCTCGTCTATCACTAACAAATAGTCATCAGGGAAATAATCTATCAAACAAAATGGCCTCGAACCGGGTTTCCTCCCGTCAAAATATCTTGAATAATTCTCTATTCCACTGCAATAGCCAAGCTCCTGCAACATTTCCAAATCGTTATTCACCCTCTCCTCCAGTCGTCTTGCTTCCAATTCGCGTCCCTCATCTCTAAAAAACTCACAACGTTCAAACATATCCAACTGTATCTGTTTCAATGCCTGAGGAAGAGTATTCTTGTTGGTCAAAAAATTACCTGCAGGATATATTATGGCATAATCTTGTTTATCAATCCTTTTACCACTAACCGGTTCTATTGATTCTATCGATTCTATTTCATCGTCAAAAAATATAAGTCTGTAAGCATAATCCAGATAAGGCGGATAAATATCTATCACATCTCCCTTTATTCTGAACTTTGCAGGACCGAACTCTATCTCATTACGCGAATAAAGACTGTCCACCAAATCCAAAAGGAATTTGTTCCTTTCCAGCTTCTGCCCTACGTTCAAATAAATGGTTCCATTGGCAAAATCTTCAGGATTGCCTATACCGTAAATACATGAAACAGAACTTACAACTATTACATCTCGCCGACCTGAAAGCAATGCAGAAGCAGAGGCCAATCTCAGTTTTTCCAGTTCTCCGTTTATGGATAAATCTTTTTCTATATAAGAATCCGTCGATGCTATATACGCTTCAGGTTGATAATAATCGTAATACGAGACGAAATATTCAACAGCATTATCCGGGAAAAAATTTTTAAACTCACTATATAATTGGGCCGCAAGCGTTTTGTTATGACTCATCACCAATGTAGGCTTATTTACCTGTTGTATCACATTTGCTATGGTAAAAGTCTTGCCCGACCCAGTAACTCCCTGCAAAACCTGAGCCGGCACACCCTGCCTTATTCCCCTGACCAATTGTTCTATTGCCTGAGGCTGATCACCTGTAGGTGAGAAATCCGATTTCAATTTAAATTCCATAATCCAAACAAAATATCAGCCCTAAAAATAATGTTCCTCTATATCCGACAATATTTCCTCCACTTGCTCATAACTGTCTGCAGTAACCAATCTGATACGATACGGCTTGAAATTACTCAATCCACAAAAATACCCTCCGTAAAACTTACGCATTTCAAGTAAAGCATATCGGTCTCCTCTATAAGATTTAAGTCCAGCAATGTGTTCTCTGCATACATCTACCCTTTCCTGTATTGTTGCATCCGTCTTTTCTTTACCTGCAAGCAACTGTTTGCATTGCCTGAAGATAAATGGATTACCCATCGCAGCACGACCTATAAGTATCCCATCCACATTATAACGTTTCTTATACTCCACCAGTTTTTCCGCAGAATCAATATCTCCGTTCCCAAACACCATTATCTTCATCCTTGGATTGTTCTTAACTTCATTTATCAAAGTCCAATCCGCATTTCCCTTATACATCTGACTGCGTGTACGGCCATGTATGCTTATGGCCTCTATTCCCACATCCTGCAACCTCTCGGCAACGTCAACAATAGGTTTGTCCTCATCACTATATCCCAAACGGGTCTTGACAGTCACCGGTAAAGAAACTGCATCAACAACCGATTTTGTCAATGCCACCATTTTGGGTATATCATTCAATATACCGCTACCACATCCCTTGCCTGCAATCTTACGCACAGGACAACCCCAATTGATGTCTATGAAATCACAACCGGTCCCGGCAGCATACTCTGCTGCCTCTCTGAGAGAACTTTCGGTATTGCCAAATATTTGTATGCCTATGGGATGTTCTTCCTCTCCAAAACACATCTTACGACAGGAGGAGTCTATTTTGCGAACCAATGCATCTGAAGATATAAACTCGCTAATCAGCACATCAACTCCATACCTCTTGCAAATCTTCCTGAATGGCGGATTGGTCACCGACTCCATGGGCGCAAGTATAACGGAAAAGCTTGGTAAAATATCCCTCAACACGACAAAAAAAAGTATATCTTATTCGTGCAAAAGTAGAACATTTAAACCTTTCCACAAAACGAAAAGCAAGAGAATTAAAGGAAATAGATTTTATTTAAGCAAATATAACATTTGAAATTTACATCCTTTGTCTTACTACCTCATACAATGCTATCCCTGCAGCAACAGACACATTCAAACTCTCAATGTTTCCCTTCATAGGTATATATGCAAGCTCGTCCGCCATCTTTAACAGTTGAGGATTTATGCCTTTGTCTTCACTGCCCATTATCAACATAATAGGTTGTACTGCATCCATTTTTGTATATGGCGTTTTGGCTTTCTCTGTCACTGCATACACCTTTAACCCAAATGTCTGTACCAAACGAACCGTTGTCTTTGCATTATCGACCCTGCATACCGGCAAGCGGAGCAATGCTCCGGCCGAAGTCTTTATGGCATCCTGATTTACCGGAGCTGTAGATTGTTGTGGCAAAATCAAAGCATTAACACCTGCACATTCAGCACTACGGGCAATGGCTCCCAAATTTCTCACATCCGTAACACCGTCCAACATCAACAAAAAAGGTTTCTCTCTCTTTTCGACCACCTCATCCAAGACTTGTTCCAATTCATGATACTCTATAAGTGGCAACTGTGCCACAACACCCTGATGATTTTGCCGATGTGTCAAACGGTCCAACTTTTCAACGGGAACATATTGCCGATTTATCTTAATGGCAGAACGGGCTATTTCTTCCTTTAATTCATTAAACAATTTACCCTGGAGATTAGCCTGAAGGAAAATTCTGTCAATTTGTTTTCCTGCCCTTAAAGCCTCTATAACTGGTCTCAATCCGTATATTATCTGATTGTCTTGCATATACTAACCGATTATTTTTCCATCCTGCATAAACAAGCTTCTGTCCGACATCTTGGCAAATTCCTGATTATGCGTCACTATTAAAAATGTCTGTTTATAAACATCGCGTAAGAAAAAAAACAACTCATGCAACTGTCTTGCACTATTGGAATCCAAATTACCGGAAGGTTCATCGGCCAAAACAATGGAAGGTCTGTTTATCAAAGCCCGTGCAACCGCAACCCTTTGCTGTTCACCTCCGGACAATTCACCTGGTTTATGCCCTGCCCTATCCAGAATCTGCAATTTTTCAAGCAATTCCTCGGCTTTCTCCTTTGCAATGTTTTTTTTCTCACCTGCAATCAAAGCAGGCAACATTACATTTTCCAATGCAGTAAACTCCGCAAGCAGATAATGAAACTGATAAACAAAACCTATCTCCCTGTTCCTGAATGCAGACAACTGTTTATCGTTCAATCCGCAAACATCCTGACCATTTATCATCACCTTACCGGAATCTGCCTTGTCCAATGTGCCCAATATCTGCAAAAGTGTGGTCTTGCCTGCTCCGGATGCACCAACAAGAGTGACAATTTCCATAGAAGATATACTAAGACTCACATCATTCAAAACATGCAGTTCTCCGTAAAATTTATTCAAATTCTCAACCGTTATCATCACTTGTCAACACTTCTTTTATTGAAAATAACATAACCGAAATTCAAAGAAACCGACCACGGATTATTAGACTCGTTGTCCCTTTGATGATAAGAAACAGTAAAACTCAAAGGACCTAACGGTGTTTTCAAGACCAGAACCGTATTGGCTATAAAATATAACTTCTTGAATGCATCTTCATAATAAGGCAAATTATCCGAATAAGCCACTATCCTGCGAATAGGAAGATAAAGATACGTACCGATTCTGGCTGAAAGATTTATACCAAGACTGTTCTCAACAAAAAATATGTTTTCCATACCTAATCCCAGATACTGACTTGACCTATACTCAGGCATATAATTGGTCATGGTTTCCAACGTAGGCTGATACACTCCCGCATTCAAAAGACTCGCCTTATAGGTTGAAAACAAATCCTGAAAAGAATAAAACGCATCGGCTCTGATTCCCAATGTGTAGTACTTTGCTATCGGAATATGGGTTCTGTTTACGGCATGAAACTGAAGCCACTGATGCTTTATGTCTGTCAAATATGAACGTTTCAATTTACTGCCAGGATAAAATTTTTCAACTCCTCCTACGTATTGAATGCACAGTTTCTGATAATTACCCTTGGTTGGATATTGTACATCATCCATACTGTTATACTCCCTGGTTAAGGAAACCGAATAATTGTCAAACCTCGTCAAATCACTAGTATCAGATGATACTATATAATCATTGTCAAAATAATTGTAATTCAGTTCCCCTATACCTAAAGAAAGATACAACCTGTCTTTTATGTCAAAAGCCGTACCTACCTTCAATTGCAGGTTGTTGTCACCCTGTTCAAGATAGTTTACCCTCGAATATTCAAAAAAACCTGAATGCAGACGAAAATAATTCCATTGATTGCCCGTCGCACCCAATTCCATATAAAGAGGAAACGAAGTTGAAAAGTCTACACGTGTTCCGAGATAAAGAGACTTGTAGTAACGGCCTATATAAGTGTTTGCCATAAACAACCATGCATTTCTATCCAGAAAATTATAGTCCACACCAAAGTACAAGAAACTCGTGGGGTTGGTTGAAAGATGCCCTCCTACCCCGAAATTAAGATAGCTTTTCGTCCTTACATCAAGATTCATCACATAGGCATCAAAAAAATCATTATAGTACAAACTCGGCAATATATCTTTGATGTTAGGGTCCGTATAAAGCGATATGTAGTTTTTTTTCATTGATTCGGTTGTATAGTCATTCTGAGTCAATCCATGCTTCATACTGTTGGATATGTAATATTTTTGATTGCCGGTGACCCCCTGTATGCTCAACATCTTCACCTTAGAAGAAGGCTTTTTTGCATTGAAAGCATTCCTTTTCTTCTGCAATTCTTCACTGCTTACACTGTCAACCAGAAACTCCCTTATTTCATCTATCTTTGAACGGGCGGCTTCATAACCAAGCCTGTCACATTCCTTCATCTTGTTGAACTCCATGACGCCTATCCCCGTCAAATCAGGTTCTATCAAAACGCCGTTGTCACAATAAACATCATAGTCCGAATCCGTAGTAAGCATATTCTCCAGATAGGAACGCATATTACCTTCCTTGGGAGGAGGAAAATTACCGGCAACCTTGACACCTATTATCATGTCCGGATGATATATGTCAAGCATGTGTTTCGACGGGAAATTATTGTACATTCCTCCGTCAAACATTATCTTGCCATCCAGTTTTATCGGTGAAAACACAAAAGGAAAAGTCATGGACGCCCTTATCGCCAAACCCAGTTCTCCACTTCTTCTTACGCTCTCCCTGTTGTTTTCTATATCCGAACTGATACAAAAAAAAGGTATCATCAAACTGTCGAAATCCCCCTTGCTCGCATAAGTAGCCCCTGAGAAAATCTCCATAAACGCATAATCCATCTGTATAGGGTCTATTATGCTCGTAGGTATCTGAAAAGCAAACTTGTCATTCACATCAAAAGAAAGAGAGAATGCCCTTGAAGAAGGCTCCCTTTTCTTGTAATAATACACATACTTGTCTTCCACCTTGCCTGTTAGCCACAACTGGAACTCCTCCGAATAGAATATCTCTTCCATCTGTTCCACACTGTAACCGGCCGCATACAATCCTCCGACAATTGCACCCATGGACGTACCGCATATATAATCCACCGGTATCTGTGCTTCCTCCAGTGCGCGCAAAACACCGAGATGTGCCAGACCTCTCGCGCCCCCTCCACTCAAAACAAGCCCTACACTTTGACGTCTCTGCTGCGAAAAACCCGCAAAGGTGCAACACAAAAACATCACAAGCAAGAAAACGCCTCTTCTTGTCATCTACCTTTACCTTATCTTCTCCAATGCCTGAGACAAATCTCCTATTATATCCTCAACATTCTCTATTCCTACCGAGAAACGAACCAGTCCGTCCGTTATGCCTGCCTTTTCCCTTGCTTCCTGCGGCACCTTGGAGTGTGTCATTGACGCAGGATGTTGTATCAATGTTTCAACACCTCCCAGACTTACGGCCAATATGCACATCTTTACATTGTCCATCAAGGTTCTTCCTGCCTCAAGACCGCCTTTCAATGAAAAGCTTATCATCGTACCAGGTCCTTTCATCTGTTTTTGCGCCAAATCATATTGAGGATGCGTTTTCAATCCAGGATACTTGACCCATTCAACCTTCGGATGTGAGGCCAGAAACTCCGCAACCTTGCGTGCATTGTCCTGTGCCCTGTCTATGCGTATGCCCAATGTCTTCAATCCTCTTATCACAAGATAAGCCTGATGAGGATCCATATTGCCTCCGAAATTTATCATGGCATTGCGCAATTTGGAATATACATCCTCCTTCCCGGCTATAACTATTCCGCCAACAATGTCCGCATGTCCGTTTATGAACTTGGTTATGGAATGCAAAACAACATCAGCCCCGAAATCAATAGGATTGGAAAGATAAGGGGAACAGAAAGTATTGTCCACAACAAGCAAGGCACCGACCGAATGAGCAAGCTCCGCACACGCTCTTATATCGCTTATCTCCATTGTCGGATTGGCCGGAGTTTCTATATAGACCATTCTGGTCTTAGGAGTAACGGCAGCCTTCACCTGTTCAATGTCTGCCGTATTGACAAAGGTGGAATCAACCCCGAATCTGGCCATATGCTGCTCAAGAAGCACCCTTGAAGCACCATATACCGCAGAAGAGGAAACCACATGGTCTCCCGCATTCAACAGACCCAAATAAACCGTACTGACCGCCGCCATTCCGGAAGCAAGGGCAACCGAATCGCATCCATGCTCCAACAAAGCCACCTGTCTTTCCAACGCCCTGATAGTAGGATTGCCTATACGGGTGTACATATAACCCTGCTTTATACCGGCAAAACAATCAGCCCCGTCCTGGGCGGATGCAAAACCGAAGGTTGAAGTCTGATATATGGGCACTGTTGCAGCACCGTAACTGTCATGATGTCCGCTGTAATGTATCAACTGCGAATTAAAACCATATTTTTCAGGATTTTCCATATCTGTCTTTATTTTATTGCAATACACAAAGATACTACAAAATAGCAAACATACAAGGCTTGCATGCCAAAAAAAACTTTACTCGGCCGGAATGTCCTTTCCCGGCACTGGAAAAGAACAACGAAAGAGGGCTGTCAGACAGGGGACAATTCTTTTCAGAAAACAAAAAAATGTCTTCAGAAAAGAAAAAAACGGATTCAGAAGACATTTTTACAGAATCAAATTCCACGAAAACGAAACGGCCTTCCGATTCCGGAGAGCGTGACATATGGCGGAGGGTTCAATTTATTGGCGTTTTTATTGGCGGGTTCAAAATAAAAAAGTAATTTTGCAGGTTGAAACGTAGTCATTTAGACAGTTTTAAATGGAAAATAAATTATAAATACTTCTGATATAATGAGACCGAATTTCACAAACATCGACTTCAAGTCCTTTGCCACGCCTAAGGACTTTGGAGAATGGGAAAAGGAAGCAGGCAACGAGAAATCATGGCTTACTCCCGAACAAATACCGGTAAAGCCCGTATATGGAAAGGCCGACTTGGAAGGAATGGAACATCTTAACTATGCTGCGGGCATAGCTCCTAATCTTCGCGGACCTTATTCCACAATGTACGTGATGAGACCGTGGACCATACGTCAGTATGCAGGTTTTTCTACCGCTGAAGAGTCAAATGCGTTTTACCGCAGGAACATAGCTGCAGGACAGAAGGGTCTTTCCGTAGCCTTTGACCTTGCAACGCATAGAGGATACGACTCCGACCATGAAAGGGTTGTGGGCGATGTCGGCAAGGCCGGTGTTGCGGTAGATTCCATATTGGACATGGAGATACTGTTTGACCAGATACCTTTGGACAAGATGTCGGTTTCCATGACCATGAACGGAGCCGTTCTTCCCATACTTTCGTTCTACATCATAGCCGCCGAGGAACAGGGCGTATCAATGGACAAGCTTTCGGGTACCATACAGAACGACATATTGAAGGAATTCATGGTGAGAAACACTTACATATATCCTCCTAAGCCTTCAATGAAGATAATCGCCGATATATTCGAGTTCACCTCGAAGAACATGCCTAAGTTCAACTCCATATCCATTTCAGGTTACCACATGCAGGAGGCCGGCGCAACATGCGACATAGAGATGGCCTACACATTGGCAGACGGATTGGAATACATACGTGCAGGTATAAATGCAGGAATGACCGTTGACCAGTTCGCACCGCGTTTGTCGTTCTTCTGGGCGATAGGCATGAACCACTTCATGGAGATTGCTAAAATGAGGGCTGCCAGAATGTTGTGGGCAAAACTGGTAAAACAGTTCAACCCTAAGAATCCTAAATCATTGGCATTGCGTACCCACAGTCAGACTTCCGGCTGGTCGCTTACCGAACAGGATCCGTTCAACAACGTGGGCAGAACATGTATAGAGGCATTGGGAGCAGCTTTGGGACACACTCAGTCGCTTCATACCAACGCCTTGGACGAGGCCATTGCGTTGCCTACGGACTTTTCGGCTCGTATCGCGCGTAACACGCAGATATACTTGCAGGAAGAAACCAACATCTGCCGCAACGTGGATCCATGGGCAGGAAGCTATTACGTTGAAAGTCTTACTCACGAGATAGCACACAGAGCATGGGGACACATACAGGAGGTTGAGAAATTGGGAGGTATGGCAGCTGCAATAGAGAGCGGCGTTCCTAAGATGAGAATAGAGGAAGCCTCTGCCAGAAAACAGGCAAGAATAGACTCGGGCAAGGATACGATATTGGGAGTAAACAAATACCGTCTTGATTCCGAAGACACGATAGAGACACTCGAAATAGACAACACTGCCGTACGTGAAGCACAGATAAAGCGTTTGGCCAAGTTGAGAGCGGAAAGAAACGAAGCAGACGTACAGTCCGCTTTGGAGGCCTTGTCAAACGTTGCGGCAACCGGAAAGGGCAACCTTTTGGAATACTCCATAGACTGTGCAAGAAAGAGAGCCTCATTGGGTGAGATTTCCTATGCACTTGAGAAACATTTCGGACGTTACAAAGCAAAAATAAATCTTATTTCAGGCGTGTACAGTGCAGATACGAAAGATAATGCAAGTTTCAAGAAGGCTCAGACCTTGTGTGACGAGTTTGCTAAGATAGAGGGAAGAAGACCTCGTATAATGATAGCCAAGATGGGTCAGGACGGCCACGACCGCGGTGCAAAGGTGGTTGCCACGGGTTATGCCGACCTCGGATTCGACGTGGACATGGGACCGTTGTTCCAGACACCTGCCGAGAGTGCAAAACAAGCCGTTGAAAACGATGTCCACATCCTAGGAGTATCTTCCCTGGCTGCAGGACACAAGACATTGGTGCCTCAGGTGATTGAGGAATTGAAGAAACTCGGACGCGAAGACATAATGGTGGTTGTCGGCGGTGTAATCCCTCCACAGGATTACGACTTCCTTTACAAGGCAGGAGCAGCTGCAATATTCGGACCGGGTTCCATAATTTCCGAAAGCGCCATAACCATGTTGGAACTTCTGTTGGCTTCGAGAAAGTAATTTATTTTTTTCAATAAGTTTGATTGTTCAAGGAGGGCATATGCCCTCCTTTTTAATATGATTGTTTATGAAAATAAAGACGATAACGATAATTGCCTCAATACTGTTTTTCTCTTGCAGCGGGGGAAACAAGCTGAAAGAGAACATGTCAGTTCAAATAAAGGGTGAGAAAGACTCCATGGTGATAATAAACAACAATACATCTGAAGAGATGATTGTCAACGAAGAATATGCGAACAAGGCATCTTCACCACAATCGACATTCAAGATATGGAATACTCTTATAGGCATTGAATGCGGAGAAATAGTCTCATCAACGGATTTGTTCTACAAATGGGACAGCGTTGAACGATACAGACCCGAATGGAACAGGAATATGAATTTGAATGAGGCTTTCAAGACGTCATGCGTTCCTGCCTATCAGAATCTGGCAAGACACATCGGGAAAGACAATATGAACATGTGGCTGAACAGAATAAACTACGGAAACAATGACACAAGCATGGGAATCGACGTATTTTGGCTTGAAGATGAGAACGGTCGCTCCATAATGATTTCTCCTTTGGAACAGGCACGGCTTATGGAGAAACTGGTCAATAAAAAACTGCCTTTCGGAGAAAAATCCATGAAAATACTGAAAGAAGTAATGCTGAGCAAGCAGGGAAAAGCATCGGCAATATATGGAAAGACTGGAACAGGCAGAGACAATACCATGGGATGGTATGTAGGTTATATAGAGGGTAACGACTTTTCCTATTCGTTTGCATGCAGGATTTATGGAGAGAACATATCAGGCAAGGATGCACAAGCAAAAGTGGAAGCAGTCTTTTCATCTGCCGGACTTTTTCAACCATTACGATAGCCATTTAGCTTACGATTCCTAGAAATTAAAGTAAACTACAAGAAAAAAAGGAGAGCAATGCTCTCCTTTTTCGTACCCTCAGTAGGACTCGAACCTACATTTAAAGTTTAGGAAACTTCCGTTCTATCCCTTGAACTATGAGGGCATCCCGTATATAACTGCTTAAACGTTCATTTTATTGTTTAAGTGTTCGTTTTATTGTTATTTCTTCATATCCCTCTATAATATCCCCGATTTTGATATCATTGAAATTCTCTATGTTCAAACCGCAGTCTTGACCCATAACGACTTCTTTAACATCATCCTTGAATCGTTTCAACGATGCCAGTTTTCCGGTATATACCACTATACCATCACGTATAATACGAACATTTGTATTCCTGCTAATCTTTCCGTCAAGACATACACAACCGGCAATTGTTCCTACCTTGGAAATCTTGAACGTTTCCTTCACTTCAAGATTGGCAACCACCTTTTCCTGTATTTCAGGTGAAAGCATACCCTCAATTGCATCCTTCAATTCATTGATTGCCGTATAGATTATGGAATACAATCTTATGTCTATCTGTTCCTGTTCCGCCAATTTTCTTGCGCCTACAGAAGGTCTTACCTGGAAACCTATTATTATGGCATTGCTTGCTGTTGCCAACAATACATCAGATTCGGTTATCTGACCTACTGACTTGTGTATTACATTAACCTGAACCTCTGGCGTAGATAATTTCAACAACGAATCCGACAAAGCTTCCACAGAACCGTCAACATCCGCCTTGACAATCAAATCCAACTGTTTGAAATCTCCTATTGCGATTCTTCTGCCTATCTCGTCCAAGGTAATGTGTTTTTGTGTTCTTAAACCTTGTTCTCTCTGCAATTGGGTACGACGTTGTGCAAGATCTTTGGCTTCTTTTTCTGTCGGCATTACATTGAATGTATCACCGGCCTGTGGAGCACCATTCAATCCCAAAAGAAGTACCGGCGTTGACGGTCCGGCCTCCTGCAATATCTTGTTTCTTTCATTATACATGGCCTTAACCCTGCCGAATGTAGAACCCGCCAATACGACATCACCCTGACGTATCGTTCCATCCTGTACCAGTATTTTTGCCACATATCCTCTTCCTTTGTCCAGCGAAGACTCTATCACGGTACCTAATGCCCTTTTCTTTGGATTGCCCTTCAAATCCAACATTTCCGCTTCCAACAGAACCTTTTCCAATAACAAATCTACATTCGTACCTTTTTTTGCTGATATTTCCTGAGATTGTATCTTTCCGCCCCAATCCTCAACCAACAAATTCATATTGGCCAATTCAGTCTTTATCTTGTCAGGGTCTGCCCCTGGTTTGTCTATCTTATTCAATGCGAAAACAATAGGAACACCTGCCGCCTGAGCATGATTTATAGCTTCTATCGTCTGTGGCATTATTCTGTCGTCACATGCTATCACAATTATGGCTATATCAGTCATCTTGGCACCCCTTGCTCGCATGGCAGTAAAAGCCTCATGTCCCGGAGTATCCAGAAAAGTTATCTTCTTACCGCTTTCAGGCAGTCGAACCTCATAAGCTCCTATATGCTGGGTTATTCCTCCCGCCTCTCCTGCTATGACATTGGTTTTACGGATATAGTCCAACAAAGAGGTCTTTCCATGATCCACATGTCCCATGACAGTGACTATCGGAGCACGCAACTCCAAATCCTCCGGCCTGTCCTCTTCCTGCTCATTGGATATGGCTTCTACAACATCTGCACTGACAAACTGTATGGAAAATCCGAACTCATCGGCTATGAGTTGTATAGCTTCCGCATCCAACCTCTGGTTTATAGATACGAACATACCCAAAGTCATGCACGAGGCTATAATCTTGGTAACAGGAACATCCATCATTGTAGCCAACTCATTGGCCGTGACGAATTCCGTTACCTTCAGTTTTTTCTTTTCCTCCAATTCATGCTGACGCTCTTCCTGCATATGCATGGAAATGGTCTGACGCTTGTCCCTTCTGTGTTTCGAAGTCTTGCTCTTTCCCATAGGGGACAACTTGGCCAATGTCTCTTTTATCTGTTTTTCTATCTCAACACTGTCAACCTCCTGTTTCTTAGGTTGTTCTTTTTTATTTTTGAAACGCTTCTTGTTTTCCTTACGTTCCTCGGACGAAAACCTGTCCTTAGGTTGATTGGACGCTATATTGACCGGAGAAGGTTTTATACGGGCACGCTTTACTTTTCCCTGTTTCTCTCCTTCTCTCGATTTCTGTACATTTTTCCTGTTCGTTTCAAATGAAGTCAAGTCAACCTTTTCTCCCGTTATGTTCGGCCCAGTAAGACGAACATGTTTTGTAGGTATGAATTCAGGCTCCTTCTTTTCTTCAACAACTTCAGGTTGGGGCTGCTGCAATTCATCAACAGTCTCTTTTTTTACTTCTTTTACTTCCGCACGTTTTTGCTCCTTATCCTTGAACTGCTTTTGTTTTTCCCTTTCCTTGTTTTTTTCTTTCGCCTTGTTTACCTTATCCTTGTCCTTCTCTTCCTTGGTCTTTCTTTTTGGCCCCTTTGAAGAAAGATCCTCTATATTAACACGACCCAATATCCTTATTTCCTTGCCGTCAACTCCAGGTATCCTCTTGTCTTCATGTTCCACTATGGTCTTAGTCTCCTTCTTTTCCTCAACCTCCTCCGGCTTCGACTCAACCACTTTTTCCTCTTTATTTTCCTGAACAGTTGCAGTCCTTATCACCAAATCCTCCGCAAACGTACTCTCATCCACTTTGTCTTCAACAGCGACAGATGCCGATGGCTCCACCTCAACAACATCATTGACAGGGACTTTTATCTTTGCAGTACTCTTGCTAGCCTCCTTTTTCTTCTTTTCGGAATGAAAAGCCTTAAGCAACATCTCATAGGACTCCGAGTCCACCTTCGCATTTGGACTGCTGTCTATCTTCTTCCCTTTCTTTGCCAAATAATCTACAATTGTATGTATCCCAACATTCAATTCTTTGGCAACCTTATTCAACCTTATAAACTTGTTGTTATCCGTCGGCATATTATATACTCTTTTTATATTTCCACTACGCAGTTTCCCATTAGGACTTACTTAGTCTTCAAACTCAGCCTTTAGAGTTTCAAGTACCTGATTGATCGTTTCTTCCTCAAGATCCGTCCTGTCTTCCAACTCTTCCCTCGAAAGCCTTAAAACACTCTTGGCCGTATCACAGCCTATGGATTTCAACGTTTCTATAATCCATTCGTCTATTTCGTCCTTGAATTCGTCCAAATCCACATCCTCGTAATCTATGTCACTGTCTCTGTAAACCTCTATCTCGTAACCGGTCAACTTACCCGCAAGTTTAATATTGTATCCGCCCTTGCCTATTGCCAAAGACACTTGATCCGGTGACATGAACACGTCCGCCTTCTTGTTCTTTTCGTCTATATTGACAGACAATACCTTGGCAGGACTCAATGCCCTCATGATATACAGTTCCGTATTTGGAGTATAGTTTATGACATCTATATTCTCATTTTTCAATTCCCTGATTATGCTGTGTATCCTGCTGCCCTTGACACCTACACAAGAACCTACCGGATCTATCCTGTCATCATAGGATTCAACAGCCATCTTGGCCCTTTCACCAGGTTGGCGAACCACATTCCTTATCGTAATCAAACCGTCATATATCTCAGGAACCTCCTGCTCAAACAACTTTTCCAAAAAGACAGGCGAAACTCTTGACAAGACTATGTTCGGAATGCCGTTACGCATCTCTACTTTCAATACAACAGCCTTGACAGTATCCCCTTTCCTGAAAAAATCTCCCGGTATCTGTTCCGATTTCGGCAAAACAACTTCAACTCCCTCCTCGTCCAAAAGCAAAACTTCCTTTTTCCATGCCTGATAAACCTCACAGACAACTATCTCCCCTATCCTTTCCTTGTACTTTGCATAGATGCTCGCCCTCTCATATTCCTGAACCTTGCCAACAAGATTCTGACGTATGGCCAAAATATCCCTTCTTCCGAAATCCTTCAACTTTATCTCTTCAGACAAATCCTCACCAACCTCAAAATCAGGCTCTATCTTTATCGCTTCGGAATATGCAACCTGTGTATTGGGATCTTCAACCTGGCCATCCTCTACAATTCTCCTGTTGCGCCAAATCTCAAAATCCCCCTTGTCCACATTGACTATGACATCTATGTTCTCGTCCGAGCCGAATTTCTTCACCAAAACCCCTCTGAACACCTCTTCCACTATTTGCATCAAGGTTTCGGTCTCTATATTTTTGAACTCCTTAAATTCCGAAAACGTATCCACTAAATTCAAACTCTCCATAGCAAAGTACAATATTGCTGTTATTTAAATGAAATTACAATTCTACTCGTCTTAATGGCATCAAAGCCAAAAACACGCTTCACTTCCTCTTTCGTCCTGCCTTTTCCCACCTTGCAGACAACCGAAAAACCATCTTCATCAACCTCAGCCAACAGTCCTGAAAATTTCTCCCCCTCAATATTCTCCACTTCTATCTGTCTGCCTATATTCTTCAGATACTGACGCTTCAACTTCAACGGTTCCTCTATTCCGCACGAAGATACATTCAGTTCGAAATCCTCCTTCTCCCTGTCCAACTTATTTTCAATCGCCCTGCTCAAATCCACACAGTCCTGTATGGTTACTCCCCTGTCTCCGTCTATGAAAATCCCTATTTCGTTATTCCTGCCGACCTTAACATCCACCAAAAACAAATCCCCGCCGGCCAGTTCCTTCTCTACTTCCTTCCTTACGAATTCCTTATCTATCATAAAAACAATGAATATACAAAAATAGGGAACATCGTCCCCTCTATCAACTCCTGCTTCACAAGGTTTCACCCCAAAAAGCGTTGCAAAGTTACATAAAATCCTTGAACTGACAAACAATATGAAAAAAAAGAACGTTTTACAGCCTATGTACAACATGTCGGAATACGCGATTACACAAGACTGTCCTGAAAACAAAACACGTTTTGAAAAGATTGCAAAAGCTTAATCGGTACGCCATTTCAAAAGCGTCTGAGTCCGTTTTTAATGGAATCCTATTCGGGGAAATTGTTTTCAGAAAAGAAAAAAACGGATTCAGAAAACATTTTTTTCTTTTCTGAATCCGCTTTTCAGCAATCAGAATACCGAAAACGGCTCTCGTTATTTAATGATTCAACACCCTGAATCCTACCATTTGTTCCAGTGCAGTCTTTCCGGTTTCCATTTGTCCTTAGGCGTGTTCTTTCTGTCAGGAACGCCTATTGGGATTATGTTCAACGGAATTACGTTTTCAGGAAGGGAAAGTTCAGAATACAACACTTTCATCCTTTCCTTATTCGGATATATTCCGCACCATACCGCACCGTAACCCATGCCGTGAGCCGCAAGCAATATGTTTTCAGTTGCCGCACTGCAGTCCTGAATCCAGTATTCCTGATTTTCTCCGGTCAATGCCAAGGAAAGATCCCCGCATACTACAATTGCTGCCGCTGCATTTTGCAGCATAGATGCGTTTTTCAGCTGCTCCGCAAGTCTTTTCATAACACTTTTGTCGTCAATCACGACAAAGGCCCATGGCTGTTTGTTCACGGCGGTAGGGGCGCTCATTCCGGCCCTTACGATTTTTTCCAGGTCCTTTCTTTGGATTGTCTGGTCCGTGTAGGAACGCACGCTTGTTCTCGACATTATCGATTCGATTACATCGTCGTTCTTTTCAGTTTGGGCATTACAACCGAAAACGGCAGCCAAACAGATTAAAATCAAACAGATTCGTTTCATTTTCATATTGATTGTTTTTACATAATTATACATTTAAGCAAACGTTTACGGCAATCATTTATTTCGAATGTGGAAAGTTTTGTACATTTGCAAAAATTAAAAACAAAGGTTTTATGAACAATACATATAAAGCGGTGACTGCCCAAGAAGCAGTCAAGGTTATCAAAAGCGGTGACCATGTACATTTGAGCAGTGTTGCCTCTGCGCCAAAATGTCTTATAGACGCAATGTGCGAAAGAGGAAGGAACAAGGAATTCAAGAATGTTTACATCCATCACCTTCACACTGAAGGAGAGGCGCCCTATGCAGGGGAAGAATTCGAGGGAATCTTTCAGCATGACGCCTTTTTTGTTGGGGCCAATGTAAGAAAAAACGTACAGGCTGGTTATGCGGATTACATCCCTGTTTTTTTGAGTGAGACCCAGAAGCTGTACAGAGAGGGATACTTGCCTTGTGATGTTGCGATGGTTCAGGTATGTCCTCCGGACGAACATGGTTATGTTTCTTTGGGTACGAGCGTGGATGCTACCCTTGCAGCCGTTGAGATGGCCAAAACCGTTATTGCCGTTGTCAATCCCAAGGTTCCGCGTTCTTTCGGTGATGCTCTTATACCAATGAGCATGATAGACATATTTGTTGAGGATGACACCCCGTTGTTGCCGGCACATTTTTCCGAGCCGAATGAACAGGAAGTAGCAATAGGAAAATATTGTGCCGAATTGATAGAGGATGGAGCTTGCCTGCAGATGGGCATAGGCGCAATTCCAAATGCAGTTTTGGCGCAATTGGGCAACCACAAGGATTTGGGAATACATACCGAGATGTTTGCGGACGGTGTTTTGCCTTTGGTTGAGAAAGGTGTTATAAACGGCAGAAACAAGGCGTTGGACAAAGGCAAGATGGTTTCCACGTTCTTGATGGGAAGTCAGAAGGTATATGACTTTTTGGACAACAATCCTATGGTAGCCATGATGGACGTAGGCTATACCAATGATCCTTTTGTGGTTGCGCAGCAGCCTAAGATGACTGCAATAAATTCGGCTTTGCAGATAGACATCACCGGACAGGTTTGTGCTGATTCTCTGGGAACGAAGTTTTTCTCAGGAGTCGGTGGACAGATAGACTTCATTTATGGAGCATCCCGTTCCAAGGGTGGCAAGGCTATAATCGCCATGCCTTCGATAACGAAGAACGGCATTTCGAAGATTTCGCCTATATTGACACCAGGAGCCGGTTGTGTTACCACAAGAAATCATATACACTGGTTTGTGACCGAATATGGTGCTGTAAATCTTTATGGCAAGAGTCTTCAGGAACGGGCAAGACTTTTGATATCCGTTGCTCATCCTGATCATAGGGAAGAACTGGACAGAGCTGCCTTTGAAAGATACGGTTCACATTATCATTTTGTCAGATAGATTGATTGAATTATAAAAAAGGAGACTGTCAAAACACAGGCAGTCTCCTTTTTATTTGTGTTTTTACACTTTATTTTGTACTTTTGCAGAATGTAAATCAAAACAAGAAAGGAAGTAAAGTGGGCAGACTTTTAGCGATAGATTATGGAACAAAACGTGTAGGACTTGCTGTAAGTGATTATATGCAGGTTATAGCTACTAAATTGACCACTGTTCCGACGGTGGACATATTTCCGTATTTGAATGAATACATGTCAAGGGAAGAAGTAGATGCGATAGTGGTTGGTGACCCCAAACAGATGGATAATACTCCTTCGGAATCGGCAAAGAGTGTGCATATTTTTGTAGACGCCTTAGCTAAGTCTTTTCCAGACAAGGACATATATATGATAGATGAACGTTTTACTTCAAAGATAGCCAGTCAGACCATTGCCAAGTTTAGTAAAAGAAAGAAAGATAAGAGGGATAAGGGTTTGGTTGATACGATAGCCGCCGTTTTGATATTACAGGATTTTATGGAAATGAGAAAAAAATAAATTGTAGATTATGATTTTGCCTATAGTCGGTTACGGTAGTGCGATACTAAGGCAGGTGTCTGAGCCTGTAAGCGAGGATTATCCTGGATTGAAACAACTTATAGACGATATGTTTGAAACGATGTATGCGGCCAATGGTGTCGGTTTGGCTGCTCCGCAAATTGATTTACCTATAAGGATGTTTGTAATTGATGCCAGCCCTTTTAAGGAAACATATCCCGATGGAGAAGGTTTTAAAAAGGTTTTTATCAATCCGGAAATATTGGAATTTAAGGGAGAAATATGGGCCGATTTTCAGGAAGGATGTTTGTCATTGCCGGATATTCATCAGGATGTGGCGCGACCTTCGATAGTTGTTGTAAAGTATCTGGATGAAAACTTTGTTGAATATACCGAAGAGTTGGATGGAATAAGAGCAAGAGTATTCCAACATGAGTATGATCATTTGGAAGGAAAAGTCTTTACGGACAGACTGAGTCCTTTGAGAAGAACCTTACTGAAAAGAAAGTTGCAGGACATATCGGCAGGAAAGATATATACGGATTACAAGATGAAAAGACGTAACATTAAAAGAAAATGAAATCATGAAAAATATATCCGTAACTGTTTTACTATTGTTATCAACGATGTTGTCATCGTGTGGAAATGATAAGGAAAAGGCACAAAATGCCATAAAGCAGATGGAATTGTCCACATTCGATTATACACAGACGATAAATGCCCAAAAAGCCGACAGTCTGGTAAATATGTATTCTTCTTACGTGAACAGATTTCCCGATGATACCTTGTGTGCTTCATATCTGTTCCGTGCCGCGGATATTCTGTCAAACAGAAACAAATGTATGGAATCCGTAAACATGTACGAAAAACTGATAAAGGATTATCCGAACTGCAGGTATGTTGAAGAGTCGTATTTTTTAAGAGGAGTTGTATATAGTCAGGTTTGTTTGAATAAGGATAAGTCAAGAGAATGTTTCAATGAGTTCATTTCCAAATATCCACAGTCTAAATTGGTCAATGACGCCAAAGGTTTGATGATGATGGATACCTTATCCGATGAGATGGAAATAATACGTAAGTTCGAACAAATGAATTCTCTGAACAAGTAATTTGTTTTGTTTTTTTCTTTCATTTTGAAGAAAAGATGTAATTTTGCACCCGCAACAGGTTCTCAGTGCGAGATTAAAAGGGAATCAAGTGTAAGTCTTGAACAGTCCCGCTGCTGTGAGTTCTAACCGTAAAGGTTGATTTCAAAATATCCTTTGGCCACTGTTGTTTATTCAATGGGAAGGCATTTTGAGAGGAACGAGTCAGAAGACCTGCCTTTTGCTTATTGTTTTTGAGCTTTCGAGGAAAAGGCTTGATACAAGGTTGAATGTCGTTCTTCTTGTTTCAGTATTTTTTGTTTTTATCGTAAAGCTCTATTGGTTTTTGTTGAACGTGAATTTAAAATTGATAGAGTATGAAAAAAATGTTTCTTTTGTTAAGTACACTGCTTTTGAGTGTAGTGTCTTATGCGCAGTTCGATTCAGGGGTCGGTACTCCAGGTTGTCAGGCAGTATCTATGCATGATGAAAGAATAAAAACCTGGGCTTTGGGTGTACAGGTCGAAAGAGGGTTTGTAACCGGTTCCAATCAGGTTTATGCTTCCTATGGCAAGCCATCCAATGCACAGGGAATGCCGGACAGTACCACTACAAAGGCAGTCTCTTTAGGAGAAGGCGGCACTGCCTTGATTTCTTTCGACAGACCGATAGTAGATGGCTATGGAGCCGATTTCGCAGTATTTGAAAATGCTTTTGCTCCAGAATTTCTGGAGCTTGCCTTTGTGGAGGTAAGTAGCGACGGAGTCAATTTCTTCAGATTCCCTTCCATATCCTATATACCGGATGAGAACAACATAATGCCCGAATTTATTGACAATCTTGCAGGCAAGTATGAGGTCGGCTATGGAGTGCCTTTTGATTTGGCTGATTTGCCAGATGATGCATTGTTGGATAAACGCAATATACGTTTTGTAAAATTGGTTGACGTCATTTCCGGAGAGTCCGTGGATTCCGAAGGAAACGTAATATATGACGCGTATTCGGAGGGTTTGTCAACCGGTTTCGACCTTACGGCTGTCGCAATACTTAACGGTGGAGAAGAATATACCGTGTCCGATTTCGAAGGTCTGTTGTCAGGAACGGATACTCATGAACTCGTAAGTGCTTCCAACGGAGTGATGGACGATGAGGGTAACTATCATTTGGAATATGTAAGCGGCGATATGGTTTTTGAAGCATTTGGACTTTACGGCGGCATGTTCGCATGCGGATTCGGACCTTCGAATCATATGACCGATGCAGGTTATTATTCTTCAGCCTCACTTAACGGTTTGGAAGGGGATTCAGCAACGTATATGGTCGGATATTACAGCGATTATATAGGAACGCAGGAACATAACGTAATCAGGAAACAGGATAATTCCTCGTTCTTTCCTCAAGGAGTTTATGTAAACAACAGTTCCGCCGCTTATGCGTATTTGAGCGGTGTAAGTTTTCCGGCAGACGGCTGGCTTACAATAGAGGCCAAAGGCTTTGATGCCGAAGGAAACCAAACCGGTATTTCCACATTGTATCTTGCACAGCAGGAAGAGGTTGTGTCACAATGGACGTATATGAACCTTTCTTCGCTCGGAGAATGCAACAAGGTTATTTTCTCTCTGTCCACAAACGATAATTCAGGATATGGCATGAATCCTCCAGCTTATTTCTGCATAGATGCGTTTACCTATTCGGAAGGAGAACGGAACAATGTGATACCGTTGCAGGCAATTACCCTGGGAGCGGACCATATTACCGAAAATGCGGCCCGAATCAACGGAGAAATATATTTGGGAGACGAGGAATGCACGCAAAAGGGCTTTCAGTACAAGACAGACCAACAAGAGACGTGGACAGATGTTACGGTGGATGGAGAGGATTTGGCATATTACCACGACATTACAGGTTTGCAACCGGACATGACATACATATACAGAGCTTATGCCGTCAATGCCGAAGGTCAATATGTGTATGGAGAGGAAAGGACATTCACAACGCTGGTTCAGGGAGGCGTTACGGAAGTGTCTGACTTTGTAACACGCGTATATCCTAACCCGGTGAAAGACATTCTTCACGTAGATATTAAAGGCGAAGGAACATTGATATTGTTTGACATGCAAGGCAGACAGGTCTTCGAGAAAAGGATTACGGGGCAGAACAGCATCAGTCTTGAAGGATTTGAAGGCATGTACATAATGAGGATAGATGCCGGAGGAAATACCTGCTGTATGAAGCTGGTTGTGGAATAGACCTATGAAAGGGCGCTTTTTTCAGGCGTCCTTTTTTGGTTGTATGAAAGGTGGTGGAGAAAGCGTGGAACGGATTCAGAAAAGAAAAAAATGTTTTCTGAATCCGTTTTTTTCTTTTCTGAATCCGTAAAACCGTAAGGCCGTTTGATGAAAACGGTATCAAAACACGGTACAGTCTATTTCAATTCCTGCATTTTGCAAAGCGTATGATAAACACCCTGACGGCTTATCAACTCCTCGTGCGTGCCGCTTTCAACAACCCTGCCCTTGTCCAATACTATTATGTTGTCACATTGCCTTATCGTTGAGAGTCTGTGTGCTATTGTTATTATGGTCCTGTCCTTGCTCAGGCGGTTTATCGCCTCCTGAACGCTCCTTTCCGAAACGGTATCCAAAGCCGATGTGGCTTCATCGAAAATCAATATGTCGGTATTTCTCAACACAGCCCTTGCAATTGCCAGTCTTTGTCTCTGTCCACCCGAAAGGTTGTTGCCCCTGTCGCCTATGACAGTCTGATATGAATGAGGCAGTTTTTCTATAAACCCGTCCGCATTGGCTACAACCGCGGCCTGCCTTATCTGCTCAATGGTATAGTCCTCTCGTCCGAAGCTTATGTTGTTTGCCACCGTATCGTTGAACAATACTGTTTCCTGTGTCACTATCGATACATGTTCACGTATCTGCTTTGCGGTCAAGTCATTGATATTTTTGTCATCAAAAAATATACTTCCTTTCCGCGGCAGATAAAACTTCAACAAAAGACCTGCCAGAGTACTCTTGCCAGAGCCCGAAGCGCCTACAATAGCCGTATTTGTTCCTTTTTTGAAGAATATATTGAGATTGCTCAACACATCTTCGTTGTCGTAGGCAAATCTGAGCCCGCAAATGCGTATTCCCTGCTTCAATCCGTCGAATCCGACAGGATTCAATGGTTCAGGGACCTCATCCTTGCAATTCAACAGTTCGCACATACGTTCCTTGGCCGCCTCTCCCTTCTTTATGTTGTAAAAGGATGTCGACATGTCTTTTGCAGGCTTGATGATAAGCGAAAAGATTATCAAATAGACGACAAACATCTCGGCACTCATCGTAGGTTGCGGTCCTATCACGCTTGCACTTCCCAGAAGCAATATGCCTATCACCAGAAAGTTTCCGAAGAATTCACTCTGCGGAGAGGCCAAATCGACACGCCTGTATATCCTGTTGCGAAGACGCGAATAGGAACGGTTGAACTTGCTGAACCTTTCATTTGCGAAATCTATGGCCGTATGGGACTTGATTATACGCAAGGCCGAAATGGTTTCCTCGAATATGGAGACAAGATGGGCGGATTTCTGCTGCATGTGGCCCGAATTGCGTCTCAGTTTCCTTGAAATATATGACACAACCAGCGCAACGGGCGGAAAAACAAGCAGTACAACAAGAGTAAGTTTATAGTTTATATATATCAATACCGCAAAATGCAAGCCTACATTTATGAATGCGCTTATCAGAGACTGCATGGACTGCAACACATTCTGGTCATACTCTATCACGTCGTTGCTCAAACGGGACAGAAGGTCGCCCTTTTTATACTTTCCCACCGTTGAAGCCGACAGTCTGAGGTAACGGTCGAACAGTTCGTTCCTTATGTTTCTTATCATCCTGTTTCGGCAGGAACCTATAAGATAGGAAGCCATGTATGTAAACAAATCCTTCAGGAAATATATGCCGAAAATCATCCCGGCAAAAATCCACAAAGCCTTTTGCCTGCCGAATGCTATGAAATACATATATATTTCGTTCAGCATTTTTTCCAGTTCGGAAGCAGCGGCAGTTTGGTCCGGTTGGGTGGAAAAAAGAATCTGCAGAAAGTTGTTCAAGGACAATACCGATGCAATGGAAAACACGGCAGCCATACACGTGAGGAGAAAATACAGAACGAGATCCCCCGTATATGGCTTTACAAATCTGTATGCAAAACCGTCCGTTGTCTTTTTTCCGTACATCATTTATCTATTGCCGTAAACACCCACATAGTTCGAAGGGGTAACGGCCCGCATTCTTTTCTTGGTTTTTTCATCCACATCCAGAGTGTCTATGAAATCGGATATTGTCTTTGCCGTTATTTTAGCATTTGTTCTCGTAAGGGATTTCAGTTTTTCGTAAGGATTAGGGTAATCTATGCTTCTGAGTATGGTCTGAAGGGCTTCCGCAACAACGGCCCAGTTGTCCTCCAAGTCCTTTTCCAAAGCCTCGTTGTTCAATATCAACTTGTTTATTCCCTTGATTATTGAGTTTAGCGATATGACGGTATGAGCCATCGGCACTCCTATGTTCCTACTTACGGTCGAGTCGGTCAAGTCTCGCTGCATCCTTGAAAGGGGCAGCTTGTTGGAAAGGTGGTTGAACAATGCGTTTGCCACACCTAGATTTCCCTCGGCGTTTTCGAAGTCTATCGGATTGACCTTGTGTGGCATTGCGGAGGAACCTACTTCACCCTCTTTGATTCTTTGCTTGAAGTATTCCATGGATATGTATTGCCATATGTCTCTGCAAAAATCCATAAGTATGACGTTTATCCTCCTCATGTTGTCGAAATAAGCCGAAAGGTGGTCATAGTTTTCTATCTGAGTGGTATAAAGGGAGCGCTTAAGACCTATGGATGCACAAAAGCCATTGGCAAATTCCACCCAGTCGTACTGCGGAAAGGCAACGTTGTGTGCATTGAAATTACCCGTCGCTCCACCGAACTTGGCCGCAAAAGGAATGCTGTCGAAATAGGCCGTCTGCTGTTCAAGTCTGTAAACGAATACCTCCATTTCCTTTCCCAAAAGAGTTGGAGAGGCAGGCTGACCGTGCGTATGTGCAAGCATTGGAACGTTTTTCCATTCCAGAGCCTTTTCCTTTAACATGCCCAGAACCTTTTGCAGAAGCGGCATGAAAACATCCCGATGACATTCCATCATACTCAACGGCACTGAGGTGTTGTTTATATCCTGAGATGTAAGACCAAAATGAATAAATTCCTTATGAGCGGACAAACCGAGTGAATCGAAATGACGCTTTATAAAGTATTCCACTGCCTTGACGTCATGATTGGTCGTCTTCTCGATTTCCTTTACTTCTTCAGCATCCGCCTCGGTGAAATTCCTGTATATGTCTCTTATTTTTTCGTAATTAGACTTGTCGAAATCCGACAACTGTTTCAACGGCAGTTGACAAAGAGCGATGAAATACTCTATTTCAACCCTAACCCTGTATCTTATAAGGGCCGCCTCCGAAAAATAATCCGCAAGTTTTTCAACCTGCTTCCTGTATCTGCCGTCAACCGGTGATATTGCCTGTAGCTGATTCATGAATCAAAATTTTGAGTTTATAATATTTCCAGATTGTATCAATTTGTCCAACAACGGACTGTGCAAAGCCTCTTTAATTGCTTCTATATGTTTATGATGATGTGTATCGCTTCCCAACAGTTCCACCATATTATTGTCTATAAGTTTTTTTGCCAAATCAAAAACTGGTTTGCCGAAATAAAGAGACAGGGACATTATGTTCATTTGGAAAAGTATGCCTCTGTCCTTAAGCGAAGTGAACTTTGAAAAATCATCCGTCCAATAAAGATAGCGTTCAGGATGTGCAAGAACAAGCCTGTATCCGTTTATCTGCAAATCGAACAATATCTCCTCCAATCCGAACGGAGCCGCATAAAAAGGTAACTCCACCAACAAATAATTGTCTCCGAATGTCTT
Organism: uncultured Bacteroidales bacterium; assembly: GCA_944320415.1. Taxonomy (GTDB): domain Bacteria; phylum Bacteroidota; class Bacteroidia; order Bacteroidales; family P3; genus Onthomorpha. The sequence goes on from CALUHJ010000024.1 coordinate 28,364, forward strand.
CAATTCTCCATCTTCTATCCTTTGCCCGAAACTATCATCGATAAAGTGTTCCGCACCAACCTCTATATCCAGCCCTATCCCTGCATCAGAAGCATGTTTTCTCAAATCGCGGCAAAGCAAATCCAACTTCCTGACATCATTAGGAAAAACCTCGCTCTTGACATGAGGAGTGGTGATTACTTTCCTGTATCCCAATCCCTCCAATTCCCTAAGCAGTGACAAAGAAGTTTGCAAATCCCTCGCTCCATCGTCAATTCCCGGAATCAGATGCGAATGTATGTCGGTATGCAAAACGCCCAAATCGACCTCATGACCAAGAGGTTTTTCCTTTCTGTGCAAAAAATCGAACAGACCCATAACGGCATTTCTATTTTTTCAGTTCCACTATCGTTTTCATAGGGTCTTCTGACGAAAAGACCGCACTGCCGGCAACCAGAACATCTGTTCCGCATTCAACCAGTCTGCGATGATTGTCTACCGTGACACCTCCATCAACCTCAATCAAACAATCGCACGCTTTTCTCTCTATAAGTTCCTTCAGCCTCGACACCTTATCATACGTAGTCTCTATAAATCTCTGTCCTCCAAAACCCGGATTGACGCTCATAAGGACAACCAAATCGCACATGTAAATTATGTCCTCCAACAAACAAACCGGAGTGTGCGGATTCAAAACCACTCCTGATTTCATCCCCAACTGCTTTATCCTGTCCAAGGAACGGTGCAGATGTGTGCAAGCCTCATAATGAACAGACAGTATATCAGCTCCGCAATTCTTGAAATCCTCGAAATACCTGTCGGGATTCATTATCATCAGATGAATATCCAATGGCTTTTTTGCCAAAGAATTTATATGTTTGATAACAGGCTGTCCGAACGATATGTTTGGAACGAACAACCCGTCCATGACATCGACATGAAACCAGTCCGTTTCGCTTTCATTTATTGCCTGTATGTCTCTACCCAAATTGCAAAAATCAGCAGAAAGCAATGATGCAGATAACAAATGTCCCATAATATTCAGTTTTTACAGTTTATTTTCTTGTTCGTCTGTCCTTTGATTTTTTTGAATTGAAATCCTTACGCCTTTCTCCGGATTTGTTACGGTTTTTTTTCTGAGGCTTGCCCTCGGCTACCTCAACCTTGATGGGACGTCCCTTTATGAACTTGCCCTCAAAGGCATCCAGAACATTCTCAACCGACTTGGTATCAACCTCTATGTACGAAAAACCGTCCATGATGTCTATCTTTCCTATCTCAACCCTTGTCCTTGGTGTAAAATCGTTGATAAGTCCTATTATCCTCTGCGGAACTATCCTGTCCTTATGTCCCAAAGATATGTACAGACGGGTGAAATGTCCACCCTTGTCCGACCTGGCATTTTTGACTCCGGATTTCCTTGCCTTCTCCACAGGTTTGCTTTCGTCGACGTTTAAATCGGGAGCATCCCTGTAATAATCCAGAAACCGGTTGAACTCCAAAGAAACGAATTTCTTGATGAGTTCATCTCTTTCAAGCCAGCTTAACTTGGCAACTATCTCAGGCAGAAAATCCTCTATCTCCTGATCGTTCACCACAGTCTGTTCAACCCTGTTTATCATATTGAACAACTGCTTGCGACACACCTCCTTGCCCGTCGGAATACGAACCTTCTCGAAACTTTTCTTTATAAGACGTTCTATGCTCTTTATCTTGTGTTTCTCCTTAAGGTTTATGATTGCTATGGATATGCCCTGCTTGTCGGCCCTGCCGGTACGGCCCGAACGATGCACATACTGCTCGAGTTCGTCGGGAAGATTGTAGTTGATTACATGGGTAAGATTGCTCACATCCAAACCTCGTGCCGCAACATCGGTGGCAACAAGCATCTGTATGTTCCTCAAACGGAAACGACTCATCACATGATCTCTCTGCGCCTGCGAAAGGTCCCCGTGCAAAGAGTCGGCATTGTATCCGTCCTTTATGAGCATGTCGGCAACCTCCTGTGTCTCCACCTTGGTCCTGCAAAAGATTATGGCATATATGTCCGGATAATAATCGGCTATCCTTTTCAGAGCCAGATACCTGTCCTTGGCATGCACAAGGTAATAGAAATGTCTCACATTGTCCGAACCCTGATTGCGGCTGCCTATCTGTATCCGCACGGGATTGCTTATGTAGTTGTCCGCTATCTCTTCAACCTCCCTCGGCATGGTTGCGGAAAACAGCAAGGTATTTTTCTGTAAAGGGGTCTGCGAAAGTATGGCGTCCAAGTCCTCCTTGAAACCCATGTTCAACATTTCGTCAGCCTCGTCCAAAACAAGATATTTGATTCTTGAAATATCGACTTTTCCTCTCGACAAAAGGTCATTCATTCTGCCCGGAGTGGCCACTATTATCTTTGCTCCCTTTTTCAGCTCCCTTATCTGCAGTTCCATGCTTGCCCCTCCGTACACCGGCACAACGCTGCAACTCGGAATGTATTTTGCGAACTTCTTACAGTCATTGGCTATCTGAATGCACAACTCCCTTGTCGGGCAGATGATAAGCGCCTCGGTCTGTTTGCCTTCAAGGCCTATTTTCTGTATTATCGGCAAACCGAAAGCAGCCGTTTTACCCGTTCCGGTCTGAGCCAATGCTATCAGGTTGGTGTCTTGTTGCAAAAGAACAGGAATGGCTTCCGCCTGAACAGGCATGGCCGTCTGGAATCCCAAATCCTCTACCGCATTCAACAACTCAGGGATTAAACCTATCTCACTAAATGTCATACAATATCATATAAATATTTTGCAAAAGTACTGACAATTACGGGAATGACCAATTTTGAATATGAAAAAACGGATTCAGAAAAGAAAAAAACGGTTTCTGAATTCATTTTTTTCTTTTCAGAAAACAATTCGGTGAAATAAAGAAAGGATTAAAGTTCCATAAAAACGTACCGTAAGGAAATACCGTTCAACATATGGCTATTCCTTTTTTCTCAAAAGGCATACTGCATAAGCGCTTATACCTTCGCTTTTGCCCACAAAACCGAGCCGTTCTGTCGTAGTGGCCTTAACGGACACGTTCTCCGATGATACACCCATAATCTTAGAAAGGCATTGCTGCATAAGAGGAATGTATCCGCTTATCTTGGGTGATTGCAAACACACGGTGGAATCAACATTCACGACATAATATCCCTTTTCCGCTATTTTCGACACGCAATCCTTCAAAAGCTTTTTGGAATCCACTCCCTTGTATTCAGGATTGGTATCGGGATAGTGAAACCCTATGTCCCTCATGTTGGCAGCTCCAAAGAGCGCATCCATTATGGCATGTATCAGACAATCGGCATCGGAATGTCCTTCCGCCCTGAGAGTTGAAGGTATTTCAACGCCGCCAAGGCAAAGCACATCGCCCGGCACCAAAGCATGAACATCATAACCTATTCCGACCCTCATGTTCACAGACTCTATAAATCGAAGCAAAGGGAAACCCTCAAAGTGTTCTTCAAAGGATTATTGTTCAGTGCGGATGTAGCGACAAGATAGCTCAAGTCAAATCCCATGACGTTGTATCTCAATCCGAGTCCGAGTGTAAGATATTGTCTTCCTCCCTTGTTTTGAGCCTCATAGAAATAACCTGCCCTTACTCCCAACAGTTTATTGTACCAATATTCCAGACCGGCCGATATGGTTATTTCCTGCAACTCTTCCTTGAATCCGTTGGGAGCATCGTAAAACGACTGTATCGCTCCTTCCAATATTCCTACATTGGGATCCATTCCTGCAAAAATATTTCCTTCATCATCATATACAGGAGGCGTAGGGACAAGCAGTTTATTGAAATCCAACATCAAAGAAATATTGTTGAATTGGTCGAAATCCACGCTGTAACGTCCACCGACCCTGAGATTGGCTGGAAGAAAATTGCTCTCCATATGATCGGAATAAGACACCTTTGAACCCAAGTTTGATATTTGCACACCGAAAGCGTATTCTGAAGGCATTTCAGACTTTATTTCATTCTGATAATACAATCCCACGTCCGCTGCACCAGCATTTGCGGCATGAGTTGCAGTTGTTCCAACGTTTTGTCCCTGCGTAAGGTCCGAACGTATGTAACGTCCCGTAAGCGATAAGGACAGATTGTCTGACAATTTCATAGTATAGGCCATATCCACCGCAAATTCATTAGGTTTGTACGTACCTATGCTTTCTCCGAATTCCGAGAAGAAGTTGATAGCACCCAAGGAAAAATAAGTAAGCGACGCACCCAAGGCGCTACGTTCGTTCAACTTGTAATAACCGCTCAGATACATAAGCTTAATATCATCAACTATCTCCTTCAACCACGGAGAATAAGTAAACGTAATTCCCGCCTTTTTATCCATAAAGGCCAACTTGGCTGCATTCCAATGTATTGAATTGGCATCAGGACGGCTTGCCGCTCCGACATCACCCATACCTCCGGAACGGGAATCGGGAGCTATCAACAACAAAGGGACACCTGTAGAAACAACTCTCGCCCCGTCAAGCACCTTTCCGGTCAACTCATCCACATCCAGATTTCCATTGTCCAACTGTGCGTATGAAGCAAAACAACAACACAAGGCAACTGCAAAAACTATTGTCTTTCTCATTCAAACTTTAGTATTTAATCCTCTCTCTTTCGCTTTTCTAAAAACGATTATTATCTTGATTTATTATTGAATTAGTTAAAAATAATCAGCTTCTGAGTTGGAGAAAGAATCCTTCCTTCCGCTGTTTCCAGAACCATTCTCGCAAAATAAATTCCATCACTCAGTCTTGCACCTCCATCGGTACAACCGTTCCATGTCACAGGTCCTACCGTGTATGCGCCTATGTAAGGAGTTACATCCTGTTGCGAGACAACCCTTCCCTCCCGATTATAGATAAACAGTTCTGCAGACTGTATGAACGAAGGCTGGTTGTGTTCTAGAACTATCTCCGTGCTACCGGAAAAAGGATTGGGATAATTCTTCAGATTCATCTTTTGACCCTGTCCGGAAGAATTTACCACAAAGGTAATTGTGGCATCCGAAGAAAAATTGAAAATATTCCATACCTTGAGCGTCAAGGTATGCTTTCCATCAGACAAACCGTAAAACGGAAAAGTTATGGTTCCTCTGTTCTGATTTTCAAAGTCTGCCTCGAAATAATCATTCAAAACAAAAGTATTTGCCGCATTGTCCAATCTTGCCATTATGTCATGTCCCAATCCGCTTCCAACTGTATTTATTGCAACGCTGTCCGAAACTATCGCAAACAAACTAGGATTTTCGTCCGTTATTCCTCCGTTAAGGAAATTGGTATCGTTCATATACAGTTGTATGACGGGTCTTGTTTCCGTTATCTGAACGGTAGTATCAATGCCACCTATTATAAAGTCGCTGAAATATCCCGCAGCATCGGTACTGTCTGTCTGGGCATAATAGCTCAACTTGCCGTTACCATAATTGTAGGCTATATCCTTTGGAACGGTAATCGTATGAGTGAATGTTCCGTTTTTCACTTCCGCAACGCCCTTGTGCAAGACGTTTTTCTGCTGTTCAAACTCTATATCCGTATCCAGTCCTTCATTGTCCAAGGTATAATAATTGCTTGCCTTATCCAAAAGAGTTACATATATTCTGCCGTTGAAATTATCCAAGACATTATTGTTTTCATCAATTATTTCTCCCTCTATTTTCAATTGAGACAAAGCCCTGACAGTATCCAAACCTTCAGAAACATCAACATTGACATCGTTTATTCTGGTTGTCCTCACATCATACATTGGAAGACTTATCCTAAGAGCAGGGTCGCCAAACAGTCCGAAACTCCTCTCCTCAACAACAAGTTTTGTGGCATTCTTGGCCTTCATGAACACCTCTCCGAAAGTCAATCCCCTGCCGTTTTCCTTTATCACCGCGTATTTATGCAAGTTGGTATTTATTTCATTTCTCGATGGTATCTTCCTAGAAGCTGAAATCAAGGCAATTCCTCCACCGTTTGTGGACGAAAGCACAAATTCTCCCGCTGACTGTTTTTCAACCTGGTCAAACTTGGTAAATTCACAAGTGGAGGTTATAACAAGAGGAAGAGAATTGTAATTGCTCCAACTGGTTATGTCCGTTATGGTGACAAGTCTTTCACTTGACAGATGGTCATCAGAACCGTGTCCGACATAATTGAACAACAGACAGCCCTTTTTCATCCTTTGATTGATAGCCTTGGACGCATCCGGATATGTGGCACCTGAGGAAGAATTATATTGTTTGTAAGCATCGGAGTATATTTTCTCCACATTCAATATCGGATTTGTTTCCTTTATCTGATAATATATTGCTTCGGCATTATCTATAAAATACCGTTCCCCCCAAGTGTCGGCATCATCCGCAGTAAGTGTGATAGCATTTCTCCATTCCCCTGTTTTTCCTTCTCGCAAATCCACTCTTTCCATATACCTCTTGCATTTATCAACCATGTTGTCCGCTTCCGTTACAGTATTGACTGTAAGACGCCCTATACCTATCATCAACGTGTCATTGATGGAAGCCGTAGAATATGGAGACAAGAAAGCAAGAACATCATCCGTAGTATAAGAACTTCCTGCATCAAACAACGAGCTGGAGGCCTGATAGGTAGGTATGAAATTATTGTTGTATCCCAATATGTTCTTGTTGTCAAAAGTACCATCCCCGAACAAAAGGAGATTCTTTGGGGCAAGACCTTCGTCCGAATACTTGTTGTACAACATCCTCATAAATTCCCTTATTGCGAGAAAATCCTTCGTTCCGGAAGAAAACTCATTGTAAACCTGCCGAGTTGTGGCAACTCCAACACTGATACCGTCATTAGTACGATGTAAATCCGCAAGCATATTCGCCTGATTCAAAAATTCCGGAGCGGTCACTATTACAAATTCAACCGGAGTCCACGCATGAAGGTTTTGGTTGTCTATTTTTCCTTTCAGAATAGGGGTTGGAAAACCATTTCCAGTGAAAACATATAACAATCTCGTACTGTCATTTTTAACAACGAAACTCAAACTATCCTGTACCATTCCATAATCATCTATTCTTTCCGGAGTTTCAGCGCATGTAACATCCCATATTTGAAAATTTGTATTTCTAACATTACTTATGGAATATCGGCTGTAACCTTCCGTCACAACACCTTCCGTAGTGTAAAAAAACAGACATCCGTTGTTGAACCTCAACTTTTTGGTATAATCTACCTTTATGTAATCCAATCTACCCTTGGCCGTATTACTCCCAGAAAAACTTATCTTCATTGTATTGTTTTCCGAAACATTGTTTGTTTCAAAGGATTCCTCTTCCGCAGAAGCCGCATATCCAGATGCAGTTGCGGAAAGCGATATTGTCCCTAAAGAATTGTTGTTAAGCGTAAACGAAAAAGTCGAAGGCGTAGTACTTTGATTAATAACCCTTACGGTTATGTTGGACACATCCTCAGTCGACACGTTTGGCAATGAAACAGGGATGTTGGTAGTATTCGCCAAAGAAGAAAACAATTCTCCAAACCAGTTCCTTCCACTGCCAAGCAAGTTTGCCAATTCTCTTTTGTGAACAAAAAAAGCTCTTGTATCACAATAGGTATGTTCTGATTCAGAAGATACAGGTACTCTTGAGACAATACGTTTTTTTTCTCCTATATTAGGATCAAACGTTATAAAATAGGATGAGACATCAGAATAGGGATGAACGGTAAAATTGAAGGAACGTTTAGCCTTATTGTAAGCGAACTGCATCGTAGACTTGGCATAAAAAAGAACATAAGGGGTTCCTTGTTTGTTGACATAAACGGCGTTCTCGACCAAATCACTCCTGTTATACAGAGCATTCGTATCCGATATCGCTCCATCGGACTGTCCAAAAATTGAAAGGTTGTCAAAATCTATTTCCTCTTTAGGCACCCCTAAACTTACAAAATCATTGTAAGTAAGCTTGTATATGTTGTCCGAAGGAATATTGACAACATACCAATTACCACTACTCAAAACCGAAGAGTCTGGATAATACACTCCGTTTTGTGCGACCAAATTCGACAATACGCCACACAAACATAAAAGAAACAATATTTTTTTTTTCATTGGCATCAACCGAAAATGAACAATTTGTTTAATAACACCATACTGTATTGTTTTATTGCACTCTTGTGAGATAAAGGGGTGAATAAGCTTTTCTCTCAGGTTCAAACATGACATTGCTTTCCGTAATGTTTACAAAGGTCTGCAACAAAAAAAAGTAAAAAACGTAGAAAATGCTCGGAAAAGGTTTTTGTTTGATGATTTTTTTGTAATATTGCCAATTCAAAAAGCAGATTAAAAATTAACTCTTTATACTTTAAAGCATTGATTATGAATAAAAAAGTATTTTTTTTAATAGTAGGGTTGATAATATTGTATCTTGATGTAAAGGCTCAGGATCCTCACTTTTCCCAATTTTATGCCAATCCTTTGTACACTAATCCTGCACTTGCGGGAACTGCAGTTTGTCCAAGGTTTTCGCTTTCTTACAGGGATCAGTGGCCTGCCTTGGGTGCATTTAAAACATTTTCGGCCAGCTACGATCAATATTTCGATGCGCTTTCAGGAGGTATAGGAGTTATGGTCATGAGTGATGCTCAAAGTGATTATTACAGGACAAATACGGCAGCTCTTATTTATTCGCTTCGATTAAAACTTACAAGAGACATTTTCTTGAACTTGGCAGCACAAGCAAGTGTAACCAACCGCAGTTTGGATTGGGATGAATTGTCTTTTCCAGACATGATAGATCCAAGATATGGTTTCATTTATTCGACAATGGCTGATCGTCCTGACGATTTGTCTCATACTTATGTGGATTTCGCAGCAGGACTGGTAGCTTACGGAGAAAATTGGTATGTAGGAGCTTCCGTTGCGAATCTTACCAGACCTAATGATGGCTTCATATCTTACAACCGTATACCTATGAGATTCACCGCTCACGGAGGTGTAAGGTTGAATCTAAGTAGAGATAAAAGAAGAACAAATGCTTTTTTCGGAGCTCCTATCATAACACCGAATGTAATATATTCGTATCAAGGAGATTTTCAAATGTTGAATTACGGTCTTTATTTGGATTGGAGTCCGTTCATAGTAGGTACATGGTTCAGGCAGTCGATTTCATTTGACAATGCTGATGCACTGGTTCTTTTGTTCGGTTTGCAATACGAAAACATGAAAATAGGATATAGCTACGACATTACTGTTTCGGAATTGTCAAATGCTTCAGGTGGTGCACATGAAATAACACTTGGAGTGCAACTTCCTTGTCCTGAAAAACGTAAGAAGATAAAACCTATAAAATGTCCTTCATTCTAACATTAGGAATGATGACAAGACGAAGTCTGTGTGAAACAAGTTTATATTAATAATAAAAAAGCGTGCGAAATGAAAATAGCATCATCGGTCACTAAAGTATTTTTCAGTTTATCCATGGTTGTATTATTGTTTGGATGCTCAAGTAAAAAAACATCAAATACTACTGGGTGGAACTATGATGACCCTGACTGGGGAGGTTTCGAATCTGCCCACGTAACAGAACAAGAAACGCCTCCTGGAATGGTATTCATTGAAGGTGGAGCGTTCGTTATGGGAACAACAACAGATAACGTAAGATACGAATGGCACAACCAACCAAAAAGAGTTACGGTTTCATCATTCTATATGGATGAATGCGAGGTAACGAACTTGGATTATAGGGAATATCTTTATTGGTTGAACAGGGTATATGGCAATGATTATCCTGAAGTTTATCAAAGAGCATTGCCTGACACCTTGGTTTGGCGTTCCAAATTGGGATATAACGAACCAATGGTTGACTATTATTTCCGTCACCCTTCATGGTCGGACTATCCTGTTGTCGGCGTAAGTTGGGTACAGGCATCTGAGTACTGCAACTGGAGAACGGACCGTGTCAATGAAAAGATATTGGTGGACAATGGCATATTGGAAATGGTTGACCCAGACCAACAGGGAGATAACGTCTTCACTACGGATGCTTATCTTGCAGGTCAATATGAAGGATATGTAAAAGAAGACCTTCCTGACCTTAATCCGAACTCAGAAGGTTACAGAAAGGTGAAAATGGAAGACGGTATACTTTTGCCTAGATTCCGTTTGCCTACGGAAGCCGAATGGGAATACGCCGCACTTTCATTGGTAGGAAATACTGTTGACGAAAGAATTGTAGAAAGAAGAATATATCCTTGGAATGGACACATAGTACGTACCGCCGAGAAAAAATACTACGGACAGATGTTGGCAAACTTCAAACGTAGCAGAGGTGATGCGATGGGTGTGGCAAGTGCTTTGAACGATCATTGGGAATATACCGCTCCTGTAATGTTCTATTTCCCTAACGACTATGGATTATACAACATGGCAGGCAATGTTTCGGAATGGGTTATGGACGTTTACAGAGCCAATACCGGACTTGACGCTGACGACATCAATCCTTTCAGAGGTAATGTTTATATGACAAAGGTTACGGACAGCGACGGACTGATTGCAGAAAAGGATTCATTGGGCAGAATATCCTATCGCGCAGTCACTGTAGAGGAAAATATAAACAGATTGAATTACAGACAGTCCGACAACATAAATTACCTGGACGGTGACTTGGCATCACAATTAGGTTCTGCCGAAACATGGAAGATGTCTTACAACGAAGAGGAAGAGGATGAAGGTTTTACTGAATCAGAAGAAGATCTTGAAGGCGGTGAAGGAACACAACAGACCAAAAGTGCTACCGGAACAATGTATGAATATGAAAAGACTTCAATGGTGGACGATAAGGTCAGAGTGGTCAAAGGAGGCTCTTGGAAAGACAGGGCATTCTATTTGAGTCCTGGACAAAGAAGATATCTCGACCAAACAAGAAGTACTGATTGGATTGGTTTCCGTTGCGCAATGGACAGAGCCGGTTCAAGAGAACAATAAAGTAGACAACAGTGTTTATTGGTTAATATCAAGAGAATCGGCATTCCTGAAATGGAATGCCGATTCTCTTTGTTTAAATTCATAAGTCTCTCTCTTATACATCCGACAAAACATCTACAAATCTTTGATTCATAAAATCAGAATCAAGTTTCAAAAAATTCTTTCTTTGTTCTATTTTTCCAGAACTTTATTTCGTATCTTCGCGGCTGTTTATGGCATCTACATTCGAAAGCATAGAAAAAGAAATTGCAAACAGGACACTGCAACCTGTTTATCTGTTAAAAGGCGAAGAGGCATATTATCTGAAACTGCTGGCGGACAAGTTTGAAAAATCAATTCTAGACGAATCCGAAGCGGATTTCAATCTCAGCGTCTTTTATGGCAAGGACGCCTCAATGGAACAGATAATGCTTACCGCCAAACAGTATCCGGTCATGTCACCTTACCGCATAGTCATACTAAAGGAAGCGCAGATGATGGACAAAAGGGAACTGTCCAAAATTGAAAGATATCTTATGAAACCATTGCCGACAACCGTTCTTGTAATAGTAAACAACGGCAAGGACTTCCCCCAGGCACTTGCAACAAAGATAGGAAAAGTCGGAAACGTTTTCGACAGCAAAAAACCATACGACAACCAGGTTGTGGCATGGATTGACTCATACGTAAAACAACAGGGCTACACCATAGAGCAGCAGGCTTCGGTGCTTATGTTCGAATACATTGGCAACAATCTGCAAAACATAAGCAATGAAATATCCAAACTGATTGTAAACCTAAGTGACAGACGTTCTATAACCCTTGCGGACGTATCGGAACATATAGGGATAAGCAAGGAATACAACATATTCGAATTACAGAACGCCATAGCGGGGTTCAATCAGGAGAAAATAAACAGTATTGTGGATTATTTTGAAGCCAATCCCAAGGAAAACCCCATGGCTCTTATTCTGTCATCCCTGTTCAACTATTTCGTCAAGTTGCTCATAGTTTCGCAACTGCCGGACAAGTCAAATAATGCCGTTTCCCAAGCCCTGAACATATCTCCTTATTTCGCAAAAGACTATATACTGCCGGCACAGCGTTTTACGATGGACAAGATAATACGGAACATAGCTCTGATAAAGGATTGCGACCTTAAGACTAAAGGAGTGGATTCTGCAGCGGTGACAAACGAATACGAACTGCTGAAGGAACTTGTTTACAAACTTATTCATTAAATTATCGTCAAAACCTCATTCGCAACAATCATGAAACATTCTTTGTTTTTATTCATTCTTTGTTTTTGTTCTCTTGGTCTTTTTTCCCAAAACGGTTCAATCAAAGGATTTGTCTTGGACCAAACAACGGAAGAGCCAGTCATGTTCGCCAACGTATTGGTCAAAGACTTAGGCACGGGCGTTGCAACAGACGTCAACGGTTATTTCGTCTTGTCAAAACTGAAGGAAGGCAATCACGAACTGGTTGTCACATCTATAGGCTATGAGACGGACACGATAAGCGTTCTTGTTGAAGCAAAAAAAGTAAAATCAATAAACATAAAGCTAAAACCGATAGCGGTAGAATTGTCTGCATTCGAGGTATCGGGTCGCAGGGAGAGTGCAAGAAACGAGAGTCTTGTATCTGTCGAAAAGGTCACTTCAAGGGATATACAACAGATTCCGTCGATAGGCGGACAGGCTGACCTTGCCCAATACATACAGGTTATGCCGGGCGTGGTCTTTTCGGGCGACCAGGGAGGACAACTGTACATACGCGGAGGTTCCGCAATACAGAACAAAGTGCTTTTAGACGGTATGGTTGTGTACAATCCTTTTCATTCCATAGGACTTTTTTCGGTATTCGAGACGGATATAATAAGGAATGCGGAAATATATACGGGAGGATTCAATGCCCAATACGGCGGACGATTGTCCTCAGTCATGGACATAACAACCAAGGACGGTAACAAAAAGAGAACCTCCGGCAAACTGTCGGCCTCAACATTCGGAGGACGTTTTTTGCTCGAAGGTCCAATAATCAAAAGCAGTGAGGAAAAGAATTACAGTCTATCTTATCTGTTTACCGCAAAGAACTCCTATCTGTCCAAAACCTCTACATCCATATATTCCTACATGGACAAGGAACTGCCTTACGATTTTCTCGATCTGTACGGCAAACTCACGCTGGCATCGGACAACGGTAGCAAAATAAACCTTTTCGGCTTCAACTTCACCGACAAGGTCAATCAATACGAATCCATAGCGGATTACAGTTGGGACAACAAGGCGATAGGTGCCAATTTCCTTCTTCTTCCGGGCAACAGTTCCGCATTGGTTGAAGGTGTATTGGCCTATTCCGACTACACGATGAAGATGTCGGAGACTTCATCCGAACAGGAAAGGATGAGCAATATAGGAGGTTTCAATCTCGGTATGTCGGTGACCAACTTTTTCGGAGAAGACCAGTTGAAATATGGTGTGGAAATGATAGGTAACACTACAAGGACTTCTTTTGAAACGGCCGATACCGCAACGGACTACTCCACGGAGGCTGCCGCATATATCCTTTACAAATGGATACTCGGTCCGATATTGTTGGAGCCGAGTGTAAGGATGTCCTATTATGCATCACTCGGTGATGTATTGATTGAACCGCGTTTTGCATTCAAGTTCAACATAACGGACAATTTCAGATTGAAGGCCGCAGCCGGCATGTACTCGCAGGCTTTCATCGATACCAAAAGCGATAGAGACATAGTGAATCTTTTTTCGGGATATCTCACCGTCAGTCCGGACCTTAACATAGTATCGCATTTCAGGGGAGAGGAAATAACATCCTATGTGCAGAAATCAAATCATCTTATTTTCGGGATGGAGTACGACATATTGAAAAACTTGAGCCTTAACGTTGAGGGATATTACAAGACGATGAGTAACCTTACAGGCATAAACAAAGACAAGTTGTATACGGATGATGCGGACCATACGGACAAGGAGGACTTTCTTAAAAAGGAATACATTATAGAGGAGGGACGCGCTTATGGAGGAGACCTGTCACTGAAATACGACAACGGACGTCTTTACATTTGGACAATATATTCTTTGGGTTGGGTGGAGAGAACGAACGAGAAACAGACTTATTACCCGCACTACGACCGACGCCACAACCTGAACATACTTGTCAACTATCAGATGCTAAAGGACAGAAGCCTTGAGATAAGTCTGCGATGGAATTACGGCAGCGGATTTCCCTACACACCTACTGCATCCATGATAGAGTCCGTTGACTTCTCGGACGGAATAAATACCGATTACATAAATGCCAATGGTGAATTGGTCACCATATACGGAGATCTCAACTCCAAACGTCTGCCGGATTATCACAGGTTTGACATCTCGGTAAAAAAACGATTCGAGATAGGAAAGCATTCCATACTGGAGCTGGATTTGAGTGTAACAAATCTGTATAACAGGAACAATCTGTTTTACTACAACAGAATTACATCCGAACGCGTTGACCAATTGCCTATAATGCCTTCTGTCGGCATGACATTTACGTTTTAGTCAGAGAACACACGGAAAGCGGTGAAAACGATAAATAGCCAATAAGCTGTTATATAAATAATGAAATATCAATTATAAATTCAAAAGGATAAAAACTGCACTCCTAAACATAAATTTTTGTCTTTTCTTTCTGTGCATTCAAGATGAAAATTGTATATTTGCATTTATTAAAAACATATAGTATTACGCTTTTTGATAAACAAAAACCTATAGAAATATGAAAAGAGTATTATTAGCAGTTATTCTTGTCGCATTTTGCATTTCATGTAGTAGATCTCCTGAAAACAAGGCGAATAAATTGATTGAGAAAGATCTCAAGAAGGTATTGTATGTTCCCGAGTCATACGATCCTGTAGAAACAAAGGTAGATAGCGCATTTACACCTTTTGACGATCCTGTATTTGTCGACAAGACAATGCAATTGCTAGACTTGGCAACATCTATTGAGGAATATGACAATAATATAAAGGAAGCAAAATCCTCAATGTCCTTATGGGATAACATGGGAAGTGCATTTTCGAGGAACGAATATCAGGAAGCAAAAGATGAATATGACGAGAATACACAAAACAGAACGGAGGCAATTTCAAAAGCAAAGAAACTTGGCGAAGAACTCAAGAAAATGATGGATAAAGAACGGATGTTTATTGGTTATAAGGTTCAGCACCGTTATCGTGCAGATAATAATGCTGGAAATACACTTTTCGGCGAAAAGATTTACTTGTTTGACAAAAATATGAACCAAATTGTTGCTTCTTATAATGATGAAGAATACAAGACTTATCAGAGTGTTTGTAAACAAATTGTTGGCGAGAATTAATTGATTGGTTTTTAAATAATCCAACTTGCAAGAAGAATGCAATAACATAGCATCCAAAATATTCACTATTTGTTTTTGTACTATGAATAAACATAGTGTCTGACGAACATTTGAACTTTAATCATGATTTCAGAGATACTAACATATGCACTTGATAAAGAGGGCAATCTCAAACACATAGACGATGTCCCCAACGGCAATGGATGTGGATGTATATGTCCGGCTTGCAAGCAACCATTGCAAGCAAGGAATGAGGGAAGTAAACGAATGCACCATTTTGCGCATCAATCTGGAGTTGATTGCCCAAACGCACGCGAAACTTCCATTCACCTTCTGGCAAAAGAGAAAATACAAAAAGCCTTTTATGGGCCAAAATCAATAACCTTTTCGTTTGAATATACCTCATACTGTAAGTTGTTTGATAAATGTCAGTACTTTAGATATGGATATGGTGATTGTATTCAAAAAACAACACGTCGATTTGACCTAAGCGAATTCTATGATACATGTGAACAGGAAGTCCCCTACGATACAACAAGAAGGAGGTCTGATCTTAAGTTTTCATCTTCAACACATCCAGATAGAAAGCCCGTTTATCTGGAAATATTTGTAACACATGCAAGTGAAGACGCAAAACTACACAGTGGCGAGAAGATTATTGAAACAAAGATTGAAAGCGAGAATGACATTGACGAAATAATCAAAAATGGCCTGATTGAAAGCCTAAAACAAGATGATAAAGCAGGAAACGACAATCAATCCCTAAAGGTATCTTTTTGGGGATTTATAAATAAAGATTATAATTACACAAACTGTAATTCTAAGATTGAGTTCTCCAGATATATTTTATTTCCATCCGGGAAATTTAGTTGCAGACAGGATTGTAGCTTGTGTAACGAGGTTCGGAAAACAAAACCAAATTCATTGTACGAGATATACTTTCATACTCCTGTTGCATTTGGTATTCATGAAATTGCAAAATGGATGGGATTTCTGAAGTTTGGAATAAGAAATTGCTTGATGTGCAAAAATATTGTGGAAAATAATGGTGGAGACAAGATTTGTCGTTTATACAAATGTCTCGGTATATCAAATAATGAAAAACATGATAATGCACGGGCTAAAACATGTAGTAGATTTATTTTGAATCAAGAAGAAATGGAGGAATGTCTAAAGAAAGTAGAGAACAAAGAGATTCCTCCCATAACTGAATTTTATTCTGGAAAGAATATTTAGAATCAACTTGCCGCCTAATTGACTCTCAAAAAAACACTAATAACAAAACGAACTAAGCTATTCCGCAGATTATTTATTTTTTTTGCTGTTTTACCTCTCCCAATAAACATCATAATTACCAATTAAATCCTGCGATGGACAATGGCAATATCTTCAACGATATATGGTTCGCAATATCATTGCATGATTCCTTCCTCAGACAGTTTGGAAAATAAAAAGTCGAGAGTAAAAAATTAAAAATTCCTATGATAAAAGTTTCAATTCTTGAGGTGAACATGCAAAAAATTAGATTTTTTGGGGGTGTAAGATGCCGACTTACTAAATGTAACGGCGGTTTTATTCTTGTCATGCCTTCTTTTTACTTTTTCCGTAATGCGTTGACTTTTTTTCAGGACAAGACAATATATTGCTTCCGTTTCTACTCTTTGTTATAGTAATATCTCTTAACAAGAATTTCTACAATACCTCCATAACCAACTGCTGATAGCAAGATTCCCAAGTGCCAAAGATCTTCCATAAAAAACTCGCAAATTCCACCTGCAATTATGAAAATCATGGCTATCAACAACTCGACTTTACTTACCTTAAAACTTTTCCCCATCGCAATATTGCTTTTACAAAACCAAAGAGCCCCGCAATATAGCGGAGCTCTTCTCAATTTAATCTGGCAGCGACCTACTTTCCCACCGTAGCAGTATCATCGGCGAGGCAGGGCTTAACTTCTCTGTTCGGAATGGT
>CALUHJ010000025.1 GCA_944320415.1 uncultured Bacteroidales bacterium
GAGAGCCTAGGCATCCCCCGTGTACTCTTTATCTCTTAATCTCGTATCTCGCTTATATGCCAATCTGTCAAAGATCTGAAATTCACCCCTTGCGGGGGAAAATGAGGTTTGAGTACTTTGTGTAACCCAAACCAATAATCAATTATTAACTAAACACTTATGAAGATTTTCCCTTAAGCCTGAGGAACAACCGAAACATAAGATCTGTTGTTCTTTTTCTTCTTGAACTCAACAACCCCGTCAACCAAGGCAAACAAAGTATGATCCTTGCCCATGCCTACATTCACTCCTGGATTGTGAACAGTCCCCCTCTGTCTTACGATTATGTTTCCGGCTATACATCTCTGTCCGCCAAATATCTTAACTCCCAATCGTTTACTTTCCGATTCACGTCCGTTACTCGAACTGCCGACACCTTTCTTGTGAGCCATATCCTATATGTTTTTATCCTTAATACCTAATATAACGTTAAACAAACAAATTATTGTATGTCGGTAATCATGATTTGGGTCAAGCACTGACGATGACCGTTCATCTTCTGATAACCCTTCCTTCTCTTCTTGTGGAATACCAACACCTTCTTATCCTTGATGTGCTTTATCACCTTGGCCTTTACGCTCGCACCCTCTATAAGCGGAGCACCGACAGTGATGTTTCCATCCTCATCCTTTAGCATCACGGTGTCAAAAGACAAGTCCGCACCTTCTTCCTTATCAAGACGATGTACGAATATCTTCTGATCTTTCTGTACCTTGAATTGCTGTCCTGCTATTTCTACTATCGCGTACATTATTTATTTGTTTTTGTTTATTGTTCTCCACTTTCATTCGCCCCTGTGTCTCTCCACCCCCTCTCGAAACGGATTGCAAAAATAGAAAGATTTTCCGTACCGGCCAAAGGGAAAACGAAAAAAAATCTACTCCAAAGAAAAACACGTTGGTTTTCAAACCATTAAAAATGCAGTTCAATTGTCTTTTTTCTTTTCTGAATCCATTTTTTTCTTTTCTGAAACCGTTTTCGCGGAATTTGATTTCAAAATTACGGATTCAAAAAAGAGTCTGAGGGCAAAAAACGCGCCCGATTCCTTGCAGGACAAGCACGGGTTTGAATCGGAAATAAAAAATATGCGAAAAAAATCAAAATGAATAAAAGAATGTTTGTATCTTTGTAACCACGTACAATAGGCTTATTGTGCGCGTTTTGTGTATTTGAATGCAGGCACAATATTTTTAACGGTTTGATTACTAACAAGATAAAGCATAAGATAATACGATGAAACCAAGGCATTTCATTATTTTCCTATTGGTGGGGCTGTCCGTAAGCGGATATGCACAGAGAAGGAGTCTGACGGAACTGGCCGACGAGGCCTTCGAGTCCAAGCAATACACCACGGCGGTGGATTTGTACAAGAAAGCATATACCAAGGTCAAGGGCAACAGACAGGAAAAGAACAGGATAATGTTCCAACAGGCCGAATGTTATCGTTTCATGGACGACAAGAAGCAGGCCATAAAGACATATCAGAGACTTGTCAAGGCAAAATACTACACTGTACAGCCCAAGATATTCCTTCACATGGCCGACTTCCAGAAGTTTTACAGTGACTGGGATGCTGCGGAATACAACTACAAGGAATATCTGAAACTCGTACCCGACGACGCTCTTGCACAAAGGCGGTTGCAGTCCATAGCCTTGGCAAAGAAGTGGATAGACAACCCTACGAGACATCAGATAAAGGAACAGAAGGACGTGAATACGGAATGGAACGAATGGGCTCCGCGCTTCATGGGTTTTGACCAGTGGGAGGAACTTACGTTCACCTCATCGCGTCCGGCAGGCGAGGACAAGGACGAAAGGGATGTGTGGACAGGTGAATACTTCTCGAACATTTATACTACCGCAAAGCAGAAAAACGGAGACCTCGGAGAGCCTTCCCTCATTTCCATAGACCAGGTGAACACCGATGCCAACGAAGGAGAGTTGGTGATTGTCAGGGGCGAAAAGACGCAGAACGTTTATTTCTCGCGTTGTAACATAAAGAAGAACAAACAGTTGAATTGTGCCATATACACCAACCCGATAGAACCCAAGAAAGGAAGTAAGAAGAACAGCAAGGCCAAAGGCAAGAAAGATGACAAGTCAGGCGAAGAACAGGCACCTGCCTTTGTGATGATAGATTTGGGAGATACGGCATACAACTATTTTCATCCTGCGATTTCGTCGGACGAGCTTACGTTGTATTTTTCATCAAACCGTCCCGGCGGTGAAGGAGACTATGACTTGTGGAAGGCGACAAGGAGCAGCATTGACGAACCTTTCGGCAATGTGGTCAATCTCGGCAAGCAGATAAACACCGAAGGCAAGGAGGAGTTCCCTACCCTGCGTTCGGACACGCGTATGTATTTTTCTTCGGACGGATTGCCCGGACTGGGAGGATTCGACCTGTTCTACACGGAATTTGTTGACGGCGAATGGTCGGAGCCTCAGAACCTGATGTATCCGATAAACAGTCCGTATGACGAGATAGGAATAGTGTTCAACCATGCCGAAGTGGAGAACATAGCGGCCGAAGAGTCGGGATATTTCTCCTCGAACCGTGAAGGCGGTACGGGAGGCGACGACCTGTATTCCTTTTACAGGGCTCCTCTTTTGTTTTCATTGAGCGGAAAGGTAAGGGACGACAAGTCGATGCAACCGATAGAAGGTGCGAGAATAAAGCTCATAGGCGATGACAACACCACAATAGAGACAAGGACCAACCGCAAGGGAGAATACGAATTCTCGACCGAACAGATAAAATATAATGTGAATTACAGGATACAGGTTTCGCAGGTGGATTATTTCAACACCGAAGGCAAGGAATCCACGGTAGGCCTTACGA
This sequence comes from uncultured Bacteroidales bacterium, assembly GCA_944320415.1. Classification (GTDB taxonomy): domain Bacteria; phylum Bacteroidota; class Bacteroidia; order Bacteroidales; family P3; genus Onthomorpha. The sequence continues at coordinate 2,882 of CALUHJ010000025.1, forward strand.
CCAACAAGGATTTGGTTCACGACTTCAAGCTTGTTCCCATACCTAAGGAGCCTATAGTATTGCCGGAGATACGTTACGACCTTGCGAAGTGGGACTTGAAGGACCAGTATCAGGATTCGCTGGCGGACCTTCTTATAATATTGGTAAACAATCCAACCTACGTCATAGAGCTTGCCTCACATACCGATTCGAGGCCGTTCCTAAGGGTAACGAACGATACACTCAGCCAGAGAAGAGCGGAATCGGTAGTGGAGTTCCTCCATGCCAGAGGCATAGAAAGAGAACGTCTTGTGCCTAAGGGCTACGGTGACAGGGTGCCTCGCACGTTGAAGCATGACTGTACGGTGGAGATGAACGGCAAGACCTACAAGTTCAACAAGGGAATAACGCTGACGGACGATTACATAAACAAATTGAAAACTCACGGTGAAAGAGAGGCCGCCCATCAGCTGAACAGACGGACGGAATTCAGGATATTGAGGACGGACTTCGTTCCTCAGGCCGTAAGGGACAGCCTTGCGGATGCGGCATTGAAGGCTCCCGTTGTTGACATGGTTTCAGGCACATTGCCTCCTCCTGACACGGAAGTGCCGATAGTGTACACGGACAACAACATCAAGGTCACGATGATAAACGGCGACAAGGCACAGATATATATCATACTTAACGGCAAGGCTGTTCCCTGCATATATGACGAGAGATACAGGGATGCCGCCGTATTGGACTGGGATGTGGCCATGGAGTTCCTGTTGAGCGGCAGGATAACCAAGGACGACTTCAGGGACAAGGACAAGGCTTTTGACGAAGACGGAAACATATTGGACAACTCCGTTCTGACATTCAGGTCCGCGTATATAGGAAAGTATTTTGCGGACAAATACGAGGTGATAGTCAGAAAAGGCATGCAGTACAACATGATAGTGAACAAGAACGGCCTGACCGACTTCGGCACATTCACTTTCTCCAAAGCCCGCGGAGAGATAATATTTGAAGAATAAGAAAGAATGAAAGGCAAATGGGGATACGGAGATTGGCTAAGGGAGTGCTTTTGCATCCTTTGCCTGTTATGGTCGCTGTATCCTTTGCTGTTCATCGGAGAACTGCCTGAAGGTGCGTCTGTTCCCAAGCATTACAATTTCAGAGGTGAGGTTGACTCTTGGGGAAGCATCCGTTGGCTTTACCTGCCTCCAATACTGTCATTTGTACTTTACATAGTCCTTTCGGTGCTTGAAAGAATGCCGAAAATATTGAACTATCCGGTAAAGGTAACGGAAAACAACAGGGAAATGCTTTACATGATGGCGGTGAAGATGCTCAGAGCGGAAAAAGTGTTGTGCATGTTCACCATGGGACTTGTAAACCATGTCTCATACTCTGCAGCCACAGGTTCAGGCGGAAGCTGCGGTTGGATGATAGGTGTCAGTGTCTGCGCCATTATTGCCCCGGCACTTTATTATACTTTCAAAATGATTACCAACGGAAAACGATACGAATAAATCCATGGAACACACAGGTCACAATCACAGCCATACGCCGGAAAGCACAAGCAGGACGTTTGTTTTCTGCGTTGTGCTGAATCTGCTTTTCGTAGCATTTGAAGTCTTCATGGGGTTTGCCTACAACTCTGTCGGACTTCTTTCAGATGCGGTACACAATCTCGGTGACGTATTCAGTCTGCTGCTTGTATTGCTTGCCTTTCGTATGGCCGGATATCCGAGCAACAATCATTTTACCTACGGTTACAAGAAATCAACCATTCTCATATCCCTTGTCAATGCGGTGATATTGTTGGTATCTGTCGGGATAATAGTATTGGAAAGCATACACAGACTGAGGGAGCCTTCGACAGTTTCGGGAGAAGCCATAGGATGGACGGCCGGATGCGGAATTGTCATAAACGGATTGACGACATGGCTGTTGATGAAAGGCAGAAAAGAGGACTTGAACATACAGGGTGCTTTTCTGCACATGCTGGCCGATACCCTTGTGTCGGTCGGTGTCGTGGTATCGGGAGTGATAATAAGTCTGAACAACTGGACATGGATAGACCCCGCAATAAGCATTGTCATTGCAGTCATAATACTTGTCTCGACATTCAAGCTGCTAAAGGAAAGTCTTTATATGTCACTGGATGCCATCCCCTCCTCCATTGACATGGAAGAAGTGAAAAATGCAATAGACGAAACAGTCGGAGCGGGCAATTGGCATCATCTGCACATATGGGCCATAAGCACAAGGGAGAACGCGGCAACGATACATGTTGTACTGGACGATGTGCAACAGATGGAGAAAATGAAAAAGGAACTGAAAGAATGTCTTGCCTACAAAGGCATATCCCATGTGACGATAGAGTTTGAGACTCAACAAAGCGGATGCAGGGATGTTTCATGCTGAATGGCATGATTTCGATTTCATTTTAAATCCGTTTATTTATCCAAAAGGATTAATCTAAACGGTTACATTGCCAGATATAATATATGTACAGGATTCAAGTAAGAAAGCATAAGACATGAAGACAATACTTGAAACATTCAAAGGCGTTGCCCAGCTGGAGCGGAATAAAAAACATCAGGAAGTGACAAGACAATTCCACGACCTGGCCTGCATGTTGATTTTCGGAGGATATTTCCTTATAAATAAAACAAGGCGCATACATTTGAAGGAAATAGAATTCTATTATCATGAAGAAATGGAAGGCGGTCTGAAAGATCCGGTAATGTATCATACGACAGACCATGAAAAACGGCAAGACCTGCCCTATTTTGTATTCGGTTCGTTCAACTGCCATGCTTCAGGTATGGACATCACATTTGAAAATAAGGACAAGAAATACAGGGCATCCTTCCTAATAAGGGGTTATAAGGTGGAGTCATTAAACGATGGTGAATGGGTAACTACAAAAGAATTTGAAAGACGTTCCACCTATATTTATGAGGATATGATGATGGGCTTGAGCCTTGACAAAGGTCTGTGCATTGAATGGGTGAATGAAGCGACACAAACGGGGCATTGTCTGACATCGGGATGGAGACGAAACGTGGCATCGTATTTAAAGGATAAAAACGGCTGCTACCTAAAGGATTCCAAAGGTAACTATATCAAGGAGGAAATAAGCATAAAGGAATATAACGGATTGGGCAAAGCGGAAAAGGAAAAATATTTCCTGTATTCCGGGCGAAGGTACAGAAAATGTGACAGGGAATGGAACTTCAGTATAGCGTACAATAAAGAAAACAGGTGAAGATACTAAAAAAAAAAACGATTTAAAGAACCGTATTAAACTGTCACCTTTGCGAAAAGACAATATTTTGTTTGTTGGGGACAAAATAGCAAGTTTACGAATAATATAATATCGTTCTTAATGCATAGATTGCGGCAAGGGTAAAAGCACGGAGGTTGGAGCTGATGTTCTTTTATGCAAATTCAATATAAATATGGACGAACAGGATGTTGGATTATGTCCATGTAACAGCAACTAAAATCGCTCTAATGTCTATAATATTCTATTCCAACTGTCTATATACCGAATCCAATGTATTTCCATTTTTATCTTTCCATTCGATCCATCCATTGGATGACCGTCCTGTGCAAAAATCAGCGGCTCTACTGGGACTTGAAAATGTCTTGTCTGAATTCATTACCCAATTTCCATTCTCAAAAGTCGCATATTCTTTAATCAACTTCTCTCGTTTTTCTTTCCATTGGAATGACGGGGCACAACTGTTTGCCAATATACTGCCTTTTAGAACAGTAAAACCTGATGAGTTGTAAAATCCATTTGCTTTACATCCTCGTCCGTTAGTGTAGAACAAGTGTTCTTCTTTCAGTTGCGATATCTCAAATATATTACAACCCATAAAAGAGGTCAAAAATTTAATATCCTCAAAGAATTCGTCCATAGCGTCGCGCTGATGCTCGGGCAAGTTGGGTGCTTTGGGTATCTGCTTGTTTTCGCTAAGGACAAACGTATTTGCTTTTTTAGCCTCGGCGATGGCTTTATACTCCAAATATTGCACGTCCGTTTTTGTTATGTCTTCGTCCTTTGAAACGAAAATAAGGGCCTTTTGCCAAAACTCCTTTTTGTTGTCGTGGTCTCTCACGCGTTCTTTGAAGTTTTCAGTCTCTCCGATATAGGCTTGTGGCTTTGTTGACTCATCTTCTCCTATTAGGATATAAAACGCCGGTTTTTGTAGTTTCTCTTGCTCATTCAAATAAGACAGGTTTGAGCGTGGCACTACAAACATTTGGCAAATTTTGTTGCTGATGAATGAATATTGTGTCCCCTTAGGGTCACCGTCAATTAAATATGTAGTAATAGTTTTACCCATGATTATGCATTTAAACCGATACTTTCAATCACATCTATCACTCTTTCCTAATTCAACATTATTTTACAAAGATATAAAACATAATGCTACAAAAAGAAAAAAGAAAGAAAAATACTCTCCTTCATAAAGCAATACACATTAAACCATGAAATCCTTCAGCGTCAACACGTAATTATATTGTCTGAAAATACTTTTTAAACCGAGGGTCTGCTAATGCTTGCAATCATTCCCTCGGTATAAAAATATTTATATTGTAACCATAGTACGGCATCTCCTTAAACTGATAACGATTCAAGGAGTTTATTTGCCGATGCAGTATGTGTACATCGTTGATTATCAATAGTATAGCACTCTAAAAGGTACAACCAGCAGGTTGGCAAGTATCTGAGAATGTGTAAGTTAGTGATTTTTAGCACCATTCTCGGCTTGTACCTCCATTTTGGAAAGTAAAAGTAAGTGTAATTTCTTGAATATCAAAATGTGCGGTACAAAAACTTGTGAAAAATGGCGTTTTTTGATGAGAAAAGGTACAAAAATGGCTCTGAAACCGAGAGCCACATTATGATTATTTTGCGAAGTACTCCGTCTTCAACCAATAGGCATAAATCGGGTCCTGGA
>CALUHJ010000026.1 GCA_944320415.1 uncultured Bacteroidales bacterium
CAATGAGGGCTGGGGACTGGTCTTGTTTATCATATAATCTGCAAGTTTTCAACCGTAAAGGTACAAAAACTTGCAGACATCTCAAAGGAAATCGTACATTAATCTGTTGACTATTAAGCAGCAACGCATCTTTTAAGGGGCGACTACTTACTATAAAATTCAACAAAATGGAAACTAAAAAAGAAAGCAAGAAAGAAAACAAAAAGGGATTTTGGGCTTCACTGTTCTCTCCGAAGCCCTGCTCATGTTCGTGTGGCGGCAACCTGATTATAGAGGGGGGCCGGGCAGCCTGCGACTGCTTGTTGCGAAGATAGACAAGCCACGGACAAACCAGTCGTGAAAGACATAAAAGTATTAGGCCCGGGGTGTTCCAAATGCAAAGCGACTTATCAGGCTATCGAGAAAGTAATCAATGACAATAATCTCGATGTAAGACTCTCCAAAATAGAGGACATCACGGAAATCATGAACTACAATATAATGGGAACACCCGCAGTTGTAGTGGACGGGAGTGTAAAAATCAAAGGACATGTACCGTCAGAAAGTGAGATAAAACAAATGCTTGGTATATAAGACGCACCTATGGACACGAAGAAAGAACTGAAAAATCTCCTGTGGATTGTCGTAATCTTCACGGCAGTATTCTTTCTGCCGCTTGAAAGCGAGCGATTCATGACAGCCATAGACGCGACACTCGACCTTGCAAAATGGTATGCACGGGAACATGTGGTACTGTGTCTGCTGCCTGCTTTTTTTATTGCGGGTGTAATAGCCGTGTTCGTAAGCCAAGGTTCGGTACTCAAATACTTCGGAGCGAATGCGAAAAAATGGCTTTCCTATACGGTAGCCGCCATATCGGGAGGCATTCTTGCTGTTTGCTCGTGTACTATTCTGCCCCTGTTTACAAGTATTTATAAACGGGGTGCAGGATTAGGCCCTGCGATAGCGTTCCTTTATTCCGGGCCTGCCATCAGTATATTGTCTATTATACTGACAGCCCGTATTTTAGGGCTTGAAATGGGAATTGCCCGGACAGTCGGTGCCATATCCTTTGCGGTTGTTATCGGACTGTTGATGTCATTCATCTTTCGTAAAGAGGAAAAAGCCAAGAAAGAGGAACAGATGAACATCGTTCCTCCGCCCGAAAAGCGTCCGATATGGCAGACTTCTGTTCATTTCTTTACATTGGTTCTCATCCTTGTGTTTGCTAATTGGGGTGCGCCTGCGGCCTCCGATACAGGACTGTGGCATAGTATCTTTACCTATAAGTGGCACATAACCGGGGCATTGCAGCAGAAAGGTTATAAGGTGCTGCTGATAGACCTTGACGGACAGGCGAACCTGACCGAATCAATGGGCTTGTCGGCCGAACTGCCACAGACTATTTACGGAGCGATGAAAGGCGAATATCCGCTGCCGATATACCAGCACAAGGACGGCATGAGCGTAGTGCCTTCATGTCTGGACTTGTCGGCGGTAGAAACGGAACTGATTAACGAGGCAGGGCGTGAGCTTATCCTTGCGCACCTTATCAAAGAGAGCAAGGATAAGTACGACTATATACTGATAGACTGCCCTCCGTCATTGTCATTGCTCACGTTAAATGCGCTGACCGCTTCGGATCAGCTTATCATTCCGGTACAGGCGCAATATCTCGCCATGCGAGGTATGGCCAAGCTGATGCAGGTTGTAAGTAAGGTACAGCAGCGTCTTAACTCAGACCTGAAGATTGCCGGGGTGCTGATTACCCAGTATGACGGAAGAAAGAACCTGAACAAGAGCGTTTCAGAACTGGTGCAGGAAACCTTTCAGGGAAAGGTCTTCAGCACACACATACGCAATGCCATTGCGCTTGCCGAAGCTCCGACACAAGGACAGGACATCTTTCACTATGCGCCCAAGTCAGCCGGAGCAGAAGATTACGAGAGTGTATGCAACGAGTTACTAATGGGAAAAATGAACTAAACTATGGCAAATAAGAAAGATTTGAAAAGCAGCATGGCCGCCGGGATAACAGGCGGTCTTGACAGTCTGATACAGCCGACCGCAGCAATTCAGGAGCCGGAACAGCCCAAAAAGGAGAAGGCGGTACACTGTAACTTTGTAATCAACCAGAGTATTCACACACGCCTGAAAACGCTGGCTATACGTAAGGGGGTAACTCTAAAAGATGTCATTCAGGAAGCGGCTCTGGAGTATTTGGATAAATACGAAGAATAACAACCAAAAGGCACATAAAGCAAGATACTATAAACAAGCAGATTGATAACGTGTTATATTATCAACAATATAAAGAACAAAAATATGGACGAAATGGAATTGATGATGCATCTGCATCGTAATAACAAGAGACAGGGACCGGGTAGTGAAGACGCTACAAATCTTGCAGTTACACTGGCTAAGATAGATAGGGAAAAGTCTTACAAGATAGCAGACATAGGTTGTGGTACAGGCGAACAGACTATCTCTTTGGCAAAAATGCTGAAAGGTAACATTATTGCAGTGGATTTGTTTGAGGAGTTTCTTGAAAAACTGAAAGAGGACAGCAAGAATGAAAATATCACGGCACATATTGAGACACTGGCTGCATCTATGGACAAGCTGCCTTTTGAAAAGGAGGAGTTCGATATTATCTGGTCGGAAGGGGCAGTTTACAATATCGGATTCAAGAACGGCATCAACTATTGGAAAGAGTTTCTCAAACCGGGAGGAATACTTGCAGTCTCTGAATTGTCATGGATAACAAACTGTCGCCCGAAAGAACTGGAAGACTTCTGGAACGGAGAGTATGCTGAAATGGACACAATAGCAGGAAAAATCAAAGCTCTGGAAGAAGCCGGATATAAGGTTCTCGGACACTTTATACTTCCTGATGACTGCTGGCTTGACAATTATTACAACCCCCTATTAGACAGCCACAAGGACTTTATGGAGAAGTTCGGCGACAATGAAGTTGCCAGAGTTATTGTTGAAAGAGATATACAGGAAGCAGACTTCTACAAGAAGTACAAGGATTATTACAGTTACGGTTTCTATATAGCACAGAAACTATAAAAAAAGCCTCCGGCGGGGTAACTCTCCGGGGGCTTCGTGCATCTGCACATTAAAAAATACATAAAATCTATATAAATAGGTTGGTTGATAAAAAATATATCGTATATTTGCGATATAAAAAATGAAAATATTATGGCATTCAGTAAAGCAGAAGAATTTGAGGAAAAAGATATTTTGGCAGCACGTTTTGCCAAGGCTCTGAGCCACCCGGCACGAATAGCAATCGTAAGATTGTTGGCTAACCACAATGCCTGTTGTTATTGTGGAGACTTGACAACGGAACTGCCAATCGCACAGTCTACCATATCACAGCATTTGAAGGTGCTGAAAGATGTAGGTCTGATAGACGGCGAGATAGCTCCACCTAAGGTTTGCTATCGTATTAACCGTGAAAACCTGCTTTTGGCAAAGAAACTGTTTTCAGAACTCTTATGATTTGATTAAGAGTTTTTTTATTGGCATAAGGTATCGTATTTTTACGATATAAAATTGGAAATATGGAACAGACATCGGCAAAAAGAGAAAAAAGAAAATCACTACTGAGAATAGCAATCCCTATCATACTATCATCCTGCCTTCAGATTTCATACGATATTACGGATATGTTCTGGGTCGGGAAATTGGGAAGCGGAGAAGTGGCGGCTGTCGGAACGGCCGGATTTTATATCAAATTGGGTTGGTCTTTGATAAGCGTGATAACCATCGGTACTATGGTATCGGTATCACACAGTATAGGGGCTGAAAAGAAGGACAGGATACAGCACTTCATATCGTGCGGAATACGCAGTACATTCGTGTTGGGGATATTCTATGCCCTGTTCGTCTTTATGCTGGCGGAGCCTCTTATATCACTTTTCAATATCGAAAGACCGGAAGTAAACACGATGGCTCAGAACTATCTGAGGATAAGCAGTATCACAGTTCTTATCATGTTTATGAACCTTTTGTTTACCGCCATTATAGACGCACACGGAAAGACACAATTCTCGTTCAGGGCGGTACTTTACGGGAATATCGTCAATATCATTCTTGACCCTCTGTTTATATTTTATTTCGGACTGGGAGTGGAAGGTGCGGCATGGGC
>CALUHJ010000027.1 GCA_944320415.1 uncultured Bacteroidales bacterium
TCTGTGACTATGCGGAGAGCCGACAACCTTTTGACGAAATAAAACATCGCCATACACTCAAAGAGGTTGGCGATGTGGCGGAGGGTAAGTATGATTGGAAAATCGGACAAGAAGAAAGAGGGATACAGCGATAGTAACGCCATATCCCAAACTCCAATTTAGTTATACGCTTTGCTTTATATTGAGATAGAAATCATAAAATCGTGTTTTGATTTCATCACGCACCCTGCGAAATTCGCTGTCAATAAACTCTGGTGACCCTATAGCTTCTGAGGGGTCGTCAAAACCGATATGCAAACGGTGCTTTACCAATCCGGCAAATGCCGGACAAGTTTCATTCGCATTTCCACATACGGTTACGACATAATCCCATTTTTGGTCAAGATATTGTCTTACATCTCTTGGAGTATGTCCCGATATGTCAATTCCGATTTCTCGCATTACCGAAACCGCTTTGGGATTGACCTGTTTGGCAGGATGCGTACCTGCTGAACAAACTTCAAGGGTTTCATCAAAAGATTGCAGGATGCCGTGTGCCATTTGGCTACGGCAACTGTTACCTGTACAAAGAAGCAATACTCTCATAGCCCATTCCCAATTTTAAAAGAAATTTCCAAAGACAAAGCCCGAGATTGTCGCCATGACAATAACGAGAGCCACATACACAGCAGTTTTCTTCGTTCCCAAAACGCCACGGATGACAAGCATATTCGGGAGGGACAATGACGGCCCGGCCAACAGCAAAGCCAAGGCAGGCCCCTTACCCATGCCCGAAGCCAACAGACCTTGGACAATAGGAACCTCCGTCAATGTGGCAAAGTACATGAAAGCTCCTGTAAAACTCGCAAAGAAGTTCGACAATAATGAATTACCGCCGACAGCCCACTCAATCCAACTGTTCGGAATTATGCCTGCAATAGCGGTATCATCGTGTGTCGAACCTAACAGGAAACCAGCAAAGACCAAGAGCGAGCTGGTTTATCTGGAGCGTAGCCGGGCGTTTGTCTATGGCTATGAGGTGGGCGTAAGACCTGAACTGCTGCTTAGTCCGAAGGTCGCTCTCTTTGCCGAATATCGGTTTGAAATGCTGTTTAATTCCATTCTTCGCAACAATAACCATATCGGTTTGGGTTGCGTGATTTATTTATAAACTTAAATTTTAATCTTATGAAGAAGTTTTATTATCATTTGGCGGTATGCCTGTGCGTGATTGGCGGTCTGGTAGGTTGTAGCAAGGAAGACGAACCCGGAGGCGGTGAGGGGGCTATGTATCAGGTTACGGTTGAGCAGTCAGGCGAATACAGGAGTTATATCAAGTCGGTGGTGGTGGCTGCAAACGGCACAACAGTTGTCAATGAGAATACGGGAGAGAAGTTCAAGGGTACGGCGGTTCTTGGCGATGAACAGCTGGCTGTACCTTCCGTTACGCTTTCCACTGAAGGCAGTGCGATTGAATTTGCCGTTTCCGGCGGTGTGGTCGATGGCGATGATGGGGCAGTGAACGAGCCGATGCACTGGGTGGTGGTCGTGCGCAAGAACGGCAAGGAGATAGACCGCAAGACACTGACCTTTGAAGACGGCAAGGAGATTGCAACAGATGATTTGAAACTGTATTATAAATAAACAAAGCCCATTAAGGGCTTTGTTTATTTATATATTCATAGAAAGGTATCTCTCTCCAGTATCAGGTAGCAGTACAATTATCCTTTTCCCTTTATAAGAATCGTTTGAGGCAAGTTTAACAGCGGCTGAAACTGCTGCACCGGAAGATATTCCGACAAGAAGCCCCTCTTTTTTCGCCAAACTGTGCATCATATCAAAAGCCTCTTTATCTTTTACCTGAATAATTTTATCTACTGTGTTTGAATCATAGTTATCAGGGACAAATCCGGCACCTATGCCCTGAATACTGTGCTTTCCAGCCTGCCCTCCTGACAAAACGGCTGATGACTCCGGTTCTACTGCTACAATTTTAACATTCGGCTTTAACTCCTTCAGTCTTTTTCCTGTTCCGGTTATTGTTCCTCCTGTACCTACACAAGCAACAAAAACATCGAACACTCCGTCCGAATCCTCCATAATCTCGTTTGCTGTTGTATTGTAGTGAACCATAGGATTGGCTGAGTTAGAAAACTGTTGTAATATAATAGATCCGGGAGTATTCCTTTGCAGTTCTTCTGCCTTATCCAAAGCTCCTTTCATACCGGAAGCGGCTGGTGTCAGAACTACTTCACACCCCAAGAACGCCAATAGTTTCCTGCGTTCAAGACTCATACTTTCAGGCATTGTCAGTATCGTTCTATATCCTTTTAGGGCTGCAATCCAAGCCATACCGATACCGGTATTCCCGCTTGTAGGTTCAATGATTGTACCCCCTTTTTTTAATTTCCCGGAAGTTTCCGCTGCTTCAATCATCGCATAGGCTGCCCTGTCCTTTACACTGCCTCCCGGATTGAAATATTCCACTTTGGCTATGATTTCCGTTCCGTATTCATCTTTATATATATTAGAAAGCCGCACCAATGGAGTCTTGCCTATAAGCTGCAGCAAATTGTCCTTTATATTGCTCATATTTATCAGATTATTTTTTCTGTACTCTTTTTCCGTATG
>CALUHJ010000028.1 GCA_944320415.1 uncultured Bacteroidales bacterium
GTCACTCGCGTTTTGGATACAGTGATAGCATCCAATGAGACCGAAGCTCCGTTCATTGAATTTTCCTCCAATACCGAATCGACTTCAATCTGCTTAACTAAGCCGAGATCATAAGCCTTGACGGGGTTTAGGCTATATATCAGATTATATTTATTGCGATGCGTTGCCGAATAACGCAGCGTGCAAAGAGGATTGAGATTGGCAATTGCCGCAATTCGCTTTTCCGACTCCATATTTTGTGGTTCATCAACGATGACAATGGGATTGACTGATCGAATGAACCGAATGGGCTCCTGCCCGTTGAGTTTATCGTTTGGTTTGTTGATTACATTCTCATCCTTGGCGAAAGAGTCGATATTGATAACCAACACCTCAATATTATTACCTGTGGCAAAGCCTCTTAATTGGGATATCTTATTCCTGTCATATACATAATAACGAATAGGAACATTGTCATAAAGCGTTTGAAAATGGTCATGCGTAATCTGCAGATTCTTTAACACACCTTCACGAATCGGCACGGACGGTACCACAATTACAAATTTCCGGAAGCCATACTTTCTATTCAATTCATAGATTGTACGCAGATAGACATAGGTTTTACCTGTTCCTGTCTCCATTTCTATGGAGAAATGCATCCCACTCAGTTTCTCGGAAACAGGAATATCATTCCGTTCCTGAACTTTTTGCAGATTGGCTAATATTTGAGATTCATCCAAAACCAACCTATTGCCGATTCCAGCTATTAAATCGAGTACGCCGTTTTCTTTCAGATTACAATCTGAATCACAGAGCGTTTGTCCTTCAAATAAATCAACAACTGCTCGTATGGCATCCTGCTGATAGCCTAAGTTTGATTCAAAGGTCAGTTTCATTGAGAGCGTCTTTTATTTTTTTCAATCCATTTATTAAATCGAGGACATTTAGACAATATTGTCTCCATTCCTATCTCGCTAATAATGCAGAATCCATATACTACTTTATCATATCCTGGAATCAATTTTTTCAACCGAACAGAAGGTGCACTATTAGGTCCATTATTAATATCTTCCGGATTTGGATAATTATCAATAACCGCCTGAAAATCTCGATATTCAACTTCAGACCTTTCAAATAAGGCATCAATCCCAGCTATTGAAGAAAAAATAAGAGCTTCAAATTCATGCAACTGGACATAAGGTATAAAATTATCAAAACGCCGTCCTTGTGTATGTTCTATATCTTCTTTCATTTGGCTTTCAATAATCTCAACCCAGCAATCATGTGGTAATGCATTATTTTCTTTATATCCCGGGAAATCAGATGGCAATCGATAAAAATCAAGCAAAGTGGTCACGACAACATCTGTTTCATATATGGTTTGGATGATATCCTGCTTGATATATGAATACTTAGAAAGGCCTCCGTTAGAATGTTTCGTCTTAAAACATTGGATAGAATTGTATATCCCCAACGAATTAAAATATGGTCTTAAAATATCATTAACAAAACTTTCTTCTGTTTCTCCTTCAGCAATAACTACCAATCTTTTCATAACATTGTAGGCTGTCCGTTAATAACACTTTTCGTCCATAATTCTCCTAGCGAATAATTTTCAAGCCAGCTTTCCAAAGCATTTTTATCAAGCCGATTGAAAATCGATTGGCCATCTTTTCTATCAACAGTTATAATATCTTCCGGAGCAAATTGACTAATCAAATTGACAGACTGTGTTGAAATAATCATTTGACATCCTCGTGCCGCTGCCGACTTAATCATTCCAGCCAATTTTGTTATCGCAACAGGATGTAACCCTAATTCAGGTTCATCAATGATAATAACACTCGGTAATGTTGGTTGCAATAACAATGTAGCTAATGCTATAAACCTAATACTTCCATCCGACAAATCATTTGCTGTAAAGTACTTGTCTGGATTTTCAATATCATTCCATACAAGTTCTATCTTATTATCCAATTCTTGCGGAGCCAGATCGAATCGTTCGAAATACGGCATAACAGAATGGACGACTAATTCTATTCTTCGAAAAGTTTTCGGACGTTTTTGTTGCAATAGATACAAATATGCAGGAAGATTTCCTCCATCCTCTTTCAATATTCTATTGTCATTAACATCAGCTGCTGAACGGAGAGGGGCACCTTTACTCGTATCATGGAAATGGTATATCTTATAACTCTCTAAATATTCTCGTAACCATCTATTTCGGAATGTAGTTGACGCTTTTATGCCACTTTCATCCATATTTGAATATCCATATGCAGATCCTTCATACCAACTATTTTCTTGAGCAATAAACATACTGCCATTGTCTCTTGGTTGCAAAGTAAAAGCGTACGCATTTCTTGCAAATTGCAAATATCCCGTTATTTCTTTTGTTCTTTTAATTCCGTAATGCAATAATCCATCAGCCCGATTCTGCATAGTATAATTTTGCAAACGTTGCTCATAGATGTTATTCACCAACCTAAAAAAAGAAATGAAGTTCGTTTTACCAACACCATTTGAACCAATCAAAATATTAATCGGCATCAAATCGAGGTTCAAATCTTTTATAGATTTATATCCTGTTATTTTGATATTATCTAACATATTATATCGTCTTAAATTCTATTCCACCATCTCGCATTTGCAGAACGGTATTGGTTTTCAACTGATCGTTGCCCTCGAATAAATTGTCAAGCGCAATGACTTTCTGGGGATGTGCCGCCAAAACCGCATCAACCGTTTCCTGAGTCGCTGATTCCAGCATCAAAATCAACTCACCGTCATTCACCGTATAATATCCGGTCTTGTGTTCGATACAACTGTTCAGATCTTTGCCGCTTTTCAACAGCAGCTCATAAACCATATTTCCAACTGTCGCATTTTTTGCCAATGGGTCAAGGAAATCAATAAGTTGTTGTTTCCAATCCTCCTTATCCGAGCCCTTAATATCACGCCACTGTTTGAAATTGCTATCTACAAGTTTGAATACCTTGAATCCGAGATCCGGCATCATTACAGGCTTTTCGCCCTCGAAATCAAATCGTCCTTGTTGTTTGGCCTGTTCTGCCTCAACCTCCGTACGGATTTTCATACCGGCACGGCGAATCCGCTCTTTGGATATTTCGGCAATTGTCTTATATCCTGCTTTATATGCCTCGCTTTTCTCGTCGCACAATTCAGGGAGTTGAACACAGATATATCTTCTATTTCCATTATCTTCTTGATTTAACTCCATTATTGCTTGTGCTGTTGTTCCACTACCAGCAAAAAAATCCAATATAATAGGATCAAAATCAACAAAACGATCAATTAGATATTTTATTAAATCAGTTGGTTTAGAATAATTGAAGAATTTTGATAAGCCAATATTTTCAAGGGATTTGGCTGCTTGGGTAGAGGAAAATTTATCAATTATACCTAATGGACGTTGTGTCCTATTTATAATTTCTCCATTATTGTCGCAATTTAGATATTGTTTAGTATAAACAGTCCAAATGTCTTTGGATTTCTTAATTACAACAAATCCGTTTTCTATTCCCCATTTTAATTTTTCTTTAGACCATCTCCAACAAGCTTTTCTTCCATTATTATTATTACTCGGATAAATTTCAGAACCATCTGGAGCTATAATTGGATAATCTAAAGATTCTGAGTATTGAATAGAGCCCATGCCTAATTTCTGAAGATAATATTTGCCTCTAATTTTACTATATTTATCCTCTTCCTTATATCTATCTTCATTTGTAATATCAACTCCTTTTATCTCAAGTTGTGAAATGTCTTTAGAAAAAGCAATGATATGTTCATGTTTAATCCTAAATAGTTTACTATCAGAGCTTCCACCGCCTTCCTGATTACTCCATATTAGATCTGCAACAAAATTCTCTTCTCCGAAAATTTCATTCATCAATAACCGGAGGTTATGTACTTCGTTATCATCAATCGAGACAAGAATCACTCCATCCTCACGTAACAGACTTTTGGCCAGATACAAGCGCGGCATCATCATGTTGAGCCAATTGCTATGGTATTGACCGTTTTCCTTGCTGTTTTTGCGGAACATACCTTCCCGAGTCATATAACCTTCCTCGTCTTTATCTCCAACACGGCGCATATATTCCTCCTTAGTCTCGGAGAATTTATCCGGGTAAATGAACGAATCGTTGCCGGTATTGTAAGGAGGATCAATATAAATCATCTTTATTTTGTTGAAATAGCTCTTTTGGAGCACCTTCAACACCTCCATATTTTCTCCCTCAATAAAGATATTCTGCGTATTGTCGAAATCTACAGATTCTTCCCGACAAGGTACAAGAGTAGCCGATGATGGCTGCTGCATCACTCGGAAAGCATCGCTTTTGCCTGCCCAATTCAGCACATAGCGCTCATTGGAAAAATTTATATTCTCTCCCAATGTCGCTTTCAACTTTTCCCAGTCAATCTTCCCCTCATTAAATACTTCTGGCATAAGCGACCGGAGCGCTTTAAGTCGTTCTTCTTGGGGTGTTATAGAATATCCGTCCATCTGCATATATAATTACCCTAGATATTTATTATAGCAAACAAAGATACGAAAATTCGGACTAACGGCAAGATATAGCTTCAATTTATTGATTTATACTTTTTCAATACAGTAGAAATATAAATAACACACTAGATATTTGCTCAAAATCTTGCCCAACAAAAAAAATGTGTATAACGACAATACAATTCTCCTTTGAGCTTATTAGTATACCATAAAACTAAGCGTAGGTGTGGGTAATTTAACTTGCCAGCAACTTGCTGTATCTTGTAATACGTATATATATGTAATTAATTATTAGCGAATTAATCTATTGAATCTAACTTGCCGGCAACTTGCAGGAGAAGAGGAAAGAACAATATACCTTATCGTTACATCAAAATTGTGTAATATCCAAAGTATTATAGATGATTATAACTTTATTCCATAACAAGGCAAAAACATAACAATAAATCCGAATCGAAATAAACACATATGCCAATATCAACCATCTCCCCCTACCCTTCTTTTCCAAAAAACGATGCCAAG